>NZ_JBQAHM010000003.1:0-608784 GCF_051916885.1 Bacillus cereus group sp. MYBK14-1 | reverse complement strand
AACTTCTCATTTTTTTGAAAAGCCTTAGGTTTATTTGGTGCGCCCTTTTTTAGAAAAACACCCCTTATTTATACAAAAAATCCTCCTTGACTTCTCATAGTTGGTCTTTCATTTTTGTAAGCGCTTATAAAATTTTATCATAAGATTCGGAATTATTTAACATCTGTTTCTGTGAGAAATAGAAAAAGCCCCTATCGGAAAGTCCGATAGGGGCGAAAGAATCGCGGTACCACCCTATTTGTAAGTGAAAATATACTTACATCTCAATTAATGATAACGGAAAAATTCCGTCTTTTCCTTCATGCATAAAAGCACTACGAAAAAGAAGCTCCAGAATTGTAATTCATACTTATATATGTGCTAATTTCCACCGACCATTAGCTCTCTGTAACAGGGATATAAGATACTACTGCGATTCTTTCAACGCGTATATATGAAATTGTGTAAGAGGATGGACGCAAAAAAGTCCCTATCGGAAAATCCGATAGGGACGATAAAAATCGCGGTACCACCCTATTTGTAAACAACTAATTGTTTACCACTCACTTTACGATAACGGAAAGATCCGTCTTTCTCTTCATGCATAAAAAGCATTACGGGAAAGAAGCTCCAGAATTGTAATTCACGCTTGTATATGTACTGATTCGCACCAACCATCAGTTCTCTGAGACAGTGATATAAGTCGCTACTAGTATTCCTTCAAAGCCGATATATAATTCGTTCAACTAAACTATGTTTTGTATTATAAAACTATATTAAAAAAATTGTCAACAAAAATTTTTTATCCCGTGTTAATGAGCAGTAAAATTCCTACCTCAAAATTCGGTTGGAGTAAAGAAGTGAGATGGGAGATTAACTGCCCGTAACTCCCGATTGGTGAAGGCTAATAATCAGTGGGGATGAACGAAATCTCCACTGATTAAAGTTTCACTTTATTTCACTTCTAAATTAACAGTTAAATTAGAGGTATTGCCAGCTGCATCAGTTGCTACAATGTGAATAGTATTTTTTCCTTCTTGTAATTGAGTACGATCGAAATAAATGTCATAGCTTTTCTCCCAAGGGTTCAGGAATGCCTGGTCCCATACACCATTTCCGTTAATTTCATATTGCATTCTCACTGGAATACCAGGTGCTATCCAACCAGATTCTGACATCCAATCTAATAGAATATCATCAACTTTTCCTTTAATTACGAGATTTTCTTGGTCAACTTCGTATGTTAACTTAGGTGCAGTTCGATCAAGAAATACAGCAGCTGTTTGTTTTGTTTCTCCACCAGAATTAGAAGCAACTGCTTCGATTTGATATAGCCCGTCAGCTAAAGGAGTGCCATCGGCTTTTGTACCATTCCATTTGAAAGGTTTGTATCCAGGAGTTGCATTTTTAGCTTGATGGATAATCCCTTGATACGTTACACGTTCTTTCGTAACTAAATTTGCATGCAATGTGACATCATCCACAGGCGCAACTAAATAGTAGTTGATGAGATTATCATCTAGTACGTGGTCGCCATTTGGGCTAAAAGTAGAATTAATAATTTCAAGTCCATCGATACGTTTATAATCTTTAGGATCGATACTAAATGTGAATGGAATTCGAATTTCTTCTTTTGCCCCTTGTTCTTTTACATATACATTTCCAGTATACACACCTTGTGGTAGTGAGCTATCTACATTGATAGTAAATGGTTTTTCGGTACTACTATTTGGTTGTATGCTAATCGATGAAGGGACAGAAGCTCTTACTTTTGTGTTTGCATCTAGTAATTCCACACGAGTTGAAAAACTTTTCTTTTTACTAGAAAGGTTTTGTAATGTAACATTTTGCGTCAGTTTTACTTTTCCGCTATTGGGCTTAATAAGACCGAAGCTGACATTGTTAGGTTTTACTAATACATTTGTTTGAGCTGCTTTCGGAATGTTAATTAAACCAGATCCTTGTGCCATAACAGGGTATGCATTTTCATTGACATCATGTAATGTTTTGGCATTGTTGGCAAGAGCCGCTTTCAATTGTTCTGTCGTCCAATCAGGATGCATTTGACGCAAGAGGGCAACCGCTCCAGCTACTTGCGGAGCAGCCATAATTGTTCCGTTATGCGATTCATAGCCGCCTCGCGGTACTGTACTAGTAATTTGTACTCCAGGTGCAACAACATCAGGCTTTATTAGCCAACTTCCTTGTGATGGTCCTCTTGAACTAAAGTTACCGATAAGTTCTGTTTGCTTTGGTTGTCCAATTTTTATATTTTTCTTTCGTTTTGTAATTAAAGTTTTTAATTCTTCCCCATTTGTATTTGATAATTGCATTACTGGGACAGCTAGATGTTCACGTGAAAAATATTCCGGCATCATATTAATTTCTTTTTCGCTAGAGATTAATAACACACCAAGTGCCCCAGCTTGCTTCGCTTGTTCTGCTTTTACTAATGTACTAGAAGTACCTTGTAAAATAAGTGCGAATTTCCCTTTCACATCTTGTTTTGCATAATCACTTGGATTGCCATAACCAACGTATACAAGAGGGGAATCATTTCCTATTGGAAAATCGAATTTTGATAACGGTAACCCTTGATATGTTTTGCTGGAACCAGCTACTTGGAATGTTGGAAACGGGATAGAAACCGTAGATGCTCCAACAGAAATGACACTACTTGCGTTACCGGGAGCATCAACAGACCAAGGTTTTGGTCCGTCATTTCCATTTGAAACGACAGTAGTAACACCAAGTTTCGCTGCTCGTTCTAACGTTAATGTTACAGGCTGATCAGGTACATTTAAATCCTGCCCAAGGGAGAGGTTTAACACATCCGCACCATCTTGAATCGCTCGCTCAATCCCTTGGATAATATCATCTGTTGTACCAGTTCCACCGTCATTCATTACACGATAGGCTAGAATAGAAGCGTTTGGAGCAACGCCTTTAATTTTTCCGTTACCAGCAATAATTCCAGCTACATGAGTACCATGTACGTTACCATCCATTGGATCGCTATCTTCATCAACCGTGTCATATCCACCGATATAATTTGCCTTTAAGTCAGGGTGTGTATAGTCTACGCCAGAGTCGATAATGGCTACTTTCATGCCTTTTCCATCAAGCGGTTTGCCAGATGGATCTTTTAAATTCCACGCTTCAGGTGCACCAATTGTCGGTCCACCGATATTTGGTGCTTCTTCGTTAGTAGTACTTTTTGATGTTTCATGCAATTTATATGTTAAGTTCGGATAGACTGCTTTTACTTCAGGTAAAGAGGCAAGAGAGGTAATTTGATCTCCAGGAACTGAAATAGAGAATCCGGAAAATAACGTATTATACACTTCTTTAATTTTTGCACCAGGTGCTTTTTCTTTTATTTTCTTAGTCGTATCTTCTTGTGCTTTTTTGAGCTCAGCATGATAAGACTGCGCATTACTATTTTGTAAATCTGGAGCATGCTGAATATTACTTTGAGCAGCGAGAGGTGCATGTTGCAATTCTACAATTACTGATATTTCTTTTGTTGTTTTCGTTTCAACATTTTGAGCAATTTTATGTTCTCCCCACTGTTCAATCGTTGTTTTTAATTGTGGACTAAATTGCTTCTCCTTTTGTAGTGATTCAGCATGAGCGCTTAAAGCTCCAAAACTAGAAAAGACAAGCCCCATGCTTAATAGTGTAGATGTAGTTTTTTTCATTGATACTCCCCCTAATAAAAAGGTGCCAATATTCAGAAATGTAATCTTACATTTTAGTTAGAAATTATACATATAAATGTTGGCTAAACTATACTTTCGACATAATTCATACCAATCCTCTATGAATTGAAAATTTCTTGGGGGATTTTTTCTGATTATGTCGAATCGATATTTTTCACATATTGTAGGAAGAAAGTGAGGAATGCTATGAGGGAAATGGAGTGATGGTATGAAAAGGCTAATAGTAAGTGGTAGTGTAGTGTTGTTTATGTTTTTATGTTCTATCGCTATTACTAGCGCAGAAAATAATAGTGTGAAAGTTGCTTTTATTCGTCATCATAACCTTTGGATTAAAGTTGATGGGAAAGAAAAACAACTTACAAAAGGAGAGAACATAACAGGGCCAAAGTGGTCACATGATGGAGAATGGCTGGCATATGTAAAAGGGGAGAAACAAAATATTCTTGAGTTATATCGGCTGAAAGATGGAAAGAAAGTTACGCCGTTTCACTCAGAAGCATCGAATTATCAATGGTCACCAACAGAAAATATAATTGCATTTATATTTACAGGTACATTACATACATTTGATGTAGAAAAAAAGAATGCAGATTTTGAAAATGTATCGGCTGGTGTAGGGGATTATGCATGGTACCCCGATGGAAAGAACTTTCTTGTATCCTCTGAAGCGCACTTACTTCCAACAGGATGGACAGGGGCTCAGCTATATGAAGTGCAAAAAGATGCACATATGAATCCTCACAAAATGAAGCATTTGTATGCATTGCCAAATGAACACGATGATTTCCTAGCGCTAGTAGCAAGTGGCTTTAAGTGGTCACCAGATCAAAAGTGGATTTCATTTTTAGCAGTACCGACAGCTTCATGGTCAGCTGATAGTAATACGCTTTGCTTAGTTCGTGCAGACGGCAGTCGGTTTGAAAAAATAGATCAAATGTTATTAAACGCACAATGGTTTCAATGGGCACCATCAAAAAATATATTAGCTTATATTGAAGGGAGCGGAAGAGTTGCATTAGAGAATAAACATTTGAAAGTAAAAGAATTGCCAGCACTTCAGCAGAACACATTTACACCGAAAGGATATGTCGATTGGGATTTTACATGGAAGAATGATAACGTAATTATCGTTTCACGAGCAAAAGAGGCGGGAATAGAAACTCCACCAGAAAAAAGACCACTACCATCTTTATATGAGATCGATAGTACAAGCGACGAACAACATCGAATCACAAAGCTACCTCATAGGCAAGGAGATTATCATCCGCTCTTCATGAATAAGAGTAATCAATTAATATGGATACGTTCAGACCGTAAGAAAGCGGATGTATGGCTTGCTCATAAGGATGGAAAGCATGAAATGAAGTGGATTGAAAATATAGATGTACCAGAATGGTATTATGAGAAATGGAATTGGGGAAATGTTATCTCGGTAAAAGAAGAATAAAAAACTGCCTAAAAGATTGTTTTAGGCAGTTTTTTACTGTTATTTATGTGTTTTATTTGGCTTTTTTTTCGCTGGGTTTCCGTTCCCTTGGCGCTTTCTATTTTGTTCATCTTTTGCTTGTTTTTCATGTAGTGTATCTAAAAATTCATTCGAGTTACTCATGTTTATATCTCTCCTTTCATTTTGTCATGATTACTATAACCATTTAGGAGGATAATCATGAGTTAGAAGTTAGGCACTTAATTTTCTTCGATAATGTAAGTAAAATATTCCATACATAACAAATAGCATGAGTAAAACTTGTAACTCTACATTTTCTTTTAAAATAGCTGCGATAGTGTCTGGTAAGTACGGTGATTTATCGTTTGTGCTTAAACCTAACCATTTATTTAAGAGGCTAATGGTACAAAACATAAAAACACCGGACCAGCTTGCCATAATTGCTTTTTGCTTAATTTTTGTTTCACGTTCATCATCTGTAATCCAAGGATTAGCAGTTTTATCCCGCATTAACGGGCAGTAAGACCCCCACCTCAAAATTCAGCGGAGGCAAAGAAGTTAGGTGGGGATCAACTGTCCGTAAAAGCCCGATTGGTTCAACTAATAATCCGTGGGGGGATGAACAAAACCCCCACGGATTAAAGTTTCACTTTATCACTACTAAAAAATCCATTTATGTATCCCCATATAATCATTCCAATTAAGATGGTTATCCATTTTATATTTTTTGATTCACTTCTCCCTTGTAAAAAGTATTTTACATATCAGTTTTTCATATAGCAGGAATAAAGTATGAGATAGGGAAGAAATATGTAAGAGGATTTCATAATGAGAGGAGGAAGGGGATGAAAATCGTCTTTGTTCGGCACGGGGAAGGAGAACATACAAGGGATTTGCCATCAAGTTTAAAAGTGCTTCATCCGCCATTGACGGATGAAGGAAGGAATCAGTCTAAATTACTTCAATGCAATGTGCCATTACAAGAGGCGGATATATTAATTGCTAGTCCTACACTTAGAACTTTGCAAACGGCGACAATATGGAGTGCGAAAGTTGCTTGTCAAAAAATCGTTCATCCATATGTATCTCCGCGTATTTTTCCTTATCGAGAAGAAGCGAGAACATTACCGTGCGATTATATAGTAGATCAGGGAATGATAACAAAGTTATTTCCGCATTTTTCGATAGAGAAAAGCTCAAATAATCAGTTATGGAAGGAAGGTATAAACACTATTTCAGAGAATAGTTTTCAGCAAATAGTAGATAAATTTCTTCTTTGGTGTTATGAACTGGGTGCGGAAAGAATTTGCATTGTATCTCACGATGGAACAATTACAGCATATAGGCAATATTTACAGAAAGTCGTTTTAACTAGATCAGATTTTTTGAAAGAAACGGGCATATATGAAATGGATTTATCCCATAAAATTCTGATTGATAAGGGCTGATTATAGGATGGGGGTTGTATGTTGAATGTTGCACTAGTAGTTGGTTTTAATTCGGATTTAGAGGCGCAATCAATCCGAGCATCTCTTGAATATTTTGGTGCAAGGGTTGTGACATATTGGATTGGTAGACCGAAAGATTTTGTGGAAGTTCTTTCTGGAAAGAACTTATTTAACGATATTAATTATATTATTTTTTGCTTTCATGGTGAAGAAGGGAAGTTTGTCATGGAAGAGTTAGGCGAAGAAGTATATGAACAAGATGAACCGAGAGGGTATTTTGGTACAGAAGAAATTTATAAATATGCAAAATTGCATAATACACATATTGTAAATAGCGGGTGCACGTTAGGGGAGCAAAATCTAGCAAAATCTTTTTTACATAGTGGTGCGAAATCATATATTGGATCGATTGATTATGTAGATGGAAATGCAGCACTTATGTTTACTATACGCTTATTTTATGGGGTTATTAACCATGGGAAAACGTTAGAAGAAGCCTTTCAAGAAGCGAGTTTAATTGATGAGGAGACACATACATTTCGATTCTATAATTAGTGTGAAACACGTTTATTCTATATTCGAATAAACGTGTTTCACATTTAACTCACATTTTTTTTACATTTTTTTCAATGAAAATGGTTATCACTTGTGGTATGATATGTTCAAGTTTTTACAGGTAATAAAAGTTACTATATAAACGTTAGTTTTTAATGTTTCATACGCATGTCACAGATTATTCATAATTAACGTTTGAAAAATAAGTAACTAATGTTATTATATTATCTGTAACTAACTTAATTACAACTTTAGGAGGAAGATATGGTTATTCAATTTTTAAGAGAAAACAAAGCAGTTTCTTTTGCATTAGCAGTAATTCGAGTATATCTTGGTTACACATGGTTAATGGCTGGAATCGGTAAACTACAAGGAAAAGGATTCGATGCAACAGGTTATTTGCAAGGGGCAATTGAAAAATCTAAAGGTGCACAACCGGCTGTTCAATCTTGGTGGGCATCATTCTTACAAGAATTTGCAATTCCAAATGTAGATTTGTTTAATACACTTGTAACATGGGGAGAAATTTTAGTCGGAATTGGTTTAATTGTAGGCTGTTTAACAAAAACAGCGGTCTTTTTTGGTCTTGTAATGAACTTTTCCTATATGTTTAGTGGGTCAATTGGTGTGAACCCTGAGATGGTTATCTTATCTATGTTTGTTCTTGTTTCCGGTATGAACGCTGGGAAATTTGGAATGGATGGCTTCGTTATCCCGAAAGTATTAGGATCAAAAACTCCAAAACGCCAAAAGCAAGCTGCTTAATATATGAAAACGGGTATCTCATTTTGAGATACCCGTTTATGTTATTTTTCAACTTTAATCGGATTGTTTTTAAAGAAATCTTTTACATACCCGACAAATTCTTGTGGTTCTTGGCGAAATGGTGCATGATAACCTTTTTCAATAATATGTAAAGTGCTATTTTTTAAGAATTGATGATACGTTTCTCCTTCTTTCCAGGAAACGCTACTATCATTTCTGCCCCATATAATTAAAGTTGGCTGTTTTATTTCATTTGCATTAATTTTAAGACGTCTAGGCCATAATTTCATTTTATTATAATGCTCTTCATCATTACGTTTGAATTTCACTTTGCTTTCATCATAATCTGTAATAGAAGAAACGGCATTTAAATCAGTCGACAATTGTGGTTTTGGTGAGCCTTGTTTATTAACGAATGTATGAGGGCCACCTGTAGCATCAGTTAAAATAAGGTGAGAAACTGCTTCAGGATATAAATATGTTAAATTTAGAGAAATTTCTCCCCCCATGGAATGCCCCAGTATTGCGAATGAATCATACCCTAGTTTTTTCATTAATTTATAATACAAATTTGCATGAGTTGGAAAAGAATAATAAAAATCCATTGGCTTAGATGAGCGCCCGAATCCTAAAGCATCTACAGAAATAATTGTATGATCTTTTGCTAAATCGGAGTAAATCTTTTGAAAACCATCTGATGACCCTCCAAAGCCATGAATCATAAGTAAAGGTGGTTTTTCATTACCAATCTTTTTAAAGTAAATGGTTTGACCATCTATTTCTACCATTTTTTCCTCGGTAGCTAGTTTCGCTGTAATTGTATTTTTAACTTGTTTTACTTGTTCTACTGGCTTTTCTGCTGCACTACATCCTACTAATAGTGTAAGAGTAAGACAACCTACCATAAAATAGCTAAATCGCTTCAATTAGGTGTCTCCTTTCTAACATAACGCTGTATCTATCATAGCAAATAGCATATTACGATTTCCAGGAAGTTGGCTACCATTTTTTATCATAAGAGGTGAAAGGAGCATTTCTTGGAAATTTTCTGTTTGAAGAAATTGACGAAATGTAAATTGTGAGTGTGGAACATCAATTCGTACTATACCATTCCAACATTCACATATCTTTTTTAATAATTGGATAGCATCTTCTTCTTGCTTGGCGATAAGTGGATTGATACATAATATATTGCCCTTTTGTATGCATAATGAAAAAGCTTCTATACAGTTATTTCTTTCAATTTTAAAAGAGTATACGGCCCTTGGTAATAGCAAAGAGTAAAGTAGAGAACGATTCATACCAGTTGCAATTTGATCCAGAGAAGTAAGAGATATAAGGTCTTCTTCTTGTACTTGTTGTAAGTGAGAAGGATACGTCTTAATAGTCTGCTTTTCAAAACGATGAATCGTTGTTGCTGTTTGAAATCCACATGATGTGTATAGAGGTTCGCCAGCTTTTGTCGCAATAAGTGCAATGGGTTGTTTTGGATGAATTTGTTCCAAGCAATGATTTAGCAACATGCGCCCTAATCCGCGTCCTTGAAAATTAGGGTGAACGATTAACATACCAATGGAAGCGAAGTTACTTGGAAAGGGAAATACTCCTCCAGTCGCAATGAGTTTGTTTTCATGAATGTAACCTACAAGTGTGCCGATAGAAAGATACATTTCGAATTGTTTTTTCATAAAAATTTCATCGTGTAACCATCCAACAGATTTGCAAAGATTAAGTAATTCAAAAATAAAAGACTCATTTAGCGTTACTATTTTCATAAAGGCTCACCGCATTTCTATTTATTTTCATAAAAATAGAGTCAAAATGTAAAAAAAGAGATTTACGTTAAATGAAATCCAACTTGTTTATATTTAAATTGTAAAGGGCGAGATGATTGATACAAAAAGACAAAGTTATACAAATTATAACTGATATTTACATAAGTTAACAAAAAATTTACATACAGCTAATTTTCTCTTAATAGTCTTCCATTAAATTTGATAGTGGGAAATGAATAACCTAATTAGGGGGACAAGACAGTGAAAAAGTTTGTGAAAAAAGCATGGCCATTTGCAGTTGTGGCATCATTAGCAGTTACTTCGGTAGCAACATGGAATTTTACTCGTTCTAGTGAGGTTAATGCAGATGAGAACGGAAGCAATGCAAAGATTAAAAATGTTATCGTATTAATTGGGGATGGTATGGGCCCTTCATATATGACGGCTCACCGTTATATGAAAGATAATCCAAAAACCTTTGAAATGGAATCTACAGAATTTGATAAGCATCTTGTAGGAACACAAAAAACATACCCAGAAGATGAACATGAAAATATTACAGACTCTGCATCGGCAGCAACAGCTATGTCAGCAGGGATTAAAACATATAATGCTGCAATTGCAGTTGATAATGATAAAGCGGAAGTGAAAACAGTTCTTGAGCAAGCGAAAGAAAAAGGGAAATCAACGGGACTCGTTGCAACTTCTGAAATTACACATGCAACACCAGCTGCTTTCGGTGCGCATGACATTAGCCGTAAAAATATGGACGCAATTGCAAATGATTATTTTGATGAGAAAATTAAAGGGAAGCATAAAGTAGATGTTATGCTTGGCGGCGGCGTAAAGAACTTTGTTAGAAAAGATCGTAATCTTACAGAAGAGTTCAAGAAATCTGGTTATAGCTATGTAACGGATCGAGATCAATTGTTAAATGATAAAAATGATCAAATTCTTGGTTTATTTGCACCAGGTGGATTAGATAAAATGATTGACCGTAATGAGAAAACACCTTCATTAGAAGAAATGACTAATGCAGCAATTGAGCGTTTGAACAAAAATAAAAATGGTTTCTTCTTAATGGTGGAAGGAAGTCAAATCGACTGGGCTGGACATGATAATGATATTGTTGGTGCAATGAGTGAAATGGAAGACTTCGAAAAAGCTTTCAAAGCAGCGATTGAGTTTGCGAAAAAAGATAAAAATACGTTAGTTGTTGCAACGGCAGATCACGCTACTGGTGGATTATCTTTAGGTGCCAATGGTGAGTATAACTTTAAAGTAGATCCAATTAAAGCTGCAAAGCGTACACCAGACTTTATGGCAAATGAGATTGCAAAAGGTGCAAATGTAGAAGAAACATTGAAAAAGTATATTGATTTACAATTAACTCCAGAAGAAATTCAAGCTGTAAATGATATAGCTCCTTCAAAAGATGTAACAAAGATTGATAATGCAATTGAAGATATTTTCAATAAGCGCTCGGTTACAGGCTGGACAACGGGTGGACATACAGGGGAAGATGTGAACGTATATGCATTTGGTCCAGGTAAATACTTGTTCTCTGGCGTTCAAGAGAATACAAATATAGCGAAACGTGTCTTTGATATTGTTGGCGGCGGCGATCCGAATAAAGGAAGACGCTAATTAAGAGCGAAAGTGAGGCGAAATGCCTCACTTTTCTTTTTAGGAGTTGGGAATATGAAAAATTTATTTAGGAAATTAAGATTCCTTTTAGTATTTGTAGTATTACTAGTTGGATGTCAACAAGAAGAGAATAATGTAGAACAAAAATCTACTACTAAAAAAACTGAGGAAAAGGTACAAATAACAAAAGAAGAAGAGAGATCTATTCAAGATGTTATTCATACATTTGTGCGAACGACGAATGAAAAAAATCTTGCAGAACATATGGAGTTATTTTCAAAGAAGATGCCTAGTGCTGAAGACTTAAAAACACAAAAAGAAGCCGCATTTCAAAAGGGAAATAAGAAAATTGAATTGGAACATATAGATATGAAAGTTAGTAAAGTAGGGTATGTTATTGTTGAAACGAAAGAAAAGGAAGTAGACGACAGTATCACTCTTCAAAAGAAAGTACAGTATGCCCTTGGAAAAGAAGAGGATAAATGGAAGATTGAAGAGGTTCGAACAATAGAGAAAAAATAACGTGAAACTTTAATAAGTGTAGGAGTCGTACTTCCCAAAATGGTAGAAAAAAGGTTCTCATTGGCGAGAACCTTTTTTTATAGTGGTAGCATAATTTGATTTGAGCATGCCTCAATATCATCAATATCTTGACGGATTGTGGCCATTTTATTATCAAGATCTTCAGCTTTCATTGCTGCATCATGTAGTTCATCTTTTAAATACTCCGGTATTTTCCCTTCATATTTATAATAAAGTTTGTGTTCTAAACTTGCCCAAAAGTCCATTGCTAGTGTACGTAACTGAATTTCTGCAAATACATCTTTTGTACCAGAATTTAGTGATAAAGGGTATTTAATAATCATGTGTAAACTTTTATATCCGTTTCGTTTTGGGTTAGCGATATAATCTTTTACTTCTATGACTTCCATATCTTCGCGTTTTTGAATGACTTCTTTCAAATGATAGATATCTTCTACGAAGCAACATGTAATACGAATACCAATAATATCTTGTAAATGTGTTTGAGCGTTTTCAACTGTTGGTAATAAGCTTTTGCGCTCTAGTTTTTTAATAATACTTTCAGGTTGTTTTAGTCTTGTTTTTATATGTTCAAACGGGTTGTAATCCTCTAGAAATTGAGCTTCCCGGTTCATAATTTCAAATTTAGTTTTTAACTCTTCTAAAGCAAATGTATATGGTAATACAAAAGCTTTCCAGTAGTTAACTGTTGATTGATTATATTCCATTTATATACACACCTTTTCCTATTTGCAAGTGAGGTCGTTATTATACTAAATACCAAATCATATAAGCGCAAGCAGCAAATGATGAGATCATAAAGCGATATTTAGTTTTCATACTTTCAACTCCTTTCGAGTAAGATTTTATATAAATAAACGTGATTGTTAATAAGTTCACTATGTACAGTTTCTATAGTAATAGATTCGTGTGAATTTCGTATGAACTAATTGTTTCAGCTTTTTGTCTTTTTTGCTGTTAATCATAATTATTATTCGGATTTAAAGTGTTTTTATTTGATTTATCTATTTGTATAAATTAATGTATATTTGAATTTATAGTTATTGAGGAGGATATATGGTGAACTTTGAAGAATTAGCAATCGCTAGACGTTCTGCAATGAAATTTATACAAGGTATAGAAATCCCTAATGAGGATTTTAAAAAAATATTTGAGTTAACTAAGCTTTCTCCATCTTGCTATAATTTGCAGCACACACATTATGTTGTAATTCGTGATCAAGAGCGAAAAGAAAGATTAAAAGAATTAGCTTTCGGTCAATATAAAGTATCGAGTGCATCAGCGGTAGTGCTCGTTTGTGGTGATAAAAAAGCATACCAAAATGTTGAAAATATTTACTTCGGTATGAAAGTTTTAAAAATGATTGATGAATGTGAATATGAAGATACAATTAGGCAAACGAAAGGTTTATATGAAGGAAAAGGAGAGCGTTTCATGGAGGATGAAGCGATTAGAAATGCTTCGTTAAGCGCGATGACTTTTATGTACGCAGCTAAATATTATGGCTATGATACATGTCCAATGATTGGTTTCGATGAAAAAGCAGTACAAAGTGAATTAAATATGCCGGAGCATATAGTACCTGTTTTAATGATTACGATAGGAAAAAGTGATATGACTAAAACTCGCCCACGAGGATATCGAAAGCCGATTAGTGAATTTGTTACATACGAATCGTTTTAATAAAGTGAAACTGTTAATTAGTGGGGGTCTTACTGCCCGTTAATGCGGGACAAAATTTATTTAACTATAAAAACAAGGGGATTCTAAATGGAATCTTCTTGTTTTTGCAATTGACAAATAGAATGAAGTTTTATAATATATAAATCGTAATCATTACGTTTTAGTTGCGATCTTTGAAAGAAAGGAGAATTAAATATGCGTGTAAATATTACATTAGCTTGTACGGAGTGCGGCGATCGTAATTACATTTCTAAGAAAAATAAACGAAACAATCCAGAACGCATCGAACTAAAAAAATATTGTCCACGATTAAAGCGAGTAACGTTACATCGTGAGACGAAGTAAAAGACTAGAGATATCTCTAGTCTTTTTTTTATAGTTCCTTGGTTTTGTTTGTTATAATTACCTTAAAATGTAATAAAGGGAGCGGTATGATGAATCAAAAAGATAAGGAAAGAAAAGAGCGAGTGGCTCATATTATTAACATTCCAGATGAATATAGTCTTGTTGTAGATGATCAAGAAGGGGTTGATGACCCGTATCATCTATTATGGTGGGAGCATAAAGAGGATCAGGAGAGAACGATACAAATTACATTGAATAGACATACTGGTAATTTAATTGAATTTAGGATAGATGATGGAAATTATTTTTCGAGTGATAAGGAAGTTATAGAGGAGAATAGGGTAAGAGAGATTGCAAATGTATTTATAAAAAAACATGTGGAAGAAGGATTAGAGTTTTATACATATGTAACTATCCAGGATGATTGGCGTGGCTGGAAAGAAATAAATTATATGCAAGAAGTAAATGGATATCCATTACCGGATACAGGATGTGTGGTGCAAGTGCATCCTTCAGGGAATGTTGTGAATTTTCATTATAACGGACGAGAAAGCATAAAAGAAAAGCCGTTATGGCCAAGTGAGATTGTTGAGGAGAATATCGTTTTAGACAACTTAAAGGCCAAACAAGATATGAGGCTTGTATTTGTAGATTTAACACATTCTTTATGTAAATATGAAAATGGAGAAGAAGTAAAAGGGTACCACCTTGTGTATGTACCAGAACCTAGTCATGTATTTATTGATGCAAGTACAGGTAAAGATTTATTTGGACCAGATCATTATAAATTACCGCCAACAGTGGCTGTTAGAAAACAAAAAAAAGGTAGCCAACAAGATGATGTATTCGATTTATTTGACTGGGATAAAGAAAGTTTTACAAAAGTAGTTGAGACGGAAAATGATGATGAAATAAGGATGAAATTTGTTCCGAAAGAGGAATTACAAAAACAGAAAGAAGAAAAGAATCCATATTTAATGAATGAATTCTTTAACAAGCATTTACCGATGTTGAAATATAATAATTTAGTTAGCGTTACAATTGATAAATTAACCAATGAATTAACTGGTTTTATAAAACTGACAGATGATAAAGAAGTAAAGCAAATACTGTCTAGAGAGGAATGTTTACAAAAAGCACTTCAATTTTTAGAACGAGTTATTCCAGATATCAAACAATATCTGCGTCTTTGGGAGGAACGTGAAGCAGAAGAAGATGGGATTGAAAGATTTATCTTTTCTGTATATATAAATGATATTCCGGCAGAGTATAACCAATTTATGATCAACATCAATGCAGAAAATGGTGCTGTTATGCACTACTCGGGGGAGTCTAGCAACTTTATAAAAAAATTACTTACATATGAAACAACACCAAGAGTAACAAAAGAAAAAGCGTTAGAAATATACAGAGCGGCTATCCGAGTTAAATTAGAATGGTTTGTAGATCATGATGCAGAGGAAACGAAATACAAACTACTGTACAAACAAACGACAGATGAAAAACATAAAGAACCTTTTGATTGTAGTCGGGAAATTCGTTATATTGATGCCCAAACTGGGAGAAAGATTTGGAGTAAGTAAAATAAAAAGAGTTATTTTTCAAAGAAAATAACTCTTTTTATTTTTATAATTTGCCTGTTCGCTTTTCAAAAGTAAATGTGATAGGAAGATTGGAATGAGAACTATCACTTTTAAATATTACTTTCCATTCTTTAGTATGGGCTTTAATTTCAAAATTAAGAAGATTTATCGCTCTACGTTTATCTATTTCTAAAAACATATTATGAATTTCTGGTTCTTGCTGTAAATTAAGAGCCTTTAGTGTGACTGTAAATGTGAAAAAATTCTGCCCTTCATATACTATTTTTGATATTTTTGTTTTTTGTGTATTTAACAGCACATAAAAACGGTCTGATGGAGTTAATTGTACAGAGTCATCAGTAATTTCATTCTCGCTATTATGAAGTTCAACTAAGAAAGATGTACTATGGGAAGAATCTTTTTTGCTTGTAATCTGTAATTCAGTAGGAATCATCGGTATTTCATAAAAGTCATTCCTTATTATGTTATTGTAATCCTCTGAAAATTTACGGACTTCTTTTGGAAAAGAGTCTTCTTGTGTACTTAAAAAAGTTTTATGTTGCTTTGGAATTTTTTTACTAAAATTTAATGTTTCTTTAAAGTAATAATTGGATCCAGTTAAAAATAAAAAACTACAAATTAATAAAAAAATTCGATACAGATTTTGAAAATGAAAGAACAATAGTATACATGTAATAATTCCAATTACATAGAAAATAAAGATAAGTAGTTCTAGTTTTGAGTGAAACGAGAAACCATAGTTATGAAAAAATTTTATTCCAGTTATAATTTGAGCTCCAAAAAATAAAGAAATTCCAAATTGAAAAAATAATAAATCAGGCCCTCTTTTAATAACAAAAGTAATGAACGAAATGAAAAGTAAAAATACTCCTAAATAAATTGTTACATTTAATAATCGTTCTAATGTAATCATGAATAATGTCCCCTTTAATAGCATATTCATATATAAATAACAATTTTATATAATTATAATATAACAATAAATTATTTTAAATATTGGAAGTGTTGAGTTTTATAAATAAACTGTACAGACACAAACAACCTCACGCCCACATACACATAATAAAGACCACTATTTTGGCGGAGGTGAAAGGTTTGAGTCTATTCGCCGCAATTGGATATATGGTTCGAGAAGTGTTTGTCTTTGTTTCTTATGTGAAGAATAATGCGTTCCCGCAGCCGTTATCATCAGATGATGAGAGAAAGTACTTAGAGTTAATGGAGCAAGGTGATGCTCAAGCGAGAAATCTTTTAATTGAACATAATTTACGGCTTGTAGCTCATATCGTTAAAAAATTTGAGAACACAGGAGAAGATGCAGAAGATTTAATTTCAATTGGTACGATCGGGCTCATTAAAGCGATCGAGAGCTATTCTGCTGGAAAGGGAACGAAGCTTGCGACGTATGCAGCACGCTGTATTGAAAATGAAATTTTGATGCATTTACGTGTACTAAAGAAAACGAAAAAAGATGTTTCACTTCATGATCCGATCGGGCAAGATAAAGAGGGCAATGAAATATCGCTTATTGATATATTAAAATCAGAGTCTGAAGATGTAATTGATATGATTCAGCTTAGTATGGAGTTAGAAAAAATTAAAGAGTATATCGATATTTTAGACGAAAGAGAAAAAGAAGTGATTGTGAAACGTTTTGGACTTGGGCTAGATAAGGAGAAAACACAGCGGGAAATCGCTAAGGCGCTTGGTATTTCTAGAAGCTACGTATCACGGATTGAAAAGCGTGCTTTAATGAAAATGTTCCACGAGTTTGTAAGGGCAGAGAAAGAGAAAAAAGCGAAAGAGTAAAGTGTATTAGAAGCAGCCATATTTAAAATGGGCTGCTTTTCTTATTGTAAATAAGAAAAGAAAACGCGTTATGCTAAGAAGAAATACATGTTCACTGTTGAAAATGACGGATTCTATCTGTAATATTAGAAGGTGCTAAATAATTTAAGAATAATACCATACTTAGTTTTCTGTATGTATAATAAGGCTGCTTTATATGATATGTGGGAATAAGAACCAATTTTACATATGATATAGAAAGAAAAGAAGGGAAAACTAAAGTTATAGACTGATTAGGGGGTTTCGCAATTTGCGACGTACATTATATCGACTTATGATAGAACTTACAAATGGTCGCTTTACTTCTTATATATTACGTAAATTTGCACAATCTCGTTTGAGCTCTATCATTATTCCATCGTATGCGAAAGTTTTTCAAATTAATCAAGATGAGATGGAAAAGGGTTTGAAGGAATATAGAACATTGCATGAATTATTTACGCGTAAGCTAAAAGAAGGAAAGCGTAGTATTGATACAGATGCATCGAGTATCGTTAGTCCTGTTGATGGTGTTTTTGCAGATCAAGGTCCTATTGAGGATACAAAAACATTTGATATTAAAGGAAAGCGTTATTCGATTGTGGATATGCTAGGTAATGAAGAACGTGCAACGCGATATGCAGGCGGTACATATATGGTAATTTATTTGAGTCCAAGTCATTATCATCGCATTCATAGTCCGCTTTCTGGTTCTGTGACTGAAAGATTTGTACTCGGTAGAAAATCATATCCGGTAAATGCAGCTGGTATGGAATACGGGAAAGAACCACTGTCAAAAAATTATCGTTCTGTTACAGAAGTAAGCAGTGATGGCGAGCATATGGCTCTTGTAAAAGTAGGTGCCATGTTTGTTAATAGTATTGAGCTTTTGCATGAGAGAGACACTGTTCAAAAAGGTGAAGAAATGGCATACTTTACATTTGGTTCAACAGTTGTGTTATTGTTTGAAAAAGATATGATAGAAGTAGTGCAGGAATTAAAGAGTGGACAAGAGCTTCGTCTTGGTCAAAAAATAGCTACTCGCTTAGCTCATAAATAAAGAAAAGCTTTTATAACCGTAAGTAAGAGTTATGGGCAAAGATACTTAATGATGAAATCCCCTAGATGGGAGTACTTGTTTATTCGAGAGCCATCGTAGGATGGCTCTTTTTACAGGGCATCCAATAAATTATCCTTTAACTGTTTAATTGGTAAGGGCTGATTAAACTTTCACTTTATATGTAATCAAGATGATTTGACAAGCTTGTCCTCTAATGAGCGTCTAATGATTTCTTGTTTTATAAGTAAAATGAAGTCGGGATTTAATTTTAGTTCTTTTGCTTTATAATAAGACTCAGTGAGTAACTCAGTGGATAACTGTTCCATATGTTTTGTTTTCAAGGTGAGTCACCTCCTAATAATATAAGGATTGATTCGTTGATGCATTTAATGTACCAAAAAAATATGACAGTCACAAACGAGTGGTTATCCACATACCTAGGTGGATAAAGTGTGTATAGTTTGTTAGTAAATTCCAAATTAACTGAAAAATTAATGTGGAAAATGTGTACAATTTTATCCACAGGTTATATATCGAAAAATGTTGTCGAAAAATTTTATGAAAAATCCTCAAAGAGGTGAAAGAAATTGAAACTATTTTTACCAAATGAATATGTGAAAAATGTATATCATGTTCAACCAGAAGATTTAAAAAAACGTGGGATTAAAGGCGTTATTACTGACTTAGATAACACTTTAATTGAATGGGATCGTCCCAATGCAACACCGCAACTTGAAAAATGGTTCTTGGAAATGAAAGAGCAAGGCATTCAAGTAACGGTCGTTTCAAATAATAATGAGCAACGTGTAAAAGATTTTGCTGATCCATTAGGTATTCCATTTATTCATAGTGCACGTAAACCATTTGTTCGCGCATTTAAGCGTGCGATACAAGAGATGCGTTTGCAGCCAGATGAAGTTGTAGTAATTGGAGATCAGTTACTGACGGACGTGCTTGGTGGCAACCGAGTAGGCCTTCATACAATTTTAGTTGTACCGGTAGCACAAACGGACGGATTAGTAACGCGCTTTAATCGAAAAATTGAACGAAGAATTATGAAAAATATGAAGAAAAAAGGTTTAATTAACTGGGAGGAATAAAGTTTGACTGAAACAATTAAATGTATTGGTTGCGGTGTAGAAATTCAAACAGAAAATAAAAACGAAGTGGGGTATGCTCCTGCCTCATCTTTAGAGAAAGAACAAGTTATTTGTCAACGTTGTTTTCGCTTGAAGCATTACAATGAAATTCAAGATGTATCGTTAACAGATGATGACTTCCTACGCATTTTAAATGGAATTGGAAAATCAGATGCATTAGTAGTCAAAATTGTAGATATTTTTGATTTTAATGGTAGCTGGTTACCTGGCTTACATCGTTTCGTAGGGAATAATAAAGTATTACTTGTTGGAAATAAAGCTGATTTAATTCCAAAGTCAGTAAAACATGATAAAGTAAAACATTGGATGCGCTATAGTGCAAAGCAGCTAGGATTAAAACCAGAAGATGTCTTTTTAATTAGTGCAGCGAAGGGACAAGGAATCGCTGAACTAGCAGATGCTATTGAGTATTATCGCGGCGGCAAAGATGTTTATGTTGTTGGATGTACGAATGTAGGGAAATCGACATTTATTAATCGTATGATTAAAGAATTTAGTGATGAGACTGAAAATGTAATTACAACATCTCATTTCCCAGGAACAACACTTGATTTAATTGATATTCCATTGGACGAAGAGTCTTCTTTATATGATACGCCAGGTATTATTAACCACCACCAAATGGCTCATTATGTTGGAAAGCAAAGCTTAAAGCTTATTACACCAACAAAAGAAATTAAGCCGATGGTATTCCAATTAAATGAAGAACAAACGTTATTCTTTAGTGGATTGGCACGTTTTGATTATGTAAGTGGTGGTCGTCGTGCATTTACTTGTCACTTCTCGAATCGCTTAACAATCCATCGTACAAAGCTTGAGAAAGCAGATGAATTATATAAAAATCATGCCGGGGATTTACTAAGCCCACCAACGCCAGAAGAATTAGCAAATATGCCTGAGCTAGTGAAATACGAATTTAATATTCGTGAACCTAAAACGGATGTTGTATTCTCTGGATTAGGATGGGTTACTGTGAACGAACCAGGAGCAAAAATTGTTGCACACGTACCAAAAGGAGTAAGTGTTTCACTACGTAAATCTTTAATTTAATATGGAGAGGGATTTATGAAACAATTATATGGTGTAATCGGAAATCCAATTGGACATTCATTATCACCCGTTATGCATAACGATGCATTTGAACACTTGAATATGGATGCCCATTATCATGCGTTCCTTGTTGAAGAGGAATTGCTAGGGGAAGCAGTAAGAGGTTTAAAAGCATTAGGTATTTCAGGATTTAATGTAACAACTCCGCACAAGGTTGCTATTATGGAGTATTTGGATGAGATTGACCCATTGGCAAGGAAAATCGGTGCAGTAAATACAGTGGTTCATAAGGATGGAAGATTAATTGGCTATAACACAGACGGGATTGGTTTTGTTCGAGCGCTGCAGTCAATTAGTAATGAACCACTTCAAGGGAAACGTATTTTGTTACTTGGTTCAGGTGGTGCTAGCCGAGCTATTTATTTTTCTCTTGCTGATGTAGGTGTAAAAGAGATTGATGTAGCCAATCGTACAGTAGATAAGGCAAAGGAACTTATTGCTGCACGTACGGCCGATGTTAATTCTGTTGCTTTGTCGTTAGAAAAAGCGACAGAAGAACAAGGAAATTATGATATTATCATTCAGACGACAACGATAGGTATGCATCCACACGTAGAACATACGCCATTACAAATTTGTTCGTTAAAAAAAGGAATGATTGTATCAGATATAATTTATAATCCATTTGAAACGAAAATTTTATGTGAGGCAAAAGAGCAAGGTGCAATCATTCAAAATGGTATTGATATGTTTGTTTATCAAGGAGCACTTGCATTTGAAATGTGGACAGGACGCACGCCAAATATCGAGAGAATGAAACAATTAGTTATAGAAAAGCTTGGAGGCTAACATATATGTTAACAGGAAAACAAAAAAGATTTTTACGTGCACAAGCACATCATTTAACACCAATTTTTCAAGTAGGAAAAGGCGGAGTAAATGAAAATATGATTAAACAAATCGCAGATACTTTAGAAGCTCGTGAGTTATTTAAAGTAAGTGTATTACAAAACTGTGAATTTGATCGCCGTGAGGTTGCGGAAGAACTTGCAAAAGGTGCACGTGCTGAAATCGTTCAAGTAATTGGAAGCACAATCGTTTTATACAAAGAATCAAGAGAAAATAAACAAATTAAGCTTCCTCGATAAAAAGACTAGCATGCGCTATTTTTATCGTTTATGCGTAATGATGTAGAGAGCGAAACCAATTGAACTTTTATTAATAGCAACTCTCTTCATTCCTAACCGAGGAGAGTTGCTGTATGTAAAAGGAAGGGGCGTTTCTTTTGAGAAAAATTGGCATCATTGGCGGTACATTTGATCCGCCTCACTATGGACATTTGCTAATTGCAAATGAAGTATATCACGCTTTGAACTTGGAAGAAGTATGGTTCTTGCCAAACCAGATTCCGCCACATAAACAAGGGCGGAATATTACAAGTGTAGAAAGTCGTTTACATATGTTAGAGCTCGCGACTGAGGCAGAAGAGCACTTTTCTATTTGTTTAGAAGAGCTAAGTAGGAAGGGCCCATCTTATACGTATGACACTATGTTACAATTGACGAAGAAGTATCCGGATGTGCAGTTTCACTTTATTATTGGTGGGGATATGGTTGAGTATTTACCGAAGTGGTATAACATTGAAGCTTTATTTAATCTTGTAACGTTTGTTGGAGTTGCAAGACCTGGGTATACATTGCATACACCATATAAGATTACTACAGTGGAAATTCCGGAATTTGCAGTTTCTTCATCCTTATTACGTGAGAGATATAAGGAGAAGAAAACGTGTAAATATTTACTTCCCGAAAAAGTACAGGTATATATCGAGAGGAATGGGTTGTATGAATCGTGAGAATGCACTGCATATTGTCAAACAACAAATGCATGAAAAACGTTATATACACACAATTGGTGTAATGGAGACAGCGATTGAGCTTGCTAAGTTATACGGTGTGGACGAAAAAAAAGCAGAGATGGCAGCTATATTCCATGATTATGCGAAATGTAGAGCAATTTCAGAGATGGAAGAGATTATTAAACGTGAAGATTTGCCGAAAGATTTACTTTGCTATAACAAAGAGTTATGGCATGCACCTGTTGGGGCATACTTAGTAGAAAAAGAAGTAGGCATTACGGATTCTGAAATTTTGCAAGCTATTACATATCATACAAGTGGTCATGAGAATATGACGATGTTAGATAAAGTGATTTATGTAGCTGATTACATTGAACCTGGGCGAAAGTTTCCAGGAGTGGAAGAGGCTCGTAAACTCGCATATACGGATATAAATCAAGCTTTATTATTTGCGTTAAAGAGAACAATTCAATTTTTAATGGAAAAAGATCAGACGATTTATCCATTAACATTCCAAACATACAATGCAGTTATCAAGGAGGAAATGAGTAAATGAACGATAAAGATTTATTAGTATTAGCGGCAAAAGCAGCTGATGATAAGAGAGCAGAAGATATGGTTGTCCTAAATATGCAAGGTATTTCACCAATTGCAGATTATTTCATTATTTGTCACGGGAATTCAGACAAACAAGTGCAAGCAATTGCACGTGAAATTAAATCAAAAGCACATGAGTTCCAAATCGACGTACAACGTATGGAAGGGTTTGACGAAGCACGTTGGGTATTAGTTGATCTTGGAGATGTAGTTGCTCATGTATTCCATAAAGATGAGCGTAATCACTATAATTTAGAGCGTCTATGGGGCGATGTGCCACGTGAAGATATTACAGAAGAGTTAGGCCAATGAAATACGAACAATTTGCATTGTTGTACGACGAACTAATGAATGATGTCCCTTATGATAAATGGGTGGAATTTACAGAGGAAAGTTTACAGCAGGCAGATATGAAAGAGGCAAAAATTCTTGATGTAGCATGCGGTACAGGTAATGTAACCCTGCCGCTTGTGCAAAAGGGTTACGATTTAATAGGTGTCGATCTTTCAGAAGAAATGTTAACAGTCGCTCAGCAAAAACTAGGAGGAGAGGGATACTTTATTCCTTTTTATCAACAAGACATGCGAGAGCTTGATGTTCCAGGTGAGTTTGATTGTGTAACCATCTTTTGTGATTCATTAAATTATGTATTGCAAGAAGATGGAGTACAAGAAACATTTAGAAGAGTATTTCATCATTTACGTCAAGATGGTTTGTTTTTATTTGATGTACATTCTTTATATAAAATACATCATGTATTTCAAAATGAAACGTATACAGTGAATGGAGAAGAAATATCTCTTATTTGGAATTGCTTCCCTGGTGAAGAATCAAATAGTGTAGAGCATGATTTAACATTCTTTGTTCAAGATCCGGAAGAAGATGTGTACCATCGGTTTGACGAATGTCACGTGCAACGTGCATATCAAGTGGAAGAGTTAACGAAATGGCTTGAAGAAGCAGGTTTTACAGTGCTTCGTGTAACAGGTGATTTTGAGCGACTTGAAGTTACAGAACAAACAGAGCGTATTTTCTTCATGGCGAAGAAAAACGGATAAAACAAAAGCAACCGAGAAGGTTGCTTTTGTTTTATAAAGAAGATGTATTTTTAGTTCTAGCATAATCTGAAGATTGTATGCGTAAAGTGTGGGAATAGTAGTTGAAGTGAAAATGTATTGTAAAAAAGTAAGTATTTATAAAAAGGATTTGGAATGAAAATGACGTATTTATTATGTGTGTTTATTGAATTGCTGATCAACGCATTCTAAATCTTCATCAAATTTTTCATGTGTTCGCTCGATTAACTTATGGAACATATCTCCAACGTGCTCTTCTAAAACCCGAATGCCTTCCCCAGTAACGCCGCCTTTCACGCAAACCTTTTCTTGTAAGGTAGGTAATGTGAAGATTTCTTTTTCAAGTAATTTCCCCATCCCCACGACCATTTCACTTACTAAAGTAGTAGCCTCTTCGTGTGTAATATTTGTTTTATCTACAGCAGCGTTAATGAAGCATTGTAGTAAATAACTAAAGAAAGCAGGACCGCAACTTGCTATATCAGATGAAACGCGCGTTATATCTTCTTCTATTACAAGAGGTGTAGAAATGTTTTTGAATAGACGAAGTAGTTTTTGTTGCCATTCTTCAGAGCAATTATCTCCAAATGTAAATAGTGAGGCGCCAGAGAGCGCGCGATTTGTGATACTTGGAATGATACGCGCGACGTGGCAAGGTACGAGAGTCTCTAATTGTGATGGAGATATTGGACTTGTAATAGAAACTAAGCACGTTTCATCAGAAAAATGTTCAGCGTATTTTTTTAGGATAGGGTATATATCTATCGGCTTGACACAAATAAAAATAAGTTGTGATTGTTCGATTACTTCCGGGATTGTTTTTGCTATATGAACAGAAGGGTATTTTTCTTTTATATGATATGCTTTTGCAGGCGTCCGATTAATGATTGTAAGGCACGAAGGTTTGACAGCACGGGTTTCTAAAAATGCATCGATTAGTATATTCCCCATGTTTCCTGTCCCTATAATTCCTATGTTCAAAGTTTCATCCCTCCTTCGTAACAGCTTTCTCCTAAACAATATGAATGATGTTATAAATTTATGATTAGAGGTGTAAAATGATGTGGGATTTTCCGAAAAAGTGGTTAGGTTTAGTAGCTATTATTGGAACTTTACTTTTTCTTGTTTTTTGGAAAACGAATCAGAGTGTAGAACGAATGCCTATTACAATGAATGTACAAGAGAAGGAGATCGAAAAAAAGGGTAAACCGAAAATATCGGATACAAAGGAACAGAAAAGAACAATTATAATTGATGTGAAAGGAGCGGTTAGTAAAGAAGGGGTATATGAAATGAAGGAAGGAGATCGCGTAAAGGATGCGGTTCAAAAGGCTGGTGGTTTTTTATCAGAAGTAGATATGAAAAAAGTGAATTTAGCACAAATTGTACAAGATCAAATGCTTCTTTATATACCGAGTAAAAATGAATCAGAACAAGGGGTGCTTACTTCTTCTAAGGAAGATGGCAAGATTCGAATAAATACAGCGGCGAAAGAACAACTAGAAAAAATTACAGGGATTGGCTCTCGAAAGGCAGAAAGTATTTTGAAATATCGAGAAGAACATGGTCCGTTTCAGAAAATAGAAGATTTATTAGAGATTGATGGGATTGGTGCGAAGTCTCTTGAAAAGATAAAAGATCAAATTATTATTCCGTAAAAGATTGACGAAGTTTTTCTTCTTTCGCTACACTACAAGTAGACAAAAAAGTAGGTGAAAAATATGGAACGAATTTCATGGGATCAATATTTTATGACGCAAAGCCATCTACTATCTTTGCGTAGTACATGTACAAGGCTTGCGGTAGGAGCGACAATCGTTCGCGATAAACGAATTATTGCTGGTGGATATAATGGTTCAATTAAAGGTGGCGTACATTGTATAGATGATGGTTGTTACGTAATCGATAATCATTGTGTTCGGACAATTCATGCCGAAATGAATGCTTTATTACAATGTGCCAAGTTTGGTGCGAAAACAGAGGAAGCAGAAATTTACGTTACGCATTTCCCTTGTTTACAATGTTGTAAGGCAATTATTCAAAGTGGTATTACAGCGGTTTATTATGCGCAGGATTATAAAAATCATCCATACGCCATAGAGTTATTTGAACAAGCGAATGTAACAGTGAAACACGTTCCGCTAGAATATGATATTGCTGCATTAGAGGATCAAAAACGTTATACAGAGTTGAAAGAATTATTTGTGTCTTTAGAAAAAGATAATTTATCAATGGAAGAATTACAGCATGTATTCACGAAAGCAAAAATGATGCTATAAGGAGTGAGTATAAGTTGCAAGAACAATGGGGGTATGTTGCAATCTCGTTTATAATAGGGATTGCAATTGCCTTTTCCTCGTCACTTTTATTGATAGTTTTTTGCCTCTTTTTAAATGTTTTCTTCTGTTTATATCGCACTTCGCGTAAAACCTTCATTTTTTGTATTGTAGCGTGCTTTAGTAGCGTTATATACACTTCCTATGTTCAAGTATGGAATAAGTCTCTAGGGAAGCCCTATGCAGTTACAAGAGGGGTTATACAAAACACACCGCTTGTTAATGGGGATCGCCTATCTTTTCAATTTGAAGATCAGAATAAAAATATAGTGCAGTTAAGTTATAGAATAAAATCAGCTTTGGAAAAGAAAAAAATGCAACAATTATACGCAGGGATATCATGTGTATTCGAGGGTGAGAGGAAAGAACCGGAAACAGCTCGGAATTTTCATGGTTTTAATTACCGTGATTATTTATACAAGCAACATATTCATTTCACATTTGAGGCTACATATATTTCTGAATGCTATAAAACATCACTGTCGTTCACGCAATGGATTCTTCTTTTAAGGCAACAAGCAATCTCGAAAGTTACAGAAATGTTTCCAGAGCAATCAGGTGCTTTTATGAATGCATTACTCTTTGGTGATAGACAACAAATGACGTTTGAAGTGGAAGAGCAATATCAACAATTTGGTCTTGTACATTTGTTAGCAATTTCAGGTTCACACATTGTATTGTTGATGGTGATAGTATATTTTATTTTGCTAAGAAGCGGTGCGACGAGGGAGGTAGCAACAATTTGCCTTATCATTTGTATTCCTTTGTATATGGTTTTAGCAGGGGCTTCACCCTCTGTTATAAGAGCTTCTATAACAGGGGTTTTGATGTTGATTGCTTTTATGTGCTCGATTCGTTTATCTAGTTTAGATGCTTTAAGTGTAACAGCTATATGTATGCTTATATATGACCCTTATCTTGTTTTTAATATTGGATTTCAGTTTTCTTTTGTAGGTAGCTTCGCTTTACTTTTGTCTGCTCCGTTATTGTTAGGGAGTAGCAACGGAGTAATCCGAAATTCTATTTATATTTCTATCATTTCACAGCTCGTTAGTACTCCGATTTTGTTATATCACTTTGGTTATTTTTCTCCATATAGCATTCTCCTCAATCTCTTATACGTTCCGTTTTTATCTATCATTGTATTACCATGTAGCATTATTATTTTACTGTGTATGCCAATTGTCCCGTTTCTTGCAAAAGGATTTGCGGATGTATTATCAATAGGCTTGAGTATGTCTAATGATTTTCTAAGTTATTGTGAAAGTTTACCATTTACCCAGCTTATCTTCGGGGAAACGCCCTTCAATCTTGTAGCTGTATATTGCGCGAGTATTGTCAGTATATTGATGGTTTGGGAAAGAAGAGCGCCGAAAAAAATGGTTTGTATAGTTGCGAGTGTATTTATTTTTATTAGCACATGTCATTATGTATATCCATATTTTAGAGGAAGCGGAAGTGTAACATTTATTGATGTTGGACAAGGTGATGCAATATTAATTCGCCTTCCGTATGATAAAGGGATTTATCTTATTGATACAGGTGGAACGCTTCGTGTGAATAAGGAAGAATGGCAACAAAAAAAGCATGAATTTTCTGTTGGGAATGATGTTTTAATACCCTTTTTACAAAAAGAAGGTATTAAAACAATTGATAAATTAATCGTAACGCATGGAGATGCAGATCATATAGGTGCTGCGCAAGAATTATTATCATATATACCTGTAAAAGAAGTGGTATTTGGCCGAAAGGGAAAAGATGCAGTATTAGAAAAAGTAGTCAAGAAACAGGCATTAGAAAAGGAAATGAAAATAACTGAAGTGGGGGAAGGGGCGAGTTGGAGTGTAAATGAAGCGGAATTTTTCGTTTTAGCTCCAAAAGGAAAAGAAAAAAGCGAAAATAACGCTTCAATTGTAATATGGGCAAAATTTGGAGGGTTGAAGTGGCTATTTACAGGCGATTTGGAAGAAGAAGGGGAAAAGATTTTAGTAGAGGCATATCCAGATTTACAAGTGGATGTTTTAAAAGTTGCTCATCATGGGAGTAATACGTCATCTATAGAGCCTTTTTTGAACGTCATACAGCCTCGTGTAGCGATTATATCTGTTGGTAAGCAGAATAGGTATGGACACCCGCATAAAGAAGTGATAGAGCGTTTTGAGAAGATGGGGAGTGCGATATGGCGCACGGACAAGCAAGGTGCTATTTCCTATGTTTTTAAAGGGGAAAATGGAACCTTTAAAAGTAAAATCACATATGATAAAACACATAATAGATGAAAAAGAGAAGACTGCCATGAAGTGGCAGTCTTTAAGAACCGATAAATTTAATAACAGTTGCAATGATGAAAAGTGTTGCGAAAAAACCAAATGAGACGATAAATCCTACCCCTGAATCAATAGCGTCATTGCGTTTACTTTGAACGTTTTGTTCAAAATCATTCATTTAGAATCCCTCCCCAACATTCCACTTTAGTATAAAATATTGTCAGAAAAAAATCTACAATTTCCATATGAAGAGAAAACGAGCTTTTTTGCTACTTTTAAATCATGAAGTAATGTGAGTTTTTCGTTTCCAAGCATGTTAACAGTTGGCACTTATACTCAAATTTTTATTGCGAATAATAAAGGGAAGGTGATTACCGCACACCAATAAGAAACCCGGGGCTTATTGCGTGGCGTTTAATATAAATAAAGGGACGGGTTATAAAGCCTGTTCCTTTGTACTTGTAAAACAAAAGCTAGGGCATTAGTATAAATATATATTGCCAAGTTAGGGAGTAGGAAAAAGTATGAGTGATATACATAAAAAAATTAAAAAGAAACAGTTTGCTCCGTTATATTTACTATATGGAACGGAAGCTTTTTTTATAAATGAAACGATAAAGCTTATTACGACAGAAGCACTTGAAGAAGAAGATCGAGAGTTTAATGTTGTGACATACGATTTAGAAGAAGCGTATTTAGAAGATGTGGTTGAGGATGCGCGTACGCTTCCTTTCTTCGGAGAACGGAAAGTACTGTTAATAAAATCACCGCTATTTTTGACTTCGCAAAAAGAAAAGTTAGAGCAAAATATAAAAATTTTAGAAGAATACATTGGTGAACCTTCTCCATTTTCTATTCTTGTTTTTGTTGCGCCTTACGAAAAACTTGATGAGCGAAAAAAATTTACAAAACTATTAAAGAAAACAGCAGATGTAGTAGAAGCAAATGCGATGCAAATACAGGATGTTCAGAAGTGGATTGTTGCTCGTGCAGATGAAGTGCATGTGTATATTGATAACGCGGCTGTTAGTTTGTTGCTAGAGCTTGTGGGAAGTAATGTAACAATGTTGGCGAAGGAAATGGACAAGTTAACGTTATACGTCGGTATGGGCGGAGAGATTACGACGAAACTTGTTGCAGAGCTTGTACCAAAATCCGTTGAGCAAAATGTATTCGCTTTGACAGAAAAAGTGGTGAAAAAAGATATTGCAGGTGCAATGCAAATTTTGGATGGATTATTTACGCAGCAGGAAGAGCCGATTAAATTGCTTGCGTTATTAGTGAGTCAATTCCGCTTGTTGTATCAAGTGAAAGAGCTACAGCAACGTGGTTATGGACAAAATCAAATTGCGTCTCATATTGGTGTACATCCGTATCGCGTGAAGTTGGCAATGAATCAAACGAAGTTTTTCTCTTTTGAAGAATTAAAAAAAGTGATTATAGAATTAGCGGAAGCTGATTATAGTATGAAGACGGGAAAGATGGATAAGAAACTTGTGCTCGAGTTTTTCTTAATGCGATTAAATCATATGTGATGACACAAAAAAGTTCATGTACTAAGTACATGAACTTTTTTGTATATAAAAAAACGATCCAAATGGATCGTTTTTTAAACGCCTTACGCGTTTACTTGTTTCGCTAAGCGAGATTTTTGACGAGCTGCAGCGTTTTGGTGGATAAGACCTTTACGAGCTGCTTTGTCAAGTTTTTTAGAAGCAGTTTTGAAAGCTTCTTTAGCATTTTCAAGATCGTTATTAGTAACTAAAGCTTCTACAGTTTTAACAGCAGAACGCATGTCAGACTTGATAGAAGCGTTATGTGCACGACGCTCTTCGCTAAGTTTAGCGCGTTTGATAGCAGATTTGATGTTTGCCATACTTTTCACCTCCCTGGTGCAATCGAATGACTCGATTCTTACATAGAACAAGTGATATTCTATCAAACGGTGAAGAGAATTGCAATAGTATATCCATGAAATTTCACGTAAAGGAAAGAATGACCTTATATAACTTTGGGAAATCTAACGATATTTACTATGAATTACGGAGGAGATACGATGAAAGAACCATTAGATTTAAGTAAATATAGCATTAGAACTGACCTTGCTGTAGAAGCCCATCAAATGTTGCAAGAAAGCCAAGAGGAACAAAAAGGGATACAGGGAGTTATTGTAAAAGAGAGAGAAGAAGAGGGGACTATAATTACAAAAGTAACAATTGATGAAGCTGCCTCTGAAGCGATGGGTAAAAAGCCTGGAAATTATTTAACGCTTGAAGTTCAAGGTATACGTCAGCAAGATACAGAACTTCAACAAAAAGTGGAGCGTATTTTTGCAAAAGAATTTTCTAATTTCTTAGAAGAGGTTGGCGTTACAAAAGAAGCAAGCTGTTTAATTGTAGGTCTTGGGAATTGGAATGTAACACCAGATGCTCTTGGACCGATAGTTGTAGAAAATGTATTAGTAACGAGACATTTGTTTCAATTACAGCCTGAAAGTGTAGAAGAAGGGTTTAGGCCTGTTAGTGCAATTCGGCCGGGGGTAATGGGAATTACAGGAATCGAAACGAGCGATGTTATTTATGGGATTATTGAGAAGACGAACCCGGACTTTGTAATTGCGATTGACGCATTAGCTGCCCGTTCTATTGAACGAGTAAATAGCACGATACAAATTTCTGATACTGGAATTCATCCCGGATCGGGGGTTGGGAATAAACGTAAAGAACTAAGTAAAGACACATTAGGTATCCCTGTAATCGCGATTGGTGTTCCGACTGTGGTCGATGCTGTTTCGATTACAAGTGATACGATTGATTTTATTTTGAAACATTTCGGCCGAGAGATGAAAGAAGGAAATAAACCTTCACGCTCTTTGTTACCAGCGGGATTTTCATTTGGAGAAAAGAAAAAATTAACGGAAGAAGATATGCCGGATGAAAAGAGCAGAAATATGTTTTTAGGTGCTGTTGGTACGTTGGAAGAAGAAGAAAAAAGAAGGCTGATTTATGAAGTGCTATCTCCTCTTGGTCATAATTTAATGGTAACCCCAAAAGAAGTAGATACTTTTATTGAGGATATGGCGAATGTAATAGCGAGTGGTTTAAATGCGGCGCTGCATCATCAAATTGATCAAGATAATACGGGAGCATATACACATTGAGGGGAACAGATGATTATCGTTTGAGTCGCTTTACGCTTTTGTGTATATGTAGTGTGGCTTTATGTTTACTTATGATGATAGCAGGAGTGGCACTTGCTAATCATGGTTTGAAAAGTATGAAAGGCTATCAGCAACTGTCATATGAACAAATAGCTCATATGACAGGGACAGAAAGTACAGGTGCTGAATCAGAAATTTTGGGTAGCTCGTTTTCGGCCTCAGAAAAACAACAACAGTTAGAACGTTTAAGAAGTTTTAATGTTGTAGAAGGAATTGGGATGGCAGTAGCAAGTGTAGCTTATGAAATGACGAAGTTCGGAACGGATATCGTTGTTGGGAAAATAAAAGGAATTTTTAGCTAAGAGTAACATGGGAGGCGGTTGTTTTACTGGTTTGTAAGACAGCCGTTTTAAAATTTGAAAAGGGTTTGTCTCTTATGGTTTATTCGCATAAGATATAGATAGAATGATTTGTATCGTAAGCAGCACGAGTTTTCATTGAATCTTTGTTGCTCTATTGATATAATCAGTGCTAGTGTATATTGGCGAGACTATTAGGAGTTGAGAACATAGATGAATAAAGAAGAAAGAGCAAAAAGACAGTCCAAAATTCGTAATTTCTCTATTATTGCTCATATTGACCACGGAAAATCAACGTTAGCAGACCGTATTTTAGAGAAAACAAACGCGTTAACACAACGTGAAATGAAAGCTCAGTTGCTTGACTCTATGGATTTAGAGCGTGAGCGTGGTATTACAATCAAATTAAACGCAGTACAATTAAACTATAAAGCAAAAGATGGTGAAGAGTATATTCTTCATTTAATTGATACACCAGGACACGTCGACTTTACGTACGAAGTATCTCGTAGTTTAGCGGCTTGTGAAGGCGCGATTCTTGTAGTAGATGCAGCGCAAGGTATTGAAGCGCAAACGTTAGCAAACGTATACTTAGCGCTTGATAATAATTTAGAAATTTTACCAGTTATTAATAAAATCGACTTACCGAGTGCGGATCCAGAACGTGTACGTCAAGAGGTAGAAGATGTAATTGGTTTAGATGCATCAGAAGCGGTACTTGCTTCTGCGAAAGCTGGAATTGGTATTGAAGAAATTTTAGAACAAATTGTTGAAAAAGTACCAGCTCCGTCGGGTGATTCAGAAGAGCCATTACAATGTATGATTTTCGACTCTTTATATGATTCGTACCGCGGTGTAATTGCTTATATCCGTGTTGTAAATGGAACAGTAAAAGTTGGCGATAAAGTACGTATGATGGCAACGGGTAAAGAATTTGAAGTAACAGAAGTAGGTGTATTTACACCGAAAACTACGCAACGTGACGAGTTAACAGTAGGTGATGTAGGTTTCTTAGCAGCATCGATTAAAAATGTTGGTGACACACGTGTTGGTGATACGATTACACATGCGAAACGTCCAGCTGCAGAGCCGTTAGCAGGTTACCGTAAGTTAAACCCGATGGTATTCTGTGGTCTGTATCCAATTGACTCTGCTCGTTATAACGATTTACGTGATGCATTAGAAAAATTAGAGTTAAACGATTCTGCTCTTGAGTTTGAACCAGAAACATCTCAAGCGCTAGGATTTGGTTTCCGTTGTGGTTTCTTAGGGCTTCTTCACATGGAAATCATTCAAGAACGTATTGAACGTGAATTTAAGATTGACTTAATTACAACAGCGCCAAGCGTTATTTATAAAGTTTATTTAACTAACGGTGAAGATGTTATTGTTGATAACCCATCTAATATGCCAGATCCACAGTCTATCGATCGTGTAGAAGAGCCGTTTGTGAAGGCTTCAATTATGGTTCCGAATGACTATGTTGGAGCTGTAATGGAGATTTGCCAAGGTAAACGTGGAACGTTTATTGATATGCAATATTTAGATGAAACGCGTGTTACATTAACATATGAAATCCCGTTATCAGAAATCGTATATGACTTCTTCGATCAATTGAAATCAAATACGAAAGGGTATGCATCATTTGACTACGAGTTAATTGGCTATAAGCCATCTAAACTTGTGAAAATGGATATTCTTTTAAATAATGAACAAGTGGATGCTTTATCATTTATCGTACACCGTGATTCAGCGTATGACCGTGGTAAAGTAATCGTAGAGAAATTAAAAGAATTAATTCCGAGACAACAGTTCGAAGTGCCAATTCAGGCGACTATCGGAAATAAAGTTGTAGCACGTTCTACAATTAAAGCGATGCGTAAAAACGTACTTGCAAAATGTTACGGCGGTGACATTTCTCGTAAGCGTAAACTTCTTGATAAGCAAAAAGAAGGTAAAAAACGTATGAAGTCTGTTGGCTCTGTAGAAGTACCGCAAGAGGCATTCATGGCTGTACTGAAAATGGATGACAACTAATATTTGAAATAAAAAAGAAGTCGTTTGTGCGGCTTCTTTTTTCTGTATAATTACTTTTTAGACATCTGAGCAGCTCTCATTTACAATAATGAGAGAGCTTTTTAGTTCATATAGAGTTAGGAGATTGTTAATGTCCGAAAATATTCGAAAAGATATTCAAGATAAAATACAAAATGGTAATTTTAATTGTGAAAAGGAATTGACGCTTTCTATTATTAGTGGAAAGTGGAAAGTTGTGATACTGTGGCATCTTGGTGTGGAAGGGCCGCATCGTTTCAGTGAATTACAACGGTTATTCCCAAGCATTTCTCATAAAGTTTTGTCGAACCAATTAAAAGAGTTAATGGAAGATGGGATTGTTGATCGGACAGTATATCCCGAAATTCCTCCTCGCGTTGAGTATTATATGACGGAACTAGGCATGTCACTTTTACCGATCGTTGAAATGATGTATGATTGGGGAAAAATGCGAATGGAACAAATTCGTAATACGTTAGAGAAGTAGAGAACCCTCCGGAGTGCGGAGGTTTTCTTTTTAGAAAGGTAGGAGTTATATTTGGTACAAGCTGCATACATTCATATTCCGTTTTGTCAGCACATTTGTCACTATTGTGATTTTAATAAAGTGTTTATTGAACGCCAACCGGTTGATCAATATTTAGATTATTTAGAGAAGGAAATAATAAATACGGTTCAAAAAGTTCCATTTGATAGTATGAAAACGATTTTTGTGGGTGGGGGAACTCCGACAGCGTTAAATATGGAACAGACAAAAAAATTACTCGAGATTATTAATCGTCATTTGCGTCCGTTCGCCCCGAATTGTGAATTAACATTTGAAGCGAATCCAGGAGATTTACCGAAAGAGAAGCTAAATGTACTGCTAGAAGGTGGAGTAAATCGAATTAGTTTTGGTGTGCAAACGTTCCGTGATGAACTTCTTGAGAAGATCGGGCGCAAGCATACGAGGGAAGATGCATTCCTCGCGATTCGAGAGGCACAGGAAGTAGGCTTTAAAAATATTAATGTAGATATTATTTATGCTTTGCCAGGACAGACGATAGAAGATGTAAAAGAAACATTAGATATTGCTTTTACGCTTGGTGTACAACATTTCTCGGCATATTCATTAATTGTGGAGCCAAAAACAGTGTTTTATAACTTAATGAACAAAGGAAAATTACGTCTTCCGGGTGAAGACCATGAAGCGAAAATGTATGAAATAGTAATGGATGAAATGGAGAAACACGGTTATAACCAGTATGAAATTAGTAATTTCTCAAAAGGTGACAATAAAAGTAGACATAATCTCACATACTGGAATAATGAAGAGTATTATGGATTTGGAGCTGGAGCTCATAGTTATGTGAACGGAGAACGTATTCAAAATGTTGGTCCTCTGAAGCAATATTTTAATAAAATTGATGAAACAGGATTTCCGTATTTAGATGTTCACAAAGTGACGGAGAAAGAAAGAATGGAAGAAGAGCTGTTCTTAGGGCTTCGAAAAACAAAAGGTGTTTCTAAAACGGCGTTCCACAATAAATTTAATATAGAGATGGATCAAGTTTTCGCGAAGCAGTTACAAAGCAACCAAGAGCAGGGATTGCTTGAAGAGGAAGATGGACATGTGCGTTTAACGCGAAAAGGAAAATTATTAGGGAATGAAGTATTCCAATCATTTTTGATTGACTAATTAAATGTTCCATAGGCGTGAAAAAGTTTCATTATTTCGTGACGTTTCCGTTGACAATTGAATGTCAATTTTGGTAAGTTATTAATAGATTTAGCACTCAAAGACAAAGAGTGCTAACAGAGGTGATGATGAGATGCTTACGGAACGTCAGCTCTTAATTTTACAAACAATTATTGATGACTTTATTGGATCAGCGCAGCCCGTTGGGTCTAGAACGTTGGCTAAAAAAGATGAAATCACATTTAGTTCAGCTACTATTCGAAATGAAATGGCGGACTTAGAAGAATTAGGTTTTATTGAAAAAACGCACAGTTCTTCTGGACGTGTTCCTTCTGAGAAAGGCTACCGATTTTATGTAGACCATCTTTTAGCGCCGCAAAACTTACCGAACGCTGAAATTGTACAAATTAAAGATTTATTTGCTGAAAGAATTTTTGAAGCGGAAAAAATTGCACAGCAATCTGCTCAAATTTTATCAGAACTTACGAATTATACGGCAATTGTTCTTGGACCGAAGTTAAGTACAAATAAACTTAAAAATGTACAAATTGTGCCGCTTGATCGTCAAACTGCAGTCGCTATTATTGTAACCGATACAGGGCATGTACAAAGTAAAACGATTACCGTTCCGGAATCTGTTGATTTATCAGATTTAGAAAAAATGGTTAATATTTTAAATGAAAAGCTATCTGGCGTACCGATGGAAGAACTTCATAATAAAATCTTTAAGGAAATTGTTACAGTTTTACGTGGGTATGTTCATAATTACGATAGTGCAATAAAAATGTTGGATGGTACATTTCAAGTTCCGTTATCGGAAAAGATATACTTTGGAGGAAAAGCAAATATGCTTTCGCAGCCAGAGTTCCATGACATTCAAAAGGTTAGATCTTTACTTACCATGATTGATAATGAAGCCGAATTTTATGACATTTTGCGTCATAAACAAGTCGGGATTCAAGTGAAAATTGGTAGGGAAAACTCTTCGACGGCTATGGAGGATTGTAGTTTAATTTCTGCAACATATTCGATCGGCGAAGAGCAACTTGGAACAATTGCTATTTTAGGTCCTACGAGAATGCAATATTCTCGTGTAATTAGTTTGTTACAGTTATTTACGAGACAATTTACTGATGGGCTTAAAAAGTAAATGAGAGTAATACATTCGCTCAAGTGATGAAATTTTCATTGCTGTGTGTAATATATAATGATTAGGTAATCATGCTATGCATGATACCTAATACCTTTTAAGGAGGTGAATATTGTGGAAGAGCGTAACGAACAAGTGGTAGAAGAAGTAAAAGAAGCGCAAGTTGAAGAAGCTGTCACGCCAGAAAACAGTGAAGAAACTGTAGAAGAAAAAAGTGAGGCTGCTCTTTTACAAGAAAAAGTAGATGAGTTACAAGCGAAACTAACGGAAACGGAAGGTCGCACATTACGTCTACAAGCTGATTTTGAAAATTATAAGCGCCGTGTCCAAATGGATAAACAGGCTGCTGAAAAATATAGAGCACAAAGTCTAGTTTCAGACATCTTGCCAGCTCTTGATAATTTTGAAAGAGCAATGCAAGTGGAAGCGACTGATGAGCAAACGAAATCATTGTTACAAGGTATGGAGATGGTGCATCGTCAATTGTTAGAAGCGCTGACTAAAGAAGGTGTGGAAGTGATTGAAGCTGTTGGTAAACAGTTTGATCCTAATGAACACCAAGCTATTATGCAAGTGGAAGATAGTGAATTTGAATCAAACGCGGTTGTGGAAGAATTCCAAAAAGGTTATAAATTAAAAGACCGTGTGATTCGCCCATCAATGGTAAAAGTAAATCAATAATTTACATAAAACTAGGAGGATTCGCCATGAGTAAAATTATCGGTATTGACTTAGGTACAACAAACTCTTGTGTAGCTGTTATGGAAGGTGGAGAACCAAAGGTTATCCCAAATCCAGAAGGGAACCGTACAACACCTTCTGTTGTAGCTTTCAAAAATGAAGAACGTCAAGTTGGGGAAGTTGCAAAGCGCCAAGCAATTACAAACCCAAATACAATCATGTCTGTTAAACGTCATATGGGTACAGACTACAAAGTAGAAGTTGAAGGTAAAGATTATACACCTCAAGAAATTTCTGCAATCATTTTACAAAATTTAAAAGCTTCTGCTGAAGCATACTTAGGTGAAACAGTAACGAAAGCTGTTATTACAGTACCTGCATACTTCAACGATGCAGAGCGTCAAGCAACGAAAGATGCTGGTCGTATCGCTGGTTTAGAAGTTGAGCGTATCATTAACGAGCCAACAGCAGCAGCACTTGCTTACGGTTTAGAAAAACAAGACGAAGAACAAAAAATCTTAGTATATGACTTAGGTGGCGGTACATTTGACGTATCTATCCTTGAGTTAGCAGACGGCACATTTGAAGTTATTTCAACTGCTGGTGACAACCGTCTTGGTGGCGATGACTTTGACCAAGTTATCATCGATCACTTAGTAGCTGAGTTCAAAAAAGAAAATAACATTGATTTAAGCCAAGATAAAATGGCGCTTCAACGCTTGAAAGATGCAGCTGAAAAAGCGAAAAAAGATCTTTCTGGTGTAACACAAACTCAAATTTCATTACCATTCATTAGTGCTGGAGCTGCTGGTCCATTACACTTAGAATTAACGTTAACAAGAGCGAAATTCGAAGAGCTTTCAGCAGGTCTTGTTGAAAGAACATTAGAGCCAACTCGTCGTGCATTAAAAGACGCTGGTTTTGCTCCAAGCGAATTAGATAAAGTTATTCTTGTTGGTGGATCTACTCGTATCCCAGCTGTACAAGAAGCTATTAAACGTGAAACTGGTAAAGAGCCATATAAAGGTGTAAACCCTGATGAAGTTGTAGCATTAGGTGCTGCAGTTCAAGGTGGCGTACTTACTGGTGATGTAGAAGGCGTTCTATTATTAGACGTAACTCCACTTTCTTTAGGTATTGAAACTATGGGTGGCGTGTTCACGAAATTAATCGAGCGTAACACTACAATTCCAACAAGTAAGTCACAAGTATTCTCGACAGCTGCTGATAATCAACCAGCAGTAGACATTCACGTATTACAAGGTGAGCGTCCGATGTCAGCTGACAACAAAACGTTAGGTCGTTTCCAATTAACTGACCTTCCACCAGCACCACGTGGTATTCCACAAATCGAAGTAACATTCGATATTGATGCGAACGGTATCGTTAACGTACGTGCGAAAGACTTAGGAACAAGCAAAGAGCAAGCTATTACAATCCAATCTTCTTCAGGTCTTTCTGATGAAGAAGTAGAACGTATGGTACAAGAAGCGGAAGCAAATGCTGACGCTGACCAAAAACGTAAGGAAGAAGTTGAACTTCGTAATGAAGCTGACCAACTTGTATTCCAAACAGACAAAGTTGTAAATGATTTAGAAGGTAAAGTAGATGCAGCTGAAGTTGCAAAAGCAACAGAAGCGAAAGAAGCATTACAAGCTGCAATCGAGAAAAACGAGCTTGAAGAAATTCGTGCGAAAAAAGATGCTTTACAAGAAATCGTACAACAATTAACTGTTAAATTATACGAGCAAGCTCAAGCAGCTGCTGGTCAAGCAGAAGGTGCGCAAGGTGCACAAGACGCTGGCGCGAAGAAAGACAATGTAGTTGACGCTGAGTTTGAAGAAGTAAAAGAAGACAAGTAATTCAACTGTAAACATAATAAGTAAGATGACAAAAAGTCAAAGTCAAGCGTGCCTTGACTTTGGCTTTTTTCACGAATGAGAAGCGATGTGTGAGGATCTTAAGTTTTTCGCTTTGCATACTGTAAGTGAGGAAACTTTGTTGCAAAGCACTTTCTTTCGGTGTTAAAATTACGTTTATGTGAAAGATTCGGGGGTTGTAAATTTATGAGTAAACGAGACTATTATGAGGTCCTTGGACTTAGCAAGGGCGCTTCAACAGATGAAATAAAAAAAGCGTATCGTCGTTTGGCTAAAAAATACCATCCAGACGTAAGCAAAGAAGAAAATGCAATTGAAAAGTTTAAAGAAGTACAAGAAGCATACGAAGTGTTAAGTGATGATCAAAAGCGTGCGCAGTACGATCAATTTGGTCATGCTGGTGCAAATCAAGGATTCGGTGGATTTGGCGGCGGAGGAGACTTCGGCGGTGGCTTCGGTTTTGAAGATATATTTAGTTCTTTCTTTGGCGGTGGTGGCGGCAGACGTCGTGATCCAAATGCTCCGCGCCAAGGCGCTGACTTACAATATCAAGTCACTTTAGATTTTGAAGAAGCTATTTTTGGTAAGGAATTAAATGTGGAAATTCCAGTAGAAGATCCATGTGATACTTGTAAAGGTAGTGGAGCAAAACCAGGAACTTCAAAAGAAACATGTAAACATTGTTCAGGTTCTGGTCAAGTGAGTGTTGAACAAAACACACCGTTTGGTCGTATCGTAAACCGTCAAGCTTGTGGTCATTGTTCAGGAACTGGACAAATTATTAAAGAAAAATGTACGACATGTCACGGTTCAGGTAAAGTTCGTAAACGTAAAAAAATTAATGTTAAAATTCCAGCGGGTATTGATAATGGTCAACAAATTCGTGTGTCTGGAAAAGGTGAAGCCGGCGTAAATGGCGGACCAGCAGGAGACTTATATGTTGTTGTTCATGTAAGAAATCATGAATTCTTCGAGCGTGAAGGAGACCACATTATTTGCGAAATGCCATTAACATTTGCACAAATGGCACTTGGTGCTGAAGTGGAAGTCCCTACTGTTCATGGTAAAGTGAAGCTGAAAATCCCAGCAGGAACACAAACTGGAACAGAGTTCCGCTTAAAAGGAAAAGGTGCTCCGAACGTACGTGGATACGGTCAAGGAGATCAATATGTAGTCGTTCGTGTTGTTGTACCGACGAAATTGACTTCACAGCAAAAAGATTTATTACGTGAATTTGCAGGACAAGAAGAGCAGGATGATAGTTTATTCGGAAAGCTTAAACGTGCTTTCAAAGGGGAATAATGGAAATAAAAAATGGAGTTGGTAAATTGTGAAATGGTCAGAAATTAGTATTCATACAACAGAAGAAGCAGTAGAAGCTGTCTCTCATATTTTACATGAAGCTGGTGCTAGCGGAGTTGCGATTGAGGATCCAGCGGAGTTAACGAAAGAGCGCGAGCAACAATATGGTGAAATTTATGCATTGAATCCAGATGAATATCCGGCGGAAGGTGTATTAATAAAAGCATATTTCCCGCAAACCGATTCTTTACATGAAACGATTGCAAGTGTAAAATCATCTATTGATGTGCTTCCATCTTACGACATCGAAATTGGTACTGGAAATATTACCGTTAACGAAGTCAATGAAGAAGATTGGGCTACTGCTTGGAAAAAATATTACCATCCAGTACAAATTTCTGATACATTCACAATCGTACCGACTTGGGAAGAATATACACCATCTTCTCCTGATGAAAAAATCATTGAATTAGACCCGGGTATGGCGTTTGGTACAGGAACTCATCCAACAACAACGATGTGTATCCGTGCTTTAGAAAAAACAGTACAGCCAGGTGACGCTATTATTGATGTAGGAACAGGTTCTGGTGTACTTAGTATTGCAGCAGCAAAATTAGGTGCGTCTTCTGTTCAAGCGTATGATTTAGATCCGGTTGCGGTTGAAAGTGCAGAAATGAATGTACGTTTAAATAAAACAGATGATATCGTGTCTGTTGGACAAAATAGTCTTTTAGAAGGTATTGAAGGTCCTGTTGATTTAATCGTAGCTAACTTATTAGCAGAAATTATTCTATTATTCCCTGAAGATGCAGCAAGAGTTGTGAAGTCAGGTGGATTATTTATTACATCGGGCATTATTGCTGCGAAGGAAAAAGTAATTTCTGAGGCGCTAGAAAAAGCTGGATTTACAATTGAAGAAGTGTTACGAATGGAAGATTGGGTAGCAATTATTGCACGAAATGCGTAATATAGATTTTAGTCTATAATGAAAAGGGGAGTCTCTCACTATAAGGTGAGGGACTTGCCGTTTGTTATATGAAAAATGATAACGTTTCGTTCTTTTCGTAAGTGTTGACTTACGAAAGGAACGAAACTCTACTAAGGTGATTATATGCAACGTTATTTTGTAGAAGAGAAATATGTAAATGAGACAAGTATTCGCATTGTAGGTGATGACGTACATCATATCGCAAGAGTGATGCGTATGTCAGCTGGTGATCATATTTATTGCTGTGTAAATGGAAAAACAGCAGTATGTTCAATTGATGAAATTACCAGTGAATTTATTAATACGGCTATTGTAGAATGGGTAGAGGCGTCAAGTGAACTTCCTGTTTTCGTGACGATTGCAAGTGGACTGCCAAAAGGAGACAAGCTAGAGTTAATTTTTCAAAAAGGAACTGAGCTTGGGGCAGCTGCATTCTTACCATTTCAAGCATCTCGCTCTATCGTAAAATGGGATGCGAAAAAAGCTGATAAAAAAGTTGAGCGTTTAAGAAAAATTGTGAAAGAAGCTGCGGAACAATCACATAGAAGTGAAATTCCAGAAGTACATGCTCCAGCATCATTTAAGCAATTGCTTTCAATGAGTGGTGAGTATGATGCTTGTCTTGTTGCTTACGAAGAGGAAGCAAAACAAGGCGAGAAATCTAATTTTGCGAAAGCTTTAACGACAATGAAACCAGGTCAAAAGCTATTGATTGTATTTGGCCCAGAAGGCGGTTTAGCTGAGGAAGAGATTACAGCGCTTCGTGAACATAAATTTGTACCATGTAGTTTAGGACCAAGAATTTTAAGAACAGAAACGGCGCCGTTATACGCGTTAAGTGCTGCTTCGTATCATTTTGAATTGATGGGGTGATGATCAATGTCAACTGTTGCGTTCCATACGTTAGGTTGTAAAGTAAACCACTATGAAACAGAAGCCATTTGGCAATTGTTTAAACAAGGTGGTTATGAAAGAACAGAATATGAAAAGAAAGCTGATGTATATGTTATTAACACATGTACAGTAACGAATACTGGGGACAAAAAAAGCCGTCAAGTAATCAGACGTGCTGTGCGTCAAAATCCAGATGCAGTTATTTGTGTAACGGGATGTTATGCACAAACATCTCCAGCTGAAATTATGGCGATCCCGGGTGTGGATATTGTAGTTGGTACACAGGATCGTGAAAAGATGTTAGGTTACATCGAAGAATTCCGTAAAGAGCGTCAACCAATTAATGCTGTCCGCAATATTATGAAAACACGTGTGTACGAAGAACTTGATGTACCTTATTTCACGGATCGTACACGTGCGTCTTTAAAAATACAAGAGGGTTGCAATAACTTCTGTACATTCTGTATCATTCCTTGGGCGCGCGGTTTAATGCGTTCTCGTGATGGAAAAGAAGTTATTAAACAAGCGCAACAATTAGTGGATGCAGGCTATAAAGAAATCGTATTAACGGGTATTCATACAGGTGGATACGGCGAAGACATAAAAGATTATAACTTAGCTGGATTACTTCGTGATATGGAAGCGGAAGTAGGCGGATTAAAACGTCTTCGTATTTCTTCTATTGAAGCGAGTCAAATTTCAGATGAAGTAATTGAAGTGTTAGATAAATCTGAAGTAGTTGTACGCCACTTGCATATTCCGTTGCAATCTGGCTCTAATACTGTATTAAAACGTATGCGTCGTAAATATACGATGGAATTCTTCCAAGAGCGTTTAGATCGTTTGAAAGAAGCGTTACCAGGCCTTGCGATTACATCTGACGTAATCGTTGGTTTCCCAGGTGAAACAGAAGAAGAATTCATGGAAACATACAATTTCATTAAAGAGAACCGCTTCTCTGAGTTACATGTGTTCCCTTACTCAAAACGTACAGGAACACCTGCAGCGCGCATGGAAGATCAAGTTCCTGAAGATGTGAAGAACGATCGTGTTCATCGTTTAATTGAGCTATCTAATCAATTAGCGAAAGAGTACGCATCAGCGTTTGAAGGTGAAGTGCTTGAAATCATTCCGGAAGAGCAATTTAAAGAGGGCGACCGTGAAGGGTTATATGTAGGTTATACAGATAACTACTTGAAAATTGTATTTGAAGGATCAGAAGAATTAATTGGTAAGCTAGTGAAAGTGAAAATTACGAAAGCTGGTTATCCATATAACGAAGCGCAATTTGTTCGTGTTCTTGAAGATGATGTGAAAAAAGAATCAGCTAGCGCATAAAAAGAGCGTGCAACCGGAAACGGTTTGCATGCTTTCTTTATTTGAAGCGGTTAAGTAATAGAAGGTGGGGAGGCGTTTCATGCATCCCTGTATGAAAAAAGATGAAATGATAAAAATATAGTTGTCTTCATCAGTGAAGGATACTAGTTATTTGCATAACTTTTGAAAAGGAAATGCTTCTATTCTTCTTTTATTCTGCCAAATAGTTGACCTGAAGTGATAAAATGTATTATAATCGTAAAAGACATGCTGAAGAAGTGTTTCTTTTTGCATGCTGAAGTTAGTATGTAAGTGTGATGTTTCGGAGGGAGGGAAAGAGAATGTCAAAAACAGTCGTTCGTAAAAACGAGTCTTTGGAGGATGCACTTCGCCGTTTTAAAAGATCGGTTTCTAAAACTGGTACACTTGCTGAAGCAAGAAAGCGCGAGTTTTATGAAAAACCAAGTGTAAAACGTAAGAAGAAATCTGAAGCGGCAAGAAAGCGTAAATTCTAAGAGAGGGTGTAAGTTATGAGTCTTCTCGGTCGTTTAAACGATGATATGAAACAAGCGATGAAGAATAAACAAAAAGAAAAATTAACCGTTATTCGTATGGTTAAGGCTGCTTTACAAAATGAAGGTATTAAACTGCAACATACTCTTACTGAAGAAGAGGAAATAACAGTTTTAGCTCGTGAAGTAAAACAGTATAAGGACTCCCTCCTTGAATTTAAAAAAGCTGGTCGTGAAGACCTTGTTAATAAACTGCAAAGTGAAATTCAGATTTTAAGCGCATATTTGCCAGAGCAATTAACTGAAGAAGAACTAGTTGATGTAATCAAGCAAGTTATTTCTGAAGTTGGTGCGACTTCTAAAGCAGATATGGGTAAGGTGATGACTGCTGTTATGCCGAAAGTAAAAGGTAAAACAGACGGATCACTTGTGAATAAGCTGGTTATCCAGCTATTAGCATAAAAAAACGTCTCATTTCGTATGAGACGTTTTTTTATTGTTCTGATTAAGGAGAAACGCTATATTGCTTAAAAAGCGTTTCTGTAAGTGATAAAAACCCCTCTAGTTAAAGTTTCAATTTATTATTTCCTTGTATAATTCCGATTCTACACCTATTCTTACTTCCTTGACTAAAACTTCTTTCGCGAATAAAAGCTAAGTACCGAGCCTTCTGAAACTCAGATTGAAGTTTTATAGCTTGCTCTTCAGCATAATCCTCAAAGGTAACGAAAGAGATTCTAACTATTTTAGATTTTGCATCAGTTGCATAAAATGGCTGGATATTACTGTCGGTAACTTGTTTTATAACATTCAAAACTTCTTGACCAAAGCCGATTTCCTTTCGTATTTCCTCATTTATTAATTCATTTTTTAATGAACCCTAATATTTTTTGAAATTCATATAACAACCATCTATAAAATATTCTTACTTACAACGTAACATTCAGAGTGAAGAAATTTTCTTTTTTTTGATTTTATCCCGCATTAACGGGTAGCCCGATTGGTGAGGATTGATTATAGTTTTACTTTATCTCAGTTGTCCAATAAATGACAACTACTTATTCTATGGTCAGTATGTCACGTCCAGAACGAATTGTAACAGGTTTTTTCAAGTTTCCCACTTCTCGCTAGGCTCAATTTCTTAATGTAACTTGTACTGATATCCTGTAGGGGCGCATATTCTTGTATTAATACTTCTATTATTAAAGGTAACATCCTCTGATCCATCATTGTCCTGACAAATATGATTTCATATAGCGACTGTTTTAATTAACATGATATGAACTCTTGCAGAATATAGTTATGTTAGTGAAGTCGTTATAACACGATAGGCACTTGTGAAGAAATACATATATATGGGATGAGAGGGGGTCTTTCGAGATGAAGAAATTAGAACAAATGAAAAATTGGTTGACAAAACAAGTAGACCTACCAGTGGATGTATTAATGGATCTACCTCGGATTACTCTTGTTGGGCAAATACATATTTATATAGAAAATCATCGGGGGTTATTAGTGTTTTCAGATAAAGAAGTGCGATTGCTTTTAAAACACGGTCAATTATTAATTAAAGGACAATCCTTTGTTATTAAAACGATTCTTCCAGAAGAGCTTTTACTCGAGGGGATAATTGAGCAAGTAACATTTTTAGAAAATGAAAAAAAAGGTGATTGAAGTGAAACTTCCATTTGTGAAGTTTTTCTTCTTTATCCTGTAAAAGTTCCGTTGATAGAGACTGATTACAGTTTTACTCTGTTTTATTTTAGTACGAGCTATTTTAATGCTTCAAATAAAAAGTAGTATATCTACTTTTAGAAAGGTAGTGAAGGTGGTAAATGAAAAATAAATGGTTTATAAAGTGGCTTGGATATGTAAAAGTGCGAATTGAAGGTAGAGGAGCGGAACGGTTTGTTAATGAATGTGTACGGAGGAATTTATTAGTTTGGGATGTTAAAAAGATAGCTGATGAAACGTTAGTTTTTTGTATGTTGTTACGCGATGTGAAAAAAATAAAACCAATTTATAGAAAAAATGAATGTAAATTATATTTTATTGGACGTTATGGTTTTCCTTTTTGGAATAAACGTTTAATTAAAAACAGTGGATTTTTAATTGGTTTTTTAATTTTCTTTTTTGGTGTGATTGCAATGTCAAATATGGTTTGGAAAATTGAAATTACAGGAGCTAAACCTGAAACAGAATATATATTGATGAAAGAATTGGATAAAATGGGTATTAAAAAAGGGAAACTACAATTTCAAATGCCGAATGTAGAAGATGTACAACGCCATTTGACAGATAATATTAATGCCATTACTTGGGCGGGACTAGAAGTAAGGGGAACGACTTATCATTTTAAAATTGTTGAAAAAAACGAACCGAAGAAAGAAAAGGAACAAAGGCCGCAAAATTTAGTAGCAAAAAAAGAAGCGATTATTACAAAAACGTTTGTAGAAGTTGGAAAGCCGGTTGTACTGAAAAATGATCATGTAGAAAAAGGACAGATTCTCGTATCGGGAATATATGGTAATGAGGAAAGTCCGACGATTGTTTCAGCGAAAGGTATTGTATATGGCGAAACGTGGTATACATCTAAGGTGGATGTCCCGTTAAAGACGCAATTCCAAGTGTATACTGGTAATGTATACAATGAACATTTTCTTAAATTTGGGGATACGAAAATAAAAATATGGGGATTTCAGCATGATAAGTATAAACGCTCTCGTACTGAAAGTGTAAAGCATGATGTGAAATTATTTGGTTTTACACTGCCGATTGCATATGAAAAAGATGTTGTGAGAGAAGAGGAAGAAGCGAATCGAGAATATACAGAAAAGCAAGCGCTGAAAGTAGCGAAGGAGATGGCCGAAAAAGAACTAAAGAAAAAATTGGATGAACATGCTATGATTGTAAGTGATAAGATTTTGAGTAAAGAGGTTGAGGCGGATCAACTAAAAGTTACATTGCATTATACTGTGGTTGAAAATATTGCAGAGCCACAACCAATATCCGAATCCGATATTCAAGGAGACTGAGTAATGGCAGAACAATTAGTAGAAATGAACCAACAATTGGAAAATGCTAACGAAGCAATCGCTCTTTTTGGAGTTAATGATGCGCATTTAAAAGTAATTGAACGAGAACTGAATGTATCGATCGTAACTAGAGGAGAAACTGTTCATGTATCTGGGGCAGTTGAAACGGTGGCACTCGTAGAAAAAATCTTACAGCAATTACTTGTTGTAATTCGTAAAAGTATATCAATTTCAGAGAGAGATGTTGCGTATGCGATTCAGCTTGCACAACAAGGGAAAATTGCTCAATTTGAAGAGTTATATGAGGAAGAAATTTTCAAGACTGCAAAAGGTAAATCCATTCGTGTAAAAACAATGGGGCAAAGAAGATATATTCATGCGATGAAGAAGAATGATATTGTCTTTGGGATAGGGCCTGCAGGAACTGGAAAAACATATTTAGCTGTAGTAATGGCTGTGAGGGCTTTAAAACAAGGATATGTAAAGAAAATTATTTTAACAAGACCTGCTGTAGAAGCTGGAGAAAATTTAGGTTTTTTACCAGGGGATTTGAAAGAGAAGGTAGATCCATACTTACGCCCGTTATATGATGCTTTACATGATATTCTTGGACAAGAATATACGCAGCGTATGATGGAGCGAGGAGTAATTGAAATAGCTCCGCTTGCTTATATGAGGGGGCGTACGCTTGATGATTCATTTGTTATTTTAGATGAGGCTCAAAATACAACGGGTGCTCAAATAAAAATGTTTTTAACAAGATTAGGTTTTAGTTCTAAAATGGTTATTACAGGGGACCCTTCACAAGTAGACTTGCCAAAAGGGGTAAAATCAGGGCTATCTATAGCTGCTAATATTTTATCTGGTGTATCAGGTCTGTCATTTATTACATTAGAACAAACGGACGTTGTGAGACATCCATTGGTGCAACGTATTATTGAGGCATATGATAAAATGGAATGATCCTATTTGTCAGGATCATTTCTTTTTGTATGATAAGGTTGGCGAACGTCATATTTTTTACTATCATGAAAGATAAGGAAAATAAACTATTGGTACTAGTGTATAAAATATTGCCTCAAAGTATCGTTTGGTAGAAGAAATGAAAGCTATAAATAGTTTCACTTTATTTCTGGAGAGGAGAAGGTATTGAAATCATGTCAAGATCTCAAGAAATTTCTAAGTGGTTTCGTAATTTACAACATTCGAAAAAACTAAGTTGGATTTCTTACGTTGTGTTAGGAGCAGTGCTGTTTTTTGCGCTTATGAATAATGTAAAACCAGAACAATTAGATGTTAATATGTATTCTATTGCGAAAAAGACAATCCATTCTCCTATAAAAATTGAAGATAAAGTTACAACGGATAAAAAGAAAAAAGAAGCCGCTACAAAAGTTGAAGATCAATATACATATAAAAGTGAGTATAAACAAAACAAAGTTGATATTGTGAATGACGTCTTTGCTAAAGTGGATGAAGTGGTGCAAGAGATTAAAGCTGTTGGACCGGATGATCAAAAAAAGATGACTGATGCTGAGAAAGTGGACAAGTTAAAAAAGAAACTACCCGCTGACTTAACGAAAGAGTTATCTGATTCAAACTTACTGAATTTGATTAATGCAGATCCGAGCCAATTAGTATTAGCGAAAGATGCTGCGGTCACAGCGATTAATAGTATCATGACTGAGCATATTAAAATGGACGAATTGAAAGATGCGAAAGAACGATATGTAAGTGAGATGAATAGTGTTAATGTTGATAATGGTTTAAAAGAATCAATTAAGGCGCTAGGAAGATATGCAATTTCAGCTAACTATTTTTATGACCCAATCTTAACGAAAGAGAAGAGAAAAGCAGAGGAAGATTTAGTTCCACCTGTTTATATTCTTCAAGGACAAGTTCTTGTTAGAGAAGGTGAAACAATTTCAAGTGATGTGTATAATCAGTTGAAATTAGTTGGTTTGTTAGAAAAAGGGAACGGTTTTCAACCTTATGTTGGATTAGCGGTACTCATTGGTGTGTTACTATACTTTATGCATAAACAATTTGAATTATTTTTAAAGAGAAAAAGAGAAGATAGACCGTATGTTTTAGCGTATATTACAATTTTGTCTATCACAATCGTCTTAATGAAAATCATTAGTTTGTTTCAAAAACTTGAATACGCAGGGATTGCATATGTTGTCCCAGTTGCGATGGGAACAATACTTGTAAAACTAATGATTGGTGATCGATTTGTCTTTTTAACGAGTATGATTTTTTCTGTATGCGGAAGTATTATGTTTAATGAAGGAGTAACGAGTACATTAAATTATAGTGTAGGGATTTACGTATTGTTAAGTTCGTTATCGGTTAGTATTTTCTTGCGAGAAAAAAATCGTCGTACAATGATTTTACAAGCTGGTATACTCGTTTCTGTATTAAATGTAGTCGTATTGGCGGCGCTTTTATTATTACGTAATGGGAATTTTTCGCCTCTTGAAATTGGTACGCAATTATTAATGGCTTCACTTTCAGGGATTATATCATCCGTTTTGGCTATGGGGATTTTACCATATTTAGAAAGTGGACTTGGAATCGTATCAAGTATGAAGCTTATGGAACTATCAAGTCCAAATCATCCGCTTTTACGCAGAATTTTGTTAGAAGCGCCAGGGACATATCATCATAGTGTAATGGTAGCGAACCTTTCTGAGGCTGCTTGTGAAGCAGTTGGGGCAAATGGTGTATTAGCGCGTGTAGGGGCATATTATCATGATGTAGGAAAAACAGTACAACCGCAATTCTTTATTGAAAACCAAATGGGAATTAAAAACCCGCATGATAAATTAGATCCTGTAACGAGTAAAGATATTATAATTGCTCACGTAACGGATGGAGTAAGAATGCTCGAAGAATATCATATTCCACAAGAAATTATTGATATCGCTGGGCAACATCACGGTACAACGTTACTGAAATATTTTTATTATAAAGCTATTAAAGAAGATAAAGAAAAATATACAGAAGAGATGTTCCGTTATCCAGGTTCAAAAGCAACTTCGAAAGAATCGGCAATTGTTGGTATTGCTGATAGTGTAGAAGCTGCGGTACGTTCTATGAATCACCCAACGCCAGAACAAATTAATAATTTGGTGCAAAGTATTATTAAAGATCGACTGCAAGACGGTCAATTTAGTGAATGTGATTTGACGTTTAAGGAACTACAAATCGTTGGAAAAACGTTGTGTGAAACGTTAAATGGTATTTTCCATTCGCGTATTACATATCCGGAACCTCCGGAAGAAAAGGAGAAAGAATGAGTTTGTTAATTGATTTTATTGATGAAACAGAAGAAGTAAAAGAAGAGTATATGAGTTTAATTCGTGAAGTGTTAGAAAAAGCAGCTCAAATGGAAAATATCGAGGATGGTGCGGAGGTATCGGTGACATTTGTAGATAATGAGCGCATTAGAGAAATTAATCGTGATTACCGAGATAAAGATCAACCTACAGATGTAATATCCTTTGCCATGGAAGAGATGGGAGAAGGAGAAATGGAGATTGTTGGTGCAGAGATGCCGCGCATGTTAGGGGATCTTATTATCTCTATTCCAAGGGCGAAAGAGCAAGCTGAAGAGTACGGACATTCTTTCGATCGTGAACTTGGATTTTTGGCGTTACATGGCTTTTTACATTTACTTGGTTATGATCACATGACAGAAGAAGATGAAAAAGAAATGTTCGGAAGACAAAAAGAAATTTTAGAAGCTTTTGGATTAGGACGATGAAAAAAGGAAAACTTATAGATAGTTTTGGATATGCTATAGCTGGTATATTCTTTTGTTTTCGTCATGAACGAAATATGAAAATCCATTATTTAGCCGCAGTCATTGTTATATGCTGCGGCTTTTATTTCCATATTACGAAAATAGAGTGGATGATATTACTTATTGTAATAGGGAGTGTAATGAGTTTAGAGATGGTAAATACGGCTGTGGAAAAAACGGTAGATTTAGCGACTGCCGATATTCATCCGTTTGCAAAAATTGCAAAGGATGTTGCGGCAGGAGCGGTTTTATTGTTTGCAATTATAGCTGTTATAATTGGTGCTATTATCTTTTTACCGTATATGGTATAGTTGCATTCCGAAGCTTTTATTAAGCTTTGGAAGTGCCGTAAGGGCCTTTAATGAGAGAGTGTATCTCTTCATAGCTGTGAACAGGAAGGATGCGGGAATATGAATAGTAAACAATTAATTCTAGAAGCAATCGAAGCGCGTAAACAAGCGTACGTACCATATTCTAAATTTCAAGTAGGTGCAGCATTATTAACGCGCGATGGGAAAGTGTATCGTGGATGTAATGTTGAGAATGCATCATATGGCTTATGTAATTGTGCTGAAAGAACAGCTTTATTTAAGGCGGTTTCTGGAGGGGATAACGAATTTGTAGCCATTGCGGTTGTAGCAGATACAAAGCGTCCAGTACCTCCTTGTGGAGCATGTCGACAAGTTATGGTAGAATTATGTAAACAGGATACGAAAGTATACTTATCAAACTTACATGGTGACGTTCAAGAGACGACAGTCGGAGAATTGTTACCAGGAGCATTTTTAGCGGAGGATTTACATGAATAGAAAAGGTTATAAATCAGGTTTTGTCTCTATTATTGGCAGACCGAATGTTGGAAAATCTACATTTTTAAACCGTATTATCGGCCAGAAAATTGCTATTATGAGTGATAAGCCACAAACGACTCGTAATAAAATTCAAGGTGTATATACAGAAAATGATGCACAAGTTATTTTCATTGATACACCAGGAATACATAAACCTAAACATAAATTAGGCGACTTCATGGTAAAGATGGCGCAAACGACATTAAAAGAAGTTGATATTGTTCTGTTTATGGTTAATGCAGTTGAAGGATTTGGTCGTGGTGAGGAATTCATCATTGAGAAATTAAAAGAAACAAAACAACCAGTATTTTTAGTCATTAATAAAATTGACCAACTTCATCCAGAGCAATTACTAGAGTTAATTGATCAATATCGTAAACTACATGAGTTTGCAGAGATTGTACCAATTTCTGCGTTAGACGGTAATAATGTGGACGCTTTAATTGGGACAATTAAAAAGTATTTACCAGAAGGACCACAATACTATCCAGAGAATCAAGTAACGGATCATCCGGAGAGATTTATTATTGCAGAGCTTATTCGTGAGAAAGTACTACATTTAACACGTGAAGAAGTGCCGCATTCTGTGGCTGTTGTTATCGATGCGATTCAAAAGCGTGAGGGCGGGGCAGTTTATATAAATGCAACGATTGTTGTTGAACGTGCATCACAAAAAGGAATCATCATCGGAAAACAAGGAAAAATGTTAAAAGAAGTTGGTAAGCGAGCTCGTTTTGATATTGAAGCGCTACTTGGTTCTAAAGTATTTTTAGAAGTATGGGTAAAAGTGCAAAAAGATTGGCGTAATAAAATGTCTCAGCTTCGTGACCTAGGTTTCCGCGAGGATGAGTACTAAAATAGAGTAAAGTTGTAATCAGTGGATGGTTGGTTCATCCACTGATTATTGGTTTTTATGAACTTTGATAAATTAGGAAAAATTTTTCTCACATGAAAATGGACAAAATGGGTCAATTTAATAACAACAAAGGAAATTGGTTTATAGGCTACGCTTATTGAGAAAGGTGGATTCTTATGCTAGATTTTACCTGGAAGTTTTTCTCCAAAACAGGAAGCATTGAAACGTACTTGCTTTTGAAAGAAATGGAAAAAGACGTAAACGATGAGATGGATCAACATGAAGAGGAGCTAGCGCATCTAGACTCTCCAATTTCTTGACCCGTTTTGTTCAAACCTTGGATGGTGACGAACATGTTTCAAAAAGTTGAGGGCATCGTTATCCGTACGACAGATTACGGAGAAACGAACAAAATTGTTACAATATTCTCAAGAGAACTTGGTAAGGTAAGTGCAATGGCAAGAGGGGCAAAAAAACCGAAAAGCCGATTAGCATCTGTGTCGCAATTAATGACACATGGCCATTTTCTAATTCAAATGGGATCTGGGCTTGGAACATTGCAACAAGGCGAGATTATTTCAACTATGAAAGAAATTCGCGAGGATATATTTTTAACTGCTTATGCATCATTTATTGTTGAGTTAACTGATAAAGCAACAGAAGATAAAAAACATAATCCGTATTTATTTGAAATGTTATATCAAACGTTGCATTATATGTGTGAGGGTGTTGATCCAGAAGTATTATCATTAATTTATCAAACGAAAATGCTTCCGGTATTAGGGATGCGCCCGTACTTTGATACATGTGCGATTTGTCATCAAGAAACAGACTTTGTCGCCTTCTCCGTCAGGGAAGGCGGTTTTCTGTGCTCACGTCATGCAGAGCAAGACCCATATCGTATACCGGTAGGAGAAGCTGTTCATAAATTATTACGTCTTTTCTTCCATTTCGATTTACATAGGCTCGGAAATGTATCGGTAAAGGATAGCACAAAAAAACAAATGCGTTTAGTATTGAATACATATTATGATGAATATTGCGGAATTTATTTGAAATCAAGACGTTTTTTAGAACAACTTGATAAGTTTCAAATATAATTTTGGGCCGTATACGGTCCTTTTTACATACTTTCTTTTTCGAATAGCATATTTAGTATATAATATTTAAGAGATAGTATAACTTTTTTCGTTGTGCATTAAAGGTGGTGATTATCATAGAGCTGAATAAACGGCAAGAACATATCATTCAGATTGTAAAAGATCACGGTCCTATTACAGGGGAATCAATTGCAGCGCAATTGGGTCTAACACGTGCGACGCTAAGACCAGACTTAGCAATTTTAACGATGGCTGGTTATTTAGAAGCACGTCCACGCGTAGGTTATTTTTATACGGGTAAAACTGGGGGGCAGCTATTATCTGAAGCTGTTAAGAAAATTAAAGTACAAGATTATCAATCTAGACCGGTTGTAATTGATAAAAATGTTTCCGTATACGATGCAATTTGTACGATGTTTTTAGAGGACGTTGGTACATTGTTCGTTGTAGATCAGATGACTCTATTAGTTGGTGTTGTGTCTCGTAAAGATTTATTAAGAGCGAGCTTAGGAAAGCAGGATTTAACCTCTCTTCCGGTTAATATTATCATGACAAGGATGCCAAACATTGCGATGTGTCGTAGAGAGGATTCTTTATATGATATTGCGATGGAATTAATAGAAAGACAGATTGATGCAATGCCAGTTGTAAAAGATACGAAACAAGGTTTAGAAGTGATTGGGCGAATTACAAAAACAAATATTACACGTGCGTTTGTAAATTTAGTAAATAACGAATAAGTGTAATTTGTTTAAAGTGAGGTAATGTAATGGATAATAAAATCGTATATGTCGTATCTGACTCTGTAGGGGAAACGGCTGATTTGGTTGTTCGAGCAGCAATGGGGCAATTCCCGTTTGCTCCTGATATTAGACGTGTACCGTATGTAGAAGATACAGGGACATTAAAAGAAGTGATTTCGATTGCTAAGAGTAATCAAGCACTTATATGTTTTACGTTAGTTAAGCCTGATATGCGCCAGTATTTAGTAACAGAGGCTGCAAAAGAAGGGGTAGAGGCATACGATATTATCGGCCCTCTTATTGATCAAATTGAAGAAATTACGGGGCAAGTGCCGAGATATGAGCCAGGTGTTGTCCGTAGGTTAGATGAAGAATACTTTAAAAAGATTGAAGCGATTGAGTTTGCTGTGAAGTATGATGACGGCAGAGATGCACGAGGTATTTTAAAAGCAGATATCGTGTTGATTGGTGTTTCGCGTACATCAAAAACACCACTTTCCCAATATTTAGCTCATAACAAACGCTTGAAAGTTGCGAATGTACCACTCGTGCCAGAAGTTGACCCACCTGAAGAACTATATCAAGTGGCAAAAGAAAAATGTTTCGGTTTGAAAATTACGCCAGATAAGTTAAATCATATTCGAAAAGAACGATTAAAATCACTTGGATTAAGTGATGGAGCAACATATGCAAATATTAATCGTATTCAAGAAGAAATTGATCACTTTGAGGAAGTAATTAGTAAAATAAATTGCCAAGTAATCGATGTATCGAATAAAGCGATTGAAGAAACAGCAAATATTATTGTGAATGCAGTGCAAAACCAAAAAATGTTTTAGCACATTTACCAAAGGTGAATGTGCTTTTTTCGCTCGTGTGAAATATGATACCTATGGATTTTGTAATAGATTGTAGTGTAATGGTTATACTTATACTCCTTTGTCTTTTAGTATATTCAAGGTGTGAGTTTGTCATCCTGAAATGTAAGATGAAAAAATAAAGGGATATGTAGCGTAGTTGAAGAAAATATATTATAATAAAAAATTGTGATAAAAACCTATATTTTACGTTTAGACTTTAATTTTTCAGAATAAACTAGGGATAGGATTTACGAAAAAGACATGTAATTACGTTAAATCGACAAAATCTATACAAGAAAACGCACATTATGGAAGGATTCACAGAAGGGATGTAGAATACAGAAATATGCAAAACATCAACAACATATTAGTTGGTGTAGATGTATATCCCGTGAAGGCTGAAATTGTGCAAGTTGGAGCGGAATTTCATGTCGGAATTTTGTTTGTCGCATCATATGCTCATCCTTTAAGGAAATAGCAAGGCAATTGGATCATTGTAGATACTGAACAAAATGGAGTTGATTGTTATATGGATCAACATGAAAAAGTTACAGATCTCAAGATCAAACAGTATATGTGGCTTGCTACTCTTCTTGGAAAAAGGTGTATATGTATTGTTTCTAAGAGATACATTTGTAACAGATGAGCAAATGTATACAATTTTATATAGCAAGTATGTATATGCGATTTATGCAGATAAAGGACCTATAGGAAAGGTTCAAAATCGTTTATACAATGTAATCGGCAACACTTTCTAACAAGTTTAGAAAAATATTGTCGAATTATAAAGGAATTTTTTAATTTATATCGAATACAAAATACGACACGGAGATGGAGTTATGGGGAACAGAATTCCCGAAGAAGTTGTTGAACAGATTCGGACATCATCCGATATTGTAGAAGTCATTGGTGAATACGTTCAACTTAGAAAACAGGGGCGTAACTATTTCGGCCTTTGTCCATTTCATGGTGAGAATTCTCCTTCATTCTCTGTTTCATCTGATAAGCAAATTTTTCATTGCTTCGGATGTGGAGAAGGTGGAAATGTATTTTCCTTTCTAATGAAAATGGAAGGACTGGCTTTTACCGAGGCTGTTCAAAAGCTAGGCGAAAGAAATGGAATTGCGGTTGCAGAGTACACATCAGGACAAGGACAACAAGAAGACATATCTGATGACACTGTCATCATGCAACAAGCTCATGAATTATTGAAAAAGTATTATCATCATTTATTAGTAAATACGGAAGAGGGAAATGAAGCACTTTCATATTTATTAAACCGTGGTATTACGAAAGAGATGATTGAGAAGTTTGAAATTGGTTATGCATCACCTGCTTGGGATGCGGCGACGAAAATTTTACAAAAAAGAGGTTTATCGCTGTCTAGTATGGAACAAGCTGGCCTTCTAATAAGAAGTGAGAAGGATGGTAGTCATTACGATCGCTTCCGTGGAAGAGTTATGTTCCCGATCTATACGTTACAAGGTAAGGTGATAGCGTTTAGTGGAAGGGCGTTAGGGGATGACACTCCGAAATATTTAAATAGCCCTGAAACACCGATTTTTCACAAAAGTAAATTGTTGTATAACTTCCACCAAGCAAGACCGTTTATTAGAAAGCGTGGGCAAGTGGTTCTTTTTGAAGGATATGCCGATGTACTAGCTGCGGTAAAAAGTGGTGTGGAAGAAGCTGTTGCGACAATGGGAACAGCTTTAACTGAAGAACAAGCAAAACTTCTGCGACGTAACGTTGAAACTGTTGTTCTTTGCTATGATGGTGATAAAGCAGGGCGAGAAGCGACGATGAAAGCAGGGCAATTATTGCTAAAAGTTGGTTGCCAAGTGAAAGTCACATCCTTGCCAGATAAGCTTGATCCTGATGAATATGTGCAACAATATGGGACTACCGCTTTTGAAAATCTTGTGAAATCAAGTGTGAGTTTTGTTGGTTTTAAAATAAATTATTTGCGTTTAGGGAAAAATTTGCAAGATGAGTCTGGCAAAGAAGAATATGTGAAAAGTGTTTTAAAAGAGTTATCGTTGTTACAAGATGCGATGCAGGCAGAGTCATATTTGAAGTCATTATCGCAAGAATTTTCGTATTCAATGGAAACACTTTTGAATCAATTGCACCAATATCGCAAAGAACAAAAGGTACAGCAAAAACAAATAAAGCAGGTTGCTAAACCGTCTCAAGTCGTTCAAACAAAACCGAAGTTAACAGGTTTTGAAAGAGCGGAAAGAGAAATTATTTACCATATGTTGCAAAGTGCAGAAGTAGCTGTTCGTATGGAATCCCATATAGAAGATTTTCATACAGAAGAACATAAAGGGATTTTATATGAACTATACGCATATTATGAAAAGGGAAATGAACCTTCAGTCGGAACATTTTTAAGTTGGCTCTCTGATGAAAAGTTGAAAAATATTATCACTGATATTTCGACGGATGAATTTATTAATCCAGAATACACAGAAGAAGTGTTGCAAGGCCATTTGGAGACGCTTAGGCGGCATCAGGAAAAACTTGAAAAGATGGAGATCATCTTTAAAGTGAAACAAATGGAAAAAACAGATCCTGTAGAGGCTGCTAAATATTATGTAGCATATTTACAAAATCAAAAAGCGAGAAAATAGCTTTTTTGATAAAGTTTTAGTATAATGAATGTTTGTATCTCGCGTAAGGAGGGGAACAGATGGCTGACAAACCAGCTCGTTCTAAACAAATTGAAACTGAAATGACCCTTGAGCAAGTGAAAGAACAACTCACTGAGCTCGGAAAAAAACGTGGCGTTCTTACATATGAAGAGATTGCAGAACGCATGAATGGATTTGAAATTGAATCCGATCAAATGGATGAATACTATGAATATTTAGGTGAACAAGGCATTGACTTAGTTGGTGATAATGACAACGAAGAAGGCCCTAATAATCGCCAAATTTCAAAAACAGAAGAAGAGTTTGACCTCAATGATTTAAGTGTACCACCAGGGGTTAAAATCAACGATCCTGTTCGTATGTATTTAAAAGAAATTGGTCGTGTAGACTTACTATCTGCAGAAGAAGAAATTCGACTTGCAACGCGTATTGAAGAAGGCGATGAAGAAGCGAAACGTCGTCTTGCAGAAGCAAACTTACGTCTTGTAGTAAGTATTGCAAAGCGCTATGTAGGCCGTGGTATGCTTTTCTTAGACTTAATTCAAGAAGGTAATATGGGTCTAATTAAAGCTGTTGAAAAGTTCGATTATCGTAAAGGTTTCAAATTTAGTACGTATGCAACTTGGTGGATTCGCCAAGCTATTACACGTGCCATTGCAGACCAAGCGCGAACAATTCGTATTCCAGTCCATATGGTTGAAACGATTAACAAGTTAATTCGTGTACAACGCCAATTATTACAAGATTTAGGTCGTGAACCGTCTCCTGAAGAGATTGGTGAAGAAATGGATCTTGCTCCAGAAAAAGTACGTGAAATCTTAAAAATTGCACAGGAGCCAGTTTCTCTTGAAACACCAATTGGTGAAGAAGATGACTCCCATTTAGGTGACTTTATTGAAGACCAAGAAGCAACATCGCCTGCGGACCATGCAGCCTATGAATTGCTAAAAGAACAATTAGAAGATGTGTTAGATACGCTAACAGATCGTGAAGAAAATGTTCTACGTCTTCGTTTCGGTTTAGATGATGGACGAACTCGTACGCTTGAAGAAGTTGGGAAAGTATTTGGCGTAACGAGAGAGCGTATCCGTCAAATTGAAGCAAAAGCACTTCGCAAATTAAGACATCCAAGCCGTAGTAAGCGTCTTAAGGATTTCTTAGAATAGGTTATTTTTTAAGTTTACTTCACCATTGTGAAGTAAACTTTTTTATTTTGTTAATTTTTGTTAAAATTTAGCTATCGGCAACGATTACAATTTCTTGTAATTTATTTTACAGAATTGTCTTTTGATTTGCAAATGCTCATTTTTCGATTTTTCGATTAATTTTGTTTATTCTATACAAAAATATATGTAGAAAAGCGAAAAATATGATGAGAAACGTTAATAATTATCGAAATAATAAGCGATATGACAATAAAAAACAATAAACTGAATTTGTGGAATATTTTTAACAAGTGGTAGTTTACTCTTTTCTGATAGAGCGTTTTCAAGTACAATGGAAATGACTGAATCATCTAACTATTTAGGGGTATAGAGGGGGGAGAAGAGATATGAAACGTAATCCGCTGATTCCGTTCGCTCTTATTGCAGCATTGGGTATTATCGTTATGTTTGTATTTTCATTTCAGGGGCTAAATAAATCTAAAGAGTTAGCTGATGCAAAAAATGGCGGGAAGCCAGCACAAACGGCATCAAAACCAGAAGATATTGTGAAGCAAAGCTGTACGAGCTGCCATGGTGATCAGTTACAAGGGGCAGTTGGACCTAACTTGCAAAAAATTGGTGGGAAACTTTCAAAGGATGAAATTAAAGAAATTCTTTCGAAAGGAAAAGGCAATATGCCTGCCAATATAGTTCCAGCTGATCAAGCCGCTAAAGTAGCTGATTGGTTATCGAAGAAAAAATAAAGTTCCGTATGACAAGCCTTTTGCTTATGCAAAGGGCTTGTTTTTCTATATTTTCTAAAATACGATGAATGATAGAGCAGTGAATTGTTGTTATGGGCTTGCAACAACTACTATAAATTCATTATCATGGAGACAGACTGACAAGAGAAGGAGTAATGGAAATACATGAATGAAGTAAAGCTTTCAAAACGATTAGAAGAAGTTGTACGTGAAATACCAGTAGGATCTACAGTCGCTGATATTGGATCGGATCATGCGTATTTACCGTGTTATACAATTATAAATAATATTGCTACAAAAGCAGTTGCAGGAGAGGTCGTAGATGGACCATTTCGCTCTGCGCAAGCAACTGTAGCTGAAAGTGGTTTACAAGATAAAGTAGATGTGCGTAAAGGGAATGGATTAGCTGTTATCGCACCAGGAGAAGTAGATGTAATTACAGTTGCCGGAATGGGCGGAGCGTTAATTCGTGACATTTTAGAAAGTGGTAAAGAAAAATTAGAAGGTGTAACACGTTTAATTTTACAGCCTAATATTGCAGCGCATCATATTCGTGAATGGTTTATTGAGAATGGTTGGGAGCTTATCCATGAAAAAATCGTAAAAGAAGATGGGAAAATTTACGAAATTTTAGTAGGGGAGCGAGGAAATGTTGCAGCGCCTTACTCTGAAAATAAACAAGCTGAATTGTTTATGGGACCATTTTTAATAACAGAAAAAAGTGAAGCCTTCGTTGAAAAATGGGAAGGAGAATTAAAAAACTTCCAAAATATTTTAAAACAGTTAGAACGTGCAGCTGATTCTGAAGAAACAAAAGCGAAGCGTGGGGAAGTAGAAGCGAAAATGAAAATGATAGGGGAGGTTTTATCATGAGTAAAATTCCAAATGGCCATGAAATTATTTCTTTATTTGAAAGTATGTATCCGAAGCATTTGGCGATGGAAGGAGATAAGATTGGCCTGCAGATTGGAGCGCTTAATAAACCGGTGCGGCACGTATTGATTGCGTTAGATGTAACGGAAGAAGTTGTGGATGAAGCAATTCAATTAGGGGCAAATGTCATTATTGCTCATCATCCTTTAATTTTTAACCCGTTAAAAGCGATTCATACAGATAAGGCGTATGGGAAAATTATTGAAAAGTGTATTAAAAATGATATTGCAATCTATGCAGCGCATACAAATGTGGATGTTGCTAAGGGCGGGGTAAATGATTTACTTGCTGAGGCGTTAGGATTGCAAAATACAGAAGTTTTGGCACCGACATATGCAGAAGAAATGAAAAAAGTTGTTGTGTTTGTGCCAGTCACTCATGCAGAAGAAGTAAGGAATGCATTAGGAGACGCAGGTGCTGGTCATATCGGCAATTATAGCCACTGTACGTTTAGTAGCGAGGGTACAGGCACATTTGTACCTCAAGAGGGGACAAATCCTTATATCGGGGAAACTGGACAGTTAGAACGTGTAGAAGAAGTGCGAATCGAAACGATTATTCCAGCTTCATTACAGCGGAAAGTGATTAAAGCAATGGTAACGGCGCACCCTTATGAAGAAGTAGCATACGATGTGTATCCGCTTGATAATAAAGGTGAAACGTTAGGCCTAGGAAAAATAGGATACTTACAAGAAGAAATGACGCTTGGTCAATTTGCAGAACATGTGAAACAATCATTAGACGTGAAGGGCGCAAGAGTTGTCGGTAAGTTAGACGATAAAGTGCGTAAAGTAGCTGTACTTGGTGGAGATGGTAATAAATATATAAACCAAGCGAAATTTAAAGGAGCAGATGTATATGTAACTGGTGACATGTACTATCATGTTGCTCATGATGCGATGATGCTCGGTTTAAATATAGTTGACCCAGGACATAATGTTGAAAAAGTAATGAAACAAGGTGTACAAAAGCAATTACAAGAAAAAGTAGATGCAAAGAAACTCAATGTACACATTCATGCTTCGCAGTTACATACAGATCCATTTATATTTGTATAAGAAAAATAAAAACCGTTGCTCATGCAAGCAACGGTTTTTATTATTGTTCTTTTTTCACTTTCACGCGAGGTAATATTTTTTGTAACGGTACTTTTCGAACTCTTTCCCATGTAGCGGGATTCATTGGGTTATATTGCTCTAAGAAAGCGATAACTTCTTTCGTAATTGGCGTTGGAGTAGAAGCACCTGCTGTAACAGCTACGTTTTCTACACCTTGTAGCCACTCTAATTGAATTTCGCTTACATCAGCAACTCGATATGCTTTTGTACCCGCGATTTCTTGTGATACTTGTGCTAAGCGATTTGAATTGTTACTTTTCGGATCACCAACAACAATTGTTAAGTCTGCAACATCAGCTTGTTTAGCGACAGCTTCTTGGCGAACTTGAGTTGCTAAACAAATTTCTTTATGGAATTCTGCTGTTGGGAATTTTTTTTGAATGTCCTCCATTAAATGTTGAACATCCCATTGACTCATCGTTGTTTGATTTGTTACTAAAATTTTATCTGTTGGGATTTCTAATGTTTTTAAATCATCGGCTCTTTCGATAAGGTGAACGATGTCAGGTGCAATACCAACTGCGCCTTCTGGCTCTGGATGATTTTTTTTACCGATATAAATGACATGATACCCTTCCGCTTTCTTAGCTTCGATAAGGTCATGCGTCTTGGTAACATCTGGGCAAGTAGCATCGATTGTTGTTAAACCTTTTTCTTTTGCGCGTTGTTTAACTTCTGGAGAAACACCGTGTGCAGTGAAAATAACAGTACCAGAATCAATTTTATCTAAAATTTCTAAGCGACTTGGACCGTCTAATGTGATGATTCCATCTTCTTCAAAAGCGTCTGTAACATGTTTATTGTGAACAATCATACCTAAAATATAAATGGGTCTCGGCAATGATTTATCTAATGCGGCGTTACGTGCAATTACCATTGCATCGACAACACCGTAGCAATAACCACGAGGGGAAATTTTAACAATTTTCATATGAGTAATCCTCTCCTTCTAAACAAGGGATACTTTTGTGCATAGTCTTTTACATTATAAAGGAGGAGTGGATAGAAAACAAAGGATTGTTACACATATAGTTTTGGTTTTGTTGCTGTTTGTTGAACTGGTTCTTTCGGTAACTCTTTTTCTATTACAGGTTCAATCACTATTTTCTTTCGTTTTCGTTTCTTTTTTTGAGGTGCAGGAGGCGGACTTTCTACTTCAACTGGCTCTGTTACATTTTCCGTTTGATTTTCTTCCGTGCTTTTTCCAGAGGTGAGGATTTTAACAATGCTTGGTAGACTACGCATAATAGGACCGTACTGTTCGACGACAGGACCTACAGATTGAACGACTTGGGATACTTTTTCGATGTTATTTATCATATTAGTTGGATTTGAAATTAAGTTCGAAAAAAAACTGCCGATGCCACTGCTTGCTGTTGCCGCAGCTGTAGTTGTGCCCCCGCGCGTTTCAGTTGATTCATACATTTGAGGCGGTATCATTTGCTCAGGATATTGCTGCATGTATGGTTGATATTGTGGATGTTGCTGCGGATATTGTTGTTGGTATTGCTGCGGATATTGCTGTTGATATTGGGGCGGTGGTGGTTGCTGATGCATCATCGGTTGCCCTTCCATTTGTCGGTAAGGTGGAACCATTTGCATAAAAGGCTCGGTTGGATCGTGTTTTTTAAAAAGCTTAGCAAGAAAACCTTTCTTTTTTTGTGCCATTGGTGGTAGTTGTGGAATTGGATATGGTGTATAAGGTTGCTGCCCTGGATTCGGATACATTTGCCTTGTAGGGGATTTCGGAAACATGTGAGAAATCCTCCTTTCTTCAGTTAGGTATATACACATACAATATGCAATAAAAGGGAAGAAGGTTAGTTTTTGAAGTGAAAACCTAAACTAAAGATGGATTTTACTTGTAGATTTCGATATAATGTAGACTTGACTGATTTGTGCGCGCAGTAGAAATTTTAGAAAGAAGGTGTAACTTATGACACAACAAACTTTTACACAGTATGATTTTAAACCATTTTTAATAGATGCAGTTCGTGAACTACGCTTTACAGAGCCGACAGGAATTCAGCAGAAAATTTTCCCAGTCGTGAAAAAAGGTGTAAGTGTAATTGGACAATCCCAAACAGGTTCTGGGAAAACACATGCATACTTACTTCCTACATTAAACAGAATTAATGCAAGTCGTGAAGAAGTACAACTTGTTATTACAGCGCCTACTCGTGAGTTAGCACAACAAATTTACGAAGAAATCGTGAAATTAACAAAGTTTTGTGCGGAAGACCAAATGATTACAGCACGTTGTTTAATTGGTGGAACTGATAAACAACGTTCAATTGAGAAATTGAAAAAACAACCTCATATCGTAGTTGGGACACCAGGACGTATTAAAGACTTAGTTGAAGAACAAGCATTATTTGTTCATAAAGCAAATACGATTATTGTCGATGAAGCAGACTTAATGCTTGATATGGGATTCATTCATGATGTAGACAAAATTGCAGCACGCATGCCTAAAAACTTGCAAATGTTAGTTTTCTCTGCAACAATTCCTCAAAAACTAAAACCGTTTCTGAAGAAATATATGGAGAATCCAGAGCATATTCATATCAATCCAAAACAAGTTGCAGCTGGAAACATTGAACACTATTTAGTGCCTTCTAAACATCGTAATAAAATTGATTTAGTGCATAAAATGCTACTTCAATTTAAACCGTATTTAGCAGTTGTTTTCACGAATACGAAAAAGATGGCAGACCAAGTTGCTGATGGATTAATGGAACGTGGCTTAAAAGTTGGACGAATTCACGGGGATTTATCACCACGTGATCGTAAAAAAATGATGAAACAAATTCGTGACCTTGAATTCCAATATATTGTTGCGACTGATTTAGCAGCACGTGGTATTGATATTGAAGGGATTAGCCATGTTATTAACTATGAGCTACCATCAGATTTAGATTTCTTCGTTCACCGCGTTGGAAGAACAGCACGTGCGGGGCATTCTGGTATTGCAGTGACGATTTATGATCCAGCAAACGAAGAAGCGTTAGATAGCTTAGAAAAACAACGTCATATCGAGTTTAAACATGTAGATTTACGTGGAGATGAGTGGGCAGATTTAGGTGAGCGTCGTCGTCGTAAGAGCCGTAAAAAACCAAATGACGAACTTGATGTTATGGCAACGAAAGTTATTAAAAAACCGAAAAAAGTAAAACCAAACTATAAACGTAAACTTGCAACAGAACGTGACAAAGTGAAGAGAAAATATAGCAATAAAAAAAGATAAGGGGTTTCCCTTATCTTTTTTTAATCCCGCTAATTTAAATGAAGAGTATAGTCTGTCTAAATAGTCATATGAATTTGTGTAGTGCGTCTTTTGTGAACAAACAATTCACTACATATTTCTACAAATTATGCTATCATTATATCTATTGTATATTGAAGAGGTGATTGTATGTTAAAGATTGGATCTCATGTTTCTATGAGTGGTAAGAAAATGTTATTAGCAGCAAGTGAAGAGGCTGTTTCATACGGTGCAACAACGTTTATGATTTATACAGGTGCACCGCAAAATACACGAAGAAAACCAATTGAAGAATTGAACATAGAAGCAGGAAGAAAACATATGGAGCTGAACGGAATTGAGGAAATTATCGTCCATGCGCCGTATATTATTAATGTTGGGAATACGACGAAGCCAGAAACATTCCAATTAGGCGTAGACTTTCTTCGCATGGAAATTGAAAGAACATCGGCATTAGGTGTAGCGAAACAAATTGTTCTTCACCCAGGAGCGCACGTTGGTGCTGGAGCAGATGCTGGTATTCAACAAATTATTAAAGGGCTTAATGAAGTATTAACGCCAGAACAGACGGTTAACATTGCGTTAGAGACGATGGCAGGAAAAGGAACAGAATGCGGTCGTAGCTTTGAAGAAATTGCGAAGATTATTGATGGTGTAAAATATAATGAAAAGCTATCTGTATGCTTTGATACGTGTCATACGCACGATGCAGGATATGATATTGTAAATGACTTTGACGGCGTATTAAACGAATTTGATAAGATTGTTGGTATAGATCGTTTACAAGTACTTCATATTAATGATAGTAAAAATGTACGCGGAGCAGGAAAAGACCGTCATGAAAACATTGGATTTGGTCACATTGGGTATAAAGCATTGCATCACATTGTACATCATCCACAGTTAATGCATGTACCAAAAATTCTTGAAACACCGTATGTAGGGGAAGATAAAAAAGATAAGAAGCCACCATATAAATTGGAAATCGAAATGCTGAAAAACGGCACTTTTGATGAAGGGCTTCTTGAAAAAATTAAAGCGCAATAAGGAGGGGAAATCCCCTCCTTATTTTAGTAGTTGCTGAAATAATGTATTTACTTGTTGGGCAGTGGCAGGGGAAGTTACTTTTGCGATCTGTTTTAAGAGCTCTAGTCGCTCGTTGTTATCGTAAATATTAATATTTTTACCCTTCATAAGTAAAACGATTTGGTCAGCTTGTGCGGCTGTAATAGGAACTTCGTATTCTTTGCTATATTTTAATAACTCTTTTGTAGAAATATGATTTAATTTTTTATTAACAATTTGTTTAATGAGGTTCATCTTATTATCCTCCTTCACGCGTTCTTCTATCGAAATATATGAGCATGTAGCTTGTACATATTCGTATGGAGTTTCTTTTTTCATGAGGAAAAGAAGCGTATGTTATAATATAAGGACAAAACTACAGAAAAAGAGTAAAGGGAGGACTTATGGAGCAAAAGCAACATCGAAAAGAAAGTGTTATTCATCTCATTTATCGTTTAGTTATGATTATTTTTGGAGCAGCATGCGCGGCGGTAGCAATTGAACTATTTTTAATGCCAAATAAAATTATTGATGGTGGAATTATTGGTATTTCTCTTATATTAGATTATCTTACTCCTAACATTTGGTGGTTAAGTTTTTCTACTTTAGTCGTTGTTCTCAATATCCCATTTATGTATTCCGGTTATAAGCAAATTGGAAAAACATTTATGTTATCTTCGACATTTGGTATTGTAGCGTTAGCTTTCATTGAGTCAACGTTACATGCGGTACCACCATTTACAACAGAACCTATTTTAGCGACAGTGTTTGGTGGTCTTATTTTAGGTCTTGGTGTAGGACTTGTAATTCGTCATGGTGGATCGCTAGATGGAACTGAAATTATGGGGATTTTATTAACGAAGAAATTACCATTCTCTGTTGGTGAATTCGTAATGTTTGTGAACTTATTTATTTTTGCATGGGCAGCATTTGTGTTTGGTGTGGAACAAGCGATGTATTCTGTTATGACGTACTATATCGCATTTAAAACAATCGATACAGTAATTCAAGGGCTAGATGAAACGAAGGCGGTTTTAATTGTATCTGATCAATATGAGGAAGTATCAAACGCGATTTTGCATCGTCTTGGCCGTGGAACGACAAAGCTTGTAGCAAAAGGTGGTTACACGGATAAAGAAAAAGAAGTTATTTATGCAGTTGTAACGCGTCTAGAAGTGACGAAATTAAAGTCAATTGTGCATGAAATTGATGAAAATGCGTTTGTTACGATTATGAGCACGCAAGAGACAAATGGTGGTAAGTTTAAATCGGCTATTCACTAAAAGTTTATAGGAATATTTTTTGAAAGCAGATAATTTTTCTCTGCTTTTTGTTATATTAGTAAGGTTTCTTGAAAAAATAGATATATTTTAGGCAGATTGGTTTACAACTATAATAAGCTGTACTATAATTCAAATAGATATAAATCGGAATCATTCTGAATTAAAATAGGTGAGATGCTATGAATAATATATTAGAAATTGAAGGTTTAACATTCCGATATGAAGATCGGAATGTGTTAGAAAATATTAATTTGCAAGTTCCGAAGGGAGCTTTTTTAGGTTTAGTGGGACCGAATGGTTCAGGTAAATCAACTTTACTTAAGTGTTTATTAGGCGTTTTAAAGCCAAAAGAAGGAAGCATACGCGTGTTTGGCGTTGATAGTAAGAAGTTTAAGGAATGGAACAAAGTTGGTTATGTATCCCAAAAGGCAAATAGTTTCAATTCTGGTTTTCCAGCAACTGTTTCTGAAGTTGTCTCAATGGGACTTGTTTCGAAAAAAGGGCTTTTTCGCTTTTTTACAAAAGAGGATAAAAAAAAGGTAGAAAAAGCAATTGCTGATGTAGGGATGAGTGAGTTTCAAGGTCGTAACATTGGAGAGCTTTCTGGTGGACAGCAACAGCGTGTATTTATTGCTCGTGCGCTCGTTAGTGATCCTGAATTGCTTATTTTGGACGAGCCTACTGTTGGAATCGATGTGAAAAATGTGGAAAGTTTTTACGAAATATTAGAGGATTTAAACAAAAGGCTCGGGATCACATTAATTCTTGTTACTCATGATATGGGAGCTGTTACTGAAAAAGTAACACATGTTGCATGCCTAAACCAACATCTACATTTCCATGGAAATGTAGAGAAGTTCCGAGAGTTAGAAGATGCAGAAATGTCCGTCTTATATGGACATCATGTTCATCGTTTAGAACACGAACATGAGCATCACGGGAGGATATAATGATACAAGATTTTTTACAATATGACTTTTTACGTAATTCTTTATACGCAGGTATTTTAATTGGACTTGTTGCACCGCTAATTGGTGTGTTTGTTGTTATTCGTCGTTTATCTCTTATTGCGGATGCATTAAGTCACGTGACGTTATCGGGTATTGCAGCAAGTTTATTACTTGAAAAAACCATTTTTACAGGTGGATTTTTAAACCCCTTATATATGGGGATGATTTTCTCGATTGGTGGAGCGCTACTAATCGAAAAGTTACGAACTGTATATAAGCACTATCAAGAATTAGCAATTCCAATTATCCTTTCGGCAGGGATGGGGGTTGGAGTTATTTTCATTTCACTTGCAAATGGATTTAACACAGACTTATTTAGTTATTTATTTGGTAGTGTCAGTGCTGTAACAAGTACAGATTTAATTATTATTGGGATTGTAGCAATTGTTGTTGTTGCGACAATTATTTTATTATATAAAGAGCTGTTTCTATTATCATTTGATGAGGAATACGCAGTATCAACTGGTTTAAGAGCGAAATGGATTCACTTTATTTTCATTATATTAGTTGCTCTTGTCATTGCAGTATCAATGCGTGTAGTGGGGGTTCTTCTCGTATCATCATTAATGACATTACCAGTTGCAGCAAGTATTCGTATTGCTAAAGGATTTAAACAAACAATTTTCTTTTCCATTTTATTTGGTGAAATTGCAGTAATTGGTGGAATGTTTGCTTCGTATCAACTTGATCTAGCGCCAGGTGGTACAATTGTTATGATAGCAGTTCTTATTTTAATCGGTGCGATTTTATGGAAGAAGAAAAAAACTGCATAAAGTAGGGATAGGTATGAATCTAACAGAAGCTTTACGCCTAATGAAAGAAAAAGGATACAAACATACTGGAAAAAGAGAAGAGATGCTCAGATTATTTGCAGCACATAATCGTTATTTAACTGCGAAAGACGTTTTAGAACATATGAAAGACGATTATCCAGGGCTTAGTTTTGATACGATTTATCGTAACTTAACAGTTTTTGCTGAGATTGGTGTTTTAGAACAAACGGAATTAAATGGCGAAAAACATTTTCGTTTTACTTGTTCTATTATGGAACATCATCATCATTTTATTTGTTTGGATTGTGGGGGGACGAAAGAGATTACTTCCTGCCCAATGGATTTTATGAATAAAGATTTTACTGGTTATGAAGTAACGGGTCATAAGTTTGAAATATATGGTCGTTGTCCAAAATGTGCAAAGTAAAAGCTCGTCGGTTATGTAACTGACGAGCTTTTTTACGTAGAAAAGAAGGTTGCTCACAAATATTGTGGCAACCTTCTTTTTATTGTTCTTGTGTCTCTTTTTCTTTTTCTCGTTCAGCAGCCATTTCAGCAGCAATTACGTCGATTTCTTTTTTCAGTTCTTCTACCATTGTTTCTTCTGGTACTTTACGAACGACTTGCCCTTTACGGAATAATAATCCCTCTCCACGTGCACCGGCAATACCGATATCAGCTTCACGAGCTTCACCAGGGCCATTTACAGCGCAACCAAGTACTGCAACTTTAATTGGTACTTGAAGTGTAGAGATGTATTCTTCCACTTCGTTAGCAATGCTAATTAAATCGATTTCAATACGACCACAAGTTGGACAAGAGATAAGTGTTGCTGCATTAGACGCAAGACCGAATGATTTTAATAATTCGCGAGCAACTTTTACTTCTTCAACTGGATCAGCACTTAATGAAATACGTAGTGTATTTCCGATGCCTTTATTTAAGATTGCTCCAAGACCAGCAGCACTTTTTACAGTTCCGGCAAACAATGTTCCAGATTCTGTAATACCTAAATGTAATGGATAATCAAAAGCACGAGCAGCTTTCTCGTATGCTTCGATTGCTAAGTTAACATCAGAGGCTTTCATAGATACGATAATATCGTGGAAATCTAAGTCCTCTAAAATTTTAATATGATGTAGCGCGCTCTCAACCATACCATCTGCAGTTGGGTACCCGTACTTTTCTAAAATGTGTCGCTCTAATGAACCAGCGTTTACACCGATACGGATTGGAATACCGCGCTCTTTTGCTGCATTTACAACAGCTTCTACTTTATGGCGACGACCAATATTACCTGGATTGATACGTACTTTATCGATGCCACCTTCAATTGCTTTTAAAGCAAGGCGATAATCAAAATGAATATCAGCAACAAGTGGAATGTTGATTTGTTTTTTTATATCAGCAATAGCATCTGCTGCGCGTTCATCTGGAACGGCAACGCGGACGACTTGACAGCCGGCTTCTTCTAAACGCTTGATTTCAGCAACTGTTGCTTCAACATCATGTGTTTTTGTTGTTGTCATACTTTGTATAATTAATTCATTATTACCGCCGATTGTTAAATTACCGACTTTAACTGGACGTGTTTTTGTACGATGAGTCATTTCATTCACGAATAGATCGCTCTCCTTATAAAAGAAGTTTCTTATTTAGTCCCTCATATCAATGATAGTATACGTGATATAGGGCTATAGAAACCGAAGTACTCGGTTTCACTTTTACTATTGTATCAGCGCCTTTATGTAATTGACAAGGATTAAGTGATAGCTTATTGATATAACGGGAATTTATAAGACTTTCCAATTTGTATTTTTGTAGCAGATGTACTTTTGTTTAATTGTTTAAAGTCGTCAATGACTTTTTCTATGGAAGGAATTTTTTTCTTGTTAATTTGTTCTGTAATAGAAAGAACTGTCTCACCAGTTTTTACTTCAATTGTTTTATAAGATACATCCGTTTCTTTTTCTGTTTTGTTCGCTTTATTTTGTTGACTGTCTGTGTTTTCTTTTTTAATTGTTTGAGCAGCAGTTGTTTTTTTATATGAACTTAACATCGGTAAAGTACCGATTTTTATATCGTAATAAAATATATAACCGAGAACAAGCACGAATAGGAATATACCTAATCTCTTCATATTCTTCACTCCTTTGCTAGGAATATATGCTTGTCCAAAAAAAAAATGCCTATTTAGGCATTTTTTATTTTTCTTTCGGTTTGGGTACCTCTTTAATCGTTAAGTATAGAACGATTAAAACAACAGCGATATAAATGAACGTTGCTCCAGGTACGACGATTTTGAATAAATCCATAATCATGAAGAAAATGGTTGGGATCGTGTAGCTGTATGCAGTTAGTGTCCAAACTTGTTTATAGGATAGTTTACGTTGACCGCTCATAGCAGAACCGATGAACGCAAGTAAAGTCACGCCTACAAAAGTTATGAATAATTGGAATAGGTACACTAAGAATCCAATAACAAATAATAAAATTGGATAAATATTATCGAATAAAGAAATAAATTCTTGTAGATCTTTTTTCTCAAGAGATGCACCTAACAAATCGTTATAAGAATACGTTTGTGTTTGACCATTTCCCATAGAGACTACTTTATCTTTTAAAACAAATAAACCTGTTTTATTTTGATATTTTTCTAGGTCTGTTGAATTTGGATCAAATACGAAAAGTGTATTTCCTTCTTCTTTTTCAATAGGTTGATCAATATCGGCTTTTAGTTCGCCATTTTCGATTTTAAAATCAGGTAAATCTTTATCGATGACTTGATTTACCATGCCAACACCATCCTGGATAAAACTACCGTACAAAAAAGTTCTTGGAATAGTAGTAATTAAGCAAAGTAGCATAATATACAAAATGGTTTTACCGATTTTTTGAAAACGGAATAGCGCCATATCTTTAGGCGAGTATATGCTTTTTACGAATTGGGTAAATATGGACATAGATTCACTTCCTTTATGTATGTATAAAATCATTGTAACGTAGGAATCTAGAGAATCTCAAGATATATTATATTTACATATAGTGGAGATAACTAAATTTCTTTTATTAACTTTCTTCTTTTAAATAAGAAAAATACAATTGACACTTTTCTTTTCTATATGGTAAATTTATCTTACATTTCTTAAAGAGCATATCCGATAGGAATTCCTCTATTTGATATGTTGTTACATACATAATTGTGGACCCTTAGCTCAGCTGGTTAGAGCAGACGGCTCATAACCGTCCGGTCGTAGGTTCGAGTCCTACAGGGTCCATATCCATTTCGCATGTTTATTATGTTAGCAGGAAGCTTCCTTGTAGAAGGAAGCTTTTTTTACGGAATATATGAGCATTTTAATTGAAAAGAAGTGGGAATTTTGCTACTTTAATGATAGCAAGACAATGTGATTTATTTGTTTGCACCCTATGGCAATTAGGGTAGAATGAAGTTGTATGTCACTTAAGTGGCAATACATAAACTGGGAGGAATATAACAATGGCAAAACACGAATTACCAAATTTACCTTATGCGTATGATGCTTTAGAGCCTCACTTTGACAAAGAAACAATGAACATCCATCATACAAAACATCACAACACGTACATTACAAACTTAAACGCTGCTTTAGAAGGTCATGCAGAATTAGCTGACAAAAGCGTAGAAGAATTAGTTGCAAACTTAAACGAAGTACCAGAAGCAATCCGTACAGCAGTACGTAACAATGGTGGCGGACATGCTAACCATACATTCTTCTGGACAATCCTATCTCCAAACGGCGGAGGACAACCTGTAGGTGAACTTGCAACTGCAATTGAAGCAAAATTCGGTAGCTTCGATGCATTCAAAGAAGAATTCGCAAAAGCTGGCGCAACTCGCTTCGGTTCTGGTTGGGCTTGGTTAGTAGTAAACAATGGTGAGTTAGAAGTAACAAGCACTCCAAACCAAGATTCTCCTTTAACTGAAGGTAAAACTCCAGTTATCGGTTTAGATGTTTGGGAGCATGCTTACTACTTAAACTACCAAAACCGTCGTCCAGACTACATCGGCGCATTCTGGAACGTTGTAGATTGGAACGCTGCTGAAAAACGTTACCAAGAAGCAAAATAATCGTAATAAATATAGAAAAAGCTAGGGGAGAGCTCCTAGCTTTTTTCTATGCTTTCCTTTTACATAATTGGGCTTGTCTTTGGAAGACTAGAACATGAAGTAAAGGAGAGTTGTGTATGAAATGGAAACATATAATTGGTGACGTTGAAGTGAATCGGGATTTAGTGTTATTGCTCCTTATAGGAGGTTTATACACGCTCGCAATTTCTTTATCGAATACGTTTGTAAATATTTATTTATGGAAACAAACACAAAATTATGTGAATCTTGGCTTGTATAATTTAGCCAGCGTGGTATTACAGCCTCTCACATTTCTTGTAGGGGGAAAATTAGCGAAACGTATCGATCGCTCGATTTTATTACGAATAGGAGTAGGGACGCTCGCAATTTTTTTTATTGTTGTCTTAGTAGCAGGGAAAAGTGCTTCTCAGTATATTTTATTAATGGGGGCTCTTTTAGGAGTAGGATACGGTTTTTACTGGTTGGCTTTTAACTTATTGACATTTGAAATTACAGAACCAGAAACAAGAGATTTCTTTAATGGGTTTCTTGGACTTCTTACATCCTTCTCTGGAATGATTGGACCAATAGCAGCAGGATACACAATTTCACGTATGGAGAAATGGAGTGGCTATACTGTTATATTCTTTCTTTCATTAGTTCTATTTGCAATTGCTGTCGTCTTAAGCTTCTTTTTATCTAAAAGAGAATGTGAAGGGCGTTATGAAATCGTGCAAGTATTGAAAGAACGACGGATTGATAAAAATTGGGGAAAGATTACACGAGCTCATTTTTTCCAAGGATTGAGAGAAGGAACGTTTATTTTTGTCATTTCAGTATATGTTTATTTAGCAACTAATAGTGAGTTTGCATTAGGGAAATACAGTTTAGTGAACTCTGCTGTATCCTTTGTATGTTACTACTTAGTTGCTCGTATGTTAAAGAAGGAGTGGCGAAAAAAAGCAATTTTACTTGGAGGCATTATTTTATATGCTGTCGTCTTTTTAGTTATTTTCAATGTTACATACACGAAATTACTTATTTATGCGGCATGTATTGCAATTGCATATCCTATATTACTTGTTCCGTACGGATCAATGACATATGACGTAATTGGTAGAGCGAAAAATGCGAGAGAATGGCGTGTGGAATATGTCGTTGTTCGGGAGTTGTGGTTAAACGCCGGAAGAATCTGTTCCATTTTAAGTTTTTTATGTGCTGTACTATTCTTTCCACCTGAAAAAAGTTTACCTTACTTATTATGTATTTTAGGTGCTGGACATTTTCTTATTTATTTTGCAGTTAAAAATGTCAAATATGATGAGGGAAATGCGAGTAAAGCAAGTGTTGTAACGCAAGGGAACGCGCAAAATCAAACTGAACCAGAAGGTTAACTTCTCGTTTGTTTTATGCTAGAATAGAAAAAGATGTAAGACAGCAGTGAGGACACCTGTATGAAGGTGTCCCTTTCACATTACATAGCTGTTGGTAGAGGGGGTTTGTATGAGCAAGAAGCAGAAGCAAAATAAGAAAAAGACCCACGTTCCTTTTCGGTTAAACGTGCTGTTTTTCTGCGTGTTTTTAATGTTCTCCGCGGTTATTGTAAGGCTCGGATATGTACAAATTGTTCGCGGTGAAGAATATAAGAATGAAGTGGAGAAGAAAGAAAACTCAACGATAAGTAATCCTGTACCGCGTGGGAAAATATTTGACCGTTATGGGCGACCTGTAGTAGATAATGCAGCCGTTCGTACTATTACATTTACAAAAATGAAAGGATCAACTGCAGAAGATCGCTTAGAAACAGCGAAAAAGCTAGCAGATTTGATTGAAGTACCGACAGATAAATTAACAGATCGCGATAAAAAAGATTATTGGCTTGCTATGCATAAAGAGGAAGCTAAAGAAAAAATTACGAATAAAGATCGTCAAGAGTTTAAAGATAAAAAAATTGATGATAAAGAATTAGACGAGCGTCAGCGAAGTCGTGTAACAGAAGAAGAGATTAATCAATTATCCGCAAAAGATCTAGAAATACTAGCGATTAAAAGTAAGATGGACGGCGGATATGCAATGACACCTCAAGTTATTAAAAAGGATGCTACAGAAAAGGAATATTCGATTATTAGTGAAAACCTAGCAGCATTACCAGGTGTAGATACGAATGTTGATTGGGAGCGAAAATATACGTACGATGATTTATTCCGAAGTGTACTAGGTGGGGTGTCGACATCTGATGAAGGCTTACCGAGAGAAAGACTAGATTACTATCTTGTTCGTGATTATAATCGAAATGACCGAGTAGGAAAAAGTTATCTTGAACAACAGTATGAAGATAGTCTGCACGGTACGAAAGCAGAAGTTAGAAATGTTACAGATAAAAACGGTAATATTTTAGAAACGATTAATGTATCAAAAGGACAAAGTGGTAATGATCTGAATTTAACAATTGATATGGAATTACAAAAGCGTGTGGAAGATATTCTTGCGAAGAATTTAATGAGATTTAAAGGAAGCGAACCTCTTTTAGATCGCGCATTCGTTGTAATGATGAACCCAAAAAATGGTGAAGTTTTATCTATGGCGGGGAAACAATTAGTTAACGAAGATGGTCAAACGAAAGTAAATGACTTTGCATTAGGTACCATGACAAGTTCTTATCCGATGGGATCAACTGTAAAAGGTGCAACAGTACTTACTGGATATCAAACTGGTGCGATTCAACCAGGATCGGTGCAATTGGATGAACCAATTAAATTAAAAGGTACACCTACGAAGTCGTCTTGGAAAACGATGGGATACATTAATGACCTTACAGCTTTAAAAATGTCTTCTAACGTTTATATGTTTAAAACAGCGATGAATATCGCCGGTGTTAAATATGTGAGAGGTGGTACGTTAGATATACCTCAAAAAGCATTTGATACGATGCGTTATTATTTTGGACAGTTTGGACTTGGTGTAAAAACAGGAATTGATTTACCGAATGAATCTGCTGGTCAGATGGGTAGAAGTAGTCAACCAGGTTTCTTACTAGATTTATCAATTGGACAGTATGATACGTATACACCGCTTCAATTAGCGCAATATATTTCGACGATTGCCAATGGCGGATATCGCATGCAACCACAAGTTGTAAAAGAAATTCGTCAACCGGCAGTGAAACCAGATGAAGTTGGGAAAGTTGTTCAATCTATGGAACCGAAAGTATTAAATCGTATTGATATGCCGGAATCGCAAATTAAACATGTTCAAGAAGGATTTAGACAAGTGTATAATGATTCAGGTGGTACAGCTACAAAATACTTTACAGGTGCAAAATATAAAGCGGCAGGGAAGACGGGTACGGCGCAAACTGTGTATGGTGGAGATAAAGAGATTGGTAGAAATGCAAAAGGTGAACGTGTGGAAACATATAACTTAACATTAGTAGGTTATGCGCCACTTGAAGATCCAGAAGTAGCATTCTCTGTTGTCGTTCCATGGGTACATGATGATAAGACTGGTATTAATGGATATATTGGTCGTGAAATTATGGACGCTTACTTTGATTTGAAAAACAAGGAAGTAAATGGTGAAGCTCCAAAAGATGATAAAGACAATAAAAATAAAGAGCAAGATGATGAATAAAAAAGTTGTAAAAAAGCACACTATCTGAAAAGATAGTGTGCTTTTTTTTATGGTTTATGCATATCGTGTAATAAATGTGGACAAGTATACAACATTGAAAAAACGCGGCCGTATAAATGATACTTGTATATGATGGGATAGGGGATAACTGTTTTATAGGGAAATCATCAGAGGAAATGAATAGCTACTACTGAATTAAAATTGTACCGTATGTTGATTTTTGTGGAACTTTACAAAACTTTTACAAACAATTAAAACCGAATTAATAGTTTAGCAGTATTCTTATATCTGTAATCCTGTTATTTCCGGTTACTTCTAGGAGGAAGAACACGTGAAATGGATGCGTACACCGATTAAAGTTTTCGTATTATCAATATGGTTCCTCTGTTTTGAAATGTCTACTGCATTTGCTTTAAATGATACGGGAGAAGTGAGAGTTGATGGATCCTCAACGGTTTTTCCTATTATAGAAGCAGTAGCGGAGGAATATACAAAGGTGCATCCAGACGTGAAAATTTCCATCAGTATTTCTGGAACTGGGGGAGGATTTAATCGTTTCAGTAAAGGAGAAGTAGATATAAATAATGCTTCGAGAGTAATGAAACAAGTCGAGAAAAATGAAATGAAGAAAAACTCTATTCAGTTCACACCTTTTGAGGTTGCTAACGACGGTCTTACGATTGTTGTGAATCGCCATAATACATGGGTAGACGATATGTCAGTAGACGAGTTACGACTACTTTGGAGTGAAGATGGAAGAGAGAAGCGATGGTCACAAATTCATTCAACATGGCCACGTGAACAAGTGAAGTTTTATGCACCAGGCGTAGACTCTGGTACGTATGATTATTTTCAAAATGTCATCTTACAAAATCATCGCATTGTAAAAAAAGTCTCTTTGTCTGAAGATGATCAAGTTATTATGCAAGGGGTAATGAATGATAAACATGCCATTGCTTTTGTAGGATATGCTTATTATATGGCTAATCGAGATAAGGTGAAAGCAATAAAAGTAAATGGTGTATTTCCGACGAAAGAGACCATTCAATCAGGTAAGTATAAGCCGTTATCTAGGCCGCTACTTACTTATGTGAATAATGCATCTATCCGAAATAAAATGAATGTAGCAAACTATGTTGAGTTTATGATTCAGCATGTCGGTAACCTCGCTGAAGAGGTCGGATATGTAAAATTAAGAAAAGAAAAATACAATGAACAGCTGCGTATGTTAACAGAAATAAAAAGGTAATGTCAGGGTGGAAAGGGGTTTTCATCTTTGGCTCATAATGACAAAAGTCAAATTACATTTTCTGTACAACATTTGATTGAAAGAAATACAAAACAAAGAAAAAAAACGCAGCGAATCAATCGAATAGTGCCTTTATTACTAAAAATAATTGCTAGTGTTTCTATTGTGACGACACTTGGAATTGTTTTTACGCTCTCTAATGAAACAATCATGTTTTTTCAAAAAATATCATTATATTCCTTTTTAACGGAGAAAGAATGGTTACCATTTTTTGAAGATCCTAAATTCGGTATATTACCACTTATATGTGGAACGTTCCTTGTAACAGCAATTGCTATGTTTGTAGCAATTCCTATCGGTTTAGCGTGTGCCGTATTTTTAAGCGAATATGCTTCAAATAGTGCACGGAAAATATTAAAGCCGATGTTAGAGCTATTAGCAGGTATCCCGACAATTGTATATGGTTTTTTTGCATTAACAGTTGTTACACCGCTTTTACAAAGGATTATACCAGATTTACAGTTTTTTAATGCGATTAGTCCAGGAATCGTTATCGGATTTATGATGATGCCTACAATTGCATCTCTATCTGAAGACGCGATGAGAGCTGTGGCGAAAGGGACGAAAGAAGCTTCATTAGCACTCGGAGCGACGCGGTTTGAAATGGTAAAACAAGTGGTGTTTCCGTCCGCTTTTACAGGGATTATGGCAGCAATTATATTAGCAGCTTCTCGTGCAATTGGTGAAACGATGATCGTTGTAATTGCAGCAGGATCCACACCAAATGTATCGCTTGATCCGACACATTCTATTCAAACGTTAACAGCCTATATTGTGCAAGTAAGTTTAGGTGATGCTCCGCATGGAACGATTACGTATTACAGCATGTATGCTGTAGGCGCAACGTTATTTTTGTTTACCTTTATTATGAACATCATTTCGCAGTCAATTATGCGTCGTTTTAGGAGGATGACATAATATGCGAATGTTGAATCATAAAAAAATACAAAAAAATATGGCATCACGCTTTTTAAAAGATCGAATTTACAAATTGTTATTTTATATAGCAATTTTATTTTCAATCGTAATTTTGTTTTTGTTACTGTTTCAAATTGTTGAAAAAGGTATAAGTTATCTTTCAATAGATTTCTTTACAAATTTCGCTTCACGTAATCCGAAAGAAGCTGGTATTGCTGCAGCTTTGTCAGGGACAATATTATTTATGAGTATTGTTATACCTGTTTCTTTTATATTTGGAGTTGGAACAGCACTTTATTTAGAGCAATATGCGAAGGAATCTATATTAAAAAAAATAATAGAGATTAATAATCAAACGTTAGCAGGAGTACCATCCGTTGTATTTGGATTGCTTGGTTTAACTATTTTTGTATATGCTCTTCATTTAGGAGAGAGTATAGTTGCAGCAGCATTGACGATGAGTCTACTCGTTTTACCAACAGTTGTTGTGGCGAGTCAAGAAGCAATTCGATCAGTACCAAGTGTTTTATTAGAGGGTTCTTACGGATTAGGTGCTACGAAGTGGCAAACGATGTATCAAATTGTATTGCCATATGCTTTCCCAGGGATTATAACGGGCTGTACGTTAGCGATATCAAGAGCAATTGGAGAGGCTGCACCACTATTAGTTATTGGGGCACTTGCGTTTGCAAATTATGTTCCATTTAGTATGTTTGATAGATTTACAGTTCTACCAATTCAAATTTTTAATTGGATGAGTAGGCCACAAGAAGAATTTCAGTATGTAGCAGCAGCTGGGATGATTGTTTTGTTAGGTTTGTTGCTATTTATCAATATATTTGTTTTATGGTTACGAAATCGAAAATAAGTTGGAAGTGGATGAAAGGGGAATTCAAATGGTAGCAACAGTAGTAAATGTACAGGTGAAAAACGAAGAGGAAATCGAGACTGCGCCAAAGAAGGTAGTATTTGATACGAAAAACTTAAATTTATGGTACGGGGAAGACCATGCTTTAAAAGATATTAATTTAAGTATTCATGAGAATGAAGTTACAGCCATTATCGGTCCAAGTGGCTGTGGTAAATCAACGTACTTAAAAACATTAAATCGCATGGTAGAGTTAGTACCGATCGTTCGAACTACAGGTGTAATTGAGTATAGAGAACGCAATATATTTGATAAATCATATCCAGTTGAAGAATTAAGAACGCATGTAGGAATGGTGTTCCAAAAGCCAAATCCATTTCCAAAATCTATTTATGAGAATGTAACATACGGTCCAAAAATCCATGGTATTCGTGACAAAAAGACATTAGATGAAATTGTTGAAAAAAGTTTACGTGGAGCAGCGATTTGGGATGAGTTAAAAGATCGTTTGCACGATAATGCATACGGTTTATCTGGTGGACAGCAACAGCGTCTATGCATCGCACGCTGCTTAGCTATTGAGCCAGACGTTATTTTAATGGATGAGCCAACATCGGCATTAGACCCAATTTCAACATTAAAAGTAGAAGAATTAATTCAAGAGCTAAAGAAAGATTTTAGTATTGTTATCGTAACGCATAATATGCAACAAGCAGCGCGTATTTCAGACAAAACAGCTTTCTTCTTAAGCGGGGAAGTTGTGGAGTATACAGATACAAACAAATTATTTACGACTCCTTCAGATAAGCGTACAGAAGATTATATTACAGGTCGCTTTGGTTGATATCGTTTCAAAGCTAAGAGCAAATGCCCTCTTAACAGAGGGCATTTCTTATTTTATCTTACTGTTAATAAAGAAGTAATACTTCTCCTTATCTTAAGTTTTATTACAAGCGTAAGAGGCTATGTAGGAGATTTACCCCGCTATTTGCGGGCAGTAAGCCCCCCACCTTAAAATTTAGCGAAAGCAAAGAAGTTAGGGAGGGGATCTTGCTGCCTATCAAATCCCGATTGATGAGGGTTGATTAAAGTTTCACTTTTATATAATGGCACATAATATTGAGGGGGAAGAAAAATGGTAAGAGAACAGTTTCAAGGTGATTTAAAAGCGTTACAGCAAAAGGTGATTGAGCTTGGAGAATTAGCAAATGCGGCTTTATTGATTGCTATGGAAGGTCTGCATACAAGAGATGTAGAGAAAGCGTTAGAGGTCATTGATGGTGATTACCGCATGGATAATTTAGAAGAGGAAATAAACGATCTTGCGCTTATGCTCATTACGAAGCAGCAACCTGTAGCAAGTGACTTAAGAAGGATTTTTATTTCAATTAAAACAGCGACAGATTTAGAGCGCATTGCAGATCATGCTGTTAATATTGCAAAGGCTACAATTCGTCTTGGGGAAAAAGAAGTGGCTGTTAGTTTGCACAACCTAGATGAAATGTTTGCGGTTGCAAATGAGATGTTGCATTTAGCGTTAGAAGCATATGAACAAGAAAATTTAACTTTTGCGAAACAAATTGCTGAAATGGATGATTCAGTTGATGAAATATATGGAAAAGCAATTCGTGAGTTTATATCTTCAGTTCCGGAACAACCAGAAGCAATTACGCAAATTACACAATTATCATTTGTCGCGAGATATATTGAGCGTGTAGCAGATCATATTACAAATATTGCTGAAAATGTCTTTTATTTAGTAAAAGGAAAGCATTATTTATTGAATGAGTAGGAATGAAAGTAGGTGATGAGAAATCACCTGCTTTTTTTAGTCAAAACATGACAAAAAAAGCTCGTTGTTTCCTTTAGTTTATGATGATAAGATGTATCATAATGTAATGGAAAAATTAGTATATATGTTTGTCGTTAATAAGTATTATTTACCAATTTATAGTAAGCGCTTTCTTGTTGTTTGAAATGTACGTTTTTATAGGTTAGAAATTTAATTATATAGTCTTCTAAATGAGGATGTGTTTAACTAATCAAGTTTATGCTGCTAGTTCATGTGGGATAGGGAATATACATATGGTATATGGAGTTACTGAACATTATATAAGTGGAGGCTGAAGTATATGAAGGGGGTTATTTTAGCTGGAGGAAAAGGAAGGCGCCTTAGACCATTAACATGTAATACTCCAAAGCCGATGTTACCATTATTAGAAAAACCAGTTTTAGAATATAATATTGAGTTATTACGCCAGCATGGTATTCGTGAAATTGCAATTACTGTTCAATATATGAGTACGACCATTAAGCAATATTTTGGTGACGGTAGTAAATGGGGAGTTAACTTGTATTATTTTGAAGACTCTCCTCCGCTTGGCACAGCAGGGAGTATTAAACAAGCAGAACAATTTTTAGATGAAACATTTGTTGTGATAAGCGGGGATGCATTAACTGACTTTCAATTATCAGAAGGAATTAGGTTTCATGAACAAAAGAAAAGAATGGTAACAATGTTTGTGAAAGAAGTAGAAAATCCACTCTCATTTGGATTGGTTGTAATGAATAAAGACCAGGAGGTTACACGATATATAGAAAAGCCGGGCTGGAATGAGGTAGTATCTAATGTTGTGAATACAGGCATATATATTATGGAGCCAGAAGTCTTTTCTTACATACCGCCTAGGCAATTTTTTGATTTCAGTCATGATGTGTTTCCGTTATTGGCAAACAAAAATGTGTTATTCGCATATTTGTCAGAAGGTTATTGGTTAGATATCGGCACATTTAATCAATATCGACAAGCACAATTTGATTTGTTAACGAAAAAGTTACAAGTACCTATTCCTTATACAGAAGTATTACCGATGGTATGGATGGGAGAAGGGGTGACGATTGGTAAAGGGACGAAAATTCATGGCCCCTCTTTTATTGGAGAAGGAGCAAAGATTGGTACAGGAGCTGTAATTGAGCCATATTCTATTATTGGGAAAAATAGTATCGTTTCAAATTATTCTCATCTTCAAAAAAGTATTGTTTTTGCAAATGCCCACATTGGGAAGTATTGTGAACTATTAGAAACGACAATAGGAGAGCGTACAATAGTTGAAGATGATGTTACACTGTTTCAAAAAAGTGTTGTAGCGGATCACTGTCACATCGGAAGAAGTACGGTAATTAAGCAAAAAGGAAAACTATGGCCTTATAAGGCGATTGATAGTCATTCGATAGTAGGAGCGGCTGGTATTCAAGAGAGTGAAATGAGTGCAGGGTGGTTACAAAAAAGCCGCATTGTAGGAAGAGGGAATGTTGAAATTACTCCCCAGTTTATCGTGAAGATTGCGATGGCGTATGGTTCTCTTTTTAAAAAAGGAGAAAGTATATTAATTGGAAGTCAAGAAAATATAGAAACAACCTCTTATAAAAATTTATTTTTACATGCTATTCATGGTATAGGGATTCATACGATGGAATGTAAAGAAATGAACGAGTCACTTTTTCAATATAGTGTTCATCATTTGCAATGTGCAGGTGGGGTTTTCATTCAAGTGGAGAATGAGAATGAGATTGTTATAAAGTTGTATGGTCAAGCTGGCATGCCGTTAACGTATAAGCAGCAAAAAGAGATAGAACAAGTATATATGTCCGAATTGTTTTATTACGTGCATGAGAAAGAGATGGGGCGAAATAAGCTGGTTCATGTTTCTATGAATGAGTATATAGAAGTTATATTGGGGCATATTGATATCGAGAAAATACAGATGCAGAAGTTTCATCTTCTTATTAATAAGAGAAATGATACGTTGCAACATTTACTTATGCTCTTTCTACAAAGACTTGGTTGTACAGTTACATGGATTTATGCAAGCGAACAAAAAGATCATGTGAAAGCTTTGATGAAATCAAGTAAAGCGAATATGGCTCTTATGTTTTCTGAGCAAGGAAATCATTTCGAGTTATACGATAAACATAGTAATATTTACCAAGGTACAGATTTGGAAGAGGTCGATATTCCAGATTTCTTACTCGAATCGACAGGAAATATTTACCCAATGTCTTTGAAGTTAGGAGAATGTTATCTTCTATTTTATACGCAGGATGAAAGAAAGTCGTTTCAAGTAAGGTGGAAGCGAGATATTTTATATCGGATTGGAAAATTATTCGAGCTAATAGCATTGCAAGGAAAAACGTTTCTCAGCATAGTAGAGCAATCACCTCCGCTCTATTTACTTTATGATGAAGTGGTATGTTCATGGAATGAAAAAGGGGAAATTATGAGGAAATTATTGGATGATATAGAAAGAAAGGGAGAAGGTATATTTGAAGGAGTACAGTTCAAATATACTGAAAAAGAGTGGTCTTATATCGTTTCTGACACAAAACAACCAAAATTTTTGGTGTATTCACATGCTAGAAACCCAGTAATAGCAAGGGAAAATATGAAAAATCTTATAGAAAAAATTAGACAATATCAAAAGGTGTAGAATTTTTATTTTAAAAGTGGTATTATAGTATAGTCTGATTTAAGTTATTAGTACTGGAGGGAAATAAGAATGCGTGTGAATATTACTCTAGCATGTACAGAATGCGGAGATCGTAACTATATCTCAAAGAAAAATAAACGTAACAACGCTGAGCGTATCGAGCTTAAAAAGTATTGCAAGCGTGACAAGAAGTCTACGTTACACCGTGAAACAAAGTAAGCAGTAGGAATATTTTCCTACTGTTTCTTTTTTTATTCGATTCCTATGTTAAAAGTGATACACTATCAGCATAGAGTAAAGTGTCACTGTAAGGGGGGAGAATGTGTGAAAGCAGAGAAAGTACGTTTACGTAAACAAATAATAGAACACATGAATTCTTTATCAGAAGAACAGTATACAACTTTATCAGAACAGATTGCATTTTCGTTGTATGCGCAAAAAGAGTGGGTTGAAGCTAAAACAATTGGAATTACTCTTTCAATGGAAAATGAAGTGAATACATATCCTATTATCGAAAAAGCTTGGGAAGAAGGAAAGAAAGTTGTAGTTCCTAAGTGTAATAAAGGAACTAGAACGATGTCCTTCCGGCAAATTAATGATTTTGATCAATTAGAAACGGTGTATATGAATTTACGTGAACCGATTCCCGGGCTTACGGAAGAAGTGAATATGGATGAAATTGATCTTCAAATTGTCCCAGGCGTAGCTTATACAGAACGAGGAGAGCGAATTGGGTACGGCGGTGGCTATTATGATCGTTATCTCGTGCATTATAAAGGGAAAACGCTGTCATTAGCGTATGATTTTCAAATGGTAAAACACATTCCAGTAGAGCCATTTGATAAAAACATAGAAAAAATTATTACAGAAAAAGGAACACTGCTTATAAATAAGCTTGTATAGACAAATAAAAATTGACGAGACTTTTTCTTCTTGATTATAATAAAATATGTGAACGTTTTCTTATTATAATTTTTTATAGTAAGTGAGCATAGAGGGTGATGAAATGGTATCTATTTATGATATTCAGCAATTGCTAAAGAAATTTGGTACGATTATTTATACGGGAGATCGAATTGCAGATTTACAATTAATGCAAGATGAATTGCGTGAATTAAATCAATCACAGCTAATCGATCCACAAGACTATCAAACAGCTTTATTTTTATTGAAGCAAGAAATTCAAAAAGAGCTAAATAAGAATTAGATAAAGGTAGGTAAGCAACATGGAAGAGAAATGGTTAGTTGGTGTTGACCTTGGTGGTACAACGATTAAATTAGCATTTATTAATGTATACGGTGAAATTTTACATAAGTGGGAAATCCCTACGAATACAGGTGAGCAAGGAAAACATATTACACTTGATGTTGCGAAAGCAATTGATAAAAAGCTAGAAGAATTAGGCGAATTGAAGAGCAAATTAATTGGTATTGGTATGGGAGCTCCTGGTCCTGTACATGTGGCGTCTGGAATGATTTATGAAGCGGTTAATTTAGGATGGAAAAACTATCCGCTAAAAGATTTATTAGAAGTAGAAACAGGATTACCTGTTGTTATTGATAATGATGCGAACTTAGCAGCGCTTGGTGAAATGTGGAAAGGTGCTGGTGAAGGTGCAAAAGATTTAATCTGTATGACACTTGGTACGGGCGTTGGTGGTGGTGTAATCGCCAATGGTGAGATTGTACACGGCGTGAGTGGTGCTGCTGGTGAGATTGGACATATTACAGTCGTTACAGAAAATGCTTTCCCATGTAATTGCGGGAAGTCTGGTTGCTTAGAAACAGTAGCATCTGCGACAGGTATTGTACGTGTTGCTATGCAAAAAATACAAGAGACTAATAAAGAGAGCGTGTTGCGTTCTATGTTAGCTGAAGAAGGACGTATTACATCAAAAGATGTCTTTGAAGCACTTGGACAAGGTGATGAATTAGCAGGTGAAGTAGTAGAAAAAGTAGCGTCTTATTTAGGATTAGCTGTAGCGAACCTTTCTAGTACATTGAACCCAGAGAAAATTGTTATTGGTGGAGGCGTGTCTAAAGCTGGAGATGCGCTATTAGAACCAATTCAACGCTATTTCGAGCAATACGCTTTCTCACGTGCTGTAAAGAGCACGAAGTTAGCTATTGCAACACTTGGTAATGATGCAGGTGTTATCGGAGGAGCTTGGCTTGTAAAAAAGCACAAATACGAAGCGAAGATGATATAAGTTGTGAAATATGAAAAGAGGAAGGGGGAACCCTTCCTCTTTTTGTGTAAAATCTCGATGAAGAATAAAGTGTAAACGAATTAAGCTGCTGGTGGATACCCGTTATATAGAACAGTCATGATCGTAAACCATCCGAAAACGAGTACAGTTGCAATTGCAAAGCCGCTCGCGAAAAAGTTTTTTTCACGAAGTGTTCTAAGCGTAGCAAATACAGCTAACAGAGTGACAAGTGTAAAAATAATAACAAGGCCCATACAATATCCTCCTCTGTCTACCCATTTCTTATTATGAGTTTTTGGAATATTTACTCTTTTATATTGTACATGTTTTAAAAATGATTGTCGAGATAGCATCCTTTCTTTTCCTCAGAGAAAGAAATGTTGTATCATTAAAAGTAAGTTTTTAATAACTGGAGGAGATTTTTATATGAAATGGATACAAATGCCGTTAGGCCCATTACAAACAAATGCTTATATTTTAATGAACGATCAAAAAGAGTGCATTATCTTTGACCCTGGTCATGAAGGTGAAAAGCTCGTTACATATTTACAAGAAGAACAATTAAAACCATTGGCTGTTTTATTAACACATGCTCACTTTGATCATATCGGTGCTGTTGATGCCGTAAGAGACGCTTTTTATATTCCTGTGTACGTACATAAAGAAGAAGCAGATTGGTTAGGAGATGCAACTGTAAACGGCTCTCAAATTTTTATGATGAACCGCAGTATTACAGCAAAACCAGCGGATCATATTATTGATGCAGAAGGTACATTAACAATTGGATCATTTAATTTTGAAGTTTTTGAGACACCAGGACATTCTCCAGGAAGTATTTCTTATTATAGTAAAGAAGCGAATGCTGTATTCTCAGGAGATGTATTGTTCCAAATGAGCATTGGAAGAACAGATTTGCCTGGTGGAAGTTTTGCTGAATTAATTGGAAGTATTGAAGAGAAATTATTTGTATTACCAGATGAAACAGCGGTGTTATGTGGACATGGTCCAGAAACAAGCATTGGCTTTGAAAAAGAAAATAATCCGTTTTTACAATAAGGAGTTATTATGGGAATGGAGCTCATTTTAAGAGAATGGATGGGGAAAGAAAAGGATTATTCAATTTCATATAGTACGTATATGAACCTTGTATTGTATACGGAGGGTCATGGATATTATATGAAAGAACGTGAAAAGATTGGAAGACAAGGGGATTTTTTTACAAGTAGCAATGTATCCTCTGTTTTTGCAAAAACTTTTGCTAAACTTTTTATTCGTCTTGTTGAAAATGGTGAAGTTGCTTCGAATATTTGTGAGGTTGGTGGGGGAACAGGGAAGTTTGCCTATGATGTTTTACAAGAATGGAAGCAATTATCTCCAAACACCTTTATTAATTTAAACTATTCAATGATTGAAGTGAGCCCTTTTCATAGGAAATTACAGCAGGAGCAACTTGGCTCATTTTCTAATGTATCGTACTATACCTCCTATAGTGAAATGGGAGATTCTTTCGAGGGAATTCTTTTTTCGAATGAGTTGTTTGATGCATTTCCTGTTGAAGTAATTGAGAAAAGAAATGGTATATTGTATGAAGTACGTATTACATATACAGAGGAAGGAAACCTTTCAGAAGTATGTAGGCCGTTAAATAAAAGAATTGGTCGCTATTTATTGAAATATAATATTTATATTGCTGAAGGGCAACGTTTTGAAGTACCAATTGTTATGGAGGAGTATATAAAAGAAATTTCGAAATGGTTTCAAAAAGGTATATGTATTACAGTTGATTACGGATACACAAAAGAAGAATGGATGCATCCAGCACACCGCGAAGGAAGTTTGCGAGGATATTATCAGCATAAGCTAATGCGTAACCCACTAGCGCATCCAGGTGAAATGGATCTTACTACTCATGTTCATTGGGACGAGCTAAAGGAGATCTTTAGTATGCAAGGAATGAGTGCAGTATGGCATAAGAAACAATCTGAGTTCTTGTTAGCTGCAGGGATATTAGAACAGCTTACGAGCCATCAAGATACGAATCCTTTTTCTGAAACGCAAAAACAAAATCGAGCAGTTCGTTCTATGATTTTAAATGGAGGAGTAGGGAGTTCGTTTGATGTTGTTATACATACAAAAGATATGCAACATTTACATTTGGATCAGTATGTAACAATATAAAAAACAAGACACAGTATATACTGTGTCTTGTTTTTTAATACGACTTATGTAGTATTATATATTTCCTCTCATGATATATATTTATATTAAAGATATGAGATAAAAAATATAGAATACGTTCTTTTTCTGCGATTATTAGTCCCTAACCTAATAATACACGAACGAGTTGAATGATTGTTTCATTCTCTACTTTGTAATAAATTTCCAATCCTTTTCTTTCACTAGAAACGATTTTAGCGCTTTTTAATTTTGCTAAATGCTGTGAAATTGTAGATTGTGGCATGTTTAAGCCAGTATACATTGTAGAAACGTTGCTTGGACCGCGCTCGATTAATCCTTTTACGATACATAAACGAACAGGATGAGCTAGCACTTTTAATAATTCTGCATTACTTTCATATAGTTCTAATTCTTTTTGAAAGGTTTCTAACATGTTCTTTTCCACCTCCGTGTGAGCTATTATACCATACTATACATACCAAAAATTTAAAGAAAAGAAAATAGTTGTTGCAGAAAAAAAGTCCTAAAGTAAAGAAATTGTAAGAAAAGAGACCCGGATGTAAATAAAATAGGTAAATTAGCATGTTTTTGTAAAATGACATTTTTGGGTGAAAATTTCGATGCGTTTTAAAAATTGAAAGATATAGATATATTTGTAACACAATTTTATCATGATTTTCTTATTCTTTCAAATGAATATACGAAATTTTTAAAATAATATGACAAAGGAATTATAATGATATATATAGAATATAAAACAGGTTAAAAGAAAAGAAGCTGAATGTCATTCGCTTCTTTATGGTGATAATGAAATATTTGATTACGGCTGATAAATCTTAGGATGATCAAGTCATTAGTCATTTATTCTAAAATTCATCTTTTAGCAACGTTAAAAATCTGTGATTCCATATGTTCTCATAAAAATCAATTGTCTCTTTTGCGGACATAAAAGGATTATTCAACGTAGAGGTTGTTTTCTGTCCCATAAAGTTTTCGTATCCTAGTCCGTGGGCAAACTTAATCGTTGCATCCATACAGTACTCTGTTTGGGCGCCACAAAATTCAATGCGATTTACAGATAATTGATCTAAAATTTCTTTTAAGTTTGTTTTATAAAATGAATTTGCATGTGTTTTTCTTACAAAAAAATCTTGTTCTTGAACATCTAGATCGGTATGAATAGCCCAAAGTTCTTTCTCGGGTACTAAATCATCATCACAATGTTGAACAAAAAGGATTGGTTTATTTAATTTTCTATATGAATAAATTCTTTTATTTACTTTTTTTAGTAAGTTCTGTAAATCAAATAAATGCTCCTCGCTATAACATACGCCATTTTGTAAATCGATAACGATTAAAATATCTGCACAAGTATCCATTATTTTCACCCCTTTTTATTTCTTAATATATCAATTAATCCATTATTTAGAAATAGATGATATACTTTTATTTTTTATGGACTATAAGAAAAGAAGAAATTCAAATGAATATAGCTAAACCGCATAAAAAGAAGATATGAAAACCTAATCTCATATCTTCTTTTTCTCTATGCATTTACAGGTTCTTCTACATAAGAAAGGGCATTTTCAAAATCGGATATTAAATCGTTAACATTTTCAAGACCGACTGATAACCGAAGTAATGAATTAGAGATTCCTCTTTTATCACGAGCTTCTTGCGACAGTGCTGCATGTGACATTTTTGCTGGATAAGAAAGAATTGACTCTACAGCTCCTAAACTAACTGCAAAAACAGGCAATTTTACTTTTGATAAAAATTTGCGGAGTGCATCTTCTGACTGCAAAGTAAACGATAAGACCGCTCCAGCTGATGTTGCTTGAGATTGTTGAATATCAAATCCGAGATGAGTTTGTAATCCCGGATAATAGACATTTTTTACTTTAGAGTGCTCTTGTAAATAATGTGCGATTTTATTGGCATTTTTAGCTGAATGTTCGAGGCGTACATGCAATGTTTTTAGACCGCGAAGTACGAGAGAACAATCTTGAGGTCCTAAAATAGCACCGAATGCATTTTGTAAAAATCCAAGCTTTTGAGCGAGTTCTGAATCTTTTACTACTGCTAATCCGGCAGTAACATCACTATGACCAGCAATAAATTTTGTAGCACTATGAAGAACGACATCAGCTCCAAGTTCAAGTGGTTTTTGGAATAGTGGTGTCAAAAATGTATTATCAACAAAAGTAAGAGCCCCAATAGATTTTGCGAGTTTAGAAACCTCGCGAATATCTGTCACTTTTAAAAGTGGGTTAGAAGGTGTTTCTACATAAAAGAGCTTTGTATTTGGTTTAATGTTTTGTTTTATTTCTTCTAAATTGGTCATATCAACAAATGTATGTGAAACACCGTAACGGGAGAGTACCTCAGTTATCACTCGGTAAGTGCCTCCGTACACATCTTCTGAAATGAGTACGTGATCACCTTGTGAAAGAAGGAGGAATGCAGTGGAAATCGCTGCAATGCCTGATGCAAAGGCGAATCCTTTTGTTCCGCCTTCTAATAAAGCAATGATATCTTCAAGAGCTTCACGAGTTGGGTTTCCTGACCTGCTATAGTCATATTTTCCGAACGTATCTACATCAAACTGGTGAAAAGTTGATGTGTTATAAATAGGAACGTTCACAGCGCCTGTTTGCGAGTCGTGTTTATATTGGTTGTGTAGTAAGAGTGTATCTATAGAATAGCTCATATTCTTACACCTTCTTTTACGAGTTTAATTGCTTGCTTTAAGTCTTGAATTAAATCGTTACTATTTTCAATGCCAACTGAGAATCGAAGAAGACGATTGCATACGCCGTTTGCTGTTCTAATTTCTTCAGGAATATCAGCATGTGTTTGCGTTGCTGGATAAGTCATTAAACTTTCTACACCACCAAGACTTTCGGCAAATGTAATTAAGGATAAAGATTGTAAGAATGGATTAATCCAAGCTTCATCTTTAAGGCGGAATGAGATCATGCCACCTCTTCCTGGATAAAATACATCTGTCACCCCGTCTTCATCATTTAAATACGCAACAACTGCTTTCGCATTTTCTTCATGTTGCCTCATGCGAAGCGCTAACGTTTTCATACCGCGAATTAATAACCATGAGTCAAATGGGCTTAAAACTGCACCTGATGCATTATGATAATGAGCGATTTCCTCGCAAAGTTCCTTTCCTTTTGCAACGACAAGCCCGCTTAGTACATCGTTATGTCCCCCTAAATATTTCGTTGCGCTATGAAGTACAATGTCAGCACCTTCTGTTAATGGTTGCTGTATATAAGGTGTGTAGAAAGTGTTGTCTACAATAAGGAGTAGTCCGTTCCTTTTCGCTACAGTTGCGACAGCAGCAATATCAGTAACTTGCATTAATGGATTAGTTGGAGTTTCTATGAAAATAGCCTTCGTTTCAGTTGTGATAGCTTGCTCAATTTGTTTAATAGACTGTGTATTTACGTATCTACATCGAACATTCCACTTTTTTTCATGCTCAGAAAATAATCGATACGTTCCCCCGTATAAATCTTCAGATACAATAAGTTCGTCTCCAGAGCGGAATAGAGAAAGGACGAGGAGAACAGCCGCCATCCCTGAACTACAGGCATAACCTTGTTCGCCATATTCTAAGTCTGCGATCGCCTGTTCTAAAAGACCTCGAGTTGGATTGCCAGTTCGTGAATAGTCAAAGCCAGTAGATTTACCAATTCCTTCGTGACGATAAGCGGTTGAGAAATAAACTGGTGGATTAACCGTTCCGGTTGTAGTTTCACTGCGATTTCCGATTTGTGCTAGTTTTGTTTCGATTGTTGACATATGAAAATTCCTCCTTTTTAAATTGAAACATTAAGTGAATATAAAATAAAAAAAGCCTTCTAAGAAGAAGGCTTTCGGTTTGAATAGAGTCTTCTTCTCATCTGTCAAATCTTTCACAATTTGCTGGAATTAGCACCTTATTAACAAAATGTTAATGGTTGCTGAGGCGTCACAGGGCCAGTCCCTCTACCTCTCTAGATAAGAATGTTCGTATGAAATTTTTATTATGTTTTTAACTTTACAATAAAATATAACTGAATTGCAACTTTATTTTAAATAATTTTTATTTTTCCGCAAGTGTCATTGACTTTTACTTTTGTGCATGCTAAATTTATTAAAAAATTAACAAACATTGTTAAAAGGGGAACGCATTTCCTTTTAGCTACATAAATAAAATAATAAAGACAACTCTTATTGAGAGCGGTGGAGGGAAAGGCCCTGTGAAACCCGGCAACCTTCAAACGAAATGTTTGAAACGGTGCTAATACCTGCAAAACGAATGTTTTGCATAATAAGAGGAGGAACGATTATGTCCCCCTCTTCAAAGTGAAGAGGGGGTTTTTATATTGATAGAAATGAGGGAGAGTCGTGAAATTACTAGATTTATTATCAAAAGGAATTGTAATAGGTGATGGTGCGGTTGGGACGTTATTGCATTCACATGGTTTGCAAAGTAGCTTTGAAGAATTGAATGTATCTGATCCAGACTTAATTATATCGATTCATAAACAATATGTAGCTGCTGGAGCAGATGTAATTCAAACGAATACGTATGGAGCAAATGAGGCGAAATTACGTATGTATGGTTTAGAAAATCAAGTTACAGAAATTAATAGAGCGGCAGTAAAACTAGCGAAAGCATCTGTGACAGATAAAAATGCAATTTTAGGAACAATTGGTGGTATGAAACATATCGGAGCTGTTACAACGACTGATATGGAAAGAGAGTTTATGTTACTTGAACAGGCAGGGGCTTTACTAGAAGAACAGGTTGATGGATTACTATTAGAAACTTTTTACGATGAATTTGAATTACTTCATGCCGTTAAAGTATTGCGTAAGCAAACGAATATTCCAATTGTTGCGCAATTAGCGTTACATGAAGCAGGTACGACTCAAAATGGAAATGATGTCAATGAAATATTAAAGCAACTTATAGATTACGGTGCAAATGTTGTTGGATTGAATTGTCAACTAGGGCCGCTTCATATGACGGAAGCTTTCAAAATGATATCGATTCCTCAAAATGGCTATTTATCAGCATACCCAAATGCAGGCCTCCCGAATTATGTGGATGGACGTTACGTATATGAGGGAAGTCCAGCTTATTTTGAAGCGATGACACCGAGATTTATTGAGCAAGGTATTCGGTTATTGGGTGGTTGTTGTGGTACGACTCCAGAACATATTCAAAGTATGAAGCGCGCTGTTGCGAATATTACCCCTGTAATAGAAAAAGACACGATTCAAAGGCCGAAAGTCGTTCATACGCATGAGAAACGTTCGAAGGCTCACGTCACTCTAGCAGAGAAAGCGAAAAAACAAACAACAGTTGTAGTGGAATTAGATCCACCGAAAACGTTAGATACACAGCGTTTTTTTGAAGGAGCAAGAGCGTTAAAAAGAGCGGGAGCAGATGCTATTACTCTAGCAGATAATTCATTAGCATCGCCTCGTGTTTCTAATATGGCGATGGGTGCGTTATTAACGAAGCATGATATCCCAGTATTGACGCATTTAACGTGTAGAGATCATAACGTCATTGGACTACAATCTCATTTGTTAGGTTTATCGGCGTTAGGGATGGAAGAAGTGTTAGCTTTAACTGGTGATCCAGCGCGCGTTGGTGATTTTCCCGGTGCCACTTCTGTATATGATTTATCCTCTATTGAGCTTATTAAAATGATTAAAGAAATGAACGATGGACGTTCAATTTTAGGGAAATCAATTGGACCGGCGACAAGGTTTTCTGTAGGCGGCGCATTTAATCCTCACGTGAGGCACTTAAAAGCAGCGGTTAAGCGAATGGAACGAAAAATAGATGCTGGAGCGGAGTATTTTTTAACTCAGCCAATTTACGATATCAAGTTAATTGAAGAAGTGTATGAAGCGACAAAGCATTTGGAACAACCTATTTTTATTGGAATTATGCCGTTAGTAAGTAAGCGGAATGCAGATTTTCTTCATTTTGAGGTGCCGGGTATTACTCTTCCTGAAGAAATAAGAGAGAGAATGGATGGACATGAAACGAAAGAGGCAGCAATTGAGGAAGGGATCCGCATTTCACAAGAATTGGTCGACGCAGCGATGAAATATTTTAATGGTATTTATCTTATTACACCATTTTTAAAGTATGAAATTACAGAACATCTTGTTAAATATGTAAGAGAAAAGCAAGAAGTGAAAGAAGGTATTAATTGATGAAGTGTATAGAAGAAAAATTAAAAAATAGCATTTTAATATTAGATGGTGCAATGGGGACAATGATTCAGCAAGAGGATTTAACTGCTGAAGATTTCGGAGGAGAAGAGTACGAGGGCTGTAATGAATATTTAGTGGAAACAAGACCAGACGTTATTTTAAAGATTCATAAAGCTTATATTGAAGCTGGAGCGGATATTATTGAAACAAATACATTTGGGGCAACGAATATTGTACTAAGTGATTATGATCTGTCTCATTTAGATGAAGAACTAAATGAAAAGGCAGCACTTTTGGCGAAGCAAGCTGTTAAAGAAAGCGGGAAGGAAGTATATGTTGCGGGAGCGATGGGACCAACAACGAAAGCAATTAGTGTTACAGGTGGTGTGACTTTTGAAGAATTGATTGAGGCTTATACAAGGCAGGCACGAGGATTATTAAAAGGAGCAGTTGATGTATTACTCGTTGAGACGAGTCAAGATATGCGTAACGTGAAAGCAGCTTATATTGGAATTCAAGCCGCTTTTGAAGAACTGAAAAAAACGGTTCCTATTATGATTTCAGGAACGATTGAGCCAATGGGAACGACTCTGGCTGGGCAAACAATTGAAGCTTTTTATTTATCAGTAGAACATATGAAACCATTATCTGTTGGGTTAAACTGTGCGACTGGTCCGGAGTTTATGAGGGACCATATTCGTTCACTATCTGATTTATCGGAGTGTTACATTTCTTGTTATCCAAATGCAGGTCTTCCTGATGAAGATGGACATTACCATGAATCTCCATCTTCTCTTGCTGAAAAGGTGAAGCGATTTGCTGAAGAAGGATGGGTTAATATTATTGGTGGTTGTTGTGGCACGACACCAGAACATATAAAAGCAATGAAATCCGCGCTAGCATCTCTTAGGCCTCGTGACCATCATGAGAGAGAAGGACATGGAATTAGTGGATTAGAAGCACTGCAATATGATGAGTCTATGAGACCGTTATTTGTAGGTGAAAGAACGAATGTTATTGGGTCACGTAAATTTAAACGCTTAGTAGCAGAAGGGAAATTTGAAGAGGCTGCTGAAGTGGCAAGAGCGCAAGTGAAGAAAAATGCTCATATTATTGACATTTGTATGGCAGATCCTGATCGCGATGAAATAGAAGATATGGAAAACTTCTTAGCAGAAGTTACGAAAGTTTTAAAAGTACCGATTATGATTGATTCAACAGATGAAAATGTGATGGAGCGAGCTCTTACTTATATTCAAGGAAAAGCTGTTATTAATTCAATTAATTTAGAAGATGGAGAAGAACGATTTAAAAAAGTGACACCGCTTCTTCAAAAGTATGGTGCCGCTATAGTTGTAGGAACAATTGATGAAGACGGTATGGCGGTTAGTGCGGAACGAAAGATAGAAATTGCGAAAAGAAGCTATGAATTACTTACAAAGAAGTATGGGATACGCCCGTCAGATATTATTTTTGATGCACTTGTGTTTCCAGTAGGGACAGGTGATGAAGAATATATTGGCTCAGCGGCAGCGACTATAGAAGGAATTCGCCTTATTAAAGAAGCGTTACCAGAGTGTTTAACGATTTTAGGTGTAAGTAACATATCATTTGGTTTACCACCGGCTGGACGTGAAGTATTAAATTCAGTCTTTTTATATCATGCTACGAAAGCAGGATTAGATTACGCGATTGTGAATACGGAAAAATTAGAACGCTATGCGTCGATTCCAGAGGAAGAAAAACGCCTTGCAGATGCATTACTGTTTGAAACGACGAAAGAGACGTTAGAAGAATTTACAAACTTTTACCGAGTTGCTAAAAAGAAAGATGTCGTTGTGCAAGAAACGTTAACGCTTGATGAAAGACTAGCAAATTATATTGTAGAAGGTACGAAACAAGGATTACACGAGGATTTAAGTCTTGCACTTGAAGAAGGAAGAAAACCTCTTGATATTATTAACGGTCCGCTTATGACAGGGATGGACGAGGTAGGACGACTATTTAATAATAATGAACTTATTGTTGCTGAAGTATTGCAAAGTGCCGAAAGTATGAAAGCCGCTGTAAGCTATTTAGAGCCACATATGGAATCTAGTGATAGTGCGAAAAAAGGGAAAGTATTGTTAGCAACTGTAAAAGGTGACGTGCATGATATTGGGAAAAATCTCGTTGAAATTATTTTAGCGAATAACGGATATGAGATTATTAATTTAGGAATTAATGTACGTTCGGATCGAATTGTTCAAGAAGTACAAGAAAAGAAGCCGGACATTATAGGCCTTTCAGGTTTATTAGTAAAATCAGCTCAACAAATGGTAACGACTGCTGAAGATTTAAAAGCGGCAAATATTGATGTGCCCATTGTTGTAGGTGGTGCAGCGTTAACGAGAAAGTTTACAGATAATCGGATTTCACCATCATATAAAGGACTCGTTTGTTATGCGAGTGATGCGATGACGGGGCTCGATATTATTAATAAGCTTCAAAAAGAAGAAGAGCGTGAGAAGATGAAGCAGGATAAAAAAGAACGTCATCTTCATATCGTAAAAAAAGAGGAGAAGAAAGTAGAAATTCCAGCAGTAATTGAGCCATTACCAAAATCAGAGGTTATGGTGCCTGATTCAACAAAACGAATTGTATTACGAGATGTTCCCGCCCTTCATCTCGCACCATTTCTGAATAGACAAATGCTACTTGGGCATCACCTTGGATTAAAAGGAAATGTGAAGAAGCTTTTGAAAGAGGGAGATAAGAGAGCACATGAATTAAATGATTTAATAGATGAATTATTGCAGGAAGGACAATCTTGGTTAAAGCCGAAAGCAGTGTATCAATTTTTCCCAGCGCAAAGCGACGGACAAAACATTGTAATATATGATCCAGAAGATCATACGCGTGTTATAGAGCGTTTCACATTCCCTAGACAAGGAAAGGCTCCCTATCGTACTTTAGGTGATTATTTGCGCCCAATAGGAGATGAGATGGACTATGTTGCTTTCTTATCTGTTACGGTTGGGGAAGGAGTTCGGGATATTGCTGAAGAGTGGAAGGCGAAAGGTGATTACCTACGTAGTCATGCCATTCAATCGTTAGCGCTTGAATTAGCGGAAGGACTTGCTGAAAAAACACATATGCTCATTCGTGACCGCTGGGGCATTCCGGACTCACCTGAACTGACGATGGAAGAACGTTTCCGTACGAAATATAGAGGAATACGAGTGTCATTTGGTTATCCGGCGTGTCCAGAACTTGCAGATCAAGAAAAGCTATTTCGCTTAATTCATCCAGAGGAAATAGGTATTTCATTAACAGAAGGATTCATGATGGAGCCAGAAGCGTCCGTAACGGCTATGGTATTTTCTCACCCTGAGGCAAGATATTTTAGTGTATTATAGTCTAGAAGGGGGAGACGTATGAAGAAAATAGTCTTTACAGGTGGCGGTTCGGCAGGACATGTAACACCTAATTTAGCCATTATCCCATATTTACAGGAAGACAACTGGGATATCTCTTATATTGGTTCTCACCAAGGTATTGAGAAAACGATTATAGAAAAGGAAGGCATTCCCTACTATAGTATTTCGAGTGGAAAGCTACGTCGTTATTTTGATTTAAAAAATATAAAAGATCCTTTTCTTGTAATGAAGGGTGTTATGGATGCGTATGTAAGAATTCGAAAACTAAAACCAGATGTGATTTTTTCAAAAGGCGGTTTCGTATCTGTACCAGTCGTAATTGGCGGATGGCTAAATAGAGTACCAGTTTTATTACATGAATCTGATATGACGCCAGGACTAGCAAATAAAATTGCGCTTCGTTTTGCTTCGAAAATATTTGTTACATTTGAAGAAGCAGCGAAACATTTACCGAAAGAAAAAGTAATATATACGGGGTCTCCTGTACGTGAAGAAGTGCTGAAGGGAAATCGTGAAAAAGGTTTAGCGTTTTTAGGTTTTTCACGTAAAAAGCCAGTTATTACGATTATGGGAGGCAGCTTGGGCGCGAAAAAAATTAATGATACGGCTCGAGAAGCATTACCAGAACTTCTTAAAAAGTATCAAATTGTTCACCTTTGCGGAAAAGGTAACCTTGATGAAAGTTTACAAAATAAAGAAGGATATAGACAATTTGAATATGTACATGGAGAACTGCCAGATATATTAGCGGTAACAGATTTTGTTATTTCACGCGCGGGCTCCAACGCAATTTTTGAATTTTTAACATTACAAAAGCCGATGGTTTTAATTCCATTATCGAAATTTGCAAGCCGTGGAGATCAAATATTAAATGCAGAGTCCTTTGAAAGACAAGGATATGCCTCCGTATTATATGAAGAAGATGTAAATGTAAAATCTCTTATAAAGTATGTCGAAGAATTAAATCAAAATAATGAGAAGTATAAAACAGCACTAAAAAAATATAATGGAAAAGAAGCAATTAAAACAATCATTCAAAATATTTCAGAGGCATGATGAAATAATCATGCCTCTTTTAGTAGGGTGAAAGATTCCAAGAATTGATATTTTTATGTTACAATAAAGTGAAACTTTAATCAGTTGGGTGCATCCCACATCTAACTTCTTTACTGTTACTGAATTTTGAGGAGGGAGTCTTACTGCCCTCAAATAGCGGGATAACAAATGGGTTAATAGGGAAATTCCAATTAATGAGGCGTGAAAATACGAATGGATTAGGAGTGACTGTGTTGGAGCTAAGTCTCTATGAAAATACTGCACTTATTATATGCTTTGTGTTGTACGTTGGTAGTGTTATTGTTTATATTTCAAGGAAATTTTCGCAAGAAAGAGAGCTTGAAAAGTCGGAGATAACAGCTGAACTAGAAATGTTAGCTGATGAAAGTTATAAAAAACAAAAAATAAAAGAAGACCATGAAGCATCCCATCATTTAAACGCAAATAAGTTTTAAAGATGGGGATTTTTTTTGAAGTTGTTCTTTATTGTAGCTATAACAAATAACGCTAAAAAGGAGTTTCCCTATACATAATGAAGGAGTGTATATAAATGAATTTTTATATCGCCTCAGGTTTCCAAAATAAACATCTTGTACGTTCCGTAGCAAATGAACTGAAACATGCAGGATGGCACCATACATATGATTGGACCAAAAACGAAAAAGCAGCAAATGAAGAACAATTAAGAGAAATTGGTCAGGCAGAACAAAATGCTGTAAAAGAAGCGGATGTATTTTTACTTATATTAGATGGCGGAAATGGGAGCCATACAGAGTTTGGAATGGCGATTGCACTAGAGAAAACGATATATGTATATCATGCAGGAAGCCCGCTCCAAACAACGTTCTATCACTTGCCAGAAATAAATATTTTTGAAGGAGATGTAGCTGAGTTTGCATCTTATGTTATGAATCATATGAAATAATAGTAACTACCTAAAAGGTTATAAAAGTGATCTTTTGGGTACAGTGATGATAAGAAACGTATATAAAGGAGTACATAATATGAAATTAGAAAATGGATGGGAAACGAGCTTTTTAGAAGTCGTACAAAATAGTGAATTTAAGAAAGAGGCACTTCTTAGTCAATTGCTTTGTCAGGATAGTGAAGAAGTAGAAGAGCTTGTGGATGATTACGGCTACGAAGAACTTGTTGAACGTGAACATGATGATGAGTTAGCTGAAATCTTAGGAGAAGAACTTTTTAGTGAGATGGAACGCCAAGTATTCTTATCTTCAAACCCAGAAGAAAAATTGATTTCATTCGTCAATGGATTAGGTTTTCATGTGTTAGATTGGATCGTTCTTCTTGAAACAGAATTTGGCATTGATAGTGCAAACTTTACATCAGATGCTGTGAAGGTGTTAGAAAAGCGTTTCAGACAGTTTCCATACATAGAGGACAAGACAATTTTTGATATGACATTTGGAGAATCGATGGATGTATTAGAATCTGTTACAGGATTACAACTAAAGGAAAAGATGAACGTATAATGAAAAAAGAACGTGATTGGATCACGTTCTTTTTTTACATAATAATAATTTTATCATCTAGTTTTGTCTGCCCGGTAAGAAGTGCGTTTAAATATTCCACTTTTCTTATACAAGCTTGTATATGTCTTTCAATCTCTTGTAACTCTGCTTGGTGATGTGTTTCAATTGGATGAATTTGTACGTTGAATTTTTCAAATTGACTACTATATGTTATTTCTGCATAGCCGCTCATAATATCGGTTTCGTTATGAAATAAAAATTGCCTCGTTTTGTCACAGAATGATACATCCTGAAAGCCATATACTTTTAATGCTTCAATTACTTTTTTAATCATTTTTGTATTCATTTTTTAACCCTCTTTACGAAGTTCTACTTATATATTATAACATAAAAAATTACATAGAAAGCGCTTCCAAGTGTATTTTATTATAAACTTTACGTTTCAATCACAAAAATGAAACAAAGAAAAAATAATTGTAAAGAAGGAAGGACTCTTTTATTGTTTCGTCATATATATAGAGAAATAGTGCAATGAAAGGAAATTTTCCGAGGTGGAGATCGTATTTCCAATTTGAGCGCAGTAAAAGAGGTGAGAATTTTGAACTTTGATATTGTAGGACAAAAAGCATATATAAAAGATGGACCGCATCGGAACCGAATTGGAATTGTAAAGAAAAATGAGACAAAATTAGCATCGCAGTTTGCTATTGTAATTGGAGAACAAGTCATTGATGTAGAGCTAAAGGATATCGTGTTAGTTGGAGTAGACGTAGGACAATTTCATAAATGGTGCGAACAAAATGGTTATTTGTGAAAAGGACGGGCTGTGAGATAATGAAATATATTTGAGGAAAGAGGATATGTTATTGTATTCTCTTTTTCTATGTTTAAGGAGGCGAAAATGAAATATAAAGAACAGGAGTTTACGTTGGAGTTAAAAGAGAACATTCAATGTATGGAGAAGGAAATAGAGCGAATATCACTTAAACTGCATAAAGAGTATTCACATTTATACATAGAAAAACACATGGAATTAGATATGGGATTTGCAAGAGAAAAAGAGAATTCCTTTGAGGTGGGTTATTATTCATCAGTTGCTATAGCTATATTAGATGAAGAAAAAGAGCTGATTGGATTTCATAATATTCCAATTTGGAAATGTGAAAGAATCTTTTTAGGAATGCCAATTCAATCAAACATTTTGGGGAGTAAGAAAGTAGGGGAACTCGCTGATGAATCTTGTTATGAGATTGGGGAAGAGTTAAAAGAGCAACTAGAAGAATACTTAGAGTGATAATTCTCAAGATAAAATCTATAAAGAGGGGACGGAATAAAAAAGACGCTAACAATTGTATGTTAGCGTCTTTTTTCATTATGAAGCAATTTCACCAGTTTTTGTATCATCTTGATTGTACGTATCTTGATCTAATTCACCAAGCCATTTACTTGAAATAAGACCTGCTGTCATAGAGCCACTTACGTTAAGAGCTGTACGCCCCATATCGATTAATGGCTCAACCGAGATAACTAGAGCAACAATACCGATTGGTAAGTTCATTGTAGATAGTACGATTAAAGCTGCGAATGTTGCGCCGCCACCAACTCCGGCAACACCGAATGAGCTAATAGCAACAACAGCGATTAAAGTTAAAATAAATTGTGGTTGTAATGGATCAATTCCTACAGTTGGAGCGACCATCATTGCAAGCATTGCTGGATAAATACCTGCGCAACCGTTTTGTCCGATAGATACCCCAAATGAAGCTGCGAAGTTTGCAATTCCTTCGGAAATACCAAGCTTTTCTTTTTGCGCTTCAATATTTAATGGCATCGCACCAGCACTAGAGCGAGATGTGAATGCAAATGTTAATACAGGGAACACCTTTTTTAAATATTGAATTGGATTTAAACCAGATAGCGCAATTAATAATAAGTGGATAACGAACATTACGATAAGTGCTACGTAAGACGCTAACACGAAGTTGCCAAGTTTTAAAATAGCATTTATGTCGCTACCAGCAACTGTTTTTGCCATAAGAGCTAATACGCCGTATGGAGTAAGGCGTAAAATTAATGTTACCATACGCATTACGATTGCATATACAGCATCAAGCATCTTCTTAAATAGCTCTGCTTGTTCTGGATATTTTCGTTTTACACCTATAAAGGCAATGCCGATAAAGGCTGCAAATATTACGACAGAAATTGTTGATGTTGGACGAGCGCCTGTTAAATCAAGAAACGGATTTGTAGGTAATAGCTCTAATAATTTATCTGGAATTGTTGTCTTTTCAATAGAAGTAAATCTTTCTTCAACTAGTTTCAGACGAGCAGATTCTGCATCACCTTGTTGTAGGCCGGTTGCAGATACATCAAATCCTGCACTTGCAGCGATACCGACAGCTGCAGCGATTCCTGTAGTAAGAATTAAAATACCGATAATAAGGCCACTAATTTTACCAAGGTTTTTCGTTAACTGTAATTTTGTAAATGCTGAAATAATAGATACTAAAATAAGTGGCATAACGATCATTTGAAGTAATTTTACATAACCGTTACCGATTAAGCCAAACCAAGTATTTGATTCAATAATTACTTTAGAAGTTGGCTCATAAATAAATTGTAATATAAGACCGAATAAAATTCCGACTCCTAAAGCGGTAAATACACGTTTATTAAAAGATACATGCTTACGTTGCATATAATATAATACGCCAACTAAGATGAGCATGACTGCAACGTTAATTCCGACAAGCAGTGTATTCATGTTGATTCCCCCTAATTCCAATCTGTTATATAGAATATAAGGTAATAAAACCTATAAGTCAACTAGGAAATTCCGGAATTAAAAAAAAGATGGCAAAATGCCATCTTTTAATGTCCAGCCCCAGGCACAAGTAAGAATGTCGTGTAGTATGTAAATCCTATGAAGAAAACAGTTAAATATGCCCCAAATACGTATATATACATACGCTCTGTTAATTTTAAATAGCTTAAAAGTACGAAGAAACCTGTTTGTCCTAAAAATAGTAGTGCGGCCGGTTGCATATCCCCTACGTAAAACATAACCGAGAAAATTCCAGTCCAAAAGCCGAGAACGCGAAACATGCGCTCCATGCCATCTCCCTCCTTTTCTAAAAAAAGTAAACCTCACCTCATTATAGTTTATTTTTCTTACTATTGTAAATATTCGTTCATATAAAAAGAAGCCAATTATTATTGGCTTCTTTTTATATGAAAAATTAAATTGTTAGTTTATAATTACAAGATTTACATCCATCTAATAGACTATCATTTCGAGTTAATTCCATGTTAGGGAATAGGATTTCAAAAATCCCTTTCATCATATCTCCGTGCATGTTACAAATTTCAGTTGGATGATGAACAGCAACTTCTTTAAATGGACAATTGTGTACATCATAGAAAATTTTTGTTCCATCTGCACTTAATTCAAATGCAGGTGATAAGCCAGCTGTTGAGAAAGCTTCTTTTGCAATTTGAACTTTTTGTTCCACTGTTAAAGCATCTTCACTCACATTTAAACGTTGCATATGTTGTTGCATTAATTCAGCTCCGAATTGTTTTCCTGTTTCGTATAGCGCTTTCTCACCAGCAGCACCAAGACTAAGTAAAGAATTAAATGCGATTCTTGCTAACAATTGATAATCACGGAATGGAAATTGTAATTGGATAACATCTTCAGATAAGACATACAATCTGCTCGGTCGTCCGCCTTTTCCAGTTTTCTTCGTTTCCGATTTTAGCATATGAACATCTTCTAATTTAGATAAATGTAAACGCGCTACGTTTGGATGAATGTCAAACTCATCTGCAATTTCTTGTACCGTTACGTAACTATGTTTTTGCGAAATATATTTATAAATGTAATAACGAGTTGGGTCAGATAATACACCTGTAATTTTTAAAGCTTGTTCCATGAGGATCTCCACCTTTATCACTTTATCCAAGATAATAACATTATAATACAGATAAACATGAGTATAGGTAATTTCAGACAATAATTCGGAAATTGTTCATAATTTCACAAACATATTTTTCCTTTTTCCTCTATTGAAAATACAAAAGTCCAAATTTTTATTGCGCATGTTTTCATGCTATATACATAGTGAGGAGGGAAAAGTGATGAATGGGATTGAAATTTTTGCGAATGCAATTTTAAAAGAAGCGTGTAGGGTACAAGCGTCAGATTTACATATTGTGCCCCGGCAGAAGGATGTAGCGGTTCAACTACGTATAGGAAAAGATTTAATGACGAGACAGTGTATTGAAAAGGAATTTGGAGAAAAACTTGTCTCACATTTCAAATTTTTAGCATCTATGGACATAGGCGAGAAACGGAAGCCACAGAATGGTTCGTTGTATTTGCAAATTGATGGACAAGAAGTGTATTTACGGCTTTCAACACTTCCAACAGTATATCAAGAAAGTCTCGTTATTCGCCTTCATTTACAAGCATCTGTTCAGCCCTTATCACATCTTTCGTTATTTCCAAGTACGGCAGCAAAACTACTCTCGTTTTTACGCTATTCACAGGGGCTACTTGTGTTTACTGGACCGACTGGATCTGGGAAGACGACGACAATGTATGCATTATTAGAGGTAATTAGAAAAAAGAAAACACGTCGCATCATTACACTTGAAGATCCGGTTGAAAAAAGAAGTGACGATGTATTACAAATTCAAATAAATGAAAAAGCGGGTCTCACATATGAAACAGGATTAAAGGCTATTTTACGTCATGATCCAGATATTATTTTAGTCGGTGAAATCCGTGATGAAGAAACAGCAAAAATAGCTATAAGAGCAAGTTTGACAGGACATTTAGTAATGACAACACTGCATACGAATGATGCGAAAGGAGCAATCATTCGCTTCATGGATTATGGTATAACGAAGCAAGAGATTGAACAGTCTTTATTGGCTGTAGCTGCACAGCGACTTGTCGAATTGAAGTGTCCGTTTTGCAGAGGAAAGTGCTCAACTTTATGTAAATCAATGAGGCAAGTAAGGCAGGCTAGCATATATGAGCTACTATATGGATATGAGTTAAAACAAGCGCTTAAAGAAGCTGGTGGAGAATGTGTTACTTACAAACATGAGACTTTAGAATCGTCAATACGAAAAGGATATGCTTTAGGTTTTTTAGAAGAAGATGTTTATGTTTAAGAAAACTTGGAGTTTAAGTGATCAAGTAGTATTGTTGAAACGTTTAGGAGAATTATTAGAAAAAGGCTACTCTCTTTTACAAGCATTAGAATTTTTACAGTTTCAATTACCTGTAGAAAAGAAAGTACAATTGCAGCGCATGATTGAGGAGTTAAAAGATGGGAAAAGTCTACACGATTCTTTTCATCAGTTAAAGTTTCATCAGGACATGTTAAGTTATTTATTTTATGCCGAGCAACATGGTGATATTTCTTTTGCTTTGCAACAAGGAAGTGCACTTCTTTATAAGAAAGATAAGTATAGGAGAGACATGATGAAAATAATGCATTATCCTATGTTTTTGATGTTTTTTCTACTAATCATGCTCTTTATTTTTAAACTCATTTTATTACCTCAGGTTGAAATGGTTTATAGTTCGTTCGGTTCTAATACACCACTACTTACAGAAAAAATTTTAAGTGCAATAAAACTGCTACCTTACATTATTTTAACCGCTATTTTAACTGTTATTATTGGAGGTATTTTATACATGTTATATTTTAGGAAACTTCCACATATTAGACAGGTAAAAATTATGCTTCGTATTCCCCTCATCAAAACATTTCTTATTTTAAAGCATTCACATTATTTTGCTACTCAGTTGAGTGGTTTATTAAATGGTGGACTATCAGTATGTGAAGCTTTAACAATAATGATGGAGCAAAGATATCATCCGTTCTTTAAATATGAAGCGAGCCGGATTGAAAGACAATTAATTGGAGGAGAACAGTTACAATCTATCATTGCTAAAAGTGGGTATTACGAGAAAGAACTTTCTTATGTTATTACGCATGGACAAGCAAACGGCAATTTAGGGATTGAATTAGGTGACTATAGCGATCTTATTATGGAAAAGATGGAACGGAAAATTAAACATATGTTAGTTATCATTCAGCCTATTTTATTTACATGTATTGGAGGAATCGTTGTCCTTATGTACTTAGCGATGATTATGCCGATGTTTCAAATGATGAATTCTATTTAGGGGGCATTTGTATGCAGAATGAGGAAGGGTTTACTCTGTTAGAGATGCTATTAGTAATGGTTGTCATAACTATATTATTACTATTAATTATTCCGAATGTAGTTACACAGCGCTCATCGGTCCAAGGAAAAGGTTGTGCAGCTTACGTGAAATCTATAGAAGCGCAAATACAAGTATATCAATTACAACATAATAAAATTCCATCGTTAAAAGAACTGACAGATGAAAAGTATATTACAACTGATAAGTGCCCGAATGGCGACTCTATTCATATTTCAGATGATGGCGCAGTATCAATTAGGGCATTGTGAAACAACAGGGGTTTACTTTTTTAGAAATGTTACTCGTTTTATTTGCTATTTCTGTATTAAGTATAGTTACGTACTTTAGTGTTCATTCCTTATACGAGCGACAAAAAGTTGAACAATTTTTGAGACAGTTTTCAAATGATATTTTGTATATGCAGCAATTAGCGATAAACCGTCAAAAGCACTATACATTACGTTGGCATAAAGATAGAAATATGTATGCTATAAAAGAGTCAGGTACAAAGTATTATATCGTCAAGCGAGAGTATGAAGAAGATATACAAATTGATTTGCATACGTTTCCAAATCCGATGACATATAATCCAAGTGGAAATATTAATAGAGGTGGTACGATTATAATTTCGTATCGAAATTATAAATATGAAATTGTATTTCAGCTTGGAAGAGGGAGATTTACGTATCGTGAAATGTCAAAAAGGATCCATAATGGCTGAAATGATTGTATCGTTAAGTGTTTTAATGATGGCTGTATCGTTACTACTACCGCAAACAGTATTAGTTATGCAAGAAAGAAAAAATATACAAATTCGTTATAAGGCAACTGGATTATTAAAAAAAGAAGCAGCTATATATATGTATGGAAATGAAGACAAGCGAATAATAGAAAAGAATATAAATGGAATTGTGTATTACACATATTGGGGAGGCAATGAAGTTTGTACTATGTGGAGAGATGTGAAAGACAGAATGATGGAACAATGCTTTTATGTAGGAGAAAAAGTAAATTAGAATTTGGTTTTTCATTAATAGAAATGATTGTATGTCTGTTTCTATTATCAATATTTTTTTTGCTCTTTCCCCGCCTACATTTCATTGAAATGGAAAATAAACAGTCGAAAGGGTTAAATGATTGGGAGTGGGATGTGTATTTAGGGCAAATGCAATTGGAGTTTCGTGAAGTATCATCTGGAGAACAGCTAGCATTTGAAAATGGAGAAAGTATTTTACGATTCCGATCGCGTAATGGGAGTGAAGTATCGTATGAAAAAGAGAATAGTCGTCTTATAAGAAAGGTAAATAGGCGCGGGAGGGAAGTTGTTTTACAAAATATTGGAACGGTTTCTTACAAACTAACACCTCATGTACTCATTATAAATGTGAAAGATACTAGTGGGAAAATATATGAAGGTGTAGTTATGCGATATAGCGAAATAGGAATAAACGTATGAGAAAGCAAAATGGATTTACAATGCCTGGAACGATTATCTTTCTTATTTTATTAACTTCTTTTTTTATATACGAAACAAATATGTTGTTTACAAATAAAAAATTTTATATAGAAATAGAACAAAAGTTTTTATTGGATGAATTACTTAACCGATCTATTACAGATATAAAAAAAGATTTACAGCAAAAAGAAAAAGAAGGTACATTTTTCTTTCAGTATGAAAAGGGAGAAGCGAGTGGAAATTATGTCTTTGAAAATGATTTAATTCTCGTTACGTTGCAGTGCACACTCAAACAGGAAGCTTTCTATACGGTAGGTTTTCGGTATAGAAAAAAGGATGGGAAAATAGTCGATTGGATAGAAGGATAATATGTAAAATATATGTAAATAAATCAAGGTTTCCTATTGTAAATTAAATTGATTTTTTAGAAGAAATGGATAAATATAATGATTAAAAGTTTAAATTTTCTCAAAAAAGAGAAAGGTAGAAAGAATATGATATATTCATGCTATCCAATCATTATTTTTAGGGAGAATAGGGAAATGACAAACAACAATCAAATAGGTGAAAATAAGGAACAAACTATTTTTGATCATAAAGGAAATACGATTATGACAGAAGATAGAGAAATACACATTATTTCAAAATTTGAAGAACCTCTTATTGTCGTATTAGCAAATGTACTAAGTGATGAAGAATGTGATGAATTAATTGAAATGTCTAAAAATAAAATGGAGCGTTCTAAAATTGGTTCATCACGTGATGTAAATGATATTCGAACAAGTAGCGGTGCATTTTTGGAAGATAATGAATTTACTTCAAAGATTGAAAAACGAATTTCATCTATCATGAATGTTCCTGCGTCGCATGGTGAAGGATTGCACATTTTAAATTATGAAGTGGATCAACAATATAAAGCACACTATGATTATTTTGCGGAACATAGTAGATCAGCTGCTAACAATCGTATTAGTACGCTTGTAATGTACTTAAATGATGTAGAAGAAGGCGGCGAAACGTACTTCCCAAAATTAAATCTTTCTGTACACCCTAGAAAGGGAATGGCAGTATACTTTGAGTATTTTTATCAAGATCAATCATTAAACGAGCTTACGTTACACGGAGGAGCACCTGTAACGAAAGGCGAGAAATGGATTGCAACGCAGTGGGTGAGAAGAGGTACTTATAAGTAAAAGCGAATGTTACGTTTTGTTCTTCATAGTATAAGAACAAAACGTTTTTTTATTAAACAAAGTAGCATCTTTCGTTATAATAACAATTAATAAATGACGATTGAGAGGACAGAAAATGAAATCTATATACATAACCGGCTATATGGGAGCAGGGAAAACAACAATTGGAAAAGCGTTAAGTAAAGAACTTCAAATAGATGTTGTAGATACTGATCAAAAAATTGAAGAGAAGCAAGAGAAGGCAATTCGAAATATTTTTGCCGAAGAAGGCGAAATGGCTTTTCGGGAATATGAAAGCGAAATGTTACGTGCGCTACCAGTCCATAATGTCATTATTACAACTGGTGGGGGAATTATTGAACGAGCGGAAAATCGCAAGTGGATGAAAGAGAACGGAACTGTCGTGTATTTATATTGTGATCCGCATGTAATTGCAGAAAGGCTTCGTGAAGATACGACACGTCCACTATTTCAAAAGAAAGATATAGATGCATTTGTAACGAAATTTGAATCACGCCGAGCTTATTATGAAGAGGCTCACATTCATATCGATACGACAAATAAGTCTGTAAAGCAAATTATGAATGAATTAAGGGAAAAGATTAATGTATAAAAAAGTGGACATACTAATCAAGTAGAGGTGATGATAATATGTCTACTAATGATTATGTTCGCTTTGTGACGCAGCAGTTTGTGTCGTATATGGATGCTCCAAAAGAAGATCGAAAACAAAAGAAAGAACAACGCCGTGCTGAAAAAGAGCCATTTATGAATAAGTGGTTTGGTGTTATGCCGCTGAGTGCTGCTTTGTTTTATCGAAATGTAAAAAGTAAAAGAAAAAAATCAAGTTAAATTTTAGTCATATGTCTAGCAAAATAAAGATGCCCTAGTGTCGTAATACACTAGGGCATCTTTGTTTACTGCACGGATTCTTGTTCTTCCGTAACGGCATGTATTTTATTGTTCACCCATACAAATCCTATTCCGATACAAATAGAAATGCCCCATCCGACAGCGGTCATAATCGCTCTCATTTCACCATAGCCATCTACACCAAAAACAGAGATGAAATAAATTTTTAAAAAGCTTTTTAATATAAATTGTAGCCCGAAAAATAACGTTAAATATTGCAGTGCTGAATATATACGACTATCACGATAAAGCTCACGACTTTTATCGCGATCATGGCCTTGCAGCGCTGCAATATCTGCTGCGAAATATAACATAAGTGGTTTTTTTATAAAAATTGTACATATAACAATAATGCCGAGTACGATGTGATAATACGCATCGTTCCATAACATTCGTTCAGCTGATCCAGATAATAGATCTACCGTTGTATTAGAAATGAGTGTAATTAAAATAAAGAACCCTGTTACGTTAAACTGTTTTTCTTTTTTAAAGGTATACAGTGTATAAATAATCCCCGGAACAGAGGAAAGTAACATCGCGTAATAAGGATCGATATAAGGTTTTGCAAATTTCCAAATGAGGAATGGGATTACGAGATAAAAGACAAGATCTAATATAGCTTTTTTATTTTGATTCATACAAAGCCTCCTTAAGTCATACATATATTTTATAATATAATTTCTGAAAATTGTATAAGGTTTAATGGGAAAAGAAAAAATATATCAATTTTCGAGGGGGTAGTAGATTGAAAAAAATTGCCCCTAGCGTAGTAAGTTTTTTTAGTATATAATAAAGGAAACGCTTTCATTTTTAATTTGTTCACAAAATGGACGGAAAATCACATATTTACTATCGATATGTTGCTTTATAATGAAACTAATTAAATATACATGCATACAATATTGTGAAATAAATAACATAAATAATCTATATAAATGTAAACGTTATCAAAAGAGAGAGGTGGAGACAATGAGTAAATTTTTCTTCAATCATAATCCAGCAACAGTAGAGGATGGAAGGCTTGTTAAATATGCTGAAATTATTTATGGAGAAGGTGGCCGTTCTGTATTAGAAAATTTAATGGTGAAGGCATCTATCAGATTGCGTGATCGTTATCCGAATAAATCTGACGAGCAGATCTCGAACCTAGTAAATAAAGGCATCCATGATATGTTTCAAAAATATGTGAGCGAGTAAGAGTGGCCAATGGCTGCTCTTATTTTTTTGTATAAGGATTGTAACTCTAGCTGAAAATAAACATGTATTCTGAAAAACGTAAAAAGGAGTGGGAAAGATGAGCAATGGAATTGGACGTTCGAAAGAAAATCTTCCAACTGATGCAAATCATGTGAGCGCGAAGGATTGTGCGTATCAAAAACGCATGGCAAAGCAAAAACAACAAGAGCGTAATGAGGATAGAGAGTAACTCGAAATAAAGCTCCTTCTAAAGCAGAAGGAGCTTTATTTTGATAGAAAATGATTCGCGGTAACATAAAAGAGTCCACCGTTAATAATTTGCACTGTAATACGTGGTTCATACTGTTCTTGCAGAGCTTGTTTTTCAATTTCATAGCTCTCAGGAAGTTCGTCACTTTCTTCATAAAAACGGTTTAAAAGGTCTAAATCATGATTCCAACGCACTCTTGCTTCTTTTGCCCACGTATGGTCATCTTCTGCAATTATATTTTTTAAAGCGTCTTCTATGCGTTGTAAACCACTTTGAGGTTTAATGATGGGCGAGAGCGTAAAACAAAAATCAGGTATTTTTGGTGTAAGTTTAATGTTTGTTAATGTTTCATGAAAGTTTGCCATCATTGTTCCAGAAATGAGATGAATACCAATCGAGTGAAGGATGTCTTTTTTTCGATCACATTGATAGGAAACTTTTATATTAATACCGAGCCAAGGGTGGAGCGGTGTATGTGTTGCCCCATTATGTCTTACATCCTCATATAAACGTATGTATGAGCCTAATTCTTTTGTCGTTTGGAAAATTTGATGTAGACGTGGTGAACCGTAGTGAATAAGCTCACCATCATTTTCTTCATTTTCTGGATTTGTAATAAGAGTAAGGCGCATCGGATTCGGTACGCCTCCTGTTTTCTCAAGATAGTGCCAATAAAAAGGGCGATTCATTAATAATTTATCCATCTCAATTGTTAATTGTACATCTAATAAATGAGGAGAACGTTCTAAAATCTCACAGTTATTCGCCTCAAAGAAATTGTATAAGTAATTATGAATTTCATGTTGCTGCATAGCCCTGCACCTCAGCTTCATTTCGTTTCGCAAAGTCGATAATAGATGTTAAGTTTTCCATCTTAATTCTAATTTCACCTTCGCTTTTTGATTGCGCAAATATTTCTTGAATGTGCGCGTCGATGTTTTTCATATTAATTCTCGTTAAAATTTCATCCAGTTCACCGATAACACGCTCAAATAAATTGATTTTTTCATATAACAATTTCAAAATATGTTCTTCAACAGTGTGTTTTGTAGCTAAGTTATAAATATGAACATCATTCTTTTGACCGAGACGGTGAATACGCCCGATTCTTTGTTCAAGACGCATTGGATTCCATGGCAAATCATAATTGATCATATGGCTACAAAACTGTAAGTTAATCCCTTCACCACCAGCTTCAGTTGCAATTAATACTTGTGCGTGGTTTTGGAAAAGCTCCTTCATCCAATCTTTCTTCCCGCGTTTAAACCCGCCGCGGAATGGAACGGAAGAAATACCGTGTTGTTGTAAAAACCATTGTAAGTACATTTGTGACGCTCGATATTCTGTGAAGATAACGACTTTATCGTCAATTTCTTTTATAAGCTCAAGAGCTTTATTTGCTTTTGAGTTGAAAGGAATATGATTAATTTTGTCCATTAGCACATCGATATGTGGATCTTTTATATAATGTTCGTTTTCTTTCTGTCTTTTTTCTACATGCTTTTTCAATGAATAGTAAACAGCCTCACGACTACTACATGCTTCCCGTTTTAACGTTAACGATGAGAAAGCAGATGTGAAGGCGTCTTGTCCTCGCCAATTTTCGATATCATTATATAGAGCTTGTTCTTGTTCATTAAACTCAACAAAAATTGTACGTACATGTCTCTTCGGCCAATCGATACCGGTATTATGTCGTCTATTTCGCACCATTACTTTATTAATGAGAGCTTTTAAGTCTTCATCTGATTCGGCTGAACGATTTTTGGAAGCGTAATATTCTTCAAAGTTGGATTGATTGCCTAAATGTCCTGGTTTTAATAAAGAAACAAGGTTAAAAATTTCATCAATCTTATTTTGAACAGGAGTAGCGGTTAGTAATAAACAAAACTTCTTTTTTAATCGTTGTGCAAATTCATAGTTTTTTGTTTTATTATTTTTCAGTTTATGTGCTTCATCGATAATAATAAGGTCATATTCTAAGTTCAACACGATATCGCGATGTGGTGAACGTTTCGCAGTATCAATTGATGATACGATTACGTCAGCTTGTTCCCACGAGTAGCTTTTCTTTTGTGCTACAGCGGGAATGAAAAACTTTGTATTCAGCTCGTATGCCCATTGTGATACGAGAGAAGCTGGGACAAGTATAAGTACCTTTTTCACAAGCCCGCGGACCATGTATTCTTTCAAAATAAGTCCAGCTTCGATTGTTTTTCCAAGACCTACTTCATCTGCTAGAATCGCTTTACCATTCATTTGTTCAATTACATTTTGAGCGACTTCTAATTGATGCGGAAGCGGTGTGAAATGGGATAAATGTTTCGGTGCTTGTAGTCCATCAAAAGTAGGAACAAGTAACGATTTTTCTGTTTCATAAGCTAAGTGATATAAATCCCAGTTTGTCCAAGGACCATCTTCATCAATTCTATTTAAAAAATTGTTTTGCCACGTCCGATCTACGGAAATATCGACATTCATTACGACTCTCCCACCTTTTATAAACTAAAGTAATTATTTTTTAATGTATGATGATTTGCCTTAAAAGAAGGCATAATTATCGTTATTAAAGGCTATATGATAGACAATAATAAAGTATTAAGTCTCAAAAGCTGTATTTATTGTGTTTTAACATAAAAAATTCTAAATTATTTTTTATGCTAGAATATTGATGAAATATAGCGAATGATGTTAGGATAATGGTGTGAAATGTGTGGAATCTTTCGTATTTTATCCAAGAAAGTGATTTTTTATTTACGCTTTCATAAAAAAATATAATGAGATTCCGTATATCCTATCTTTTCAGAATGAAAATGTTTAGAAAAGGGAAGCAACTTTTATTGATTTGTCAAAGCATAAGGGGGAGAGAGCATGATTACATTACAACGTACACCGTTATTTGATGTATACGCGAAGTATGGTGGGAAAACAATCGACTTCGGTGGTTGGGAATTACCAGTTCAATTTTCAAGCATTAAAGAAGAACACGAAGCTGTACGTACAGCTGCAGGTTTGTTCGATGTGTCTCATATGGGAGAAGTTGAAGTAAAAGGTGTAGATAGTTTAGCATTTTTACAACGTGTTGTTACAAATGACGTATCTACCTTAAAGGTAGGGGGCGCACAATATACAGCTATGTGCTACGAAAATGGTGGTACAGTAGATGATTTATTAATCTACAAACGTGGTGAAGAAGACTATTTATTAGTAATCAATGCATCAAATATCGAGAAAGATTACGAATGGTTAGCAAGTCATGTAATTGGCGATGCGACAGTAGTCAATGTTTCTAGTGAAGTTGCACAGCTTGCAATTCAAGGACCAAAAGCAGAAGGCATTTTACAAAAAGTTGTGTCAGAAGATTTGAAAGAAATTAAGTTCTTTAAATTTAAAAACGATATTCTTGTAGATGGAATTCCAGCACTTGTATCTCGTACAGGTTACACAGGTGAAGATGGATTCGAAATTTACTGTAAGAGTGAAGATGCTGCAAAACTTTGGGAGAAACTTCTTGAAGTTGGAGCAGAAGAGGGCTTAAAAGCATGTGGTTTAGGTGCTCGTGATACACTTCGATTCGAAGCAACATTACCACTTTATGGACAAGAATTATCAAAAGATATTACACCGATTGAGGCTGGAATTGGCTTTGCGGTAAAAACAAATAAAGAAGCAGACTTCTTTGGAAAAGCAACGTTAAAAGAGCAAAAAGAAAACGGTGCGCCTCGTAAATTAGTCGGCATCGAAGTAATCGAACGTGGAATTCCTCGTACGCATTACCCTGTATTTATTGGTGAAGAAAAAATTGGGGAAGTAACAAGTGGTACACAATCTCCAACGTTAAAGAAAAGCATTGGTTTAGCACTAATTGATGTAAAATACGCAGCAGTTGATACAGAAGTAGAAATTGAAATTCGTAATAAACGCGTCAAAGCAGTAGTTGTTCCAACACCATTTTACAAACGTTCAAAGTAACGGGGAGAGGGGTAGATTTCATGTTGCATCGTTATCTTCCAATGACAGAAGAAGACAAAAAAGAAATGTTACAAACGATCGGCGTTCAAACGATCGATGAATTATTCTCTGATATTCCAGAGAGTGTTCGTTTTAAAGGGGATTTAAAAATTAAAGAAGCAAAATCAGAGCCAGAGCTTTTAAAAGAGCTATCTCAAATGGCTAATAAAAATGCTAACTTAAAAGAATACGCTTCTTTCTTAGGAGCAGGCGTATACGATCATTATGCTCCAGTAATTGTAGATCATGTTATTTCTCGCTCAGAATTTTATACAGCTTATACACCATACCAACCGGAAATTTCACAAGGGGAATTACAAGCAATCTTTGAATTCCAAACAATGATTTGTGAATTAACAGGAATGGATGTAGCAAACTCTTCTATGTATGACGGGGGTACAGCTTTAGCTGAAGCGGCAATGTTAGCAGCTGGCCATACTCGCAAAAAGAAAATTCTTGTATCTAGCGCGGTTCATCCAGAATCAAGAGCAGTACTTGAAACGTATGCAAAAGGTCAAAATCTTGAAGTTGTTGAAATTAATCATAAAGATGGTGTAACAGATTTAGACGTATTACAAAGTGAAGTAGATGATACAGTTGCTTGTGTAATCGTTCAATATCCAAACTTCTTCGGACAAGTTGAAAAATTAGCTGATATTGAAAAAATCGTTCATCAACAAAAATCATTATTTATCGTTTCTTCAAATCCATTATCATTAGGCGCATTAACACCACCAGGGAAATTTGGTGCTGATATTGTAATCGGTGATGCACAACCATTCGGTATTCCAACGCAGTTTGGTGGACCGCACTGTGGTTACTTTGCAACAACGAAAGCATTTATGCGTAAAATTCCAGGACGTCTTGTTGGACAAACTGTAGATTCAGATGGTAAACGTGGATTTGTATTAACGTTACAAGCACGTGAACAGCATATTCGTCGTGATAAAGCGACATCTAACATTTGTTCAAACCAAGCGTTAAATGCATTAGCAGCTTCTGTTGCAATGACGGCACTTGGCAAACAAGGTGTGAAAGAAATGGCACGTCAAAACATTTCTAAAGCACAGTATGCAAAACGTCAATTTGAAGCGAAAGGCTTCACAGTAACATTTGCTGGACCATTCTTCAATGAGTTTGTTGTAGATTGCAAACGTCCAGTGAAAGAAGTAAACGATGCATTATTACAAAAGAATATTATCGGTGGTTACGATCTAGGCCGTGATTATAAAGAGCATGAAAACCATATGCTTGTAGCAGTAACTGAGCTTCGTACAAAAGAGGAAATTGACACACTTGTAAACGAAATGGGGGCTATCCAATGAAGAACCAAGACCAAGCACTTATCTTTGAAGTGAGTAAAGAAGGACGCATAGGATATAGCTTACCCAAATTAGATGTAGAAGAAGTGAAACTAGAAGATGTGTTTGAGAGCGATTATATTCGAGTAGAAGATGCAGAGCTACCAGAAGTATCTGAACTTGATATTATGCGCCACTATACAGCACTTTCAAACCGTAACCACGGTGTTGATTCTGGATTCTATCCACTTGGATCTTGTACGATGAAATATAATCCGAAAATTAATGAGAGTGTAGCTCGTTTCGCCGGATTTGCAAATATTCATCCACTGCAAGATGAAAAGACAGTACAAGGTGCAATGGAATTAATGTACGACTTACAAGAGCATTTAATTGAAATTACAGGTATGGATACTGTTACTTTACAACCAGCAGCTGGTGCACACGGAGAATGGACAGGTTTAATGTTAATTCGTGCATACCATGAAGCGAATGGTGACTTTAACCGTACGAAAGTAATTGTACCTGACTCTGCTCACGGAACGAACCCAGCATCTGCAACTGTAGCTGGTTTTGAAACAATTACAGTAAAATCAAATGAAAATGGCCTTGTTGACTTAGAAGACTTAAAACGTGTTGTAAACGAAGAAACAGCAGCACTTATGTTAACAAATCCTAATACATTAGGTCTATTCGAAGAAAATATTTTAGAAATGGCAGAAATCGTCCATAATGCAGGCGGTAAATTATACTATGATGGTGCAAACTTAAATGCGGTATTAAGCCAAGCACGCCCAGGAGATATGGGATTTGACGTTGTGCATTTAAACCTTCATAAAACATTTACAGGTCCTCACGGCGGTGGTGGCCCAGGTTCTGGTCCAGTAGGTGTGAAAGCTGATTTAATTCCGTACTTACCAAAACCGATTTTAGAGAAAACGGAAAGTGGTTATCACTTCAACTACGACCGCCCAGAAGCAATTGGTCGTGTGAAACCATTCTATGGTAACTTCGGAATTAACGTTCGTGCATACACGTATATTCGCTCTATGGGTCCAGATGGTTTGCGTGCAGTAACGGAGTATGCTGTATTAAATGCGAACTATATGATGAGAAGATTAGCGCCATTCTACGATCTTCCATTCGATAGACATTGTAAGCATGAATTTGTATTATCAGGTCGTCGTCAAAAGAAACTTGGTGTACGTACATTAGATATTGCAAAACGTCTGCTTGATTTTGGTTACCATCCACCAACAATTTACTTCCCATTAAATGTGGAAGAATGTATTATGATTGAGCCGACAGAAACAGAATCAAAAGAAACATTAGATGGTTTCATTGATAAGATGATTCAAATCGCTAAAGAAGTAGAAGAAAATCCAGAAGTTGTACAAGAAGCACCGCATACGACAGTCATTAAACGTTTAGACGAAACGATGGCTGCACGTAAACCAGTTTTACGTTATGCAAAGCCAGCTCCTGTACAAGTTTGATTAGAATAACAAAAGAAGAACTCGCTGAGGCGGGTTCTTTTTTTGTATGGATAATTTGTCCCGCATTAACGGACAGTAAACTCCCAACTCAAAACTTAGCTGGTGCAAAGAAGCCAGGTGGGAGATAAACTGTCCGTAAATGCCCGATTGGTTCAACTAATAATCAGTGGGGATGAACAAAAATCCCCACTGATTAAAGTTTCACTTTATGCAGAAATAGTGAAGAAAATGTTAAAAAAATATATTTTTTGTTTCCTAATGGTGTAAAGGTGTAGTTTTATAGGTAGTTTTGTTGAAAAAGTCGGTTTGATAAAAGTATTTATTTTTGTTAGAATTTTATTGAAATTAAGAAGATGTGATGAGGCAAAGATTACTCATTTTTATGTATATGTGAAAAAACGAACAAGACGGGGGTGAAAGTGTGGGATATCGATGTTATAGAATGGTATACCATTTAGAAAATGGAGAAACAATTAAAGATGTAAAAGAATTTTGCTATCGAGACCAAGGAAAAGTGTTAGAAAGAGTAGCAAATCGTGTAATGGATAATAGAGAAGTGACGGCGATTGATAAACAAGGAACAATCATTTCAATAGCATGTGAGGACATTGTAAAGGTAGAACTTGATTACATAACAGAAAGTTAACCTTGAGTCATATCGAATTATTCGATAAAATAAACTGTTGAATGGTGAAGTGAGAAGAGAGGAGTTTATCATGGGTAGTACAAGACACTTTTATATGTTTATCTTAGCGTTTGTTCTTGTTGTGGCATTAACGATTTACTTAATTGTTGACAGCAGCTGGTACAACACAGTTCATCCGGCATTCCTTCTGTTTATGTATATAGGAATTGCAGTAGTAAGTTTCGGAATGAGAGACGAGATGTTAGATCGCTTTGAAAAGTGATACATATACGAAAGACCAACAGGAAAATGTTGGTCTTTTTTTCTTGGGGAAATTTCAAAAAGGCACCTTCTTCAATAACGACAATACGAGAGCAGTAGTTTATAAAAAGAAACGCTATTTGGTACATCTTTTGGAGTATGTAATATAAAGCTGAAAACGATAACGAGAATAAGAAAGAGGAAAAATAAAAATAGAATTTGCTTATGTATAGAATTTTGCATATTATCCACTCCTTTTTTAGGTAGTATGTCCAAAAGAAAGGAGTGTATGAAAAATGTTAGGAGGGGAGAATGATGAACAAAAGAAAATGGTTATATAGAATAGGAATATTTTTATTTTCAATCGGTCTCATATTAGCAAATGTTTACTCGGATATACCACCGTTATTTCCAAGTTTACATAAAAGGGTTGGTATAAGTATTGCCATAGTTGGTCTGTTTTGTCTTATCACATCTAACTTCTACAGAAAGTCTGAATGAATATAAAAAAGGACAGTTACTCTTTTTCAGAAGTACTGTCCTTTTTTAATAACTTATTCCATAGTTTGGCGATACTCCATATAATGACGATTGCAATGGAGGCGATAATGGACCAAACAATTGATATAATTTCAAGTGTCATGTTAGGAAGGAATGTGAGAATGGATAATACTTTATGAAACAATGATTCTATTATATGAAAACTTATTTGTAATAGAATGACGATACCAAGTGTGATCCATGCTAATATTTTCTTTCCTTATTCTTTCCACATGACATTTACCTCACGTTAGCTTAATAGTTTTAAGCCAACAGCGCCGCATAGAATACAGCTTAAGAAAGCAAGACGACGCCAATCCGCTGATTCTCGGAAAATGAGAATGCCTAGAAGTGCACTTCCAGCAGTTCCGATTCCAGTCCAAATTGCGTAAGCAGTTCCCATCGGTAATGTGTTCATCGCAAGAGATAAGAAGAAGAAGCTTACGCCGAAGTTAGCGATTAAAATAACTTTTGGTGCCCAGCCTTTCTTTTCAGTGGCTACTTTCATAAAGAGTACACCAATAATTTCACAAATACCAGCTAGAATTAAAAATACCCAAGCCATTTTATGCGGCCTCCTTCGCTTCTTTTTCTTCTGTTACTCGTTTTAAACCAATTACTCCGAAGAAGATTAAACCGATTAATAAAACTTTTACGATAGAGAAAGGTTCTCCGAAGATGAAAATCTCTGTAAGAACGATTCCACCAGCTCCGATTCCTGTAAAGACTGCGTATACAGTGCCGACAGGTAAATCTTTATAAGCTCTAAATAATAAGACGAAACTAATTGTAATTAATAGAGCAACACCAGCCCATTCAAGTGGTGCCTCTGCTTTTTTTAGTCCAATCACCCAAAATATTTCAATAATACCAGCGATGATTACATAAATCCATGCCATATGTCATTTCTCCTTCCTACCAGTCGTTAGGTAAAGGGCTTAAAAACGACGCATTGCAAAGGAGCAATCCGTCAGTTTGAAAGTCCGCGCCAAAATACTTTCCAAGAAGCGTCTAAACGTGTCTCAAAACGATTTAAACCTGCGTATAATAGTTCAACCATAAGACCGTCGAGTAAGCATAGAAAAGCCTCTAAGGCGTCTTTTACTTCAATGTTATGCAGCTCATCTTGTTCGCTTGCTCTTTTAAATACAGGGAATAAAAGTTTTCCGACGTTTTCAATGTGTACATTTGCTTTATTAATAATTTGTTCGCGAAATTCATCAGGCGGAAAATAAGAAGTTCGTAACCAAAACATTGATTCTTCACTTTCACCAAATCGTTTTGCATACCCTTTTAATAATTTTAAAAGCAATTCTTCAGTGGACGAATTGGAAAAGCTTTCGATATCGCCTGTGAAGCTCTGCAAATCTTTTTGAAGAGCAGATTCTAAGCATATGAAATATAGCTCTTCTTTTCCTTTAAAGTGTGCGTAAATCGATGGTTTTTTAATCCCAACTTCTTGAGCAATATTTGCCAATGAAGTTCCTTCATAGCCGTAGCGTGCGAAATGAGAAAGTGCTACAGCTTTAATGCGGTTTGCTGTCATTTTCATCCCCTACCTACCGTTCGTTAGGTTCATTATATGAGATGGGAAATATAAAGTCAATAGGTGAAGAGCTGAGAAAGAGCGTTATAAGTAACGCTCTTTTTAGACAGTCTCTCGCTCAATTAAATGGAATGAAAGTTCTTTTGCACTGCCGACAATTTGCTCGCTTTGGATCTGCTTATGGAATAAAGAAAAAGCATGTGAGCCCATTGCGAGACCGGGATGTTCAATTGTGGAAATTTCTAATGCCTTTGAAATTTCATGATTATCAAATCCAAGGATAGCAAGGTCTTCAGGTACTCGAATACCATGTTTTCGAGCCTCTGTTAATAAACCAGCTGCAACTTGATCGTTCGCTGTGAAAATAGCAGTTGGACGATTTTTCATATTTAAAATACGATGGAGTATTTGTGCTCCGTCCTGCATTGTATAGCATTGGTGGAAAATCCATTCAGGATGCAACGTTTTCCCTTCGTTACGAAGTGTATCGGCGAACGCTTTTTCGCGCTCCATGGAATTTACACTTGTTTTTCTTGCTAAACAAATTCCGATTTTTTCATGGCCTCTACTTAGTAAATAGGCAGTACCAAGACGGAAACCTTCATAATGATCTACGTAGATGGATGAAATGAGGGGATGCTTCATTTTTTCACATGAAATAATAGGGGCAAATTTTGCAAAAGGTTCGATTTGTTCCCAAGAGCTCGTTCGGGAGCAAATAATCATCCCATCAAATTGTTTCATTTTCATCATTTCAAGAACACGAATTTCTTCAATGCTATCGTAATTCGTTTGACATAAATTAATATGATACCCAGCTAATAACGCTTCGTTTCCGATTCCTTCAATAATCGTACTGAAGTAGGGGAGGTTAATGAAAGGAAGCATAACGCCAATTGTATATGTTTTCCCTCTTATTAAATGGACAGCATTTATATTTTTTGCGTAGTTTAATTCTTCAACAGCATCTAGAACACGCTTACGCTTTTCTTCTTTTACGTAAGGGTGATTATTCAGGACACGAGAAACAGTTGATATCGATACACCAGCAGTTTTAGCAATTTGTTTTATATTGGCCATATGTATCACCTCTTTCCCTTATTATAAAGGGAAAATAATAAGAAAGAAAAAATCTTGACCTGAAAAGCTTTTCACAAACTATGGTATTAATAAGACTTCTTTTTATTCGCGTAACCTTTTCACTTGGGCGTAAGAATGATAGGGGTCTTTTTTGTTTGCAAAAAGTGTTGTCAAAATGTGTGAGAATAACGTGGAAAGTTTTCAAAGGTGGAGTTTGGTGACAAAGCGAATATGAAGAGAATATCAACGCTTCGTTCGTTAAGAGAGCGATATGAAAGGGCGGAAACAAATTGAAAAAAAGAATCATTTGTTTCGTGTTTTCTAGTTTCGTGCTTAGTTCGTGTTCGTTTCAGCAAACGATGCAAGAAGAAAAACACTTTGTGGGAACAACGGGAGGAGCTATGGATCGTGTTACGGATCCTATTCCGCTAAAGGAACTTCCAAAATATTTTCCGGTGAAGTTTAAAGTTCCAACGTTTTTACCGTACGATATTACAAGTGATGTGAAGGGGGAAGTAAGAACGCTTGGGAAAAAGAACACTGTCTTAACGATTAAATATAAACAGAAAGAACCAGGTAGAAATGAGTATATTGAGTTAAATGTCGCGAACTTTCCTTATAGTTTTCCGGATCTTGTGGAAGAGAAGCGATTTCAAGAACAAATGAAACTGAATAATGGAACGTCTGCTTATTTTAAAAATAAAGATGATTATGAACGTGGTGACGAATTTGCTACGCTTATATGGAAAGAGAAAGGAATTGAATATCAACTGCTGTATCGGAATGTAGAAGAGAACGATGAAAAGGTAATCAAGCAGAATTTATTATACATTGCGAATAAGATGAAATGAAAAAACTAGCTGATTTATTCAGCTAGTTTTTTGTATGTTATTATTTCTTTTTAATTTTGCCTGTCCAAGATTTAAATCCACCTTGTAATTGGTAGAAATCTTTGTAGCCTTGTTTTTTTAAGTATTGCGCTGCACGACCTGTACGGAATCCGCTTTGGCAATATAAGTAAACAGGTTGATCTTGACGAAGTTCTTTATGGCGAAGGCGAATTTGTGATAACGGAATGTTACGTGCACCTAAAATATGCCCTGCGTTATATTCGTCTGCTTCACGAATATCGATAAGCTGTGCTTTACGGTAGCCAGCGCGAAATTCTTCTTCTGTAAGAGTTTTAATTAATTTTTTCTGATAGAAGTACATCCATACAGTGTAGCCGATAAATGCTACGATTACGGCTAATAAAATAATCCAAGTTGTTGACACGATTCTATCGCTCCCTTTTTTCTTATCCTACTTTCAATATTATAATGCCCTTATGTATTTATGCAACAGATTCATTTGCATATAAGAAGAAATTTCGTATTCTTTCACAAATTTTGTCGAATTTGGTAGACTAGAGAATGTGAAAAATAATTGGTTATATGAGGTGCAGGATGGGAAAAGAAAAATGGTGTTATATTAACTCTGGTCAATGTTCACCGGCATTTAATATGGCGTTAGATGAATGTTTATTAAATTGGCAAAGTGAAAAGAAAATGCCACCAACAATTCGTTTTTATGAATGGGAAGTACCAACATTAACAGTTGGGTATTTTCAACGTGTTGAAAAAGATATTAATATGGATGTAGTTAACGAAAAGAAATATGGATTCGTTCGTCGTCAAACAGGCGGCAGGGGTGTACTACATGACAAAGAGTTAACGTATAGTGTTATTGTGTCTGAAGATCATCCGAATATGCCGAAAACAGTTACAGAAGCGTATCGTGTTATTTCGCAAGGTTTATTAGATGGTTTTAAGGCATTAGGGTTAGAAGCATATTATGCAGTTCCAAAAACAGAAGCAGATCGTGAAAATTTAAAAAATCCACGTTCCGGCGTATGTTTTGATGCACCATCTTGGTATGAAATTGTAGTGGAAGGACGAAAAATTGCTGGTAGTGCTCAAACGCGTCAAAAAGGTGTTATTCTACAGCATGGATCGATTCCATTAGAAATTGATTTAGATGAACTATATGATCTATTTTTATTCCCAAATGAACGTGTGAAGGAACGCATGAAGAGTATGTTCTCTTCTAAAGCAGTAGCAATTAATGAATTAACAGACCGTACATTTACGATAGAACAGTTAATTAAAGCGTTTGAAGTTGGCTTTGAAAAAGGATTGGATGTAGAACTTGTTCCATATGAATTAACAGAAGAACAGTTACATGAAGTTCAAACGTTAGCGAAAGAAAAGTATGAAAGTAATGAGTGGAATTATAAAAAATAAGAGATGGCAATTGCCATCTCTTATTTTTTTATAGTAAATTAAGTACTTTTTCTACTTTGATTCCTTTATCTTGTAAAGAACGAAGGCGACTTACAACGTCCATAATTTCTTTGTCAAATGTAACGCTAATACCTTGGCTTTGTAGTTCTTCTTTTAAGCTTTCAATAGAATCATCTATGTCGATGCCAAGCTCGTAATCTTGACAAACTTCAATTGTCTTTTTCACGAGTTTAACATAATTTTCTTGTAGTTTTGAATTTGTTTCAGTCAAAGCAGGCTGCTTCGGTTTTGCAGGAGCAACCGGTGCTGTCTCTTGTTTTGTAACTGGAGTAGGGACCGCTTTTTTCACAGGCGCTGGAGTAACTAGTTCTACAGCTGCTTCTACGCTTACTGGCTTCGGTGTCGGTACCGGAGTAGGCTTAGGTGCCATAGCAGGTGTTTCCACACGCGTAACAGGCTTAGGAGCAGGCGTAATTGCTTTTGGAGCTTCTACAACTACTTCCTTTTTCAGTGCTGCTTCTACCTGTGTTTCTTCTTGCTCGGCAGCTTCTTTATTTTCTTTACTCCACATAACGCGTTCAATTTCTAGAGAAACATTGTTTTTGTTCATCGCTGTTAATGTAACTTTACCAACTTCAGCGTTTCCAGTGAAATCAACAATTTTATAAATAACACTCTTGTTCCAATCCACGTTTCCGCTCAAAAATAATTCTTCGTTACATTTCGGCGTTAAGCCCTCGATTTTAATTTCTGCGTTTACACCGTTTTCACTATATACCATAATTAGCGAAGCATTTACATCTTCGTCTGCTAACATTAGTTCACGTACCATTTTGCCGGTGCGTACTTGCGTTTTCTTCTTAACTGACATCTAATTTCTCCTCTCAAAAATTCAGTAATAATAAAAAAATCGTATAACGAAAAATAATTGCTCACGAAGATTTATGATACCGATAATAAAAGCATCACGTCAACAATTAACTTTAATTATTTTGCATTTTTCTTATTTTCTTTATGAAATTTTTCAATTTGTAAAATTAGACAGAAGAAAAAACAGCCTTTTGAAGGGCTGTTAAAAATTTGATTTTTTATATAGTAATTTATATAAAATAAAAAATAAGATAGCAATTAAAGCATTTTGCCAAAAGTTTAGATGATAAATGAGATAAGGTTGCTTTTGGAAATAAATATTTAAGAATACAGCGGAACAAAATGGAGTAGCAAATGCGAATCCAAATAGAATTCTTCTTTTCCAATTCATTTTCTGATTAAAGGAGTAACGCTTTAATAAATATAAAATAAATAGTATACCTAGTATAATTATTGAAACAGACAAAGTAGTTCCAAGGATGCTAAAAGGCGGACTTGATAATGTATTGTTTTTTTCAAAGAAAAACATAAAAAATGAAATAATTGCATTTATGCCAAACTGTATAGCAAGAAGTAAGCTAATAGAAAATCCAATTAAAGAGGCTTTTTCTAACTTTGTTTGAGTTGGTAAAGCTGATATAAGTTCATCGCAATAAGATTGTAAATTATCTCCAAAGATGCCATAAGCGTTTTTATTTTCTGCTTGTGCTTCGATGAGGTGATCTAATATTTCTAGTAACAGTTCTTCCATTTGTTGCTCTGGCACGTTAGATAAACAAAGATAAACTAACATATCGCTATAAGCAACTTCATTTTCAGGTGTTAGAAGCTCACGTTTTTTATTATTCAATTCAATCATGTCTTGTGCATTCATCCCTATCACTCCCCCTGTAATAAGTTATTTACCGTAGTTGAAACCATTCCCCAGCTTTGTTTAAATTCTTCAAGCTGCTCTAATCCTTTATCGGTTACGTGATAATATTTTCGTTTTGGACCGAGTGAGGAGGCTTTTAATGTTCCTTCAATCAATTTTTCTTTTTGCATACGTAACAATAACGGATATATGCTTCCTTCGCTTACGAATGTAAATCCGTGTTTATTTAATTTTGTGCTCAGCTCATATCCGTACACTTCTTCTTGTGAAATGATGTATAGGATGCAACCTTCTAGTACACCTTTTAACATTTGGCTGTGCATGATTTCACCACCTTTTACTCAGGTAACTTGCGTTGCAAGGTAGATGTTATCCAAATTATAACATTCAGTAACTTGCAACGCAAGTTACTGAAGTGGAAAACTTTAATGCGTGTTAATTTTTCAACGTTTCCCATACTAACGAGAGGGAGGGAAGCACATGAAACCATTTATGCCAAAACTCGTTTACTTTGAACCAAAGGCACTTGAATATCCGCTTGGAAAAGAGCTTTATGAGAAGTTTACGAAGATGGGATTAGAAATTCGTGAAACGACATCACATAATCAAATTAGAAATTTGCCAGGAGAAAATGATTTGCAAAAGTATCGTAATGCAAAGGCTACACTTGTCGTTGGAGTAAGGAAGACGCTAAAGTTTGATACGTCAAAACCGTCAGCTGAATATGCAATTCCGCTCGCAACAGGGTGTATGGGACATTGTCATTATTGCTATTTGCAAACAACACTTGGGAGTAAGCCTTACGTTCGTGTGTATGTCAATCTTGATGAAATATTTGAGAAGGCAAAGCAATATATGGATGAAAGGGCACCTGAAATAACAAGATTTGAAGCAGCGTGTACATCAGACATTGTTGGGATTGATCATTTAACACATGCATTAAAGCGGGCGATTGAATTCATTGGAGAAAGTGAATATGGGCGCTTACGTTTCGTCACGAAATATTCGCACGTTGATCATTTATTAGATGCAAAGCATAATGGGAAAACTCGTTTCAGGTTTAGTATAAATTCACGATATGTAATTAAAAATTTTGAACCAGGGACATCGCCATTTGAGGAGCGAATTGAGGCGGCACGTAAAGTAGCAGGTGCAGGTTATCCACTTGGTTTTATAGTCGCGCCACTTTATATGCATGAAGGATGGGAAGAAGGATATCGTGAACTATTTGAGCGACTGTACAATGCGCTGAAAGATATGAAGATACCAAATTTAACGTTTGAATTAATTCAGCATCGTTTTACGAAACCAGCGAAAAAGGTTATTCAAGAGCGTTATCCAAATACGAAGCTTGAAATGGATGAAGAGAAGCGGAAGTATAAATGGGGACGATATGGCATCGGAAAATATGTATATAAAAAGGATGATGCAGCAGTATTGGAAGAAACGATAAGAGGTTATATAAATGAATTTTTTCCTAATGCAGAAATACAATATTTTACTTAAGGGGGGTCTGTATGCAAATACAGATTCTTTTTTGTTTTATATATTTAGGCTCGTTTTCAACTTGTCACGTTATTCTTTCTGGTGTATCATTTTATTGATTGCTTCGTACGGAATAAGCAAAATGAACTTGGATGGAGGAAACCGATGCCTACCCCTAGTATGGAAGATTATATTGAACAAATTTATTTGTTGATTGATGAAAAGGGTTACGCCCGCGTATCTGATATTGCTGAAGCGCTTAGTGTACATCCATCCTCTGTAACAAAAATGGTGCAAAAATTAGACAAAGATGAATATCTAATTTATGAAAAATATAGAGGGCTTGTATTAACAACAAAAGGTAAAAAAATCGGAGAACGTCTCGTATATCGTCATGACTTGCTAGAGCAATTTATGCGTATTATCGGTGTGGATGAAAGTAAAATTTACAATGATGTAGAAGGAATTGAACATCATTTAAGTTGGGAAGCGATTGATCGCATTGGTGATTTAGTGCAATACTTTGAACAAGATGCATTCCGAGTGGAAACACTTCGCGGTGTTCAAAGAGCAAATGAAGAGAAAAGTAATTAAGGGGAACGTATGGCGTTTCCTTTTTTATTTCAATTCGAAAAGGATGGGAGAATTATGAAAGCAATTATTTTTGATTTTGATGGATTAATTGTGGACACAGAAACGATATGGTTTCACTCTTTCAGAGATGCTGTTCGTGAATACGGCGGGGAACTACCTTTAGAGGAATTTGCGAAATGCATTGGAACAACAGATGAGGTACTTTATACATATCTAAATGATCAATTAAAAGAGAAGTTTAACAAAAGTGTATTAAAAGAAAAAGTGGCAACTTTACATAAAGAGAAAATGAGAATACCAGAAGCTCGTGACGGGGTAAAAGAATATTTAGAAGAAGCGAAAGAAATGGGATTAAAAATCGCACTAGCTTCTAGTTCTTCTAGAGAATGGGTTATTCATTTTTTAGAAGAGCTACAAATTCGAGAATATTTTGAAGTAATTAAAACGAGAGAAGATGTTGAGAAGGTAAAACCAGATCCGGCTCTTTATCGAGTTGCAATAGAAGAATTAGGAATTAAGCCATCTGAAGCTGTTGTATTTGAAGACTCATTAAATGGATTGAGAGCAGCAGTTGCAGCGGGATTAACGTGCGTTGTGGTACCTAATGATGTGACACGGAATTTACCGTTTGAAAATCATCATCTTCGAATTGAAAGTATGAGAGAGAAAAGTTTAAAAGAAGTGCTTCAAAGTATAAAAAAAGACCGTATTTCCTAAAAGGAAGCACGGTCTTTCTTTTTGCTTTTTTTGCCTTCAATGACAGTTAAATGAGACTGTTTTCTTTTTCGTTTCAAAGTGGAAGAATTCCCTTTTTTACTTTTGTCATTAGAAGTATTTGACTTAAAGAAAGAATTGCCTAGGGGTGCTACATTTTGTTTCCCATGTTTGCGGTTCGATTGTTTTGCCGCACGCTTATATGAGCTTTGCGAATTTGCGGAACCACTGGAATTTGTAAACATCTTGTATAGCAAGTAAAAGATACCGACAACAAGTAACATGTACCCGATATTTCTTAATACACCCATGGGATTTGTAATAACAGATGAAACAAGGCCGAATATTGCCAATCCGATAATAAGCACAAATATAGCGAAAGTAAACGAACGACCGTTCATAAGGGACACCTCCTAAAAACATATATTGAAATTAGTATATTAACGATGAGGAAAGGAGTTGAACACCATTTTTAAATAATTATTGTTTGTTCTCTAAACGTAATAATTCTTCAAACGATGCAATTGCTACTTCCACTTGATCATCTGTTGGTTCTTTCGTTGTTAATAGTTGTAGCCATAATCCAGGATATCCAAGTACGCGTAATACGGGAATGTCTCGTAATCGATTTGTAAATTGCAATACTTCAAAAGAAATACCAAGTACAACTGGAATTAATAAAATTCTGTTTATAACTCGTGCCCAAAGAGGATCTGTAGGGACTAGGAAATAAACGAACATTCCAATAATGACTGTAAATATAATAAAGCTACTGCCGCATCTATAATGGAGACGAGTTTGCTTTTGAACGTTTTCTACAGTCAGAGGAAGGTTATTCTCGTAAGCATTGATTACCTTATGCTCTGCACCGTGATACTGAAATACCCGCTTAATAAGTGGGGTTAAAGAAATAAAGTATATATAGCTCAATAATAGCATGAGCTTAATGACACTTTCGACAATGATTTGCCCAGTATGAGATGGGAAAATCGGTCTCGTTAATTCAGCTAATAGTGCAGGAACTGCTGTGAAAATGACTTTACCGAATATAAAAGATAAAACGCCAACAGCTGCAACTCCTAATACCATCGTTAATTTTGATTGTTCTTCTTTTTTATTTGCAATTTGTTCATCATCTTCTGGGTGGACGTCAAATCGTTCTGAAGCGAAGTTTAAATGCTTTGCTCCATTCGCACTTGCATCCACAATAGCGGCAATCCCTCGTAAAAATGGAATTTTTTTTAGGGTAGATAGTACTTTATTACGAACGCGTGGTAATCGATAAAATTCAATCGATTTATCTTTACGACGAACCGCTGTAACAGTATATTCTCTACCGCCAAACATAACTCCTTCTATGACCGCTTGCCCGCCATATATTTGTTTTGACTCTTCTGCCATGTTAACACCAACCTGTATTTGTTTCTCTCTTATGTAGAAAAAGAGGCAATTGTCATACTGGGTTCTGTCGTTTTGAAATAAGACAATCACCGAGTTTCCTTTATTTTATCGGCAAATACAAGTAGATGACAAGGGAAAATGTTATGAGAGTCGGACATTTCTTATTCTTTTTATAGACAAATTTCGCAGGATTTAAACATGCTTCAAAATAGTTTCGGGCATACTATTGAGCGGAGGTGTCGATGTGAGTCAAGAACAATTAGGAACAAGGAATTTTGTGCAGATTGGTTTGTTTGGTGGAATCTTTTGGGGCGGGATCTGGTATTTCCTTCATATATTTTCATTCACGGAGGCGGGACCGAATTATTTCCTTTTACCATTTGCGTTTGGAAGTTGGAAAGAGGGGGTATGGGGCAATATGTTCGGAATAGTGTGTATGGGACTTCTTTCAATTTTGATCGCCTTTTTGTATAAAGCATTTTTTGCGAAGTTTGAAGGGATTATAGCGGGAATTATTTATGGGCTATTTTGGTGGGCACTACTGTTTTTGGGGATGGGTTTAATGGCTCCTGTTATTAAAAGTGCGCTCCATTTACCAAAAGAGACAATTGTGACGACAATATGTATTTTTATATTGTATGGTGTGTTTATAGCATATTCTGTTTCTTACGCAGTAAATAGCAATAAAGCAGAACAAGAAGGGTAAGAGAAGACGAACTATTCAAATAAGTAACTCCTATGTTAAAATATTGTATAGATATTTAATATTAAGGAGTTTTAAGAATATGAAAAAGTTACTCCTCGTAAACGGTCCTAACCTAAATCGCCTCGGTGTTCGTGAGGTAAATGTATATGGAAAGGGCACGCTAGCGACACTTGAAGCAGATATGAAGCAAGAAGCAGAAACAATGGGAGTGGAGTTAGAATGTTTCCAATCGAATCATGAAGGTGCCATTATCGACATTATTCATGAAGCGGAAGATATATATGAAGGGATCATTTTAAATCCGGGAGCATTTACGCATTATAGCTATGCGATTCGTGATGCCATTGCGAGCATTTCGATTCCTGTTATTGAAGTACATATTTCTAACATTCATCAGCGTGAATCGTTCCGTCATGAATCTGTGACGGCAGCTGTTTGTGCAGGTCAAATTGTAGGATTTGGTTTTTATGGCTATAAGTTAGCATTATTTGCATTAATGGAGAAATTGAGGGAGGCATAAAGTAATGGAGAAAATTGAAAGATTACGAAGTGCATTTGATGAGGCTGGCATTGACGGTATTTTGTTAACAAATGAACATAGTCGTAGATATATGGCTAACTTCACAGGAACAGCAGGCGTTGTTCTTATTTCAAAAGATCGTGCTCAATTTATTACAGATTTCCGTTACGTCGAGCAGGCAAGTAAACAAGCGGTTGGATATGAGGTTGTACAGCACGCAGGATTGATCATTGATGAAGTGGCAAAGCAAGTGAAAGAGCTTGGAATTCAAAAACTTGGTTTTGAGCAAGATACTCTTACATATAGTTCTTATTCAGTGCATAAGGAAGCGATTGATGCTGAATTTATCCCGACTTCTGGACTTGTAGAAAAGTTACGCTTGATAAAGACTGATTCAGAGATTAAGATATTAAAGGAAGCTGCACAGATTGCAGATGCTGCCTTTGAGCATATTCTATCATTCATTCGCCCGGGAGTATCTGAAATTGAAGTGTCAAATGAACTTGAATTTTTCATGAGAAAACAAGGAGCAACATCTTCTTCGTTTGATATTATCGTTGCTTCAGGTCTTCGTTCGGCATTACCGCACGGCGTGGCATCTGAAAAAGTGATAGAAACAGGAGATTTCATTACATTAGACTTCGGCGCTTATTACAAAGGATATTGTTCTGATATTACTCGTACGATTGCAGTCGGTGAACCATCTGATAAATTAAAAGAAATTTATAATATCGTTTTAGAAGCACAACTACGTGGTGTGAACGGTATTAAAGCTGGTTTAACAGGTCGCGAGGCTGATGCGCTAACGCGTGACTACATAACGGAAAAAGGATATGGTGAATACTTTGGACACTCTACTGGTCATGGAATAGGTCTTGAAATCCATGAAGCACCAGGTTTAGCGTTCCGTTCTGATACAGTACTTGAACCAGGTATGGCTGTAACAGTAGAGCCAGGTATTTATATTCCAGGTATTGGCGGCGTACGTATTGAAGATGATATCATTGTGACAAGTGAAGGTAATGAAGTAATTACGAAATCACCAAAAGAACTTATTATTTTGTAATACACAGGAGGATTTTTTTACATGATTTCAGTAAACGATTTTCGTACAGGTTTAACAATTTCAGTGGACAATGCCCTTTGGCAAGTACTTGATTTCCAACACGTAAAGCCAGGTAAAGGTGCTGCATTCGTTCGTTCTAAACTACGTAATCTTCGCACAGGTTCTGTTCAAGAGAAAACATTCCGTGCAGGTGAGAAAGTAGAAAAAGCACACATCGAAAACCGTCGTATGCAATACTTATACGCAAGCGGTGAGGCTCACGTATTTATGGATAACGGAACTTATGAGCAAATCGAACTTGGTGAAAAACAAATCGAGCGCGAGCTTAAATTCCTAAAAGAAAACATGGAAGTAGCAATTATGACTTACCAAGGCGAAGTACTTGGTGTTGAACTTCCAAACACAGTTGAATTACAAGTTACAGAAACAGAGCCTGGTATTAAAGGTGATACTGCTTCTAACGTAACAAAACCAGCTACATTAGAAACTGGTCTTGTTGTACAAGTACCAATCTTCATTAACGAAGGCGAAATGCTTATCATCAACACTGGTGAAGGTAAATACGTTTCTCGTGCATAGTAAAAAAACACTCGTGATAATTCACGAGTGTTTTTTTTATAGGAAATAGGGTAGATAGTAAATAGCTGTTACTATAAAACTGACTAAAACAAGTGAAAGAGTACCCATAATAGATGGAGTCAAAACAATTTGAAATGGTTTTATTTCGCCAGTCTCAACGCCAGTTAATGTTTTGCTTATTGCGTGATCTGTAATGTTATTTCTATGGTTACTCATAATAATTAACCACATAATTGCAAATATTGCTAAACTACCAAGGAAAAAGGTCTCTATAAATGACCAACCGACTAATAATGAAAAAAGATAAATAAGAGCTAATTCTACTACAACGGTTAAACTAATTTTCAATGCCTTCATATTTTTCCTCCTCATTCTGTAATTTCAACCAGTTTAAAAAATTTTCACGTGACACGACATGCAGAGAGCAAGGTGACCTTACTTCTTTCTCTAGTGCAGCGTGTTCGTCTGGAAACTTGTTTTCCACATGCAATGAAATATAGGGTAGTTTTTCTTGTGCTTTTAGTGAGCGGATATTATTCGTTTTAGCACCAGCAAATACGTAGGAAAGTTGTAAGTCTAAAAAGGCGATTTTAAAGATTTCTTTTTTAGCAGCCTCGTTATAGCCTTTTCCCCAGTATGGATAGCCAATCCAACTACCAATGTGAGATTGCTTTTTTTCATTATTAATATGTTTAAGTGTGGTGAGGCCAATTATTTCATTTTCTTCATTCACAATCATTCTCGATAAGGATTTCTTTTGACGCTCTTCTTCTATTGCGAAAAGAAGAAATGTTTTCGTGTCTTCGATGTTTTCTACCGTTATCCCCAATGCATTTTTTATATGTGGATCACTTGATAGCTCGAAAATCACATTTGTATAGCATAAATCTAGTGGTAATAAAGTGACGTGCTGCATGGTTTAAACCCCTTTCAAACTAAATATACCATAATATGCCATAAAATAATATGAATATTCAGATTCTAATTCAGACTTTAGAGAAAAATTATGTTTTTACTTCTGAAATAGACAACCTCTGCATATGGTTGTACAAATATATTCTTTTTTAGAATACGAAGTTAGTAACTGTTACGGGAGAAGGTGGAAGAATGAAACAGTGGCTAGCGGCAATGGAAACATCCGTGCTTGTTATGGGGGCACTTCGATTATTTTCAGGTAGTGCGGAGATATTTGCTGCTTTGCTTATGCTTTATGTGAATGATGCGAAGAAAGCGTTGTTTATAAATGGTATGTTGGCGTTTGTTGGACCTACCGTATTAATTTTAACAATGACAATTGGGATAGCGAGTGTAGCAAGTGAAATTTCTTTCTTGAAGCTCTTTTTTCTAGCGCTTGGAATTTGCTGTATTTTTATCGCATTACTGAAATAGTAAGTCGAGTATAGTGGGGAGAAGCCGATGAAAGAGGTATTAGAAGTTTTACCAAAAACGATGAAGTACTTAATTGAAGAATGTAAGCAATACGATGCTTTAGAGGAAATTCGTGTTCGAATTGGAAGGCCGCTAGAGTGTATTGCACACGGAAAGGTGTTTTTTTATGACTATATCACTACTGCAGAGGATGCTATTTACTTATTGAATAAATTAAGTCAATTCTCAATTTATACGATGGAAGAGGAATTAAAACGTGGGTATGTGACGCTTCGCGGGGGGCATAGAATCGGGTTAGCAGGAAAAGTCATTACAGAAAAAAGCGCAGTGAAAATGATTCGTGATGTCTCTTCCTTTAATATTCGTATTGCTCGTCAAAAAATAGGGATTGCTGAACCGCTTTTGCCATATTTGTATGAAAAAAGGTGGTTAAACACGATGGTAATTGGCCCTCCCCAAACGGGAAAAACGACACTTTTAAGAGATGTAGCACGTTGCATGAGTCAAGGGGTAAGTGCTTCGGAAATTCCTTCCTGTAAAGTGGGGATCGTTGATGAACGGTCAGAAATTGCTGGCTGTGTGAAAGGAATCCCGCAATATGATTTTGGTACCCGAGTCGATGTGTTAGATGCATGTCCAAAGGCAGAAGGAATGATGATGATGATTCGTTCTATGAGTCCTGATATTTTGATCGTAGATGAAATTGGCCGTAAAGAAGATAGTGAAGCAATTATGGAGGCAGTGCATGCAGGTGTTCAGCTTTTTATAAGCGCACACGGATTTTCCTATGAGGATGTTGTGAGACGTCCATCGCTCAAGGCAGTGCTAGAGCTTGGTATATTTGATAGGTTTGTGGAGTTGTCAAAAGCGAGGGGTCCAGGAACGGTTATGCAGGTGAAAGATAAATATGGAAAACCAGTGTTATCAAATAGAAAGGCTGAGGGCGTATGGTGAAAATATTTGGTGCAGTGTTAATCGTTGCGGTCAGCACCTTTTTCGGGTTTTCGTACGCTAAAAGATACAGTGAGAGGCCGAGGCAACTTAGGTTATTAAAATCAGCACTTCAATCATTAGAGGCAGAAATTATGTATGGACACACACCTTTATCTGAGGCTGCCGAGCGATTAGTTAAACAAATGCCAAAGCCATTAAATTGGATATTTCAAAGTTTCGCTAAAAAACTAGAAAGTGGAGAACAAACGGTAAGGGAAGCTTGGATAGATAGTTTGAAAGAGAATTGGAAGTTGACGGCTTTTCAACAAACCGAGTATGAAATACTGCAGCAATTTGGTGAAACGCTCGGGCAACATGATCGTGAATCACAACAAAAACATATTCGCTTATGTATTACACATTTGGAGAGAGAAGAAGAGGAAGCGAAAGCTTTACAACTGCAATACGAAAAAATGATTAAGAGCTTAGGGGTACTAGCAGGGCTACTAATTGTAATTTTACTGCTATAGGGGGGGAGAAAGGCGATGTCCATTGATGTTGGATTAATATTTCAAATCGCCGGAATCGGCATTGTTTTAGCTTTCATTCATACTGTACTAAAAGAATTGAAGCGTGAGGATATTGCAAATTGGGTTATCCTTGTCGGTTTTGTCGTCATTTTATTTCATGTTGCATTTTTAATTAATACGCTATTCGACAAGATTAAAAGTGTCTTTCTCTTCCAGTAAAGGAGGCGGTTCGAATCGAAATTATACAAATTGTCGGATTAGGCCTCGTTGCTACGTTTTTAGCTGCTGTTTTGAACCAGCATAAATCTAGTATTACATCTTTATTTATTGTGTTCGTAGGTAGCGTGATGTTTCTTATTTTAATCGATCAAATTCATTCTATTTTACAAATGATTGAGAGAGTAGCGAGTGAAGCGAAAGTTAGTAACGTCTACGTGGAAACGTTACTAAAGATTATTGGAATTGCTTATATTGCCGAGTTTGGAGCTCAAATTACAAAAGATGCTGGTCAAGGTGCCATCGCTTCGAAAATTGAACTTGCTGGGAAAATCTTAATTCTCGTTATGGCAATTCCTATTTTGACGGTTGTAATTGAAACTATTCTCGGATTTTTACCGACGGGATAAGGGGGAGTGAATGTTGAGGAGGTTTGGAGCTAAGCTGCTATTTGCTTGCTTCCTTTTCTTTTCTTTACCGGTTGTTGTACAAGCTTCTCCTGTAGAAACAAACGTCGTTGATCAACAATTGGATAAGCTCGGAATTGAAGATGTGAAGCAATTTTGGGACGGGCTTGTTACAAAATATGGAGGCTATTTGCCAGAGAGTCAAAAAGGGAGTTTTATGGAGTTTGTAAAGGGAGAAAAAGAATTCTCTCTAAAAGAGTGGATGATAGGGTTATTAAAATATTTATTTCATGAGCTTGCAGCTAATGGAAAACTGCTTGGCACACTCATTATGCTCACAATCTTTAGTGCATTGTTGCAATCACTGCAATCCGCTTTTTCAAAAAGTAGTGTAAGTAAAATTGCTGATGCTGTTGTATATATGGTACTTATTATTTTTGCTTTAAATAGTTTTTATGTCGTTATGACATATGCAAGAGAAACGATACAAACAATGGTAGATTTCATATTAGCGCTATTGCCAATTTTATTGGCGCTTATAGCGACTGGTGGCGGGGTTGTATCTGTATCTTTCTTTCATCCGATTATCATTTTCTTAATGAATACAAGCGGGCTTCTTATGAATTATATCGTTCTACCGCTTTTATTACTGGCAACGATATTAAGTATTGTAAGTACAATGAGTGATCAATATAAAGTGACGAAATTGTCCAAGCTTCTGCAAAACGTTAGCGTTGGGATTATCGGTATTTTCTTAACGATTTTTTTAGGAGTATTATCTGTACAAGGAACAGCAACAGCCGTTGCTGATGGAATAGCTGTGAAAACTGCTAAATTTGTAACAGGGAACTTCATTCCAGTAGTCGGAAGGATGTTTACAGAAGCGGCAGATACTGTTATTAGCGCATCAGGATTATTGAAAAACACAGTCGGAATTATTGGGCTCGTCATTTTATGTTTAATTGTTGCTTTTCCAGCGATTCAAATTTTCTGTATCGCATTTATTTATAAATTCGCAGCAGCAGTATTGCAACCGGTTGGCGGCGGAGCAATTATTCAATGCTTAGACATTATTGGACGAAGCATCATTTACGTATTTGCTTGCTTAGCTATCGTATCATTTATGTTCTTTTTAAGTATTACAATTATTATTGCTGCGGGGAATATTACACTTATGATGCGGTAGGAGGTGAAGAGTATGCAATTTGTTACAGAGTGGATCAGAAATATTATCGTTTTTTTGCTCTTAGCGACAATGCTTCATCTTATTCTTCCAAATTCGAATTTGCAAAAATACGTTAAATTCGTTGTAAGTCTTTTGTTAGTCGTATTAATTTTAACACCCCTTTTTAAACTATTGCAGACAGATGTAAATGAAGTAATTGCAAATTTTAATGAAGAAAAGTACGTAGCAGAAGGATCTGTAAAAAATTCAATAGATTCGAAGAAAAAAGAAATACAAGCTCTAACACGTGCATATAGTTTAGAAGAGATGGCTACCAAAATGAAAAAAGAAGTAGGAAAAGAGTTTGAGAAACAGTATGGTATGTCAGTCTCTGAAATACAAATAGTCGCAGCGGAAAGCACAGCGGAAGTAAAGTCAGCGAAAGATATTCAATCTGTTGTTGTGACGTTAAAAGAAAAAGAACGTAGTAAAAATGATGCAATCGAAACAGTAAAACCAGTTGAAATTAACACGAAAGAACCACCGAAAAAAGTAGAGGAAACGAATGTAGAAATGAAAGACTTCTTTTCAAGCAGGTGGCAACTAGAGAATAAACAAATCCAAGTTCAAATGGAAGGGAGGACAGGTAGAGTAAATGGACAATAAAGATAAAAATTCGAAGTTCTCATTTTTTCGAAACTTATTGAATGGAGATGAAAAAGAAAGTAATGAGAAGGGAAGAAAGGTAACACCTAAGTTCTTACTTGTCCTACTCATACTTGGAATTTTGCTTATGTTTTCTAGTAGTTTTTTTTCAAGTAAAAAAGAAGAAGTACCTGTATTTAAAGAACAAAAAACTCAAAACCAGGAAAAAGATGTACCAACTTTTGGACAAAAAAATAATGATAATATGTCAAATGTAGAAAAATATGAAAAAGCGTATGAACAAGAATTAAAAACTGCTTTAGAAGAAATAGCAGGAGTAAAAGACGTAACGATTAAAGTGAATTTAGATTCATCTGAAGAAAAAATTTTAGAAAAAAATACAGTGAAACGCTCACAAACAACAGGTGAAACAGATAAAACAGGCGGTAAGAGAGAAGTAGAGGACGAGTCTCTTGATGAAAAGACTGTCATTATACGTGAAGGGGATAAAGAAACTCCTGTTGTTTTACGAACAGAGAAGCCGAAAGTACGTGGTGTTCTTGTCGTAGCAAAGGGAGTGGATAATATACAAGTTAAAGCAATGGTAAAAGAAGCTGTGATAAGGCTGCTAGATGTACCGGCCCATCGCGTTTCAGTTTCACCGAAAAATTGATAGGGAGGAAATAAAGTGTTAAAAAAACAAACAGTTTGGTTATTAACGATGTTAAGTTTAGTTGTTGTACTATCTGTGTATTACGTGACAACTCCTGACAAAATGAATACAGCATCGCCGGCAACAGGTGAAAAGATTGGACAAGAAAAACAAGGTACTGATAAAGCAGTAACAAACGAAGCGCCTAAAGAAACTCCGAAAAAAGAAAATACAAGCAAGGAAACAACAAATAAAGAAACAGACAAAAAAGAAAATGCAAAAAAAGAAACAAGTAAAAAAGAGGGCAATGTATCAGTTCAATCAAGTGATGAGAATTTCACAGCTTTACGTATGCAAATGGAAGATCAGCGTAGTGAACAAAAAGCAAAATTACAAGAAGTGATGAGTTCAACAAAAGCTTCAGCAACAGAAAAGAATAAAGCGAAAGAAAATTTTGATGCCATTACGACAATGGAAACGAAGCAAGAATTACTTGAGACAGTAATTAAATCTCAAGGAGGATATCCAGATGCTCTTGTAAGAGCTGATGGCACTGATATTAGAGTAACGGTTAAAGCGGCAAAACATTCACAGAAAGAAGCAAATAAAATTATTCAACTTGTAAGAAGTGAAGGCGGATCAAAAGATGTAGGTGTGAAATTTGATCCACCAGCGAAATAAGTGAAACTTTAATCCGTAGGGATTTCCCTGCGGATTATTATCTTTTACTAAGCAAAGGGTATGCAAATAGTAAAATAGAGTATGTAAGTAAATGTGTGAATAGAAAAAAGCTATCATTTTCGATAGCTTTTTTCTATGTCGTCTTTGTAATTATTTTTACTATGTTCAACTCGGAATGGAGAAACACGTTGTGAGTAAAAGATTAATGGTTCATGGTACTGATGATTACTTTTTCCGGATTTGACGTGGATGAAAAGAACGCATGCCCAAACGATTACGGCAGGTAAAAAGAGAATGAGCCATATCATATTTCCACACCTCAACACAATATATTTTCTACACTTTGAACATACTATTCTTATATGAAGGAATGATGAACGGCGTGTAAACAAAAAAATAATATTTGGTAAAAATATGTTATTGACTATAGGTGTGGTGAAGAGTGAGGAGGGAATGGCATGTTTGCTTTGTAACGTTTTGCAAAAGTAGTGAATGTTTTTTAAGAAGTGGTCTTGCCAATTTCATGTGAAACTTGGTATTATTACTAGGTATTAAATTTTTATTGGAATAATATTTTTACAGGAATTTCGATTTATTATAAAGAAATATAAATTGGAATGTTTAAAAAATTTATCGTAAGATGGAAATAGTAAATATTTCTATTAGTTAATGAAATATATTTTCTAATAGAGTACATCGTATTTTTACAGTCAATCTAGTTTTCGTGACGAGAATCTGTAAAAACGGGACAAACAAGAGTATGGGAGTGGATTTTACATGTTTAAAATTCAAGAAGTTCGTGAATTAATTAAATTAATTGATAGCTCTAATATTGATGAATTTGAATACAAAAAAGACGGTACAACAATCAAAATGAAAAAGCGTGGTAATGAAGTTGTTGCTGTGCAAGCACCTGCAGCAAAACAAGCTATGCAACCAGTAGCGCCTGTTGAAGTTGAAACGACAGTAGCAGCAGCGCAAGCAGAAGTGCCAAAACAAGAAGAGAAGAAGGTTGTTCAAAATGAAAACCTACATAAAATCACATCACCGATGGTAGGTACATTCTATTCTTCTTCTTCGCCTGATACACCTCCATATGTAAGTGTTGGGGATAGAGTATCGAAAGATTCTATCGTATGTATTGTCGAGGCTATGAAGTTATTTAACGAAATTGATGCTGATGTAGAGGGCGAAATTGTTGAAATTCTTGTTAATAACGGACAGCTTGTTGAATATGGACAACCGCTATTTCTTGTAAAAGCGTAATAAGGGAGTCTTTGTGATGATAAAAAAAGTATTAATAGCCAATCGTGGGGAAATTGCTGTACGAATTATTCGTGCTTGTAAAGAAATGGATATTGAAACAGTTGCAATTTATTCAGAAGCAGATAAAGAGTCACTTCACGTACAGATTGCAGACGAGGCGTATTGTGTAGGACCAACGATTTCGAAAGAAAGCTATTTAAATTTGACAAACATTATTAGCGTTGCGAAGTTAACAGGCTGCGATGCTATTCATCCGGGATACGGATTTTTAGCAGAGAATGCAGATTTCGCAGAGTTATGCCGTGAATGTAACTTGATTTTTATCGGTCCAAGTCCAGAAGCTATTTCAAAGATGGGCACAAAAGACGTTGCTCGTGATACAATGAAAGAAGCAGGGGTTCCGATTGTACCAGGTTCACAAGGGATTATTAAAAATACCGAAGAAGCGATTGAGCTTGCTAATCAAATTGGATATCCAGTTATTATTAAAGCGACTGCAGGTGGCGGCGGAAAAGGTATTCGTGTTGCACGCCATGAAGAAGAGCTTATAAAAGGAATTCAAATTACACAGCAAGAAGCTAGTACCGCTTTTGGGAACCCTGGTGTATACTTAGAAAAGTACGTTGAAGATTTCCGCCATGTTGAGATTCAAATAATGGCAGATACACACGGAAATGCCATTCATTTAGGAGAGCGTGATTGTACAATTCAGCGCCGTTTGCAAAAACTATTAGAAGAAAGTCCATCACCTGCACTTGATGAAGAGATTCGCAAGCAGATGGGTGAAGCGGCAGTTAAAGCGGCGGTAGCGGTTGATTATACAGGTGCTGGTACGGTTGAGTTTATTTATGAATATAAAACGAAAACCTTTTACTTCATGGAGATGAATACGAGAATTCAGGTTGAGCATCCGGTTACTGAAATGGTAACAGGAATGGACTTAATTAAAGAACAAATTCTTGTTGCTTCAGGAGAAAAGTTATCGTTACAGCAAGAAGAAGTACAATTTAATGGTTGGGCAATTGAATGTCGAATTAATGCGGAAAACCCTGCCAAAAAATTTATGCCATCTCCAGGTAAAGTAGAAATGTACTTACCACCAGGAGGATTTGGTATTCGCGTCGATTCAGCTGTATATCCGGGATATTCAATCCCACCTTTCTATGATTCGATGGTTGCTAAATTAATTGTTCACGGAAAAACACGTGAAGAGGCAATTGCAAAAATGAAGCGCGCACTTAGTGAATTTGTCATTGAAGGCGTACATACAACAATCCCGTTCCATTTGCAATTGCTAGATCATCCTGATTTTGTAAAAGGTGAGTTTAATACGAAATTTTTGGAAGAGCATGAACTTGTGACGCAGTGATACATTAAAGGAGGTTTTTTTCATGGCTGAACATATGTTAGATATGGGTCAAGATACAACTCTTGGTAAAGTAGAAATTGCACCAGAAGTAATTGAAGTAATTGCAGGTATTGCAGCTGCTGAAGTAGAAGGTGTAGCGGCAATGCGCGGTAATTTTGCTACAGATGTTGTTGAGAAGTTAGGTAAGAAAAATCATGGTAAAGGTGTAAAGGTTGAATTAGCAAACGAAGATATTATCGTTGACCTTTATGTTGTAATGTATTTTGGTGTAGCAATTCCAGTTGTTGCACAAAAGATTCAAGACAATATTCGCCAAGCACTCTTTACAATGACAGGACTTGAGCCAAAAGAAGTGAATGTTCACATCGTTGGCGTAACATTCGAAACACAAAAAACAGAAATCGAACCAGTGTAAGAATGAAAAGGTGCCTAGTAACATAGGCATCTTTTTTATCGTTTCATTTCTTCACAAATTACAACCCTCTAATTATTATACTATTTCAAAAAATAAGAAATAAACAAGAAAATGTGTCGTTTTTCCAAAAAACGTACATTGTGATAAGATATGGAACTTGAAGTTAATCTTTTTATTATTTTTCAGCCTTGTAACCCGTGTGTGAAACGATAAATTGTGTTATTATCATTGTATTATAAGGTTGGAAAATCAATGAAAACTGTAAGAGTAAGTGAATTGACGGCTTATAAATTATAATAATATAACAAAGTATAAGGAAAGACTTGAAGCATAAAGGAGAGTTACAATGAAACGTAGGACGGCTAGAGAAAGAGCAATGCAAGCATTATACCAAATGGATATTACAGGTGAATTAGAACCGAAAGTAGCAGTGGAAAACACGCTAGATGAAGGCGAAGAAACAAATGAGTTTCTAGAGTCACTTGTAGTAGGTTTTGTAGAAAATAAAGAAGCAATCGATGAAGCGATTCGTCAAAATTTAAAAAAGTGGAAGCTTGAGCGTATTAGTATTGTTGATCGCAGTATTTTACGTGTAGCTGTGTATGAAATGAAATACATGGAAGAAATTCCACACAACGTAACAATTAACGAAGCAATTGAAATTGCTAAAACATTTGGGGATGAGGAATCTCGTCGTTTTATTAACGGCGTTTTATCTAATATAAAAGATACACTGTAAATTCTTTAAGGGGGAATCTTAAAATGGTAGCAGTAATCATCAAAGGAAATGAAGTTGCGGAGAAAAAACGAGCACAATTAACAGAAGAAGTTGTGAAGTTGAAAGAGCAAGGTATTGTACCAGGATTAGCAGTTATTTTAGTTGGAGAAGATCCAGCATCTCGTTCTTATGTGAAAGGAAAAGAAAAAGGCTGTGAACAAGTAGGGATTTACTCAGAGCTAATTGAACTTCCTGAAACAATTACTGAGGAACGTTTGCTTGCTGAAATCGATCGCTTAAATGGCGATGACCGTATTAATGGCATATTAGTGCAATTACCTTTACCAAAACATATTGAAGAAAAAGCTATCATTGAAAGAATTTCACCAGAAAAGGATGTAGACGGATTTCACCCAATCAGCGTGGGACGTATGATGACGGGACAAGATACATTCCTTCCATGTACACCGCATGGTATTGTAGAATTAGTAAAAGAAACAAATCTTGATATTTCTGGAAAACATGTAGTAGTAATTGGAAGAAGTAATATTGTCGGTAAACCAGTGGGGCAATTGTTTTTAAATGAAAATGCCACTGTCACATATTGTCATTCTAAGACGCAAAATATGAAAGAGTTATCGAAGTTAGCTGATATTTTAATCGTAGCTGTTGGACGACCTAAAATGATAACAGCGGATTATATTAAAGAAGGGGCGGTTGTAATTGACGTTGGTGTTAACCGTTTAGAAACAGGAAAACTTTGTGGTGATGTTGACTTTGACAACGTGTTAGATGTTGCGGGTTACATTACACCTGTGCCAAAGGGTGTTGGTCCAATGACAATCACAATGCTTCTTCATAATACTGTTGAATCTGCCAAACGTGCAGGTGTCGTTTGTAAATAATTTGAGTCGGCTATGAGGAGAGAGAAATGGAGAAGCAATATTTAACCGTTACAGCGTTAACACGCTATATAAAAACAAAAATAGAATATGATCCGCATTTGCAGTCTGTTTGGTTAAAAGGTGAAATTTCCAACTTTAAAAATCATAGCCGTGGCCACATGTATTTTACATTGAAAGATGAAAATGCAAGAATCGCAGCGGTTATGTTTGCGGGCCATAATCGTAATATTAAATTCAAACCTGAAAATGGGATGAAGGTACTCGTGAAAGGAAAAATCTCTGTTTACGAGGCGAGTGGTTCTTATCAAATTTATATTCAAGACATGCAGCCTGACGGAGTCGGAAATTTACATTTAGCGTACGAACAGTTAAAAGTTCGTTTAGAAGAGGAAGGACTTTTTTCTCAAGTTTATAAAAAAGCGATTCCTCCTTACGCTAAAACAATAGGTGTGATTACGTCGCCAACAGGAGCAGCGATTCGTGATATTATAACAACGATTAAACGTCGTTATCCAATTGGGAATGTTATTGTATTTCCGGTACTTGTACAAGGGGAGTCAGCGGCTCCCTCGATTGTACAAGCGATTCGTACAGCGAATGAAATGGGAGAGATAGATGTACTAATCGTTGGTCGTGGTGGAGGTTCTATTGAGGAATTATGGGCTTTCAATGAGGAAATGGTTGCAAGAGCAATCTTTCAGAGTGAAATTCCTATTATTTCGGCAGTAGGCCATGAAACAGATTTTACAATTGCAGATTTTGTTGCAGATTTACGCGCGCCAACACCGACCGCAGCAGCTGAGCTGGCAGCACCTAATATTATAGAGTTACAAGAAAAGGTATTACAAAGAACTCTGAGATTGCAAAGAGCGATGAGAGAGTTAGTACATAAAAAAGAAGAAAAACTACAAGTGTTGCAAAAATCGTATGCGTTCCGTTATCCAAGACAAGTATATGAGCAAAAGGAAGAGCAATTAGATAGAGCGCTAGAACAGCTTGTTTTAGCGAAAGAGCGCTATATTGATAAAAAGGTGAATCAGTTAAAGCAACTTTCATTTTATTTAGAGAAGCACCACCCATCTCAAAAAATTATGCAAACGAAGGTAGCTGTGGAAACGTTGCAAAAGCAATTACAACGTGAAATGCAAACGTTACTTCAAACGAAAGAATTTGCCTTTGTAAGAGCTGCTCAAAAACTTGAAGCATTAAGTCCGCTTAAAGTAATGATGAGAGGGTACGGGCTTGTATATGATGAAGAGAAGCAAGTGTTAAAAAGTGTGAAAGATGTAAGCCTTGGAGATGCTGTTTCAGTTCAATTACAAGATGGAATACTAGATTGTAGCGTATCAGGCATAGAGGAGCGTGAATTGAATAATGGAAAATAAATTAAGCTTTGAAGAGGCAATTTCGCAACTTGAGCATCTTGTTTCTAAGCTAGAACAAGGTGACGTACCTTTAGAAGAAGCGATTTCTTATTTTAAAGAAGGTATGGAATTATCTAAGCTTTGTGATGAGAAGCTGAAGAATGTACAAGAACAAATGGCAGTTATTCTTGGGGAAGATGGAGAGCTTGAACCGTTTACTGCTTTAGGAGATGAAGCATAGTGACGATTGCTTTTGATACTTTTTTGAAAGAAAGTAAAACTTTCGTAGAAGAAAAACTTGTAAGCTATGCAAATGGATTACAATGTCCAAATGTACTTCGTGAAGCGATGGCATATTCTTTGGAAGCGGGTGGAAAACGTCTCCGCCCGTTACTTTTGTTTGCAACATTACAAGCGTTTGGGAAAGAAAGAAATCTTGGAGTAGGTGCAGCTTGTGCTCTTGAAATGATTCATACATATTCGTTAGTTCATGATGATTTACCTTGTATGGATGATGATGATTTAAGAAGAGGAAAGCCCACAAATCACAAAGTATTTGGTGAAGCGATGGCAGTTTTAGCAGGAGATGGCTTATTGACATATGCTTTTCAAGTTATTATGGCATATGAGCAACAAGAAATTTCTGCTGAAAAAAAAGTAAGACTTGTACTTGAACTCGCAAAAGCAGCAGGACCAGAAGGAATGGTTGGCGGACAAGTGGCAGATATGGAAGCGGAAGGGAAACGCCTTACGATTGATGAATTGGAGTACATCCATAAACATAAGACCGGAAAACTACTTGAATTTGCTGTACTTGCGGGTGCGATACTTTCTGATGCGACAGAAGAGCAAGAAGAAAAGTTGCTTACGTTTGCCAAATATATCGGTCTAGCTTTCCAAATTCGAGATGATATTTTAGATGTCGAAGGAACTGAAGAAGAGATTGGAAAACCGATTGGTAGTGATCTTTCTAATGAAAAGAGCACATATACGACGTTGTTTACTGTAGATAGAGCAAAGGATATTTTAGAAGAAACAATTGCAGAAGCAAAAGGTGCGATTAGCTCCTTGCAATTACAAGATGAATATTTACTATCTATTTGCGATTTGATTGCAAAACGTAATAACTAATATAACAGCGTTTTCATTTGTTGAGTCATTCATCATTTTATGATATAAATGTAGGAAAAGGTTTTTCTTTTCTTGTTATTGGCAAAAATATATGTAGATTACATTGCCGTTATCACTTCGTGTTAGCGGCTATTTTTTTCATCGCCTAAAGAAATATGGTTTATAATAGGATTAAGGCGCAATAGACTGGTTAATAGCGGGACAAGACGAAAAATAGAAAAGAGAATTTCTTGTTTTGTGTAAATGTTTTTTATAATATTTGACATGTTGACAGATTATGAAATGAAAGTGAGTGATCCGTGTGGATCTAACGCAAATTCAAAACCCTAGTTTTTTGAAAGATATGTCTATCAGTGAACTAGAGGGATTGAGTGAGGATATTCGTAAGTTTTTAATTGAAGAGCTCTCTCAAACAGGTGGACATATTGCACCTAATTTAGGTGTAGTAGAACTCACAATTGCTCTGCATAAATTATTTGATAGCCCGCAAGATAAATTTTTATGGGATGTAGGACATCAATCCTATGTACATAAAATTTTAACTGGACGCGCGAAAGAGTTTGGTACATTAAGGCAATATCAAGGTCTATGTGGTTTCCCGAAACGTTGTGAGAGTGAGCACGATGTATGGGAAACTGGTCATAGCTCGACTTCGTTATCGGCTGCAATGGGAATGGCTCTGGCACGTGATTTAAAGAAAACGAAAGAATATGTTATACCAATTATTGGAGATGGTGCTTTAACAGGCGGAATGGCTTTAGAGGCATTGAACCATATTGGACATGAAAAAACAGACATGATTGTTATTTTGAATGATAATGAAATGTCAATTGCACCAAACGTTGGTGCGCTTCATAATGTGCTCGGTCGTTTACGTACCGCAGGAAAATATCACTGGGTAAAAGATGAATTAGAGTATATATTAAAGAAAATCCCAGCAGTTGGCGGGAAAGTGGCTGCGACAGCAGAGAAAATAAAAGATAGTCTTAAATATTTACTAGTATCTGGTGTCTTTTTCGAAGAGTTAGGCTTTACATATTTAGGTCCAGTCGATGGGCATGATTATGAAAAGTTATTCGAAACGTTGCAATATGCAAAGAAAACAAAAGGCCCAGTACTCGTTCATGTTATTACGAAAAAAGGAAAAGGTTATAAACCGGCTGAGAGTGACGTTATTGGAACTTGGCATGGAACAGGACCTTATAAAATTGAATCAGGTGACTTCGTTAAGCCGAAAGAAGTTGCACCAGCATGGAGTGCTGTCGTTAGTGAAACAGTACTTAAGCTAGCGAGAGCAGATGAGCGTATCGTAGCAATTACACCTGCAATGCCTGTGGGATCAAAACTTGAGAAATTCCAAAAAGAATTCCCAGATCGTATGATTGATGTAGGTATTGCAGAACAGCATGCTACAACAATGGCAGCAGGTATGGCAACGCAAGGAATGAAGCCATTCTTAGCGATTTATTCAACATTTTTACAAAGAGCATATGACCAAGTTGTTCATGATATATGCCGCCAAAATTTAAATGTTTTCATCGGAATAGATCGTTCGGGATTAGTAGGAGCAGATGGTGAAACGCATCAAGGCGTATTTGATATCTCATTCTTACGTCACTTGCCGAATATGGTGCTTATGATGCCGAAAGATGAAAATGAAGGGCAACATTTAGTTTATACGGCGATGCAATATGAAGATGGACCAATCGCATTGCGTTATGCGCGCGGTAATGGACTTGGCGTTCATATGGATGAAGAATTAAAGGCGATTCCAATCGGTACGTGGGAGACGTTAAAAGAGGGTACACAAGCAGCTATTTTAACGTTTGGTACGACAATACCAATGGCAATGGAAGCAGCTGAGCGTCTTGAAAAAGCTGGGGTTTCAGTGAAAGTAGTGAATGCTCGCTTTATTAAACCAATGGATGAAGCATATTTACATGATCTTCTAGGAAAGAATATACCGATTTTAACGATTGAAGAAGCTTGTTTAATCGGTGGTTTTGGAACAGGAGTAGTTGAATTTGCATCTGAAAATGGTTACCATAGTGCATTAGTTGAACGAATGGGTATTCCAGACCGCTTCATAGAGCACGGAAGTGTAACAAAATTATTAGAAGAAATTGGTTTAACGACAGATGCTGTTGTAGACCGTATTCATACAATGATTCCATCAAAACAAAAAAGGGCGTAACAAATGAGCGTAAAAAAAGAAAGAGTAGATGTACTATTAGTAGAGCGAGGACTTATAGAAACGCGTGAGAAAGCAAAGCGCGCCATTATGGCCGGACTCGTATATGCGAATGAGATGAGACTTGATAAGCCAGGAGAGAAAATCTCGCAAGATACTGAGATTACGGTGAAGGGACAAGTTATGCCGTATGTAAGTCGTGGTGGTTATAAACTTGAAAAGGCATTAGAGACATTTCATCTTGATTTACAAGATAAAGTTATGATAGATATTGGTTCATCAACTGGTGGCTTTACAGATTGCGCGCTTCAAAATGGAGCGAAATTATCTTATGCATTAGATGTAGGATATAATCAACTAGCGTGGAAATTACGTCAAGATGAGCGTGTTGTTGTAATGGAACGAACAAACTTCCGTTACGTGACACCAGCAGACTTAGAACGTGGTTTACCTCAATTTGCAAGTATTGATGTTTCATTTATATCATTAAAGCTTATACTGCCAGTTTTAAAAACAATGCTTATGCCTAACGGAGATGTAGCAGCGTTAATTAAACCGCAGTTTGAAGCTGGAAGAGAGCAAGTTGGGAAAAAAGGTATCGTTCGTGATAGAAAAGTACATGAAGCTGTTGTAGAAATGATTGTCGAGTTTGCTTTAAAAGAAGGCTATGATGTGGAAGGTTTAACATTCTCACCAATTACGGGTGGGGATGGTAATATTGAATTTTTAATTCATCTGAAATGGCATGGTGAACGTGAGAATGGCGAAAATCATTCTCCGATTTCTATAGAGCAAGTTGTTACAGAAGCGCATGAAGTTCTAAAACAAAAAGGGAAAGGGGAATAACATATGTTGTTCCTCTTTTTGCTGTAATTGTATAATGATTGTAAAAACAATTGTGTACAAGAAACGAATTATAAGTTAACATAAATAAGTGAAGTATACCAATGTTTAAACTATGGTAAGAGATAGTGTGAGGTGCAAATGTATGAATAAAGGTCAGCGCCATATTAAAATCAGGGAAATTATTGCAAACAAAGAAATTGAAACACAAGATGAATTAGTTGATATTTTACGTAATGAGGGATTTAATGTAACGCAAGCAACAGTATCGCGCGATATTAAAGAACTGCACTTAGTGAAGGTGCCATTACATGATGGGCGCTATAAATATAGCTTGCCAGCAGATCAACGATTTAACCCGTTACAAAAATTAAAACGAAATCTAGTGGATTCATTTGTAAAATTAGACACGGCAGGACATATGCTTGTGCTAAAAACATTGCCTGGTAACGCTCATTCACTTGGAGCACTTATTGATCATTTAGAGTGGGATGAGATCATCGGAACCATCTGTGGTGATGATACTTGCTTAATTATTTGCCGTACACCTGACGATACAGGTGTTGTCTCTGATCGTTTCTTAAATATGTTGTAACAAAAAATCTTGTTTGCTTTCCATCGTAAAGTGGAAAGTGAACAAGATATTTTTATTGGTTAAAAATATGAATTTTCAATTGTAATATAATATTTTGTTTGCATAAAGTTAGAAAATAGATGGATTGACCCGTAAAACAAATGTTTGGTACAATGAAGCGGGTTAGAAGAGTATATACATACAAATATATAGCATGATTATTTGAATGAAGAACTGAGAAAATCCTTTAGTAAGGGATTATTTTATAACGAGGTGAATGGGGCATTGTTATCGGAATTATCGATTAGAAACTTTGCTATTATTGAAGCATTAAATATTTCTTTTCAAAAAGGTTTAACGGTTTTAAGCGGTGAAACAGGGGCCGGAAAATCGATTATTATTGATGCAATTAGTTTACTTGTAGGTGGCCGTGGGTCAGCAGAATTTGTTCGATATGGAACAGAGAAGGCTGAGATTGAAGGGCTATTTTATGTTGAAGATGAGAAGCATCCATGTATTGAAAAGGCAGAAGAGTTAGATATAGAAATAGAAGATGGCATGATTATTTTAAAGCGTGATATTGCTGCGAACGGGAAGAGTGTATGTCGTGTAAATGGGAAGCTTGTTACACTTAGCATATTAAAAGAAATTGGGAAAACACTTGTTGATATTCATGGACAGCACGAAACGCAAGATTTAATGAATGAAGAACGACATCTGTTTATGCTTGATCACTTTGATGGGGATCGAATCGTTAAACAATTAGACATATATCAAAACGTATACGCTGACTATGAAAAATTAAAAAAACAATTGAAATCGTTAAGTGAAAATGAGCAACAAATGGCACATCGCTTAGATTTAATTCAATTTCAGCATGAAGAAATTCGCAAGGCGGATTTAAAGATGGATGAAGAAAATGAATTAACTGAGGAACGATTGCAAATTTCTAATTTTGAAAAGATTTATAAAGCGTTAGGTGATGCATATCGTTCGTTAAGTGCCGACGGACAAGGGTTAGATAATGTAAGAAGTGCAATGGGGCAAATGGAAAGTATTACACATTTAGATGAAGTGTATCAGGAGAATCATGATTCAATTGCAAATAGCTATTACTTATTAGAAGAGGTTGCCTATCAACTGAGAGAAAAGCTCGATATGATGGAATATGATCCAAATCGTTTAGATGAAATCGAAACACGTTTGAATGAAATTCGTATGCTGAAGAGAAAATATGGAAATACTGTAGAAGAGATTTTAGCGTATGCTGATAAAATTGAACAGGAAATTTTTACGATTGAAAATAAAGACGTTCATATTGAAACGACGAAGAAACAGTTGAAGGAATTAGAAAGTGTTATTCTGAAAGAAGCAACGTTGTTAAGTAATATGCGTCATGAGCTTGCAGAACACCTTACAAATGCAATTCATCAGGAATTAAAAGAATTATATATGGAAAAAACGAAATTTGAAGTGAGAATTATGAAGAGAGAAGGAAATGTAGAAGAGCCCCTTGTGGAAGGTGCGCCGGTAAGACTTACGGCGGATGGTTACGATCATGTGGAATTTTATATTTCAACGAACCCAGGAGAGCCGCTAAAACCACTTTCAAAGGTTGCATCTGGCGGAGAGTTATCTCGTATCATTTTAGCTTTAAAAAGCATTTTTTCTAAGCATCAAGGGGTTGCATCTGTTATTTTTGATGAAGTGGATACGGGTGTAAGTGGCCGGGTCGCACAGGCTATTGCGGAAAAAATTTATCGAGTATCAGTAAACTCGCAAGTACTTTGTATTACGCACTTACCTCAAGTAGCTTCAATGGCAGATTCACATTTATTTATTCGAAAACAAGTAGCGAATGATCGGACAATTACATCGGTTACTGTTTTAACTATGGAGGATAAAGTAACAGAAATAGCTCGAATGATTTCTGGTGTGGAAATCACAGATTTAACGACAGAGCATGCGAAAGAATTACTTACGCAAGCGCATCATTTTAAACAGACAGCAGAGGCTATCCAGTAATGGATAGCTTTTTTTCTCAAATGACGATTTCTTAATTCTTCCGGTTATAAATAAAGCACTGCAAGGAGAGATTAAAAAGTGAAGCCAATAGGCTGAATGTGGGGTAGGAGCGAGGAGAGTGAACAAGTTGAAATTAGAAAAATTTCGAAAAATAATAGGTCTTTGTCTCCTTGTTTCTTTAGTTTTTATTGGATGTTTTAAACCGCTTCGAACGTTTATTTCATCACCGAAACAACTTGTTGTTTTTGAAGGACAACAATCAGAAATATCATCATTACCAGTTTTCAAAGCTTCATCCACAAATCGTCATGTATTTACAGTGAGTTCGAATGAACAAAAACAAGGACTTATGGTAAATTCTCATCAAAATGGTGAAGCTGATATGGTATTTCAGCTTGCTGGTTTTCCAGTAAAAAAAGTAAATGTGAAAGTGTTAAAAGATTTTAAAGTGATTCCAGGTGGACAATCAATTGGTGTGAAATTAAATACAAAAGGTGTACTTGTTGTAGGCCATCATTTAATTCAAACTGAAAAAGGTAAAATATCTCCTGGTGAAACAGCAGGTGTACAAATTGGAGATATGATTACTGAAATTAATGGTAAAACAATTGAAAGAATGAGTGATGTAGCACCGTTTATTCATAATAGTGGAGAAACAGGTGAACCGCTTAATCTTGTATTGTTAAGAGATGGAAAATATATTCGTACGAAGCTAACTCCACAAAAAGACAACGGTGAATCGTCTTATCGAATTGGCTTGTATATCCGTGATTCGGCAGCTGGAATTGGAACGATGACATTTGTTCATCCAGATTCTATGAAATATGGGGCACTTGGTCATGTTATTTCTGATAATGATACGAAAAAGCCGATTCAAGTCGAAGATGGACAAATTATGCGCTCGACAGTTACATCAATTGAAAGAGGTAGTCATGGGAATCCAGGGGAGAAATTAGCAAGATTCTCACCAGACCGTGAAGTGATTGGCAATATTACAATTAATAGTCCATATGGTATTTTTGGAAAATTAAATACGAATATGAAAAACGGTATAATGGATAAAGCAATGCCTATCGCATTATCTCATCAAGTAAAAGAAGGACCGGCAAAAATATTAACAGTTATTGATCAAGATAAAGTAGAAGCGTTTGATATTGAAGTCGTTAGTACAGTGCAGCAAAAATTCCCAGCCACAAAGGGTATGGTAATAAAAGTAACAGATAAACGTCTATTAGCGAAAACGGGCGGTATCGTACAAGGAATGAGCGGAAGTCCAATTGTACAAAATGGAAAAGTAATTGGTGCTGTTACACATGTATTTGTAAATGATCCAACATCAGGATATGGTGTTCATATTGAATGGATGTTACATCAAGCTGGAATTAATATTTATGATCAAGAGAAAAAAGCGAGCTAATATATATTATTAGCTCGCTTTTTCTGTTGAAAAATTCGTTGAAATTTTGTAAAAGCTCCGCAAGAGGTGTTTTTTGTTGTAAAATAAAAGGAAAGGGTTGAACGTTTCGTTGTATTTCTATGATGGAATGTGTTGCGAAAGGGAATAAATGAACGATAAACATATTTTTTTGTGATTTTATCGGAAAGTAAGAAACTTTAAAAGGGAATTTTCACACAATTGTCGAACAATTCATGTAGCCTAGAAGGATACACATGTCGGAGAATCGATTCGGTAAGGGAGGAAAAGCTGTGGAGAAAATTAAAGTATGTCTTGTGGATGATAATAAAGAACTAGTATCAATGTTAGAGAGCTATGTAGCCGCTCAAGATGATATGGAAGTAATCGGTACTGCTTATAATGGTCAAGAGTGTTTAAACTTATTAACAGATAAGCAACCTGATGTACTCGTTTTAGACATTATTATGCCACACTTAGATGGTTTAGCTGTATTGGAGAAAATGCGACATATTGAAAGGTTAAAACAGCCTAGCGTAATTATGTTGACAGCATTTGGCCAAGAAGATGTGACGAAAAAAGCAGTTGACTTAGGTGCCTCATATTTCATATTAAAACCATTTGATATGGAGAATTTAACGAGTCATATTCGTCAAGTGAGTGGTAAAGCAAACGCTATGATTAAACGTCCACTACCATCATTCCGATCAGCAACAACAGTAGATGGAAAACCGAAAAACTTAGATGCGAGTATTACGAGTATCATTCATGAAATTGGTGTACCCGCTCATATTAAAGGATATATGTATTTACGAGAAGCAATCTCCATGGTATACAACGATATCGAATTATTAGGATCGATTACGAAAGTATTGTATCCAGATATCGCAAAGAAATATAATACAACAGCAAGCCGTGTGGAGCGCGCAATTCGCCACGCGATTGAAGTAGCTTGGAGCCGTGGGAATATTGATTCTATTTCGTCCTTATTCGGTTATACAGTATCCATGTCAAAAGCAAAACCTACGAACTCTGAGTTTATCGCAATGGTTGCGGATAAGCTGAGACTTGAACATAAAGCTAGCTGAGAGTAGAAGTAGCAATGGGTTTTCGTTTTAGTAAAACCGATGTATGCTGGAACGCTATGCTCGATGTTAATTTTAAAGCCAATAAACTTTTTAATGAAAGACCAATGAATGTTATAATTCGTTGGTCTTTTTATTTTGTTGAGAAAAAGAGATTATTTGATATCATGGGAAATAAAACCTATTTTTAGTAATATTACATGTAAGTGAGTTTTTTATAAGGCAATAAAATAGATATAGATAGGGAGAAGGGGAATGGAAAATAAAATTTCAACTTGGCTAGGAATAGTAGCAGCTATGGGAGTTCTTGCTATTGCAGTTACATTTGGAATGTTAGAACTTGCAGATAATCCAGTAGATAAAGAAGTGAGCGCTCAAATAGATAAAAAAGAAGACCAAACAATAGTAGGTAGAGAGGTGGATGGGGTCTTTGTTGATGTGTATGTTACTGAAAATTCTACTGAAAGCGAAGTCATTACAGCGATGCATCGCATGACTCATCAAAAAGTGGTGGCAGAACGAAAATCGGGCTCTATCCCAATGATTCAAAGTAATGCTAAAAAATTAAAAGAAATTATAAATAAGAGTAGCTTTACGAAGAAAAATGAACTTTTAGCAATTGCTGATAGATGGGCGAAAAAAGATTTTAGTAAAATTTTAGAAGATCACAATTATTTCTCGGATGCTCAAGAAGATAGCGTTTGTAAAGTAACTAGAGCAATGGATGCGTTAGAAGAGCAACATTATATTTTAACTACATTCGGGGAGGAAAAAGCGAAAGAACTATACGAATCAGGGGATGCTCCGCACGTTCAATAAAAAATAATATAAAGGACTTCTCTAGTTTTTTTATTATCGTGTTTTAAGGACGTAATGGGACTTATAAATAAATGGTCTGCTTTCTTTATGACGTGTAACAAAAAAAGAAAAGATGTGATTCATTATTAAATGATGAAGGAACGGCTAAATCACATCGTAGTACATCTGTTAAAGGATTTTAGTAGGAAAGGCATCCGTGATATAATAGAAAATAATAAAAAGTCCTGCAAAACAGGACTGTATTATTCTTCGTCTTTATTTTGTTTTTCTAATTCAACTAGCTTTTGAATTAAAATGTGCTGCGGCATATGCATGAGTTGTTCAAGTGGAACACCTAGTGCTTTTGATAAGCGGACTGCAGTATCTGGAGAGATTTGTAATGGTCTCATAGAAGTACCTCCTTTTTCGTATAGTATAGCATAAGATTGGGGGAGTGAGGATGACTCTTATATTTGCACATCGTGGTGCGGCTGGAACGTACCCAGAAAATACAATGATTTCATTTGAAGCGGCTGAGTCTTTTAGAGCGGATGGAATTGAACTTGATGTTCAATTAACGAAAGATGGAAAAGTTGTCGTCATTCATGATGAAACGGTGGACCGGACAACAAATGGAAAAGGTGCGGTTCGGAATTATGTATATGAGGATTTATGCAAGTTAGATGCAAGTTATAAATTTGGTGATAAAGTAGGTTTTTGTAAAATACCACTTTTAGAAGAGGTATTAGAATGGCTTGCACAAACGAGTTTGCTACTTAATATTGAACTTAAAAATAATAAAATTCCATACAGAGGTTTAGAGGAAGAAGTTATAACGCTTGTACGGAAATTTAGTCTAGAGGATCGTGTTATATTTTCTTCGTTTAATCACTACAGTATGAAACGGTGCCATATGATGGCTCCTGATATTCAAACAGCAATTTTATATCGCGAAGGTTTGCATAGTCCGTGGGCATACGCGAAAAAAATGGGGGCTACAGCAGTACATCCGAATTATCGTTACCTTCAAGATGCTATTGCCGAACTAACGATGGAAAGTGGTGTAGAGGTTCGCCCTTATACAATTAATGAAGAAACGCTTATGCGTAAATATTTTGATATGAATATATCGGCGATTATTACTGATTACCCTGAAACGGCCAGAACGTTAATGCCAATAAAAAAATGAGACCGCGTGTAACGGTCTCATTTTTTTATTTATAAATAGTGGGGCATTCCTATCTTCTAAAGCGAGCTTGTACTTTATTTCGTTTACGGTCTCGGTGCAAGACGAAGCCACCGAAGATATAAAACCCGAGCCCGAAGCAGAGAGCGCCGATTAAAAATTGTAACCACAGTATAGAGATTGGTGGAAATAGAATCCCGAATACAGTATCTCTCATTAACTTTATACCAAACACAGCTAATGAAATAGGGATGAGTGCTAATAGTAGAGCAACGTAACGCTGCATACATAACGCTCCTTTTCAGATTATTTCGTATATTTTAATGATGTTATAAGGAAAGGGGGTTTGTCAAGAGGGTGCTGAACGAGTAAGATAAAGGTGTGAAAAAATTTGCAGAGTTACTTCGAGAGGAAGTGGGATATATGAAACAAAAAGTATTAATTGTTGGTGCAGGTGAAGGCGGGAGCGCACTGCTGAATCTGTTACAAAGTTCGAATATATTTCAAATTATAGGGATTATTGATATAAATCCGTTGGCAAAAGGACTACAAATTGCTAACGAATACGGGATTGCAATTGGAGAAAGTGTAACTCCATTTCTTTCTATGCATATCGATGTAATATTTGATATGACAGGTGAAGATGATGTGCATAAGGTTTTATTGGAAAAAAAGAAAAAAGACACTCTTCTTATACCAGGTGATATCGCAAAAATTGTTACAGGATTAGCGCATGAGAAGGAAGGGCTGATTGGGCGATTAGAGGAACAAACGCAACAAGGAGAATTAATTTTAAATTCTACACATGACGGCATGATCGTAATTGATCGAGAGGGACAAGTTCGTCTTTTTAATAAAAGTGCAGAGCGTATTATCGGATATAAAAAAGAAGAGGCGATAGGAAAATATATTTTAGAAGTCATTCCAACTAGTAAATTACTTCGCATTATACGTACGAAACAAATAGAAGTAAATTATGAACTAACATTAGAGAATGGAAAGAAAATTATTACAACGCGTATACCGATATTAAAAGAGGGCGGAGAGGTACAAGGGGCATTTGCAATTTTTAAAGATATAACAGAAGTTGTAGATTTAGCGGAAGAAGTTACAGATTTAAAGGAGATTCAAACACTATTAGAGGCAATTATTAACTCATCTGAAGAAGCAATTTCGGTTGTGGATGAAAAAGGAAGAGGTTTAGTCATTAACCCGGCATATACGAAATTAACGGGTTTAACAGAAGAAGATATTATTGGGAAGCCTGCTACAACTGATATTGTAGAAGGCGAAAGTATGCATATGAAAGTACTACGAACGCGTCGTGCGGTGCGCGGAATACATATGAAAATTGGGCAAAAAAAGCGCGATGTAATTGTAAACGTGGCACCAGTCATTGTGGATGGAATATTGAAAGGAAGCGTCGGCGTTATCCGTGACGTGTCGGAAATTCAAAAGTTAACAAATGAATTGAATAGAGCAAGGCAAATTATTCGCACATTAGAAGCGAAATATTCATTTGATGATATTGTCGGGAATTCAGATGAAACAACGGCAGCTATCGAACAGGCGAAGCTAGGAGCAAATACACCAGCAACAGTACTGTTACGCGGTGAATCTGGGACTGGTAAAGAATTGTTTGCACATGCAATCCATAATGGAAGTAATCGAAAATACAATAAGTTCGTCCGTGTAAACTGTGCGGCCATTTCGGAGACGTTGTTAGAAAGTGAATTATTTGGTTATGAGGAAGGGGCGTTTTCTGGAGCGAAAAGAGGCGGGAAACGTGGGTTCTTTGAGGAAGCAAATAACGGTAGTATTTTTTTAGATGAAATAGGGGAGTTATCTGCAAATACACAAGCGAAACTCCTTCGTGTACTGCAGGAAAAAGAAATTGTAAAAGTTGGTGGAACGAAAGCGATACCTATTAATGTTCGAGTAATTGCAGCGACGCATGTGAATTTAGAAAAGGCTATTCTAGAAGGGAAGTTTAGGGAGGATTTATATTATCGATTAAATAAAATCCCAATTCAAATTCCATCTCTTCGTCAACGTAAAGGAGATATACCGACAATTGCGGACAGATTGATTCAAAAAATTAATCAAGATTACGGTCGTAATGTAGAAGGGCTCACTGATTCAGCCATTTTATATTTACAATCATACGAATGGCCAGGGAATGTGAGGGAACTTGAAAATATTCTGGGAAGAGCTATTATCTTTATGAATTATAACGAGACCTATATTGATGTACACCATTTACCGCCATTACATAACGAAGAGCAGGTGGAGTCAAAGCAATCTCATTTATTACCTGAATTAGAAGAAAAGCCACTTGAACATTTAGTGACAGAGTTTGAAGGGAATATTATTCATGAATATTTGGAGAGATTTGATGGGAATAAAACGCAAACTGCAAAAGCGTTAGGAATTTCCGTTCGAAATTTATATTACAAGCTAGAAAAGTATGACCATGCAAAAAAAAGCATGCAATAAATTGCGTACCGTGCAATTTATTGCATGGTATACAAAAAGCGACAAAATAAGACAGAATCTTTTGTTATTTTTCAAAGTATTGATTTTACTGCATTTTGAATGCGTTTTCATTATTGGTAAGACCACTTTCAAAAGTTGGCACGGTATTTGCTTTATAAATAGACGAGGGACGACGGAAAGGGTTGATTACAAAATATGAAGTTAGAATACTTAATTGATCAAGCAGCAGGGCAGCCTAAAAAAACTGTAGCTGTAGCAGTAGCTGAAGATCATGAAGTAATTGAAGCTGTAGCGAAAGCAATTAAATTACAGTTAGCTCAATTTCGTCTATATGGAAATCAAGAAAAAATAATGGGGATGCTACAAGAACATGGTTTACAAACTTCAGAACATGTTGAAGTGATTGCAGCAATGTCTAGTGCAGAGGCTGCAGAACTTTCTGTTAAAGCTGTGAGAAATGGTGAAGCAGACGTGCTTATGAAGGGGAACATCCCAACAGCGAATATTTTGAAGGCTGTGTTAAACAAAGAGTGGGGCCTACGTAAAGGTAGCGTACTTTCACATGTAGCAGCATTTGAAGTTCCAAATTACGATCGTCTTATTTTCGTTACAGATGCAGCGATGAATATCGCACCTGATGTAACACAAAAAGCTGCTATTATACAAAATACTGTAGAAGTTGCCCGGGCAATAGGAATCGACTTGCCAAAAGTGGCACCAATTGCAGCAGTAGAAGTTGTGAATCCAGCGATGCAGGCGACAATTGATGCAGCGATGTTAACACAAATGAATCGCCGCGGACAAATTAAAGATTGTATCGTTGATGGACCACTTGCTTTAGATAATGCAGTATCACAAATTGCAGCAGAGCATAAAGGCATAGTAAGTGATGTAGCAGGTAAGGCAGATATTTTACTCGTCCCAACGATTGAAGCTGGAAATGTGCTATATAAATCACTCGTATACTTTGCGGATGCAAAAGTAGGAGCAATGATTGCTGGCGCAAAAGCACCGATCGTTTTAACATCTCGTGCTGATTCAGCAGAAACAAAAGTATATTCATTAGCATTGGCAGTTGCGACTGCTTCAAAATAAACCAAAAAGGGTAAAACATTAGGGGGAAACGACAATGACATTAGAAATCTTCGAATACTTAGAAAAATATGATTATGAGCAAGTAGTATTTTGTCAAGATAAAGAATCTGGTTTAAAAGCAATTATTGCAATTCATGATACAACACTTGGACCGGCTCTTGGTGGAACAAGAATGTGGACATATGATTCTGAAGAAGCGGCGATTGAAGATGCATTGCGTCTTGCAAAAGGGATGACATACAAAAACGCAGCAGCTGGTTTAAACTTAGGTGGTGCGAAAACAGTAATTATCGGTGATCCTCGTAAAGATAAGAGCGAAGCAATGTTCCGTGCACTAGGACGTTATATCCAAGGACTAAACGGACGTTACATTACAGCTGAAGATGTTGGTACAACAGTAGATGATATGGATATTATCCATGAAGAAACTGACTTTGTAACAGGTATCTCACCATCATTCGGTTCTTCTGGTAACCCATCTCCGGTAACTGCATACGGTGTTTACCGTGGTATGAAAGCAGCTGCAAAAGAAGCTTTCGGTACTGACAATTTAGAAGGAAAAGTAATTGCTGTTCAAGGCGTTGGTAACGTAGCATATCACCTATGCAAACATTTACACGCTGAAGGAGCAAAATTAATCGTTACAGATATTAATAAAGAAGCTGTACAACGTGCTGTAGAAGAATTCGGTGCATCAGCAGTTGAACCAAATGAAATTTACGGTGTTGAATGCGATATTTACGCACCATGTGCACTAGGCGCAACAGTTAATGATGAAACTATTCCACAACTTAAAGCAAAAGTAATCGCAGGTTCTGCAAATAACCAATTAAAAGAAGATCGTCATGGTGACATCATTCATGAAATGGGTATTGTATACGCACCAGATTATGTAATTAATGCAGGTGGCGTAATTAACGTAGCAGACGAATTATATGGATACAATAGAGAACGTGCACTAAAACGTGTTGAGTCTATTTATGACACGATTGCAAAAGTAATCGAAATTTCAAAACGCGATGGCATAGCAACTTATGTAGCGGCAGATCGTCTAGCTGAAGAGCGCATTGCAAGCTTGAAGAATTCTCGTAGCACTTACTTACGCAACGGTCACGATATTATTAGCCGTCGCTAATCATTCATATATAACTTTTACAAAAGGTGTGGTTACCTCTTATGAGGTTTCCACTTCCTTTTGAATTTATTAGTGGAGGTAGCAACATTGTCTGTAAATCGAATTCTTGTTATTAACCCAGGTAGTACATCCACAAAAATTGGTGTTTTTGATAATGAAAGACCCGTTCTAGAAGAAACGATTCGTCATGACGTAGAACAGATTGGAAAATATAAGAGAATTATCGACCAATATGAGTTTCGAAAAGAAACGATTTTAGAAGTTCTACATTCTCATGGTATTAACATTTCAAAATTAAACGCTGTTTGTGGGCGTGGTGGATTACTTCGTCCAATCGAAGGCGGTACGTATACAGTAAACGATGCGATGTTAGAAGATTTGAAAAATGGCTTTAGCGGTCATCACGCTTCAAACCTTGGAGGCATTTTAGCATATGAAATTGCTTCTGGATTAAACATTCCTGCATTCATTGTAGATCCTGTCGTTGTAGATGAGATGGAGCCGGTTGCTCGTATAAGTGGCATTGCTGGTATGGAACGCAAAAGTATCTTCCATGCATTAAATCAAAAAGCAGTTGCTCGTAAAGTAGCTGAACAGTTAAATCACAAATACGAGGATTTAAATTTATTAGTTACACATATGGGTGGCGGTATTACAGTTGGTGCTCATAAAAAAGGAAGAGTAATCGATGTGAATAACGGTTTAAACGGAGAAGGACCATTTAGTCCAGAGCGCGCTGGTACAGTACCAGTAGGGCAACTAGTAGAAATGTGTTTCTCTGGTGAGTATTACCGTGATGAAATGATTAAAAAACTTGTCGGACAAGGTGGACTTGTAAGTTTAATCGGTACAAATGATGCGATTAAAGTAGAGCAAATGGTTGAAAAAGGTGATCCTGAAGCAACTCTTATTTATAAAGCAATGGCATATCAAGTTGCAAAAGAGATTGGCGGAGCTAGCGCTGTACTTCACGGGAAAATCGATGCAATCGTATTAACTGGTGGACTGGCATACAGTAAAATTCTTGTCGATGAAATAAAAGAGCGAGTGGACTGGATTGCAGATGTTATTGTACATCCAGGCGAAGATGAGTTAGAAGCGTTAGCAGAAGGAGCACTTCGTGTATTACGTGAAGAAGAAGCTCCAAAAGAATACGTTGTACGTGAAAAAGAAACGGTAGCTAGGGGTTGAGATAATGGCAAAAGAATATGATTTAGTCATCGTTGGCGGCGGTACTGGTGGATATGTTGCTGCAATTCGTGCATCACAACTAGGGTTAAAAACTGCACTAGTCGAAAAAGAAAATCTTGGTGGTACTTGTTTACACAAAGGATGTATTCCTAGTAAAGCTCTTTTACGTAGTGCGGAAGTATATGCAACTGCTAAAAAAAGCGAAGAGTTCGGAGTTATTGCAAGCAATGTAGAACTAAACTTTGCGAAAGTACAAGAGCGTAAAGAGAAGATAGTAACGCAGCTTCATAAAGGCGTTCAACATTTAATGAAACAAGGTAAAATTGATGTGTTTGAAGGTATTGGCCGTATTCTTGGCCCATCTATTTTCTCTCCGATGCCAGGGACAATTTCAGTTGAACTTGCAAGTGGAGAAGAGAATGAAATGTTAATTCCAAAAAATGTACTTATTGCAACAGGTTCTCGTCCAAATTCATTACCAGGTTTAGAATTAGACGGAGAGTACGTAATGTCTTCAGATCATGCTCTAAAAATGGAAACGCTTCCTAGTTCGATTATTATCGTTGGTGGCGGTGTAATCGGTATTGAGTGGGCATCTATGCTTGCTGATTTCGGTGTAGAAGTTACAGTATTAGAGTATGCGAAAACGATATTACCACTAGAAGATCAAGACGTTTCAAAAGAAATGCAACGTCTATTCAAGAAAAAAGGTATTAAAGTGGTAACTGGTGCAAAAGTATTACCAGAAACATTGGTAAAAGATAATGGAGTAACAATCCAAGCTGAACACAACGGTGAAAATAAAGAATTTAAAGCAGAAAAAATGCTTGTATCTGTAGGAAGACAAGCGAATACGCAAAATATTGGCTTAGAGAACACAGATATCGTTGTGGAAAAAGGATACATTCAAACAAATGAGTTTTATCAAACGAAAGAATCGCATATTTACGCAATTGGAGATGTAATCGGTGGCCTGCAACTTGCTCACGTTGCTTCTCATGAAGGAATTGCTGCAGTAGAACATATTGCAGGGAAAGAAGTTACACCAATTGATTACTCTATGGTATCAAAATGCGTATATAGCAGTCCAGAAGTTGCTTCTGTCGGTTTAACAGAACAAGAAGCAAAAGAAAAAGGCTATAAGTTAAAAGTAGGTAAGTTCTCATTCCGCGCAATCGGAAAAGCACTTGTATACGGAGAATCAGATGGTTTCGTAAAACTTGTAGTTGATGAAGAGACAAATGACATTCTTGGTGTTCATATGATTGGACCACATGTAACAGATATGATTTCTGAAGCTGGTCTTGCAAGAGTACTTGATGCAACACCTTGGGAAGTAGCACATACAATTCATCCGCATCCATCATTATCTGAGGCGATTGGTGAAGCAGCACTTGCTGTAGATGGAAGAGCGTTACACGCATAAAAATGTGGATTTAGGAGGTTATGAAAAATGGCAGAAGTAAAAGAAAAGCGCCATGAAGAGCTTGGCTTAAGTGATGAGCAAGTATTAGAAATGTTCCGTACGATGTTACTTGCACGTAAAATCGACGAACGTATGTGGTTATTAAACCGTGCTGGTAAAATTCCATTCGTAATTTCTTGTCAAGGACAAGAGGCTGCACAAGTTGGAGCGGCGTTCGCTCTTGATAGAGAGAAAGATTATGCATTACCATACTACCGTGATATGGGTGTTGTACTAGCATTTGGTATGACAGCTAAAGAGCTTATGTTGTCTGCTTTCGCGAAAGCTGGAGATCCAAACTCTGGTGGTCGTCAAATGCCTGGTCACTTCGGTCAAAAGAAAAATCGTATTGTTACAGGTTCATCTCCAGTAACAACGCAAGTACCACATGCAGTTGGTATTGCATTAGCTGGAAAAATGGAGAAGAAAGATTTAGTAACGTTCGTTACATTTGGAGAAGGTTCTTCAAACCAAGGTGACTTCCATGAAGGGGCAAACTTTGCTGGTGTACACAAACTACCTGTTATTTTTATGTGTGAAAATAACAAATATGCAATCTCTATTCCAGTTGAAAAACAATTAGCATGTAAAAACGTATCAGATCGTGCGATTGGTTACGGTATGCCTGGATATACAATAGACGGAAACGATCCGCTTGCAGTATATAAAGCTGTAAAAGAAGCAGCAGATCGCGGTCGTCGTGGTGAAGGCCCAACTTTAATTGAAACAGTATCATATCGTTTAACAGCACATTCTAGTGACGATGATGATCGTGTTTATCGTGATAAAGAAGAAGTAGAAGAAGCAAAGAAAAAAGATTCAATTATAACATTCGCGGCTTATTTAAAAGAAGCTGGTGTATTAACTGAGGAATCGGAAAAACAAATGTTAGACGAAATTATGCATATCGTAAATGAAGCAACAGAATATGCAGAAAATGCTCTGTATGCAGCACCTGAAGATGCATTGAAGCACGTATACGCAGAATAGGGGGGAACGTTTCATGGCTGTAATGTCTTATATTGATGCTATTACATTAGCAATGCGCGAAGAAATGGAACGCGATGAGAAAGTATTCGTTTTAGGAGAAGATGTTGGTAAAAAAGGTGGCGTGTTTAAAGCGACACACGGTTTGTATGATCAATTTGGTGAAGATCGTGCGCTTGATGCACCGCTTGCAGAATCTGCAATTGCTGGGGTAGCAATTGGTGCGGCAATGTATGGTATGCGTCCAATCGCTGAAATGCAGTTTGCTGATTTCATCATGCCAGCAGTAAACCAAATTGTTTCTGAGGCAGCAAAAATTCGTTATCGTTCTAATAATGATTGGACTTGTCCAGTTACAATTCGTGCACCATTTGGCGGGGGTGTTCACGGTGCATTGTATCATTCACAATCTGTAGAAGCGATGTTTGCAAACCAACCAGGTTTAAAAATCGTTATCCCTTCTACACCATATGATGCAAAAGGCTTATTAAAAGCAGCCATTCGTGATGAAGATCCAGTATTATTCTTCGAACATAAACGTGCATATCGTTTAATTAAAGGTGAAGTGCCGGAGGATGACTACGTATTACCAATCGGAAAAGCAGATGTAAAACGTGAAGGTGATGATATTACAGTTATCACGTACGGATTATGTGTTCATTTTGCTCTTCAAGCGGCTGAAAAGTTAGCACAAGATGGCATCTCTGCACACATTCTTGATTTACGTACTGTATATCCATTAGATAAAGAAGCAATCATTGAAGCAGCTTCTAAAACAGGTAAAGTTCTTCTTGTAACAGAAGACAATAAAGAAGGAAGCATTATGAGTGAAGTGGCAGCAATTATTGCTGAAAACTGTCTATTTGATTTAGATGCGCCAATCGCACGTCTTGCAGGTCCAGACGTTCCAGCAATGCCATATGCACCAACAATGGAAAAATTCTTTATGGTAAATCCAGATAAAGTTGAAAAAGCAATGCGTGAACTTGCGGAATTTTAATCGGGGGGACTATACATGGCTGTAGAAAATATTACAATGCCTCAGCTCGGGGAGAGCGTTACAGAGGGCACAATTAGTAAATGGCTCGTTAATGTTGGCGATCACGTAAACAAGTATGATCCGCTTGCAGAAGTAATGACTGATAAAGTAAATGCTGAAGTACCATCTTCTTTCACGGGGATTGTAAAAGAGTTAATCGCTGGTGAAGGTGATACGTTAGCTGTAGGTGAAGTAGTTTGTGTGATTCAAGTAGAAGGCGCAGATGAAGTAGCAGCAACAGCTGTTGAAGAAAAAACGAAAGAAGAACCAAAGGCAGAAGTAGCTACGTCTGAAAAAGCACCGAAAGTAAAACAACCAACTGATGGAAAACCACGTTTTTCACCAGCTGTGTTAAAACTTGCGGGTGAGCATAACGTTGATTTAGATCTAGTAGAAGGTACGGGAGCAAACGGCCGTATCACTCGTAAAGATATTTTAAAGCTAGTGGAATCTGGAAATATTCCGCAAGCAGGTGCAGCGAAGAAAGAGGAAGCTGTAGCGGCAGTAGTAGAAGCTCGCCCAGAAGCACCAAAAGCAGCACCAGTAGCGCAAAAAGTAGAAGCTGCGAAACCAGTTTCTGTACCTACAATGCCTGGAGATATCGAAATTCCAGTAACAGGTGTGCGTAAAGCAATCGCAGCAAACATGTTACGTAGTAAACATGAAGCACCGCATGCTTGGATGATGATTGAAGTAGATGTGACAAACCTTGTGTCATACCGTAACTCAATTAAAGGTGACTTTAAGAAGCGTGAAGGCTTTAACTTAACGTTCTTTGCTTTCTTCGTAAAAGCAGTAGCACAAGCGTTAAAAGAGTATCCTCAAATTAATTCAATGTGGGCTGGCGATAAAATTGTTCAGAAGAAAGATATTAACCTTTCTATCGCTGTTGCAACAGAGGAAGAACTATTTGTACCAGTAATTAAGCAAGCGGACGAGAAAACAATTAAAGGTATCGCTCGTGAAATTACAGAACTTGCAGGAAAAGTACGTACGAAATCGTTAAAAGCAGACGAAATGCAAGGTGGAACATTTACAATTAATAACACAGGATCATTCGGTTCTGTTCAATCTATGGGTATTATTAATTACCCACAAGCGGCTATTTTACAAGTTGAATCAATTGTAAAGCGCCCAGTAATTATGGATAATGGTATGTTCGGTGCTCGTGACATGGTTAACTTATGTTTATCACTTGATCACCGAGTACTTGATGGTTTAATTTGTGGTAAGTTCTTAGGGCGTGTTAAAGAAATTTTAGAAAACATGTCAGAAAATAATACATCTGTATATTAATAAAAAGCTCGCTTATGCGAGCTTTTTATTATCTTATTTCTTCATCTACATCCTACTATATGTATAAATATCTTTCCCAGTAATCTTACAATAAACGATTATGTATTAGGAATTTACGAAAATACATTGCTGATATATGGTATATGGATATAAAATAAGAAAAGAATAATTTTTTTGGCAAATCTTACTGATGAAACTGTAGTATAATATATTGTATTGTATGAAAAAGAGAGTTATTCTATATAAGTGTTTTATAGATAATGTGTAATCAGTCGTCAAAACATGAAGAATGTTGACTCCTGGTTTTTTATTTTTGCCGTAACAATGTTTCAGGAGGATGTCATGAAAAGAAGTACCGAGTTTCTAAAAAGTTTAGATGTAAAATTAATTTTAATTTTGTGTGCACTATGTGTGACGAGTATAGCTGCTATATATAGCAGTCAGCAAACGGGACAGTATGGAGCTGCAAACTTTGCTATGAAACAAGGTGTTAACTACATAATTGGGGTTGTATTGTTACTTCTTGTTGCAAGCATTGATTTAGATCAGTTACAAAAATTATCTTGGCCGCTTTATATTGCTGGGTTTGCTTCACTTATTCTTTTGAAAGTATTACCACCATCAGGTTTTACACCTGAAAAATTAGGTGCAAAAAGATGGTTTGTTTTCCCAGTATTTGGACAAATTCAGCCGTCTGAGTTTTTCAAAATTGCATTGCTACTTGTAGTAGCGAGTATAGCAGTAAAACATAATGCACAGTATATGGCAAGGACATTCCAAACAGATTTAAAGCTAGTAGGTAAAATTATGCTAGTGTCACTTCCACCTATGGCGGTTGTATATAGTCAACCTGATACAGGTATGGTGTTCTTATATGCTGCTGCTATTGCATGTATTTTATTTATGTCAGGTATTCAAAAGAAATTGATAGCATTATGTACAGTTATTCCGTTGACCATATTATCTGCTTTAATATTTATTTTCTTTAAGTATCAAGATTTTTTCTATAATAATTTAGTTACTTTACTAAAACCTCACCAACAGTCGCGTATTGTAGGTTGGTTAAATCCATTTGAAAATGCAGATCAAGGTTATCAAACGCAACAATCGATTTTAGCTGTAGGTAGTGGAGGAATGGAAGGTAAAGGGTTTGGGGGAGGAAGCGTCTATATCCCAGAGAAGCATACTGACTTTATTTTCGCTACAATTGCCGAAGAAGGTGGATTTATCGTAGCAGCCTTAGTTGTCTTCTTGTTCCTATTACTACTATATCGAACAATTATTATTGGTTATTCCGCTGATAATTTATTTGGTACATTATTATGCGCTGGATCGATCGGTATATTAACAGTTCAAATATTCCAAAACATCGGTATGATCGTTGGATTAATGCCTGTAAAAGGTATTGCATTACCTTTCTTATCGTATGGGGGAAGTTCCTTATTCTCGAATATGATTATGATGGGGCTCATACTATCGGTACGGAAAACGTATAAAAAATATATGTTTTCAGTTAAGTAAAAAAAGCTGGTTCGTTTTTAAACGAACCAGCTTTTTTACATATATGCTCATAAACGTTGCAAACTAAAACAGGTTAGCAGTTTGAGACGGGTAAGGAGTGCAAAGTGATGCATATGCATATTTTTGAAGGAGCACGGCATCTTTCTAGTAGTGAATGGGTTATTCGGGCTATTATAGCATACATATTTTTAATATTAGTTGCGAAAGCGATGGGACAAAGGTCTATCGCACAACTTCGTTTTTTAGATGTTGTATTAGTGTTATTGCTTGGTGGGAATATTTCTAACGCATTGTCTGATGAAAAAGTAGGGTTACTGGGCTCGATGATTACAACGTTCATACTCGTTGTACTTCATATTATAAGCTCAGTTTTAATGCTGAAATGGGATAGATGGAGACGTTTTTTAGAGCCAGCACCTATCATTCTTATACATAATGGTTCCATTGATTTTAGCAATTTGAAAAAGGCGAGAATTACCGTGGAATATTTGTTTTCGGAACTTCGTATGCGAAATGTGAGCGATATTCAAACGATTAAATTAGCATTATGGGAAGCAAACGGTGTCGTTTCTATATTTCGGTATCCAGAATATGAAGCAGTTTCGCGGCTTGATCTTAAAGTGGCGGGAAAAAAATCTCCAGTTTCTTTTGTATTAGTAAAGGATGGGAGGATACAGAAAGATGTTCTTGCATTATTAGGAAAAACAGAAGCTTGGGCGAGAGAATTTCTAGAGGAGAGTACAGAAGTGGAATCTATTATGTTAGCTACAGTAGATGAATCACATAAAATAAATATTTTGTTAAAAAAATGAAAAATATACGCATTTTGTCGTTTCGAACATATGATACAATAGTGTGGACAACGAAAAAGGAGGCGATACGGTGGGATATGTAGAAGAATTACGAAAAATAGTTGGTCATCGCCCTTTAATTTTAGTTGGTGCTGTTGTACTCATTATAAATGAAAATGGATATGTTTTATTGCAGCAGCGGACAGAGCCGTACGGAAAATGGGGGCTACCTGGCGGGCTAATGGAGCTTAGTGAATCACCAGAAGAAACAGCTTATCGTGAAGTATATGAAGAGACAGGAATAAAAGTGAAGAACTTGCGACTAATCAATGTATTTTCTGGAGCGAACTACTTTACAAAATTAGCAAACGGTGATGAATTTCAATCTGTAACAACCGCCTATTATACAGATGAATACGAAGGGGATTTTGTTATGAATAAAGAAGAAGCAGTTCAGCTTAAATTCTTTTCAGTAACAGAACTACCTGACTATATTGTAGGATCGCATAAAAAAATGATTGCTGAATATATGAAGATTATGGAAAAAAAGATATAATCATAGTGAAAGAAATACAAAAACACAGTTCTGGTTGGTAGTCCAGACGCATGATTTCATGTCAGTAACCTTCCCCTCCGGGATGTCCTGTATTTCTAATCTTTTAAAGGAGGGGCTGTCAATGGATTTGACAGTATATCACGATGGCCAATTTTTTGTTGGAATCATTACATGTAAAGAACAAGGGAAATTGTATGGGGCGAGGTATATTTTTGGGGCGGAACCGTCAGATGAAGAAGTGCTTATGTTTGTGAATGGTTCACTTTTAGAGCATTTTCAGCACTTTGCAAAATGTGGTGTAGAAGTTAAAGAAAAACAGCGTCCTAAAAACATAAAGCGTATCATACGACAAGCAGCAAAAGAAATAAATATTAAACGTTTTACTAAGGCGCAAGAGGCGATTAGTTTATCTTATGAATTGCATAAACAAGAAAAGAAAGTGCAGTCTAAAGAGAAGCGAGAAGCTGAAAAAGAAAGAAGACGTTTAATGAAAGTACAAAAAACAAAGCAAAAACATCGTGGTCATTAAAGAAAAGGTGTTAGAGCAAGAGCTCTAACACCTTTTCTATACTTAAATACAAGTAAACTTACTTGTATTTCATAAACATTAACTGGTAAGATACAAATAGGTAGTTTTAGAGGAGGGAAAAGAGTGATTAATTTTAACTTTTTTATGAATGATGTTGTCCGCCAAGCGCGTGAAGAGATTGTCTCTGCTGGATATACAGAATTGACGACGCCAGAAGCGGTAGAAGAAGCGTTTAAAAGAAATGGAACAACACTTGTAATGGTAAACTCTGTATGTGGTTGTGCAGGTGGTATTGCTCGTCCTGCTGCTGCGCATTCCGTACATTATGATAAACGTCCTAACCACCTTGTAACGGTGTTTGCAGGTCAAGATAAAGAAGCGACAGCAAGAGCGCGTGAATATTTCGAAGGGTACCCACCTTCTTCTCCATCATTTGCTTTATTAAAAGATGGAAAAATTGTAACGATGGTAGAGCGTCATGAAATTGAAGGTCATGAACCGATGCAAGTTATTGCGAAACTACAATCATATTTTGAAGAGAATTGTGAAGAACTATAAAAAATAAGAGAAAAGGCGGCACGTCCACAATCAAGTGGATGTGCCGCCTTTTTTATTTATTATTAAAATTTATGGAATATGCATAGTTGTGTTATTTTATGCATCGTTTTATACATAAAAAATAGCATTTATATTGTTTTGTTATTTATTTTTATTTTATATATTGCATAAAAATAAAAGTGCTGATAAAATACAAACATCGAATAAATATTCTATTAAACTTTTAAATATACATCATTAGGGGGAAGAAAGATGAAGAAGTTAGTATCAATATCGTTTGCACTTATTTTAATTGTAAGTATATTCAGCGCTTGTAGTAATGGGGAATCGAAAGAAACAAAAGGAAATAAAAAAGTACTCGTAATGGGAACTTCAGCAGATTATAAACCTTATGAATATGTAGATGCGTCAAAGAGCGATGAAATTATCGGCTTTGATGTTGATGTTGCTAAATATATCGGAAAAGAACTTGGGTATGAAGTGAAAGTGAAAGATATGGATTTTGGTGGTTTATTAGCATCTCTTAGTTCAGGAAAAGTTGATTTCGTAATGGCAGGCATGACGCCAACTGCAGAGCGTAAAAATAATGTTGATTTTACAGATATTTATTTTGTTGCGAAAAATATGATCGTTTCTAAAAAGGATTCTAACATTAAATCTGTAGAGGATTTAAAAGGGAAAAAAGTAGGAGTACAAACAGGGTCTATTCAAGAAGAGAAAGCAGCAGAATTTAAAAAACAAGTAGATTTCCAGGTTGAGGGACGTGACCGTATACCAGAAATCGTACAAGAAATTAAAGCTGGTCGTTTTGACGCTGCAATTATAGAAGACACAGTTGCTAAAAATTATTTAGAGAAAATGAAAGATTTACAAGGAGTTGAAATTAAAGAAGCGCCAGAAGAAGTTGGAGCAGCAATTGCCCTTCCGAAAAACAGTGATAAAACAGCTGAATTTAATAAAGTAATTAAAAAAATGCAAGAAAATGGAGAAATGGATAAATTAGTGAAGAAATGGTTTGGCAGCGGAAAATAAGCTGCCTTTCACTTTTCTGTGAGGGGAATGAAAAGAATGAACTTAGATTTTTCGGCGATTACGCCTTCGATACCATATATACTAAAAGGTTTAGAAGTTACTTTGAAAATTGTAGCAGTATCAGCTTTAGCAGGATTTATTTTAGGAACGCTATTAGCACTTTGTAAAATTGCTAGAATACGAGCATTAAATATAGCAGCAGATTTTTATACATCAATTTTTCGTGGTACACCCCTTGTATTGCAATTAATGATTATTTATTTCGGTGTCCCGCAAATAATTGGTTATGAAATACCAGCATTCTTAGCTGCTGTACTTGCATTTAGCTTGAATTCAGGTGCATACATGTCAGAAGTAATTCGTGCTGGTATTCAAGCGGTGGATAAAGGACAAACAGAAGCAGCAATGGCTTTAGGGGTACCATACGGAAAAATGATGAGAAATATTATTTTCCCTCAAGCATTAAAAAATATATTACCAGCGCTTGTGAACGAATTTGCGACACTTACGAAAGAATCGGCTGTAGTAACAGTAATAGGCGCGACTGATTTAATGCGTCGTGCTTACATCGTAGGCGGTGAGACATTTAAATATCTTGAACCATTACTTTTTGTTGGACTGATTTATTATATGTTAGTCATTATTCTTACATTAGTCGGGAAGGCAATTGAAGGGAGAATGAAGAAAAGTGATTAAAATTGAAAACCTTCATAAATCATTTGGTAAAAACGAAGTATTAAAAGGAATTACAACAACGATTGAAAAAGGGGAAGTAGTTGCAATTATAGGACCTTCTGGATCAGGAAAATCAACATTTTTACGTTGTATGAATATGTTAGAAGCACCAACGGATGGTCACATTTGGATTGGAACGGAAGAAGTAACGAATCCGAAAACGAATGTTATGCATGTTCGTGAAAATGTCGGTATGGTATTTCAACATTTTCACTTATTTCCTCATATGACTGTATTAGAAAATATTACGTATGCTCCTACCAATGTAAAAGGGGTAACGAAGCAAGAAGCTGAAAAGAAAGCTGAGAAACTTTTAGAAAAGGTTGGACTAGTAGATAAAAAAGATACGTATCCAAATCGTCTTTCGGGAGGACAAAAGCAACGTGTAGCAATTGCAAGAGCGTTAGCAATGGAACCCGAAGTTATGTTATTTGATGAACCGACATCGGCGCTAGATCCAGAGATGGTGAAAGAAGTGTTAGAAGTTATGAAATCGTTAGTTACGACAGGAATGACGATGGCTATCGTTACACATGAAATGGGCTTTGCAAAAGAAGTGGCAGATCGTGTTCTTTTCTTAGACGGAGGAAAGCTTGTAGAAGATAGTGCGCCAGCAGAATTTTTTGCAGCACCGAAAAGTGAACGTGCGCAACAATTTTTACAAAAAATATTGTAATATGAAAAGGTTATGTGAATAATAAGTAGAAAAGGATGACATTGTGTCATCCTTTTTTTATACTAGCTGTAAATACGTTTATACATATAGGAGTAATGATATGTTTAAAATTGGATACCGTACAGTAAAAACAGCAATAGGGACAGGCGCGGCAGTTTTTATTGCTCAGTTATTAGGGTTGGAATTTTATAGTTCAGCAGGTATTTTAGTTATTTTATGTGTACAAAATACGAAGCGCAAATCGCTTCAAGTGTCGTTACATCGTTTTCTAGCTTGTGTATTATCAATGGTATTCGCGTTTTGTATTTTTGAAACGATCGGCTATACACCACTTGCAATTAGCATATTGTTACTTACATTTATTCCGACTGCAGTAATGCTTAAAATTCAAGAAGGCATTGTCACGAGTTCAGTTATTGTTATGCATCTATATTCATTGAAGCAAATTACATGGCTTATAGTTGGAAATGAAATTGCTATATTAACGATAGGGATTAGCGTGGCGTTATTAGTAAATATGTATATGCCGAGTAGTGAAAATAAGCTAAAAGAGTATCAGGATAAAATAGAGAGCAATTTTAAAACGATTTTGTTTGAAATGGTTGTGTATTTACGAAATCGAGAAAGTAGTTGGAGTGGGGCAGAACTCATTGAAACCGAGAATATGTTAAATGAAGCAAGAGATTTATCGTTTAAAAAACTTGAGAATGCATTTATGCGAGAAGATGATTATTACTATCGTTATTTTAATATGCGTATGCAACAATTCGAAATTTTAGAGCGAATGATACCACTAGCAGCTTCTTTATCATGGACATATGAACAAGCTGATATGATTGCAGATGTTGTTGAAAACATTGGTAATGCTATTAGCCCTGAGAGTACTGGCGTTATTTCCTTAAGGCAGCTTCAAGAAATGAGGGGATTATTTAGAGACATGCCATTACCAGCTACACGCGAAGAATTTGAGATACGTGCGAAACTTGTTCAACTTGTGTATGAAATGGAACAATATTTACTCATTAAAAGTCGCTTTAAGGGAAAGGATAATATAAAAGAACTTATATAGAAGGTAGGAATTATCTATGCCGTATCTTCTCTCTATCATATTATGTCTTTCTTTATCGCCGATTTGGCCTCTTGGGGATAATCCACGTGCCGGAGATCCTTTTATTATTGTAAATAAAGCAACGAATAAATTAGCTTACATTGACGATGGAAAGATTCAAAAGGTTTTTCCAGTAGCGACAGGGAAAACGAATGAATTAACTCCAGAAGGAACTTTTGATGTTGTAATGAAAGCGAAGGATCCGTATTATATTGCGAAGGATATTCCAGGTGGGTCGCCAAAAAATCCACTTGGGTCAAGGTGGATTGGATTTAATGCAAGAGGAACTGATGGAAGTAAATATGGAATACATGGAACAAACCAACCGAGTTCAATTGGAAAGTATATTTCACAAGGGTGTATAAGAATGAAGAAAAACGATGTGGAATATTTGTTTGATCGCATTCCAATTGGAACGAAAGTATGGATTGTGAAATCGAAAAAATCATTTCAGCAATTGGCAAAAGAAAAAGGAGCCGTTGCATATGAAAAAGCCAACGAAAAGGTTGGCTTTTTCTATTATAATAAGTTGTCTTGACATGTGTACATAACCGTGCGTTAATGAGAATATAGAAAGATAAAATTAGATAAAGGGGTTGCTCATATGTACTTGAATCCAAAACTTTCGTATATGCAGTTTTTTATGGGATTTCTATTTGTTATTACATTCATATTGGCAACTTTTAATATATGTTCTTATCTTGTAGCAATTGTATGTATGGCATTACTTAATCTAACTTTTGTTATTGGAGCATTTCAGCAGAAACAATATACAAGTTTTGTAATAGCACTTGTAATGTCATTTTCCTTTAGTATTGTAGCGATTGTGTTTTATATAAAATAAACCATCTCGATATCGAGATGGTTTATTTTGTCATGTGTAAAAAGTAAAAAAAGGACGAACACATCGCCCTTTTTACCAAAACATACTCGCGCCAGCAAGTAATGTTGTTACAAGCATAGAAATCAGCATCACATAAACCATAACTTTTTGAGCTTTTTTATGCATCGTTATACCTCCTTGCAAATCAGTACAATTTCATTGTAACGAGAAATGAAATTATGGACAAGGGGAGAGTGAGGACAAAATTCGGGAGGGGATTGCAAAATATAACAGGAAATTTGAGTGTGTATAGAGAATATAGTAAAAGGGTATATTGTTAATTTTTAGTTGGGCAAGCTGAAGAATGGAGATACGATGATGAAAATATACGAAACAGATCGTTTATACTTAAGGGAAATTGATGAGTCGTATGCTGAAACAGTTCTTCAATATTACGACAGAAATCGTGAATTTTTAAAAGCTTGGGAAGAGTATAGACCGGATGATTTTTTTACGCTAGATTATCAAAAGAAAAAGTTGCAAAAGGATAGAAAAGAGTTCGAAGAAGGGAAAATCATCAGACTATGGATTTTTAAAAAGGGTGATGATACGAAAATAATTGGGTGTATTTCATTTAATTTAATCGTTCGTGGCATTTATCAATCTTGTGTACTCAGTTATAAATTAGATAAAGCAGAGTTAAACAAAGGGTATACGACAGAAGCGCTTAGAAAAGCAATTCAAGTTGCTTTTGGGGAATTTCAGTTACATCGTATAGAAGCTCCGATTATGCCTCGTAATTTAGCATCTATACAAGTAGTAACAAAGATAGGTTTTCAATATGAAGGCGTGTCTAGGAAGATGTTAATGGTAAATGGCGTGTGGGAAGATCATATGCGCTGGGTATTGTTAAATGAGTAATAGAAAGCAGATGGTTATCTAGACATGTAAACCATCTGTTTTTTGTCTTGTATTTCGAAACTTTTGCGAAATTCTGTTATAATTAATAGTGTTACATACATAATGGTAGTGCAGGAGGCGCAGTCTTATGATTAATCAAGAACGTTTAGTAAATGAATTTATGGAATTAGTACAAGTAGATTCTGAAACGAAATTTGAAGCAGAAATCTGCAAAGTATTAACGAAGAAATTTACAGATTTAGGTGTAGAAGTATTTGAAGATGACACAATGGCTGTAACTGGTCATGGTGCAGGTAACTTAATTTGTACTTTACCAGCAACAAAAGATGGTGTTGATACAATTTACTTTACTTCTCATATGGATACAGTAGTTCCTGGTAATGGAATTAAGCCTTCTATTAAAGATGGATATATCGTATCAGATGGTACAACAATTTTAGGTGCGGATGATAAAGCTGGATTAGCATCAATGTTCGAAGCGATCCGTGTTTTAAAAGAGAAAAATATCCCTCATGGTAAAATAGAATTTATTATTACAGTCGGAGAAGAATCAGGTCTTGTTGGTGCAAAAGCATTAGACCGTGAGCGTATTACAGCGAAATATGGCTACGCATTAGATAGCGATGGAAAAGTTGGTGAAATCGTTGTTGCAGCTCCAACACAAGCGAAAGTGAACGCAATTATTCGCGGGAAAACAGCTCACGCTGGTGTAGCGCCGGAGAAAGGTGTATCTGCAATTACTATCGCAGCGAAAGCAATTGCGAAGATGCCACTTGGTCGCATTGACTCTGAAACGACTGCAAATATTGGACGTTTTGAAGGTGGTACACAAACGAATATCGTTTGCGATCATGTACAAATCTTTGCAGAAGCTCGTTCTTTAATTAATGAGAAAATGGAAGCACAAGTTGCGAAAATGAAAGAAGCATTTGAAACAACTGCAAAAGAAATGGGCGGTCATGCAGACGTTGAAGTAAACGTTATGTACCCAGGATTTAAATTTGCTGATGGCGATCACGTTGTAGAAGTTGCAAAACGTGCAGCTGAAAAAATTGGTCGTACACCTTCTCTTCATCAAAGTGGTGGCGGAAGTGATGCAAACGTAATTGCAGGACATGGTATCCCAACAGTTAACTTAGCGGTTGGTTATGAAGAAATTCATACAACAAACGAGAAGATTCCTGTTGAAGAATTAGCAAAAACAGCAGAATTAGTTGTTGCAATTATTGAAGAAGTAGCGAAGTAATGGAATAGAAAAAGCGTGTAAATCAATTATGATTTACACGCTTTTTATTTTGATTCGATTGCTTTGACAAGACGTATAAGCGAATATAAGAAAAACTATGGAAGTATATACGTTGTTGCTACATGTACTAGACGAGGGAATAACCTTAACGTATTCATATTGAAAATCGGAAGTAGTAAATAATTAATTGCAATGATTAATATAACTACAAGGAATGTATAGTTGAGTTTATCCCGCTATTTGCCGGACAGTAAGACCCCTACCTCAAAATTCAGCGAAAGTAAAGAAGTTAGGTGGGGGCCCTGCTGCCCGTAAAAGTCCGATTAGTGAGAGTTGATTAAAGTTTCGATTTATATCGATTATAAAAAAGAACAAGTAATTATTATAACTATTGTGCAAAATTTGATATAATAAAAGAACGAACGTTCTGATTAGGGAGTGAGTACTATGCGAGAAATGTATCCGAAAAATGGTCGTGTTATTTTACATGTAGATATGAATTGCTTTTTCGCATCTGTTGAAATTGCTCATGATCCATCATTACAAGGAAAGCCATTAGCGGTTGCTGGAAATGAAAAAGAGAGAAAAGGAATTATTATAACATGTAGTTATGAGGCGAGGGAATACGGAATACGTACGACGATGCCCCTTTGGGAAGCGAAAAGGTTATGCCCGCAATTAGTTGTAAGGCGTCCTAATTTCACATTATATCGCGAAGCTTCATTTCAAATGTTTCAAGTCCTTTCTCGTTTTACAGAAAAGATACAACCAGTCTCAATAGATGAAGGATATTTAGATATTACAGATTGCTACGCACTTGGTTCGCCTCTTGAAATAGCAAAGATGATTCAACAAGCACTATTAACAGAGTTGCAGCTTCCGTGTAGTATCGGAATCGCTCCAAATCTTTTCCTAGCAAAAACAGCTTCTGATATGAAAAAACCTCTCGGTATTACCGTACTTCGAAAACGTGATATTCCAGAAATGATTTGGCCACTTTCAGTTGAAGCAATGCATGGGATTGGAGAAAAAACAGCTGAAAAATTAAATGAAATTCATATACATACAATTGAACAGTTAGCGAAGGGAGACGAGCATATCATTCGCGCTAAAATTGGCAAGCACGGTATTGATTTACAAAAGCGTGCAAAAGGTACGGATGATAGGGAAGTGGATCCGAGTCAAATGGGCCAACATAAAAGTGTCGGTAACTCGATGACTTTTTCAAAGGATATGGATGAAGAGAAAGAATTACTTGATATGTTAGAACGGTTATCAAAATCAGTGAGTAAAAGATTACAAAAGCGAACCCTTGTTAGCTATAATATTCAAATTATGATTAAATACCATGATAGGCGAACAGTAACACGGAGTAAGCAATTGAAAAATGCAATTTGGGAAGAACGCGATATTTTTCAAGCAGCATCCCGTTTATGGAAGCAACATTGGGATGGTGATTCCGTTCGTTTACTAGGTGTTACAGCTACTGAAATAGAGTGGAAGACAGAATCGGTGAAACAATTAGATTTATTTTCATTTGAAGAGGATGCGAAAAAAGAACCACTACTTGCTGTCATTGATCAAATTAACGATAAGTATGGAACACCGATTTTACAACGAGGTAGTCAACTACTACGTAAGCAAGAGAAGTCGTTTCAACAAAAGTTAGAAAATAAGTTTATGTAGAAGGTGTCATGAAGTAGTAAAATCATGACACCTTTCCTAGTTAACTCGCTTCTAAATTTAAAGAAGTCTTCCATCCAGCTCCAGTAACGCCAGATTCTAATAGCATTCTACTTACTATTTTTTCAATTAAGATAGCCGCATTTGTCTTGCAATGTAATGTAGCCTGTATACACACCTTTTGATTAGAATCTACGTCTTCACTATACAACTCTTTTAAACCGATTCCTTCTGTACTTACCATATGCATAAGTAAAAAACGAATATGTGCTTCATTTTCTTCTGAACAAGTAAGGGAAAGTAAGTAGTTCGTTTGTTCTGGTGATTCTTCTTTTGATTTTTTATTCATAAAAAGAGCAATTGGGCGAAGAAGTATATTTGCTAGTAACACGCCTGCTGCACCTAATATAGCTGCAACGAGGAAACCGGCGCCTGTAAGAGTACCGACAGCAGCTGCACACCATAAAGTAGCTGCTGTATTTAGCCCTCTAATACTAAAACCATCGCGGATAATAACGCCACCCCCTAAAAATCCAATACCACTAACGACTTGAGCAGCAATGCGGGATGGGCTAGCATCATGATCAAGCATGACGGATAATAAAACAAATATACAGGCACCAAGTGATACGAGAGCATTTGTCCGTAACCCAGCCATTCGGTGTCTCCATTGTCTTTCCATTCCAATGCAAGCTCCTACAATAATTGCTATAACTAACCTGAATACAATGTCGTACCATACCATCATGGTCACCTCCATATATAATATGTGTTATGTTTTTTAGAATGAGCGGGGGATACCCACTCATTCTTATTTTTACAACCAGCTATGAAACTTTTTAATATAAAGCTTTTTCAGGAATTGTGTTAAAAAAGCGTAGCCTAATAGTATTCCTACTAACCAAGGGAAATAGTTAAGTGGCAATGCTTGTAAACCAACGGCTGCACCAATTGGTGAGAATGGAATATAAATCCCGATTGCCATAATAAGAGCGGTTAATAAAACGACTGGTGTTGATGCAGTGCTTTGAATAAATGGAATCTTTTGTGTTCTTATCATGTGAACAATTAAAGTTTGTGTTAACAACCCAACGACAAACCAACCGGACTGGAATAATGATTGCTCGCTCGGTGTATTTGCACCAAATACATTCCACATGACTACGTATGTGATAATATCAAATATAGAACTAATTGGGCCGATACAAATAATGAAGTTTCGTAAGTTTGCAGTATCCCATTTTCGTGGTTTTTCTAGAAACTCTTTATCCATTTTGTCCCATGGAATAGAAAGTTGTGAAATATCATAAAGTAAGTTTTGAATTAAAAGATGAATGGCAAGCATCGGTAAAAAAGGAATGAAAGCACTTGCTACTAACACGCTAAACACATTACCGAAGTTAGAGCTAGCTGTCATCTTAATATATTTTAAAATATTTCCGAATGTAGTACGTCCTTCTAAAATCCCTGCTTCTAATATAGTTAAACTTTTTTCGAGTAGAATAATATCGGAAGCTTCTTTCGCAATATCAGTAGCAGTATCAACAGATATTCCGACATCAGCTTCACGTAATGCTACAGCATCGTTAATGCCGTCTCCCATGTAACCTACAGTGTGTCCATTTCCTTGTAATGCGTGTATAATACGAGATTTTTGCATGGGATTAAGCTTCGCAAATACAGTCGTTTCTTCGGCAAGTCTTGCTAATGCTTTATCTGGTAAAGAATCAATCTCGTAACCGAGGATTGGTTCGCAGATATCTAATCCAACTTCTTTACAAACCTTTCTTGTAACAATTTCGTTATCGCCAGTTAAAATTTTCACTTGTACACCATGTTTTTGTAATGCTTGAATTGCAGCTGCTGCAGATGGTTTCGGTGGATCTAAAAAGCCGATATATCCAGCGAGAATCATATCAGTTTCGTCTTTTACTGCGTACTCTGTATCATTTATTCTTCTATCTTTTTTATAAGCCACAGCAATAACCCGCATACCTTCACTATTTAGTGTCTCACTTATTTTTTTGACATTTGAACGTATTTCCTGGGTGAGTGGAACGATTTTTTCATCCACTTCAGTGTAGTTACAAATTGATAAAATTTCTTCTACGGCACCTTTACAAACCATTGTATGTTCACCTGAAATATCCTTTACGATGACTGACATACGCCGGCGGGCGAAATCGAATGGAATTTCATCTAGCTTTTGAAAAGCTGATGGATTAAATGTATTGTTTTCCTCTGTATGCTTAATAACAGCTTTATCTATTAAATTTTTCAATCCAGTTTGATAGAAACTATTTAAATAGGCAAATTGCAAGACGCGATTGCATTCATTTCCCTTGGGATCTAAGTGACGAACAAGGACAACGTTATCTTCTGTTAAAGTTCCGGTTTTATCTGTACAAAGAATGTTCATAGCACCTAAGTTTTGAATAGAATTTAGCTGTTTTACAATTACTTTTTGTTTAGACATTTTAACGGCACCTTTAGCTAAATTAGCAGTTACAATCATTGGTAACATTTCAGGTGTAAGGCCAACAGCGACGGCAATAGCGAAGAAGAAAGCTTCTTGCCAATCACCTTTTGTGAATCCATTAATGAGAAGGACAATAGGTGCCATAATAAGCATGAATGTAATTAAGAGCCAGCTTACTTTGTTTACACCTTTATCAAAGTTTGTTTCTACACGCTTTCCAATTACCTTATTGGCTAAAGAGCCGAAATACGTATCGGTACTTGTTGAGATGACAACAGCTTTTGCGCTACCACTTACAATATTTGTTCCCATGAAACAAAGGTTTTCCATATCGAGTGGATTGTAATTTTTTTTCATGTTTGTCGGTAAGATATGCTTATTTTCTGTATGGTAGCAGTGTTCGTATTTTTCTACAGGAAGTGCTTCCCCTGTTAAAGAAGATTGATTAACAAATAAATCTTTAGCGGATACAATACGCACATCAGCTGGAATGATATCACCGGCTGAAAGGGAAATGATATCGCCAGGTACAAGTTCCTCAATTGGAATTTCTGTTGTGTAATTTCGATTTAAATTCGTTACATTTTTTGTTTCATGTACAAATCCATTTATTCTAAATACGCTTGCAGTTGTTCGAACCATAGCTTTTAAATTATCGGCAGCTTTTTGAGAACGAAATTCTTGGGAAAACCGAATTGTTGCACTAAGTAGTACCATTGCAGATACGACAATTGTTCCTTGCATATCATCCGTGAAAAAGGAGAGTGCTCCAAGAGCTAATAAAACGAAAATAAATGGATTTTTAAATGCCGACAGAAATTGAATGTACCACGGTGCCATTTTATTATGAGCTATTTCGTTCGGACCATATAAAGAAAGTCTACGAGACGCTTCTTGTTTAGATAATCCATCTTGTGTTGTTTCTAAAAGTTTTAACGCAGAGCTTACATCTTGTGTTGCAACCTCCACTAATAATTCGTTATTTGTTTTCATGCTATCTTGCTCATAAGCATGCTTTGTTTCTTGTCTTTGTAAATTAAACATCGGTAGTTCCTCCTCTGTCATGAAGGAGGAAACAATCTGTTACCTAACTATTTGAAATGGTGAGGAACAGTTTCTTTCCTACCTACATGATGAAATATGAATGTAAAACGTATGGGTATCTGGGCCGAATCATCAATTGCCAACTGTTCCTCACCTCCGTACAATTTAGTAGTTTCTGAATATGCTATGTTTGTTTCATAGTAAGGTGCATATAGACGTAAAAAGACCTTTACTCAAAACGAGTAAAGGTCTGAATTCGCAGTTAAAAGAGTCCACAACAAAGACTGTTAGTAGACATAAATAAAAACAGTTTTTGTGTATGACAAAATACATGCACCTCTCCCTCGTTGAGTTTTAGCACTGTATAGCATAGGTACTGAAACCAGCTACATTAAAAAAGGCCTTCATTCCGACCTTTCCTGTTGACCCATTGGCGTCTCTCGACATTTTTGGGCAGCAGCGTTTCTCTATACAGGAGCCTCACCTAACAGAGACCATATTCAATTACATGTTGAATGTTAGCACTGTAAAATTGTAGTGTCAATATCTTTTTTATCTGTGTTTTTAAAATATTAAACGGATTTATAATAGATATGTGGGATGAAATGTATGATATTGATTATAAATAATATGAAAAATAAATATTTTTATAAAAGGGGAATTTGTAATGGGACCACAAAATTTTATTATAAATATTGAGAATCAAAAGTGGTTGTTTAATGAGCAGGAAGATTTATGTTCTCACGGGGAAATTTATTTAAATGTGGATGGAACGATTATTACACAAACAGGTATGGATGAGGAATGGGGAATAAGTGAATCAGCTTTAGCTCTGTTACGAACTTTAGATAAAGAATATATTTGTGATATTGAAAATGAAGAGGGGCTTATTTTGCACGGATGTGGCACTATGCTCATGTTAGGATGCCCAATTTCAATTCATTGGACTATAAACCATATAGGTGAAAATGTGGTTTTAAAGGATTTTGTCAAAGTTATTTCTACTGATCAAAAGGCTATATACTATGAAGGGCTTCATATAGAAGTAAATGAAAATGAATATAGAAAACAAATTGTTTCTTTTGCACTACAAGCAAAAGAATTATTTAATAAATCAAGTGAAAAGATAATTTCAAATGAGTTTGAGCGAAGTATGTATACCGACTTTTGGACGGAATATAATCATTTGCTAAATAAGTATAAATAAAAAAGCACTGTAACCAGTGCTTTTTTATTATAGATTACGAGATTGTAGGGTTTTCAAAAATAACAATCTCTGAACTGTTTGTAGTTGAAACGCGTTGGGCGTAATATGTTAAAGCTGAAGAAATATATGCTGGTAACGTATCATTTGTATGTGATGTTGTATATTCATGGATTAATTCCTTTAAAGTTGTCCATTCTAATTGTGCTGGGTGATCAGACACGAAAGAACTTACCCAGCGATCAAATGAAGATGAAAAATCAGTTTGTAAACGAAATACTTCTTTCATAATAAAACGCTCCCTTAAAATGTAGTATAATCATTTTAACACAAAACACGAACGATTGCTAAATTTTTTAAGTATAATGTTCGTGTTATATAGTTGTCTAGATGATTGGTTATGTAAATTCAATTTGCCATTTGAAATAACATTCCGTAAGATGAGAGATAGAGTATATTTAGAGCTGGAGGAAAGAAAGTGGAATTTGTATTTTTAGGAACTGGTGCAGGTGTTCCTTCAAAAGGAAGGAACGTTTCAGCAATTGCTTTACAATTGTTAGAAGAACGAGGACAAACTTGGTTATTTGATTGTGGCGAGGCCACGCAACATCAAATATTACATACATCTGTACGTCCGCGCCGCATTGAAAAAATATTTATTACGCATTTACATGGCGATCATATTTTTGGATTGCCTGGTTTATTAGGTAGCCGTTCATTTCAAGGAGGAACTACGCCTTTAACGGTGTATGGACCGAAAGGAATTAAACAATTTATTGAAGTGGCATTATCGGTAAGTACGACACATGTGAAATATCCACTTGAAGTTGTGGAGATAACAGAAGAAGGTACCGTATTTGAAGATAATGAATTTTATGTAGAAACGAAAAGATTGTCACACGGTATAGAATGCTTTGGATATCGTATTGTAGAGAAAGATATACAAGGTGCTCTTTTAGTTGATAAGTTGCTTGAGATGGGTGTGAAACCAGGTCCAATCTTTAAACGTTTAAAAGATGGTGAAGTAGTTGAATTAGAGGATGGCACGATATTAAATGGAAATGAGTTTATCGGCCCACCTCAAAAAGGAAGAATTATTACTATCTTAGGTGATACGCGATATTGCGAAGCGAGTAGGGAGCTTGCGCAAGATGCAGATGTACTTGTCCATGAAGCGACTTTCGCAGCAGAAGATGAGCAACAAGCGTATGATTATTTTCATTCTACATCTAAGCAAGCTGCGAGCATTGCACTTCAGGCAAATGCGAAGCGACTAATATTAACTCACATTAGTTCTCGTTATCAAGGAGATACATATAAGGAATTATTGAAAGAGGCTAGAGAGTTGTTTTCTAATACAGAAATAGCGACAGATTTGAAATCATTCCCAGTAGAAAAATAATAATTTTGTAAAAAATGGTAACGGCGGGTTACCATTTTTTTATGTCTAAAAAAATTTAAAAATAAAACTGTTATTATTTTATACTTATACTTGGATGGTACAGAAAATTAGAATGGTTTGAATATATACGATAAAAATACGAAATAATGATTATTTAGAAAAACTGTTATATAAGTCAGATGACATACAAGTGATACAAATAGCAGAAATGGACTGTTATTCAGAACTTTTAAAATTCAACAAAAGTAAGCGTTTTATAAAAAACAAGCTATAATGAGGGCAGATTATAATTTATGATAAGTCGCATGTATTTTAGTCATTATCGTAACAAGTGAAGTTGACTAAATCATGAGAGAGTAACACGAGAATTATAATAGGAAAGATATTACTATTATTTGTCATAAGTCTTTTTCACTTTTTAGCTAAACGATATGATTAGCAAGTGTAGCTATTGCGAGTTCCTTAGTAGAAGCTTTTTATTAATAAGGTGGTGGAGATTTAATTGGTACACCACTCTTTAAAAGAGTTCAGAACATCAGCAGGTAGTCTAGGCGGAATAGCGGGTGCAAATTTAGTTGCATTAGCAATGGTTATATCACTTGTTTATGCTATGCTTGCAATGGCTTCTGTGTTAAACTTTGGATTGCTACCAGACTTTATTCTGGATCATCTTGTATCATTTTTAAATGAAAATAATGCTAAGATTCTTATGTAGTATGATAACTGGTATTATTTCAGGTTATATTGGATTACTTTTATTCAAAAACTATCCAATTCGTACAGCAGAACAAATTCGTGGTACAACTGGAAAAGCGACAGATGTAGCAACTTAATAGAATAGTAGAATAAATTTTTTCATAGAGGTTTAGGGGGAGTTATGATGAAGTATCGCTCAGTATTTGATATTATCGGTCCAGTTATGATTGGACCATCAAGTTCACATACAGCAGGCGCGGCAAGAATGGGGCAAGTTGCTCGCCAGCTGTTTCGTCATGAACCAGAAAGAGTAAGCATTTCGTTATATGGATCATTTGCAAAGACGTATCGAGGGCATGGTACGGATGTAGCACTAATCGGTGGAATATTAGGATTTGAAACAGATGACTTACGTATTCCAGAGGCGCTAGAAATAGCAAAAGAGCGCGAAATTGAAGTGGAATTCATTGAAGAAGATGCCAATGCACCTCATCCAAATACAGCGAGAATTCGTTTGTATAAAGGTGAAGATGAAATTGAAGTTGTTGCTTGCTCAATTGGTGGCGGTAAAATTGAAGTTGTAGAATTAAACGGATTCGATCTTCAATTATCAGGCACGAGCCCAGCACTACTTATTGTAAATAACGATCGCTTCGGTGCTATTGCAGCGGTAGCTTCAATCCTTGCGAAACATGAGATTAACATTAGTACAATGAGTGTTTCTCGTAAAGAAAAAGGAAGAAGAGCGCTTATGGTCATTGAAACAGATGAATTATTAGCAGATGAAGTAATTGAAGAAATAAAAGCGCAACAAAATATTTGTCAAGTAACTATTATGGAATAATTGCAGGGGGGACACACCATGTTTCGGAACGCAGCGGAACTAGTGGCGCAAGCTAAAGAACAAAATGTAAAAATCGCAGAAATTATGATTCAATGTGAAATGGAAACAAGAAGTATTTCACGTGAAGAAGTAATTGCTGGTATGGAAAAGAACTTAGTCGTGATGGAGCAAGCAGTAGAACGTGGTATTCGCGGCGTGAAATCACCAACTGGTTTAACTGGTGGAGATGCTGTAAAAGTTCAAGCGTATATGAAGAGCGGAAAAGGCTTATCTGGAGATACGATTTTGGATGCAGTAAGCAAAGCTGTTGCAACAAATGAAGTAAACGCAGCGATGGGAATTATTTGTGCAACACCAACAGCAGGTTCTGCTGGAACAGTGCCAGGTGTACTATTTGCACTAAGAGAAAAATTGCAGCCTACACGTGAAGAAATGATTGAATTCTTATTTACAGCAGGAGCTTTCGGTATGGTTGTTGCGAATAACGCTTGTATTTCTGGTGCAGCGGGAGGATGCCAAGCTGAAGTTGGTTCAGCAAGTGGAATGGCGGCTGCAGCCGCAGTTGAGATGGCTGGTGGAACACAAGATCAAGCAGCTACAGCGATGGCAATTTCATTAAAGAACATGCTTGGTTTAGTGTGTGATCCTGTTGCAGGACTTGTAGAAGTACCTTGTGTAAAACGTAATGCAGCAGGAGCTGCGAATGCGATGATTTCAGCAGATTTAGCATTAGCTGGTGTAACGAGTACAATTCCATGTGATGAAGTAATTGAGGCAATGTTTAGAATCGGGCAAACGATGCCAGTAGCACTTCGTGAAACAGCAGAAGGTGGACTTGCAGCAACGCCGACTGGTCGTCGCCTGCAAGAAGAGATTTTTGGGAAGAACAATAACTAAGTGTAATTATAGAAAAAGGAGCTCAAATAAACTTGAGCTCCTTTTTCTATTTTTCTTTTGTTAGTTGTTCTAATGTTTTTCCAAGATTATGTGATCGTTTCGTTGCCTGTGTAATACAAGAAATAAGTGCTTGTTGAAATTTATGTTCTTGTAATACTTCAATACCTGCTTCGGTAGTTCCACCAGGAGAAGTAATTTCCTTTCTCAAAATAGAAGGGTGTTTGTCACTTGCTTTTAGCATTTCAGCAGCACCAATCATCGTTTGAAGAATAAGTGATTTTGCAACATCTTCTTTTAAACCAATTTTTTTTGCAGCTTCTTCCATAGCTTCCACTACGTAATAAATATAAGCAGGTCCACTTCCGGATAATGCAGTGACAGCATGCATATCTTCTTCCTCTACAACAGAGACGAGACCAATTGTTTCAAATAAAGATGTTGCAGTGCGAATATGCTCCGCTGTTGCATGTTTTGAAGGGGAGATAGCGGTAGCTGATTTTAAAATGGCTGCGGATGTATTTGGCATTGCACGAATAATTGGAACGTCTTTTTGAAGTAGTTTTCTAATTGAGTCAGTAGAAACACCTGCTAGTAATGAAATAATAAGCACGTTATTATTTATGTATTCTTTAAAAGGGGTAAGCGCCTCTGCAACATCCTTTGGTTTCATTGCTAGAAAAAGAATATTTGCATCAGTAAGTAATTCTTTTTTATTATGAGTACCTTTGACACCGTATTTTTTATGTAGCTCTTGTAATCTTGTCTCGTTAGAACGATTACTTACAGTAATTTGTTCACCTTTAACGACATTTGCATGTAACAAGCCACCAATAATAGCTTCGGCAATAGAGCCTGCACCGAGAAAGGAAATGTTTTGAATAGACATGATGTTCCTCCTTTAATTTTGGTTAGAAATTCTTATAAATGTACATACATTCGTTTTTTTATAGGAAACACCTCTTTTTATCTGAAAATAATGACAAATATATATAGAAGTTGTAAACTGAAGAAGTATTCATTTTTGAACCGGAAAGAGACAGGGGGGCTAAGCATGACGGCGATTCACCGAATGGAGATTCCTGTACCATTTGCAGTGGAAACTGTGAATGTGTTTTTAGTTGAGGGGGAGACATTAACATTAATTGATACAGGGACGAATACAGAAGAGGCAAGGAATGCGTTAGAAAGTCAATTAGGTGCATTAGGACATACGATAGAAGATATTGAAACAGTAGTCATTACACATCATCATGCAGATCATTGTGGACTTTTAAATATATTTTCTGAGAAGACGAATATTATTGGACATCCTTGGAATGAGCCTTGGATTACACAAAATCCAGAATTTTTAAAGCGGTATCATGAATTTTTTAGAGAGACGGCCTTACAGTTTGGTGTGCCAGCAGCATTTTTGAAAGACGAGTCGTTATTGACGACGAGGACACTTAAATATTCTTGTAATAGATCGTTAACGCATACTGTGAGAGAAGGAGATCGTATTGATTCTTTGCCTGGATTTACAGTACTTGAAACACCAGGTCATGCTTCTACTCATATTTCTTTATATAGAGAATCTGATGGAATATTAATTGGTGGAGATGCTCTCATTAGTCATATTTCTTCGAATCCAATACTAGAACCGCCATATGAAGGGCAAACAGAGCGGGCACGCCCATTACTACAATATAATCAAACATTACAGCGTTTAAGCGAAATGAATATTTCACGCATTTTATCAGGGCATGGGGAAGATGTTCTAAATGTGAAACAACTTATTGAAACGAGATTACAAAAGCAAGAAACACGTGCTTTTAAAGTGCTTGAATTATTAAAGGAAAAACCAATGACAGCATTTGAAGTATGTGTAAAACTATTTCCGGTATTATATAAAGAACAATTACCACTTACTATTTCAGAAACGGTTGGACAATTGGACTATTTAGCATATAATCAACAAGTGATGATTGATGAGTCATCGCAACAATTGATTTATTATGCAAAGTAGGTGACAGCAATGACAGGACGTTTACAAAATAAAGTAATCGTCATTACAGGTGCTTCTAGTGGGATTGGTGAGCAAGTTGCAATGCAAGTTGCAGCACAGGGAGCGACGCCAGTATTAATGGCTCGAACAGAAGAGAAACTACAAGTGTTAGTAGACAAAATTAAAGAAACTTATAATACGCCTTGCTATTATTATGTATTAGATGTAAGTGAAGAGATGGAAGTACAGTCTGTTTTTTCAAAGGTATTACAAGAAGTGGGACGTATTGATATATTAGTAAACAATGCGGGATTTGGTATTTTTAAAACGTTTGAAGATGCGTCAATGGGTGAAGTAAAAGATATGTTCCAAGTAAATGTATTTGGATTAGTAGCATGTACGAAAGCGGTACTACCTTATATGGTAAACAAGAACGAAGGACATATTATTAATATTGCTTCACTTGCCGGAAAAATTGCAACTCCGAAATCAAGTGCGTATGCAGCAACGAAACATGCTGTATTAGGATTTACGAATAGTTTACGCATGGAATTAGCGAATACAGATATTTATGTTACAGCAATTAATCCAGGTCCGATAGATACAAACTTTTTTGAAATAGCGGATCAATCTGGTACATATGTAAAGAATATGGGACGTTACATGTTAAAACCAACATACGTAGCAGAACAAATCGTAAAGTCGATGCACACGAAAAAACGTGAAGTAAACTTACCGAAGTGGATGGGAATTGGTCCAAAACTTTATGCTTTATTCCCAGGTTTATTTGAACGTGTAGCAGGTAAATCATTAAGTAAAAAATAGGAGATTTCCACATGGAAATCTCCTATTTTTTATTGTTTTCCAGTCACATAATCATAAACAATATCCTCAATCTCCTCGTATAAATCAATTTCAATATTTGAATGAGTCACCGTTTGAATATGTTTCACTAGCATTTCCTGATCTTCTTTTGATATTGGACTGCATTGATATTGCTGAAAACTTTTTATAATCATTTTCTCAATTAATTTTTCGTTCATATTTTTTCCCGCCTGTATGTACGTATGTATTGTTTTATTGTACTTGAAGTGAAATAAAAAAACTACTATGCACTATTTTTGTATAAAAATTCGGTTGAGTATATTATTTTTCTAATAAAATTAAGTTTTTTTAGATTTAAAAATTTATAAATATTTAATTGACTCTATAAATATACAATATTATAATCATACTTAATTTAAAGAATCGATTTGAGGAGGAACTTATGAAAGTCGCAATTATTGGAGCCACTGGATATGGGGGCATTGAATTAATTCGTTTATTAGAACAACATCCATATTTTTCGATAGCATCTCTTCATTCTTTTTCGCAAGTTGGTGAGTGTATAACAAATGTATATCCGCATCTTCGAAATGTTCTCGTTCATACGTTACAAGAAATTGATGTGAAGACAATAGGGAAAGAAGCAGAAATCGTATTTCTAGCAACACCAGCAGGAGTATCGGCGGAGTTAACTCCCAAGTTATTAGCAGAAGGTTTAAAAGTAATTGACCTATCTGGAGACTTTCGTATGATAGATCCTTCGTCATATGAACTGTGGTATAAAAGGCCAGCAGCGAAAGAAGAAATTCTTAGAAAAGCAGTGTATGGGTTAAGTGAATGGAAAAGGACTGGGATTCAAAAGGCAAATTTAATTGCAAACCCAGGATGTTTTGCTACAGCCACATTGCTAGCGATAGCGCCGTTAGTACGTAGCGGCATGATTGAAGAAGATTCGATTATTATTGATGCGAAATCAGGGGTATCAGGAGCAGGAAAAACACCAACAACAATGACTCACTTTCCTGAGCTATATGATAACTTGCACATTTATAAAGTGAATGAGCATCAGCACGTTCCAGAGATTGAGCAAATGCTTACAGAATGGAATAATGGATCACAGCCAATTACATTTAGCACACATTTAATACCGATATCACGAGGAATTATGATTACACTTTATGCAAAAGTAAAACAAAAGATGGAAATAAAGCAACTTCAAAAATTGTATGAAGAAACGTATGAACAATCGCCTTTCATCCGAATTTGTACGCAAGGGAAATTTCCAAGTCCAAAAGAAGTGAGAGGCTCAAATTATTGTGATATTGGCATAGCTTACGATGAAAGAACTGAAAGAGTTACGGTCGTTTCTGTTATAGACAATATGATGAAAGGCGCGGCTGGGCAAGCGATTCAAAATGCAAACATAATAGCGGGACTAGAAGAGACAACAGGTTTACAACATATGCCGCTTTATCTATAAGGGGGACATGATGATTAAAGTAGCGTCTATTACAAAATTAGAAAATGGTTCAATTGTAACGCCGAAAGGCTTTTCGGCAATTGGTACTGTAAATGGTCTGAAAAAGGAGAAAAAGGATTTAGGGGCAATCGTTTGTGACGTACCAGCATCATGTGCCGCTGTGTATACAACGAATCAAATACAAGCAGCCCCTTTGCAAGTAACGAAGGATAGTATAACGGCAGAAGGGAAGTTACAAGCAATTATCGTTAATAGTGGAAATGCAAATGCTTGTACTGGAATGCAAGGATTACAAGACGCATACGAGATGCGCGCGTTAGGGGCGGAACATTTTGGAGTGAAAGAAAATTACGTTGCAGTAGCTTCAACAGGTGTAATTGGTGTTCCACTGCCGATGGATATAATCCGAAAGGGGATTGCAACTCTTATACCGACGAAGGAAGAAAGTGAAGCATATTCTTTTTCTGAAGCAATTTTAACGACAGATCTTATCACGAAAGAAACTTGCTATGAAATGATTATTGATGGGAAGAAAGTGGCGATTGCGGGTGTTGCAAAGGGTTCAGGGATGATTCATCCGAATATGGCAACGATGCTTAGTTTTATTACGACAGATGCTCATATAGAGCATGACGTATTGCAAACAGCGTTATCACAAATTACGAATCATACATTTAATCAAATTACGGTGGATGGAGATACTTCTACGAATGATATGGTCATCGTTATGGCAAGTGGATTATCAGAAACAAGGCCGATAAATATGGAACATACAGATTGGGAAACTTTCGTAGGTGCTTTACAGAAGGTATGTGAAGATTTAGCGAAAAAAATTGCGCAAGATGGTGAAGGCGCTACGAAGTTAATAGAAGTCAATGTGCTAGGAGCTCAAACGAATGAAGAGGCAAAAAAAATTGCAAAGCAAATAGTCGGTTCGAGTCTTGTGAAAACAGCAATATATGGTGAAGACCCAAACTGGGGACGAATTATTAGCAGTATTGGACAAAGTGAAGTAGCTATTAATCCGAATACAATTGACATTACTCTTCAATCTATATCGGTATTAAAAAATAGTGAGCCTCAAACATTTTCTGAAGAAGAAATGAAAGAGAGATTACAAGAAGATGAAATAGTGATTAATGTGTACTTACACTTAGGTGAAGAGACAGGATCAGCTTGGGGCTGTGACTTAAGCTATGAATATGTGAAAATAAATGCTTGTTATCGTACATAAGGAGAGAGAAGATGAGCGATTATATTGTAGTGAAATGCGGCGGTAGTATGTTGAATCAATTAAATGCTGTGTTTTTTGATTGTATAAAGAAATTGCAACAGAAGTATAAAGTAGTGATTGTTCATGGTGGTGGGCCAGAAATTGATGCCAAATTAAAAGATTGTAACATCAACGTAGAAAAAAGAGATGGATTACGCGTAACACCAAAAGAAGTTATGGATGTTGTTCAAATGGTGCTATGCGGAAGTACGAATAAAAAACTCGTAATGAATTTACAAAAGCATAATTTACTTGCTGTAGGTTGTTCAGGGTGTGACGGTAATTTACTTCAAGTTCAACCTGTCAGCGAGGAGATAGGATATGTGGGAGAAGTAAATTATGTAGAAACAGCCTTATTAAAAGGATTAATAAATATGGGGTATATTCCTGTTATTGCTCCAATCGGGGTAAATGGTAATGAAATTTATAACATAAATGCGGACAATGCTGCAGCTGGGATTGCGGCCGCGTTAGGGGCAAAAGAGCTGATTTTTATTACGGATGTAGATGGAATATTACATGAAGGGAATTTGGTAAAGGAAACGGATGAATCTGAAATTGCAACTTTTATAGAAACAGGTGTTATTACAGGTGGGATGATTCCGAAAGTACAGGCGGCACTAGCATCATTAAAAATGGGAGTGCAAAAGATAAGTATTGTGAATGGTACAAAAGATTTTACTGAGGTTACGGGAGAGTGTATTGGAACGACGGTAACGAAAGGCGTGAGTATTGCATGACGAGTCATCTTTTTCAAACGTATGGCAGAAGAACTATTGAGTTTGTAAAGGGAACTGGAACGAAAGTTATTGATAATAACGGTAAGGAATATTTAGATTTCACATCAGGAATTGGCGTATGTAATTTAGGACATTGTCACCCTACTGTTCTCAAAGGTGTACAAGAGCAACTTGATGATATATGGCATATATCTAACCTGTTTACAAACAGCTTACAAGAAGAAGTTGCGTCATTATTAACAGAAAATAGAGCATTAGATTATGTGTTTTTCTGTAATAGTGGGGCAGAGGCAAATGAAGCGGCTTTAAAGTTAGCACGTAAGCATACTGGAAAATCTCTCGTCGTAACATGCCAGCAGTCTTTTCACGGTAGAACATTTGGAACGATGAGTGCAACAGGCCAAGATAAGGTAAAAGAAGGATTTGGTCCATTACTTCCATCTTTTTTACATATCCCTTTTAACGATATTAAAGCATTAGAGGAAGTAATGAATGAAGAAGTTGCGGCGGTAATGGTAGAAGTAGTTCAAGGAGAGGGAGGAGTAATACCTGCTGATCTATCTTTTTTGAAAGAGATTGAAACATTATGTAATAAGTTCGGTTCCTTATTTATTATAGACGAAGTACAAACGGGGATAGGAAGAACTGGAACACTATTCGCTTATGAACAAGTGGGAATAGAGCCTGATATCGTTACCGTTGCAAAGGCACTTGGGAATGGGATTCCTGTCGGAGCGATGATTGGCGGGAAAGAGCTCGGAACGTCGTTTACTGCAGGATCACACGGTTCAACTTTTGGCGGGAATTACATCGCGATGGCTGCAGCGAAAGAAGTATTGCAAGTGAGTAAAAAACCATCGTTTTTAAAAGAAGTACAAGAAAAAGGCGAGTACGTATTAGAGAAGTTGCAAGAGGAATTACAGCATGTCGAATGTATTCAAAATATACGTGGTAAAGGGCTTATGATTGGGATTGAGTGTAAGCATGAAGTTGCAAGTTTTATAGAACAACTAGAAAACGAAGGACTTCTCGTATTACAAGCAGGCCCTAATGTTATAAGACTATTACCGCCACTCATTGTCACGAATGAAGAGTTAGAACAGGCAGTATATATAATAAAAAAAGTAGTTTGTACAAAAAACGTATCAATCATATAAGGGGGAAGTTTCATGTCAACTGTACAAGTACCGAAATTAAATACGAAAGATCTTTTAACACTAGAAGAATTAACGAAAGAAGAAATTATTTCTTTAATTGAGTTCGCTATATATTTAAAAAAGAATAAGCAAGAGCCTTTATTACAAGGCAAAATATTAGGGCTTATTTTTGATAAGCATTCAACTCGTACTCGTGTATCTTTTGAAGCGGGAATGGTACAACTCGGGGGACATGGTATGTTTTTAAGTGGAAAAGAGATGCAAATGGGAAGAGGAGAAACTGTTTCAGATACTGCGAAAGTATTATCGCAGTATATTGACGGGATTATGATACGTACATTCTCGCACGCGGATGTAGAAGAGCTTGCAAAAGAATCGAGCATTCCTGTTATTAACGGTTTAACGGATGATCATCATCCTTGTCAAGCATTGGCAGACCTCATGACAATATATGAAGAAACAAATACATTTAAAGGAATAAAATTGGCTTACGTAGGTGACGGAAATAATGTATGTCATTCATTGTTGCTAGCGAGTGCAAAAGTCGGAATGCATATGACTGTTGCAACGCCTATAGGATATGAACCGAATGAAGAGATTGTAAAAAAAGCGTTAGCGATTGCCAAGGAAACAGGAGCTGAGATTGAAGTTTTGCATAATCCTGAATTAGCGGTGAATGAAGCAGATTTCATTTATACTGACGTTTGGATGAGCATGGGGCAAGAGGGCGAAGAAGAGAAATATTCTTTATTTCAACCTTACCAAATCAATAACGAACTTGTTAAGCATGCGAAGCAAACATATCGTTTCTTACACTGTTTACCTGCCCATCGTGAAGAAGAAGTAACAGGAAAAATTATAGATGGACCGCAGTCTATCGTCTTTGAGCAAGCTGGTAATCGATTGCATGCTCAAAAAGCGTTATTAGTGAGTTTATTTAAAAATGTAGAAGAGCCTTCCTAAAAGGGAGGTTTTTTTATATTAAAATGTCATATGTATATTTAGTTAACCATTTCGATATCATTTATAATAAAAGAGAAAACTAAATTTGTTTTTCAGAGTGTGTAAGGACATACTACATATAAAAATATAGTTAAAGAGATGATGAGGGTGAAAACAACTAAGAAAACATATTCGTTTTTTCAGCGGATGTGGAGAATATTAAAGTTTCAATATTATAAGTTGCTTCGATCGCCAGAAGGCGCAAAGAAAGTATCGTTAGGGTTTGCTATAGGATTCGGCTTAGAAATGTTAGTCATTTATACGGCATCGCTCGTATATGTAATATTTTATCCAATCGTCAGGTTAGCAAAGGGATCTTTTCCTGCGGCAGTTATTGGCAATATTATTGGGAAAATATCGTTTCTCCCAGTATTTTTATTTCCGCTTGCGTATGCGCTAGGAAAAATGATTTATCCATTTCATGTACAGAAAATTCATCATGAACCATTTACGATATCGGACTTGTTTTCAAGTCACATTTTTACGATATTAAAGAGCTTATTACAAAGTGAAGTGTATGTATTAATTGGAATGACGATTTTAGGAGTTGTGTTTGGTCTCATTTCGTATTTCGTTGTGCATTATTTATACGAAAAGAACCGTAAGTTACGCTTGAAGAAAAGGAAGAAACGAGTGAGAGAACCACTTGTACAATTATAAACAATGTCACATCCATTTTCTCCTTTGAATATGTTTAAGAAAAAGGAGGAGAGGATAATGTATTATTATTACGTACCTCAAGTATATCCATATGTAAATTATTATCCGGTTTATGATACGAGTAGACAATACGAATTATATCGGCAACAACAATTACAGCAATTATCACAAATACCACAATTACCACAACAACAGCCTACACAGGAAAAAAAACCATATTTAACAACATGGCCATATTCCAATGTGTACTATGGTAACTATTACGAATCATAAAGCTGCTTCTATTTAGAAGCAGCTTTATACGTTTGTTTTCAAAATTAAATTTTGAATGGTTTGAAGAGAATGAATGAGCTTTTCGCGCTCTTCCTCAGATAATGTTTGGAAATTTTCTTTTAGTTTGTCTAAAATGAATTGCTGATACTGATTTACTAATAATTTCCCTTCAGCTGTTAGGGAAATTAAAATGACCCGTCGATCTTTTTCGCTATAATGACGCTCTATTAGTTCTTCTTGAATAAGTTTGTTTAATAGAGGTGTCATGTTAGGCCGTGAAATCGCTAGCCGCTTGCCGATTTCGGAAACTGCTAATGTGCCGTTTTCATGCAAAAGCAGTAATACTTGTGTATGTGATGGCGGCATATGTCTTTGAGAAGAAAATTCTCCAGGAAGCATAAATTTGCGATAAAAAAGAGGCACTAGCGAAAGAAGATGATCAACAATACGTTCCCACTCGCGTGATTCCATATAAAGGCCCCCTTCCACTCTCATTGTAACAAAAAAGACATGTTATAAAAATAGAATTGTTTCATGGGAATTTTAATATTTGTAGGCCAACACTTTTTTTGTAAATGAATCGGCAATAATCGTATAGCCTTTATCATTTGGGTGTACTTGGTCAAAGAGCAATTCTTTTTTATCATTCGATATTAATTTACGAATTGGCAAAACGATAGATGGTTGATTCACTTTTGCAATGGAATAAACGGATTCATTCCAGCCGTCTAAAAACATATCTGCATAACTTGCGATGGAGTCATCGAGTTGTAATGGGTTATAGAGTTCAGAAAGAATGAGTAAAGCATCCGGATTTTGATCTCGGACTGTCTTTACAATATTTTTTACATCCGCTTCAAAATGAGCTTTTTCTTTATTTAACATTTTAATACCGTCTATAACACCGACATCACGATTTAAGCGAAATAAATTATTTCCTCCAATATTAATGGTAATGATATTTGCTGCTCTAATTTTTTGCTTTACATCTTCTGATTGAACTTTTTTAGCGAGACGATCTGTTGTAAGACCGTTTATCCCAAGGTTTTCTACAGTAATTGGTTTATGAATTTGTGCTTCTATTTGTTTAGAGGCTAATTCAGCAAATCCACCTTGTGTTGATCCATATCCTTTGGCGAGCGAATCACCTAGTACGAGATGATAAAAGGAATCGTTTGTTTGCTTATCAATCCAACTTGGAGTAGATGTTTTTTCTGTTTTTTCTTCGGGTTCATTTTGTTTTGTCTCGTCGTTCTTTTCAAAATAAGAATAAGAAATGATCAGAAGGAGGAGACAAACAATTGTTAAGATGACTTTTTTCATAAATTCATCCTCCTTGTAATTGGTAATTGTATCATATTCAGCAGTATTAGCAATGTAAGGGCATATTATATGTTTATGAAAAGTTTATAATAACTTTACAGAAAATTTGTTGAAGTTTGTCAAAAAATATTGACGATAGGAAAGAACTTTATATATGATAATGTCAGATAAGGTGAAATTTTAATTAGTGGGAGCTTTATTTCCTATTAATTGTTAGTCTTCATCAATCGAGCGTTTAAGGGGACTACTCGTTAGCGCAGGGTGAAATGAAAATTGTGTCTCTAATAGAAGAAAAAAGGTATGTGGTTAGAGACAGATAGGGATTCATTTCATTATTTCTGGTAATTGTATAAGGGGGATTTTTTGTGAAAAAGTCAAAAAAAATGCTAGCTGGAGCAACTCTTGCGATTGGTGTTATAGCACCGCAAGTAATGCCAGCAACAGCTCATGCAGATGAGAACGCTGGGGAGAGTACAGTTAAATTACGAATTCTAGAAACATCAGATATTCACGTTAACTTAATGAATTACGATTATTATCAAACGAAAACAGATAATAAAGTAGGTCTCGTACAAACGGCAACACTCGTTAATAAAGCACGTGAAGAAGTGAAGAACTCTGTCCTATTTGATGATGGAGATGCATTACAAGGGACACCGCTTGGAGATTATGTAGCAAATAAAATAAAAGATCAGAAGAATCCTGTGGATCCTAGTTATACACATCCATTATATCGTGTAATGAATTTAATGAAGTATGACGTCATCTCTCTTGGGAATCATGAATTTAACTATGGTTTAGATTATTTAAAGGAAGTGACTAGTAAAACAAAAATTCCGGTTATTAACTCGAATGTCTACAGAGATGACCATGATGGTAATGATGAGAATGACGAGCATTACTTTGATAGACCATATCATATTTTAGAGAAAGAAGTAGTGGATGAAGCAGGCCAAAAACAAATAGTGAAAATTGGTGTAATGGGATTTGTTCCACCACAAATTATGAATTGGGATAAAGCGAATTTAGAAGGACAAGTTAAAGCGAAAGATATAGTTGAAACAGCGAAGAAAATGGTACCAAAAATGAAAGCAGAAGGTGCAGATGTTATCGTTGCACTAGCTCATTCCGGTGTTGATAAAAGTGGATACAACGTTGGTATGGAAAACGCGTCGTATTATTTAACAGAGGTTCCTGGCGTAAATGCAGTATTAATGGGACATTCACATACTGAAGTGAAGGATGTATTTAATGGTGTTCCAGTCGTAATGCCTGGTGTTTTTGGTAGTAACTTAGGTATTATTGATATGCAATTGAAAAAGGTAAACGGAAAATGGGAAGTACAAAAAGATCAATCTAAGCCACAACTTCGCCCGATTGCTAATAGTAAAGGTACCCCATTAGTAGAATCTGATCAAAAATTAGTTAATGAAATTAAAGATGAGCATCAAGCGACAATCGACTATGTAAATACACCTGTAGGTAAAACGAAAGCACCAATTAATAGTTATTTTTCATTAGTACAAGATGATCCTTCCGTACAAATTGTGACAAATGCGCAAAAATGGTATGTAGAACAAGAACTTAAAAAACCAGAGTACGAAGAGATTAAAGATATTCCGGTTTTATCTGCAGGCGCACCATTTAAAGCAGGTGGCCGAAACGGTGCTACATATTATACGGATATTCCAGCTGGAACGTTAGCAATTAAAAACGTTGCAGATTTATACGTGTATCCAAATACGTTATATGCTGTAAAAGTAAATGGGGCACAAGTGAAAGAATGGCTTGAAATGTCTGCAGGTCAGTTTAATCAAATTGATCCAAAGAAAACAGAAGAACAGCCGTTAGTAAATATAGGCTATCCTACATATAACTTTGATATTTTAGATGGCTTAAAATACGAAATTGATGTAACACAACCAGCGAAATACGATAAAGATGGAAAAGTTGTAAATGCAAATACGAATCGTATTGTAAATATGACATATGAAGGTAAGCCAGTAGCTGATGATCAAAAGTTCATTGTCGCTACAAATAACTATCGTGGAAGTAGTCAAACGTTCCCAGGTGTAAGTGAAGGGGAAGTTGTATACCAATCACAAGATGAAACACGTCAAATCATTGTGAAGTATATGCAAAAAATAAAAAATATTGATCCAGCAGCTGATCAAAATTGGACGTTTAAACCGATTGTTGCAGATAAATTAAATACAACATTTGATTCTTCACCAAATGCACAAAAGTATATAAAGAAAGATGGGAACATATCATATGTTGGACCATCTGAAAATGAATTTGCTAAATATGCAATTGATATAACGAAGAAAAATGATGATAAAGAAACTGGTGGAGAAAATCCGACGACACCACCGAAAGGTGATGGAGAGAACCCGACGACACCGCCAACAGGTGGTGGAGAAAACCCAACGACACCGTCAACAGGTAATGGAGAAAACCCAACACCACCAACAGAAGAAGGTAATAATGGTAATGAACCAAAACAAGATGGAAACAATACTGGATCTGGACAAACTACAACAGCTGATCAAAATAAAAAAGAAACAACAACAACTGTAAGTGAAAATAAAGAAGCTGAAAAAGATGAACGTGATTTACCGAAAACAGGTGCAAGTATTGCTTCTACAATTGGAGCGGGTCTTGCGTTTGTTGGAGCGGGATTACTTATGTTATTTAGAAGAAAGAAAGCGAATAGATAGTCGAGAAATATAAAAAGGATTACCGATTTGGTAATCCTTTTTATTATATTATGAAACTGGTACTGCTTTTTCTTTTTTCCATGAAAGACCGAATCCAGTAAAGCCGACGATAATGGTTACGACTGGACATGCTAAACAGAAGATTGCGTATGGCAGGTAATCGAATGTTGGAACGCTAAGAACGTTTGTTAAGAATACGCCACTTACACCCCATGGTACGAGTGGATTAATTACTGTACCAGCATCTTCTAATACTCGTGATAAATTACGACGTTCTAAACCGACTTCATCGTATTTATTAGCGAATGCTTGTCCTGTTAAAACGATAGATAAGTATTGCTCACCAAGTAAGAAGTTTACACCAATTGCAGTTGAAGCAGTAGAAATAATTAAGCGTGTACTAGTTTTTACGAAGCTAGAGATAATATTCATCAGCTGCGCTATAATACCCATTCCTTGTAATAATCCTCCCATACAAAGAGCTAGGAAAATAAGAGCAATTGACATCATCATACTTTGCAGGCCACCGCGAGATAATAAGCTGTCAATGTCTTTGATACCAGTTTTAGAAACGTAACCGTCTTGCATAATTTTTATTAAATCAGCTAAAGAAGTGCTAGGTTTAAAAATAAAGAGAATAATAATCCCTACCACAATTCCTGCAAGTAATGTTGGAACTGCGGGTACCTTTTTAAATGCGAATAGGAACAGTAATAAAATAGGAATCAGTGTAACGATAGAAATCGTTGCATTTTTTTCTAGTGTGTTAATAAATGCTGAGAAATCAACGTTTCCACCAGATCCGCTTCCTAAAATGAAAAATGCGATAAAAGCAATAATGAAAGCTGGCACTGTTGTCCAAAGCATGTTACGAATATGTTCAAATAAATCTACACCTGTTACAGCAGGCGCTAAGTTTGTTGTATCAGATAAAGGAGACATTTTATCTCCGAAGAATGCACCAGAAATAATTGCACCAGCAATAAGAGCTGGATCGTATCCAAGGGCAGTACCCATTCCCATAAAGGCAAGTCCTACAGTTGCAGCAGTTGTAAATGCACTACCGATACTCGTTCCAACAATTGCACAAACAACAAAAACAGTTGGAACGAAAATTTTTGGAGATACAAGTTGGAAGCCGTATACCATTAAAGTGGGAATAGTTCCAGCTGCGATCCAAACGCTAATTAATACGCCTACAAGTAAGAAAATAAATATAGATGGAATGCCAGCTGAAATACTACTAATCATCCCTTTCTCCATAGTAGACCAAGAGATTTTCTTCAAGAATCCAAATGCTAATAAAAGAACGATACCAAATAAAATTGGGATGTGTGGTGAAACTTCTAATTGAATAACACTAAAACCAATACAGAAAAAGATAAAAATTGTTAAAAGAACAGACTCAATTTTTGAAACCATTGTTTTCCCCTCCTAAGTAATGTGAAATAGCTCTTTTTTATATAAAATTCGCCAATATTGTATATTTCCTTCTAAAATTTAGAATTTTGTGACAAATTAACGGTAATTGTTAGTCCTTCTATATGATACGGAAATGATTGGATAAAAAAACGTCCCTGCATATAATTATGCAGGGACGAAGAAATCGCGGTACCACCCTAGCTTGTGAAATGAATGTATCACAAAATAAAGGGTCATATGATATGCGCTTATAAAATAAAAACGCCCCTGCAATATATGCAGGGACGAAAAATTCGCGGTACCACCCTAAATTGTGAAACAGTTTCGTTTCACCACTCTTTAGACATAACGGTCTATAACCGTCTTTCACTACTCCTTACGTTTCGTAAAAGAAGCTCCAGGGGGTAATTCATAATTCGCTCTGTACTGGTTCGCACCGACCACCAGCTCTCTGAAATCAGAAATCGAAATACTACTAAATCCTATCAACGCCGATTCATATGATGTTAGTTAAATTTTTATCATATATTCATCATACATGTCAATAAAAATATGTGATATTTTTTTAGGGAAATAAAGGAGATAGGTTTTAACACTAAAAAATGTGCGTTATAATGAATTTGAAAGGGGAGGAAAGAGTGAAGAAAAAAATAATTCTTTTTACCACCTTACTAGTCATTGGCGGAAGTGCTGGCATTTACACAGCTTTTGCAGCTGAATCAGAGCAAGCGAAGCAAAAGCAAGTACAGCAGTCAGAAGTGAAGAAAGCGAAAGAAGCGGAAGAGAAGAAGTCGATGGAGAAAGCAGCTACGAAACTAGGGGTTTCTAGTGATGGAAAAACAAAAGAAGAAATTACGAAAGAAGTAAATAAGGCTAGATTTGAGCAGCGTCATGATTTATTAATTGAGCATGCGAAGCAGCTTGGAATTAATACAGAGGGAAAAAAAGATGAAGAAATTATTTTAGAAATTGGAAAGATACAGCATGGAAAGTAGAACAACTTATCGTATGATAAGTTGTTCTTTTTTAAGAACTATTTGATTTTAAAATAATTGACAGTCATTCAGATTTAATGTTAACTTTATTTGTAAACAAGTTAACATTAGGGGTGACAATTGTGACAATAAATAGTAAAACGATTGAAAAATCATCTTATACATATGAAGAATTAGCAGAGAAAAATAAAGCTTACGTATGGCACCCATTTACACAAATGAAAGATTATTTAGAAGAAGATCCTGTCATTATTGAACGTGGAGAGGGAAGAAAGCTATACGATGTAAATGGTAATGAATATTGGGATGGTGTTTCATCTATATGGTTAAATGTTCACGGACATCAAGTACCGGAATTAGATGAAGCAATTCGTGAGCAATTAAATAAAATTGCTCATTCTACTATGCTAGGACTTGCTAACGTTCCATCTATTTTATTAGCAGAAAAAATTATTGAGGTTGTACCAGATGGATTGAAGAAGGTATTCTATTCTGATTCAGGTTCTACCGCTGTTGAAATTGCAATTAAGATGGCTTTCCAATATTGGCAGCATAAAGGGAAACCAAAGAAACAAAGATTCGTTACATTAAAAGAAGCATATCACGGTGATACAATTGGAGCTGTTTCAGTAGGAGCAATAGACTTGTTTCACCAAGTGTATAGTTCGCTCTTATTTGATGCGATTAAAATGCCGTATCCATATACATATCGTTCTCCTTACGGAAATAATAAGGAGGAAATTGTAAAAAGCCATTTAGAAGAAATGGAAGAATTGTTGAAAGAAAAGCATGAAGAAGTAGCTGCCATCATTGTAGAGCCATTAATGCAAGGTGCTGGCGGGATGATTACAATGCCAAAAGGATATTTAAAAGGACTGCGCGATTTATGTACTAAGTACAATGTATTATTTATTACAGATGAGGTAGCAACTGGATTTGGGCGTACAGGGAAAATGTTTGCTTGTGAACATGAAAATGTGACGCCAGACATTTTAACTGCTGGGAAAGGTTTAACAGGTGGATATTTACCAATTGCAGTTACGGTAACGACAGATGAAATATATAATGCCTTCTTAGGAGAATATGAAGAACAAAAAACATTTTTCCATGGACATAGCTACACAGGCAATCCGTTAGGGTGTGCCGTAGCAATCGCGAATCTAGAACTATATGAAAAAACAAATTTAATAGAAGAAGTGGCACGTAAAACGGATTATGTGGCAGCGCAATTAGAAAAGCTCTTTGCTTATAAACATGTAGGTGATATTCGTCAGTGCGGATTAATGGTTGGTATTGAGCTTGTGAAGAATAAGGAAACGAAAGAAGCGTTTGACTGGACAGAGAGAGTCGGTGTTCAAGTATGTAAACGCTCAAGAGAGCTGGGTATGATTTTACGACCGCTAGGTAACACGATTGTATTTATGCCGCCACTTGCTTCTACTTTTGAAGAAATTGATGATATGTTACGCATTTTATATAAGGCAATCTCGGATGTTACGGAGGGAGAATAATGAGTGGTTTTTTCATAACAGCAACTGATACTGAAGTTGGAAAAACAGTAGTTGCAGGTGCTATAGCAGGTGTATTTAGAGAATTAGGATATAACGTAGGGGTATATAAACCGTTGCAAAGTGGGCATGTTGCATCAAACCCTGAGGGAGATGCGGCAAGGTTAAAATCATTATCAGGTGTACCGACACAAGAAAATGAAATTTGCCCTTATTCTATTGAAGAACCACTTGCTCCGAGACTTGCCATGAAAAGAGCTGGAAGAGTAGTAAAGTTAAAAGAAATTACTGATTACTATAATGAACTATTAAAAGAGTTTAATAGCTTATTTGTAGAAGGAGCAGGTGGGCTTGCTGTCCCATATACAGAAGATGCTTTAGTAATTGATTTTGCAAAAGAATTACAGTTGCCTCTTATTGTAGTAGCTCGTCCTACATTAGGAACAGTAAATCATACAGTGTTAACGATTGCTTACGCAAAGGCGCATGGCTTAACCGTAGCGGGTGTCATTTTATCAGGTTGCAAAGAATGTGAAATGGAAAGAGTGCAAGAAAATAAAGAGATGATTGAAGAGCTGAGCGGGGTACCAGTTTTAGGATTATTACCATTCTTTGCAGGTGAGTTTACGAAAGAAGAAGTATTAGAATCTGCAAAAGAACATATTATGATTTCAAAATTAGAGGAGTTTATCCAAAATGAATCAAACGTGGCGGGCGCACCTTCAATGTAAATTACAACAATTACATGAGGAAGGGCAGTATCGTGATTTGCATGTAACAGAGAAGGCAGAAGAGACTTGGCTTATTCGAGATAAAAAAAGGATGTTAAATTTAGCGTCAAATAATTATTTAGGGTTAGCTGGAGATGAAAGGTTAAAAGAAGCTGCTATTGCCTGTACAAAAAGATATGGAACTGGAGCGACTGCCTCTCGTCTCGTTGTAGGAAATCATCTATTATATGAAGAGGTTGAGAGAAGCATATGTGACTGGAAAGGTACTGAAAGAGCTTTAATTGTAAATAGTGGGTATACGGCAAATATAGGTGCCATATCTTCTTTAGCCTCTCGGCACGATATTGTTTTTAGTGATAAGTTAAATCACGCAAGTATTGTTGATGGAATCATATTAAGCGGGGCAGAGCATAAAAGGTATCGTCATAATGATTTGGATCATTTAGAGAAGTTGTTGAAAATGGCTTCGCCTGAAAAAAGGAAATTAATCGTAACAGATACCGTTTTTAGTATGGACGGTGATACTGCGTATTTGAGAGATTTAGTACAGCTGAAAGAGAAATACGGGGCAATCATTATAGTCGATGAAGCACATGCGAGTGGAATATATGGAATCGGCGGAGCTGGGTTATCTCATATAGAAAAAAATCTTTCTCAAAAAATTGATATACATATGGGGACGTTTAGCAAGGCTTTAGGGTGTTATGGTGCGTATTTGACAGGTGATGAAATTTATATAGAGTATTTACAAAATATGATGAGAAGCTTTATTTTTACTACAGCCTTACCACCAAGTACGTTAGGAGCAGTGCAAAAAGCAATTGAAATTGTAAAAGAAGATAACGAAAGAAGAGAGAACCTTATAGCAAACGGAGAATACTTCAGAACTAAATTAAGGGATGCTGGTTTTGATATTGGAAATAGTTCAACTCATATTGTACCGATTGTAGTCGGTTCAAATGAACATGCTTTACGGTTTAGTAAAAGGTTGCAAGAGGCAGGGATTGCGGCTATTGCAATTCGTCCGCCAACTGTGCCGGTTCATAGTTCTCGAATTCGCTTTGCAGTTACATCGCAACATACAATAGCTGATTTAAAATGGGCTATTGACCGAATTATCCACATTGCGAAAGAAGAGGAGCTTTTCGTATGAATGAGCTAAAGATTATTTTTATCCCCGGATGGGGAATGGAAGAGAATATTTGGGATTTAGTACTTCCGTATTTTAAAGGATATTCTGTTCAATGCATAGATTGGCGTAATGTGAAAGAACGAAGTGAATTTGCGGAACGAATTATAGATGTAGCGCATAACGACAACGTAATTTTAGTTGGATGGTCACTAGGAGCGTTAGCAGCAGTTGAAGCTTATAAAAAGATTCAGGCAAAAGGCATCGTATTAATTGGTGGTACTGCTAAATTTACAAATACGAGCGATTACAGTAACGGATGGAATGCTTTGCATGTAGAACGGCTGAAAAGGAATTTGGCGAGAAGGAAAGAAGATACGCTCAAGCGGTTTTATGAAAATATGTTTACGAAAGATGAGCTAAAAGAGAATAAAAACTTTGAAGACATTGTAGACCGTTTTAAAGGTGATTCTATTCAGTCTTTACAACTAGGTTTAGATTATTTAATAGAAACAGATATGAGAGAAGAACTAAAAGAAATTAAAGTACCTATACTACTTATTCACGGAGAACAGGATGTAATATGCCCATTGTCTGCGGCACGTAGTATGACGGAGAATAGCAGCAGCGAGCTGAAAGTAGTAAGTGAAGCAGGGCATGCATTATGTGTGACGAATTTTGAATATTGCGCAAATGAGATAATTCAATTTGTAGAGGGGATACGACATGATCAACAAAACGTTACTACAAAAACGGTTTAATGGGGCAGCCGTATCTTACGATCGATATGCAAATGTACAAAAAAAGATGGCACATTCATTACTTTCAATCTTAAAGGAACGATATAGTGAAACGGCATCAATACGTATTTTAGAACTAGGATGCGGGACGGGGTATGTAACAGAGCAATTATCAAAGTTATTTCCGAAATCACATATTACAGCAGTTGATTTTGCTGAAAGTATGATTGCGATTGCGCAAACTAGACAAAATGTAAAAAATGTAACGTTTCACTGTGAAGATATTGAGCGATTACGATTAGAAGAATCATATGATGTCATTATTTCAAATGCTACATTTCAATGGTTAAATAATTTACAACAAGTGTTAAGAAATTTATTTCAACATTTGTCTATAGATGGGATATTACTCTTTTCAACGTTTGGACATGAAACATTTAAAGAATTGCATGCTTCGTTCCAACGTGCGAAAGAAGAAAGAAATATAAAAAATGAAACATCGATTGGTCAACGTTTTTATTCAAAAGATCAGTTGCTTCATATATGTAAGATAGAAACAGGGGATGTGCATGTTTCTGAAACATGTTACATAGAGAGTTTTACAGAAGTTAAGGAGTTTCTGCATTCTATTCGAAAAGTAGGAGCAACTAATAGCAATGAAGGATCATATTGTCAAAGTCCCTCACTCTTTCGTGCGATGCTACGCATATACCAAAGAGACTTCACGGGAAATGAAGGGATAATGGCAACGTATCATGCTTTATTTATACATATAACAAAAGAGGGGAAGAGATGAAATGAAACAAGTACAAACAAAAAGGGATTGGAAAAAACTTGCATACGACGTAGTGGAAGAGAAGATGATTACAAAAGAAGATGCAATAGCGATATTAGAAGCTGATGATACAGAAGTTTTAGAAATTATGAATGCGGCTTACATTATTCGCCATCATCACTTTGGTAAGAAAGTAAAATTGAATATGATTATTAATACGAAATCTGGATTATGTCCTGAAGATTGTGGATATTGCTCACAGTCTATTATTTCAGAAGCACCGATTGATAAATATGCATGGTTAACGCAGGAGAAGATTGTAGAAGGGGCACATGAAGCAATACGCCGTAAAGCAGGTACATATTGTATTGTAGCGTCTGGTCGTCGTCCGACGGATAAAGAGGTAAATCACGTAATTGGAGCAGTTAAGGAAATTCGTGAAACGACAGACTTGAAGATTTGTTGTTGTTTAGGTTTCTTAAATGAAGATCAAGCAGGACGTTTAGCGGAAGCAGGCGTGCACCGTTATAACCACAACTTAAATACACATGCAAATAATTACGATAGTATTTGTTCAACTCATACGTATGATGATCGTGTTGATACAGTTCAAAAAGCAAAACAAGCGGGCATTTCCCCATGCTCTGGAGCGATTTTTGGCATGGGAGAAACAATTGAAGAGCGTGCTGAAATTGCATTTGAATTACAACGTATAGATGCAGATTCTATCCCTTGTAATTTCCTTGTTGCTGTAAAGGGGACACCTCTTGAAGGGCAAAAAGAGTTAACGCCAGTAGAATGTTTAAAAGTACTGGCAATGATGCGTTTTGTAAACCCGACAAAAGAAATTCGTATTTCAGGAGGACGTGAAATCAATTTACGTTCTGTACAGCCAATCGGTTTATTTGCAGCAAATTCTATTTTTGTCGGGGACTACTTAACGACAGCTGGACAAGAGCCGACTGCAGACTGGGGTATGATTGCAGATTTAGGATTTGAAATTGAAGAGTGTGCATTATAAGATAGATGAAAAAGCAAACTTGTAAAAGGGTTTGCTTTTTTTGTAAATAAAATGTAATAAATAGTTGTGAACGCCTGTTACTATTGGTTTTTGAACGAAAAAAAGAATTTTTGTGAACGAATTTTCCAAGCCCTAGTTGTACATAGTAAATATGTAATTTATATTGGGTTGGAGGATTTTACATGTACAAATACATATTAGCGATTATGACTTGTTTAATTTTAATAAAAGCAATAAGTTCTGATCCAGTTAAGGCTGCTGAAAATCCTGAACAAAAAGAGATGCAACAAAGAATCGAACAACACTTTCGAACGAAAGCTGAACATTTTGGATTGAAAACGGAAGGAAAAGATTTAAAGGAAGTTAGAAAAGAAATTACTATTATAGAAGAAGCGAAAAAAAGAGAGAATGTATGGAGAACAGCACAAGCTCTTCATATAAAAACAGAAGGAAAAACGATGAATGAATTAATAAAAGATGTACAAAAAAAGGTGAAAAAATAAAAAGAGGCCGTAGCCTCTTTTTTTATGCCCATTGTTTTGATAAGTGAGCCATTTCAATTGCAGCAACAGCTGATTCATATCCTTTATTACCAGCTTTCGTACCTGCGCGTTCAATCGCTTGTTCAATTGTTTCTGTCGTTAATACGCCGAAAATAACTGGGATGTCCATTTGTAGTGATAAAGACGCAACACCTTTTGCTACTTCATTACAAACGTAATCGTAGTGAGTTGTAGCACCTCGGATTACAGTACCTAATGTAATAACAGCATCATACTTTCCGCTACTAGCCATCTTTTTAGCAATTAAAGGAATTTCAAATGCACCAGGAACCCAAGCAACATCAATATCATTTTCTTCTACACCGTGACGCTTTAATCCGTCTAAAGCGCCGCCAAGTAACTTACTTGTAATAAATTCGTTAAAACGTCCAACAACAACTCCAACTTTTAATCCTGTACCAACTAAATGACCTTCGAATACCATAATAAATCTCTCCTTTAATTATAAGTTTAGTAAGTGTCCTAATTTGTTTACTTTCGTTTGTAAATACGATTTATTCTCTTCTTTTGCTGGCATTTGCAACGGTACACGCTCGACTACTTCTAAATCGTAACCTTGTAAGCCAGCAATTTTTCTTGGGTTATTCGTTAATAATCGTAAACTTTGTAAACCTAAATCTTTTAATATTTGTGCTCCGATACCGTAATCACGAAGATCAGCAGGGAAGCCGAGTTTTTCATTTGCTTCTACAGTATCGAATCCTTCTTCTTGTAATTTATAAGCACGAAGCTTATTAAGAAGCCCAATGCCTCTTCCTTCTTGTCTCATATAAAGAAGAACACCTTTTCCTTCACGCTCAATTTGAGCAAGTGCTGCATGGAGTTGTGGTCCGCAATCGCAGCGATGTGAACCGAATACATCTCCTGTTAAGCATTCAGAATGAACACGCACAAGTACCGGTTCACCTATTGAAATATCACCTTTTACAAGTGCGATATGTTCTTTCGTATCTAATGAGTTAGAATAGCCAATTGCGTGGAAAGTACCGAAATCTGTAGGTAATGTAATTTCCACCTCTCTCGTCACAAGTGTTTCATGATGGCGGCGGTAAGCAATTAAATCTTCTATTGTAATCATTTTTATATCAAATTGTTTTGCGCATTCTATTAAATCAGGTACACGTGCCATCGTGCCGTCCTCGTTTATAATCTCGCAAATAACTCCAGCTGGTTCGGCACCGCATAGCTTCGCTAAATCAACAGCAGCTTCTGTATGACCTGCACGACGCAGGACACCGCCTTCTTTCGCAATTAATGGAAAGATATGTCCAGGTCGATTGAAATCAGCGCCTTTTGATGCGGGGTTTAACAATTCTTGTATCGTAGTTGCACGTTCGTGAGCGCTAATCCCTGTTGTTGTAGAAACATGGTCAATGCTCACTGTAAACGCAGTATGATGTGAATCTGTATTATGAGATACCATTGGTTCTAATTGTAGACGTTCTGCGTACCCTGCTGTAATCGGTACACAAACGAGACCACGGCCATGTGTAATCATAAAATTAATTGTTTCTGGTGTAATGTACTCTGCTAAAGCAATAAAATCGCCTTCATTTTCTCGGTTTTCATCATCACATACGATAACGACTTTACCTTGTTTTAAATCTTCTAGAGCTTCTTCAATACGATGAAACATTGTGCTTCCCCCTTATAGAAATCCGTTTTCTTGTAAAAAGCTTTCGGTCATTGAACCTACTCGTTTTGTAGGTTTAGTAATAAAGCGTTCGATATATTTACCAATCATGTCACACTCAATGTTTACGATATCTCCGGCATTTTTTTCTCCAATGACAGATTCGCTTACTGTGTGCGGGATGAGTGAAATCGTTATGGAAGATTCGTCTATATCAAATATCGTTAAACTCGTTCCATCAACAGCAATGGACCCTTTCTGCAAACAATAGCGCAGCAGTTCATCAGAAATTGCTATTTTGTAATAGACGGCATTGTAATGTTGTTTTTTATTTAAAATCGTTCCGATGCCATCAATATGTCCTGAAACGAAATGTCCACCGAATCGTCCATTTGCAGCCATTGCTCGCTCTAAATTTACTTTAGAGTGCGGTTTAAGCATGCGAAGTGATGTCGACTGCATCGTTTCAGGCATTGCATCAACTGTAAATGAAGTAGTTGTAAAGCTTGTTACAGTTAAGCAAATACCGTTAACCGCGATACTATCACCTAAGTGAACATCTGATAAAATTTTCTTTGCATGAATCGTTAATTTCATCGCTTCTCCGCTTTGTTGCATGTTTGCTATCGTTCCTAATTCTTCTACAATTCCTGTAAACATTTCGTCACCTCGTTTCGGGCATTCGCAACGATTTTTATATCATCACCAATTTGTTTCATCTCTTGAATTTTCAAGGAAAGCGCATTTTGTAATTTTGAAAAACCATTTCCTCCAAATAAAGTAGGAGCATCTTTCCCACCAATTAATTTCGGACTTATATAGGTTACAATTTCATTAAAATTGTTTGTTTTTAAGAAACTTGCATGAATCGATTGGCCACCTTCAACGAATAGAGAAAGAATTTGTTTCTCTCCAAGAAAGGAAAGAAGGTCCTCGATTTCTATATGTTTCGTTTCCATTTGGAATATAGCTATATTTTTAGATTCATAAGAAGATATCTTCTCTTCCTTTACATCCTTACCGACAATAATCCATGTCGGTGCTAAACCATCTGTTATAACATGAGAAGATGGTGGCGTTCGTAAATGGGTATCTAAAACAACGCGAATAGGATGTTTCCCACCATTTGGAATTCTTGTTGTTAAATGAGGATTATCAGCTATAACTGTATTCACTCCAACAAGAATTGCATCATGTGTATGGCGATATTGGTGAACATCAGCACGTGCTTCTTCACCTGTAATCCACTTACTTTCACCAGTTACAGTTGCTGTTTTTCCATCTAAGCTCATCGCTGTTTTGATTGTTACAAAAGGGCGCTTCGTTTTCATGTAGTGAAAAAAGTAGCGATTTAATAAAACTGCTTCTGCTTCAAGAACACCGGTCGTTACTTCAATTCTAGCTTCCTCTAATCTTCTTTTTCCGTTACCAGAAACGAGCGGATTACAATCGAGAGTAGCAATTACAACACGCTTAACTCCTTTTTCGATGAGCAATTCACAACAAGGTGGTGTTTTTCCAAAGTGGCTACACGGTTCCAGTGTTACATAAACGGTAGCGTCTTTGGCGTTCTGACCAGCCATTTGAAGGGCATGAACTTCTGCGTGTTCTTCACCAGCTCGTAAATGAGCCCCCATACCAACGATGTTTCCATCTTTTACAACAACAGCACCAACCATAGGATTTGGACTTGTTTGTCCTGATGTCCCTTCTGCTAACTGCAGGGCAATCCTCATATATTCTTGATCTGTCATTTTCTTCACCTCTCCTAAAAAAATCAAAAAACCCCAAGGATTTAATATCCTTGGGGTTTGGGAGACGTGATTTCTAGAAATATAGTTTGAATACGAAAGCATAGGAAAGAAACCTAACGATAATTGATATTTCTGCATAAGGAAAAAACCTAGCAAAATATCGAATTTTTAAACGCTAGTTGTCTCTTTTTATTTCAGTATAAAAAATAAGTATAGAAAATTAAACATATATAAAGAATCAAAATGAATCTTTAAAAATATGCATACTGAAATAAAAGTGTATTCACTATATAAAAAACTAGAAACATATCCTTCTCCCATCCAGACTATACTGTCGGCCCTAGAGTTTCACTAGATCCACCGTTTTCGAGTTGAAAACGGGTCACGGACTTAGAAGTTTTCACTTCATCACCGCCGGTTGGGAATTTCACCCGACCCCGAAGGATGCTGTTTGCTCAAATTATAGCACAAAAAAAATAAAAGGCTAGTAAAAAATATTCGAATGTGAAGAATTGTGTGAAAATATATGCAGGCTGGAATGGAAATAAAAGTATTAGAAATGTTGTAAGGAGAAGGGATATAACGGAGTTGCTAAAAAGAAAAAACATGCACAAAAAAATGTGCATGTCACATGTAAAATTATTCTGCCTCTGGTGCTCTAACAACAGACTCGAATTTACCTTTATGCGAAGCGTCGCAATAAGGCATATTTTTTGATAAACCACAACGGCATAAAGAAAATGCCGGTTTTGCTGGGAATACATTCCCTTGTGAGTCGACTAATTCCACGTCCCCTGTAACGCGAAAAGAGCCATTATCATTTACTTTAATTTGTACTTTTGCCAACGTTATCCCTCCTTCCCAAACGCTTAATTTCATCATATAATCAAGGGAAGTGCTTGACAATATAAAAAGAGCACTTTGTTTGAGAAAGAAGAGAGTGTTATAATAGTTTTCATAACTGACTAGAGTAAGGTGACGAGAGATGGATAAACAATTACATACATTACGAAACATTGCAAATGAGCGCACGTGGGCATCATTTTTGAATGATAATCATCCATATAGTTTGTTACATTGGTCCATTGCAGGTGTAGGGCAAGAGGCAAAGGATGTTTGGTTACTTCAAGATGAAGTAACATTTCAAACGACAGAATTCCCAACGTTAGATGATGCAATGCAATGGATTTCTGAAAATATGGAACAAGTTACAGACGTTTTAGCGCAATAAAAAACAGGCTTATGCAAGCCTGTTTTTTGTTTCTTTCACATATGTGTTTAAAAATTGATCGACGGCTGCTTCGTACTCTTCTTTATTTTCGTTATAAGAGCAAGCGTGTGCACCGTGTTCTGCAATATAAAGCTGCTTATTATTTTCTTTCGCTTCATATAACGCTTTTGTCATATCAGCTAAAATATAGTCGTCATCTTTACTATGAATAAAGAGAACGGGATTGTTAATGTTTTTTATACAGTCGATTGGTGAAACTTCACGAATTGTATAACCGTCACGAACTTTCAAAAATGCGTTTGCTAAAGGTAATAAAGGCCATTTTGGTAAATGGAATTCAACCTTTAAACGGTGCTGTAATTGTCCGTGAAAATCAGAGAAAGGACAATCTGCAATATAGAAATCAGCACCATCTTCTACAAGTCCTGCGTATTGAAGAAGTGTTGCAGCTCCCATAGATTCACCATGAATACCAAGTGTAATATTGGTGCCAAAACGGTTTTTTAGCCAGTCAACTACGGATTTTAAATCATGTTTTTCATAGTATCCATAGCTTGTTGTTTTTCCGCCAGTTTTACCATGACGACGATGATCGTAAATGAGGACGTTATATCCCCTTTTTAAGAATAAGTTTGCATATTTTACAGAGTTTATTTTATTTACAGTTACACCGTGGCAAAAAACCATAAACTTATTGGTGGAATGACCAGCAGGAATGTAATATCCGTGAAGGTCGTATCCGAATTGTGAAGGGATATGAATTTCTTCTTTATGAAGAGCATCAAAATCCTCTATACGAAAATGTTTTTTCGTTTCTCTTTCGAGTACTTCTTCCTCTGTTTTTTTCTTTAAGTACATCACTTTATTTGTAAAGAAAATCCCAAGGGCAGTTATTGCACCTAGTATAGTAAACAATGCTGCAAAAAAACGTTTCATACTTTACCTCATCCTCCAAATACCGTTACATGTGATACACTTATATTGTATCACAATGATATAAAAGGGGAGAAATAGGAAATGCTGCATATACAAAAAATTACGCCAGCGATGAAAGAAACAATCCGAATGTTCATGTGTGAGAACTGGGGAAGTTCATTGATGGTTTCACGTGGTAAGGGACATCAGTTAGAAGAGTTGCCAGGATTTGTTGCGCTCTCAGATGACAGAATAATCGGAATTATAACGTATGAAGTGACCGGAAATATATGCGAAATTGTATCGCTAGATAGCTTTGAAGAAAGAAAAGGAATAGGGACGAAACTTGTGGATTGTGTATTACAAGTTGCAGAAGAAGAACGGTGCAGACAGGTTTGGCTTATTACAACAAATGATAATATGAATGCGTTACGATTTTACCAACAACGTAATTTTGTAATGACTAATTTATATGTGAATGCGGTAGAGGAGGCACGAAAAATAAAGAAAGAAATTCCACGTATGGGATATGATAATATCCCAATTTTACATGAAATTCAGTTGGAGTATCGTTTAGTGAAATGATGTAACAATTTTCAGAAATGTGAGTTATTAATCTTGACGGATAGTGTAATTTAGGTTACCGTAAAATTGTAATCTATTACCATATTAAGGGGTGACGATGTGGCAACTATACGTGATGTTGCAAAATTGGCAGGTGTTTCAGTCGCAACCGTTTCACGAGTTATTAATGAAAAAGGATACGTTCATGAGGACACAGTAAAACAAGTAAAGGAAGCAATTGAAGAATTACGTTATAGGCCAAACAGTGCAGCGAAGCCACTATTTAAAGAGAGTTCAACGATAATTGCATTACTTGTAGATAATTTATGTAACCAATCAAACATCACTTTGCTACATTGTATTGAGGAAATAGCATATAAAGAAGGCTATCAAATCATTATTTGTAATATAGAGAATAAAGATAGATACATACATATGCTGAAGCAAAATAACATTGCAGGTGTTATTTTGACGAGAGCAGTTTTTAAAAGTGTAGGAGAAATTCCATTTCCGTTTGTTGTGATCGATGAGCAACAATCACATGGAAATTATTATGAAAGTGGACAGAGAGCTGTTTCTTTATTAAAAGAGAAAGGGTGTCACTTTCTTGCATATTTCGGTGAGGGAGAAGAAAGTGAAGAAATGGAAGATTATATAGCAGGGTTTTTAGACACTGTTTGGGATGAAGGAATCTCTTATCGAGAAGAATGTGTACAAGGGTATACAAATAAACAATTTATTACATTATTGCAAAACAATCCGTATATAGATGGAATTGTAGCCTCAAGTGATCAGATTGCTATTGAGTTAATTCGGTCAGCGAGATTTCTAAATATACATATACCAGATAAATTAAAAATTGTTGGACCGAATGGGAGTATAGAGTGTGAATGGATAGGTTCATCACTACCGACAATTGAAAGCTATGTCAAAGATAACGGAAAAGTAGCTTTTCAACAATTAAAAGGAAAAATAAAAAAGTAAAAGGTGCGTTTTATACGCACCTTTTTATAATGTAATTGCGGCAATAAAGCCAAATATAAGTAACGGTATATTGTAATGTAGAAAAGTGGGTACACATGTATCCCATATATGATGGTGCTGACCATCAGCATTTAAACCGGATGTTGGTCCAAGGGTACTATCCGATGCTGGAGATCCTGCGTCACCTAGTGCTCCGGCTGTACCGATAATTGCAATTGTGGCCATTGGACTAAATCCAAGCTGAATGCAAAGAGGTACAAAAATGGTTGTTAAGATAGGGATGGTTGAAAAGGATGAACCAATTCCCATCGTAACGAGAAGTCCAATAACGAGCATAAGAAATGCAGCGAGTGGTTTGTTATTTCCGATTATATGTGCACTCGTTTGCACTAGAGATTCAACATGTCCTGTTTTTCGAAGAACAGCGCCGAATCCAGCGGCAGCAATCATAACAAAGCCAATAAAGGACATCATACGCATTCCGCTTGTTAATATCGCATCTGCTTCTTTAAGTGGTAGACTGCCACTAACTGATAAGACGATAATACCTGCTAAAGCACCGAAAATCATTGATTCTGTTGTTAATTGAACAGTTAATGTAGCAATGATAGATAATAACCCGAAAGTAATGCTACGTTTTGTATAGGGAACGATTTCATTTTCGGTAGTATGAATTTGTTCTGTTTCATACGTACGAGGTTTTCGGTACGTAATGAATACCGCTACACATAATCCAATAATCATACCGATTGCTGGAATAGTCATTGCTTTTGGAATAAGTGTGACATCAAATGTAAGGCCGCTTTGCGCAGCGTTGGTTTGCAATACGTCATGATAAATTTTTCCGAACCCTGCAGGGATCCACATATAAGGAGTAATCAATCCAAATGTAATAATACATGTGACAAGTCTGCGATCCACTTTCAGCTCATTTAATACTTTTAAAAGTGCTGGAATTAAGATGGGGATGAAAGCAATGTGAACAGGAATCACATTTTGTGAGAAACAAGCCATCGTTAAAATAATGAATAAAATAAGTATTTTAGAATAAACTTGTTTTTTCGTGTCTTGTTCATTGCCAATCCATTTTAATGCAGTTTGAATCATAGCATCTGGAAGTCCTGTTTTGGAAAGGGAAATAGCGAAACCACCAAGCATTGCATAACTTAAAGCGATTGGAGCACTGTTTCCAAGACCAGTTGTAAAAGTGTTAATCGTTTCTGAAATACCGAGTCCGCCGATAAGTCCGCCTGTTAAAGCTCCAACAATGATGGCGACAATGACCTGGACACGTAACAAACTAAGCAATAGCATAATTGCTACTGCGACGAGTACAGCGTTCATAATAAATGTAATCTCCCTAAATTTTTATTCTGTTAAGACAAGTAAATATGAAACATTTTGCTATGTTTATACATACTTGCGACATATTATTATAAAATGTTTTCTATGAAATGTAAAAGAGCCTTTTGTTACTAATGCTGAAAAGCTAGCTCTTGTTTAATTGATTGTAAAGAATTAGCGAATAATTCTGGTTCTTCTAAATCAGGAGAATGTGCTGAATTTGGGAACCAAATCATCTTTTTTATAGGCGCTTCAATAATATCGCAATATTCCTGAACGAGTGCATAAGGAGTTTGATAATCATAGCGACCAGAACAAAAATAAACTGGAATAGATAAACTTGAGATAGAAGAAAAGAAATCGATTGCCAGCATTTCTTCCCATAAAATGCCAGATTTTAAATTTCCTGCGAGAAACTTGAACCAATCTAATAGCGTATATTCGGGAGAAAAGAAACCTTTTCGTATGAAAGAAAAGGAAGATCCGTTTTGGATTGCGCCTCCAAATGTGCCAAGCCACTTTCTTTGAATAATGAGACGTCTCGTATCTAAAAATGGTGGTTTGCCTAATTTTAAAAGGGAAGCTAATGCTTTTTTATGATCATGTTTTTTTGCAGAATGAATTAAATGTTGATATAGCAATTCTTCATTTTGTTTCATATGTACAATTTGCCCAATACCGATGTAAGCCTCGATATACTTTGGATATTGATGTGCTATGTTAAGCCCAATAATACTTCCCCAAGAATGACCAGCGAGAAATAGTTTTTGTTTGTTGAACTTTTTAAGTACATATTGAATCACTTCTTTTGCATCGGAAACGAATTGTTCGATTGTGAAATTTGCTCCGAAATCTTTCATTGAAAAGGATTTACCAGCTCCGCGCTGATCCCAATTAATAACAATAAATTGCTTCTCTAATTCTTTTTGAAAATGGCGAATAAATCCGATTTGTGCCATCCCAGGTCCGCCGTGACAGCATAATAAAATAGGTTGCTCTACGTTTTGTCCACGCATAAGGAGAGTTTGTTTTCGATTATTAATTATAACGCTTTCTATCGTAGCGATACTATTAGGAATGAGTTGTTTGTTTTCGTTATAGAACTGAGGGGTGTAGCTACGAAAAAGCATATTGAAAACCTCCTTTTGTGAAATCGTATGAATCGCACAGGCTATTCATTTTGCATATACTGTTAGAAAATCATTGTAACATACCATACTAGTGTCATTTCAACACGGGAGGAGGGAAATTGTGACGATTGGAGAAATTATAGATGGTTTAAATAGACGTGAATCCATCGCTATTATAGCAAAACGTCTTGAAATAAGCCCGTATACATTATCGAAGAAATTAAGATTGATTGGATACGAATATGATGGAGAGCAGAAGAAACGTATTTTTGTAGGAGATGGAGAAGAACCACGTCACTTACAACTCCAAGAAGCGACCGCCCTTCAATATGAGAAAACAGATTATCAATTATTAATTTATGAGCAATTACAAAGCATTTATGAGTTATTAAGAAAAAGAGAAGAAGTAATTGCACCAATTGTGAGTAAAAGTACAGAGAAAAAGAGACGAACCTTTTCTATTAATACAGAAATATTAGCAAGATTGGACCTTATATCAGAATCGAAAGGAATTCAAAAATCTAAACTTGTAGAAGAGGCGTTGCAACAATTTTTACAGCAATATGAAGTTGACAAAACATCACATTTTGATAACTAAAGAAAAGGATACTATGTTCATTAGAAGAACGAGTATCCTTTTTATGATGTATATTACGTATAAAATAGAGGATCAGTACAAATCCTTTATACGTGAAAAATGAAATTTATTATTAGAGAAACACTTAATTTACTTTTTGAATTCTTCCATCAATAACTGGCTGAATTGGTTCTTTTAATTGTTTTACGTAATTGACTAACGCTTCAAAGTCGTTTGGCCCAGTTTCTGCATTTTTACCATTTTTAAATGATACGAATCCATCACCGCCAGAAGCTAAGAAGGCATTTGCAACTACGCTATACGTTGTAGATGGAGATAATTCTTCTCCGTTTGTTAAACGTATATTTGTAACTTTTTCACCGTTTGGTTTATTTGCATCCCACGTATATTGAATACCTGAAATTTGAAGCATTCTTGTTGTTCCTTTTTGCCATTGCTGATTTAAAATATCGCGAATGTCTTGACCTGTTAAATCTACTTTAATCAATTGATTTCCAAAAGGTTGAATGCCGTATAACTCACCCCACGTAATATCACCAGCATCTAAGTCATTACGAATGCCACCAGGATTCATGAGGGAGATTTGAGTTTGCATCGTTTGACGCTGAGCATCGGCAACTAAATTTCCAAGAGTGGACTCACCAGCATCATTTTGTTTACGGTCGATAGGTGCTGTAGATTTTCCGACCACTTCATTTACAAGTGGTGCGATTTTTTCTTTATATTGATCTAGTTTTTTCTTTACTTGTTTATCAGGTTCTACACCTTCATGATACGTTGTAACAACTTCAGCTTTTTTCTTTACAATATCCTTTGTTTTACGATCAATTGTTACATCGACGTCTGAGAAAGCCATTCCGTATGAATTTGCTTGGACAATTAGTTTATTGTTTACTGTACCATTTACATACGTATGACTATGTCCACCGAAAATAACATCAACTTCTGGGTCTGTTTCATTTGCAATTCGAGTAAGATCGCCATTTGTTACCCCAGACTCATCGGTTGTTCCACCGACATGAGCAAGAACGACGATAGATTTAACGCCGAGGCGTTTTAATTGTTGTGTTGATTTATTAATTGCTTCTACTTCATCAGTAATTTGTACATTGTTAAGCATCGTAGGCATAACGACATTTGGTGTATCAGTTGTAACAACCCCAATGAATCCTACAGGAACACCATCTACCATTTTTACAGTAAATGGTGGTAAAAATAAGCGGCCAGTTGATTTGTTATAGAAATTAGCAGCTACATAGGGGAAGTTAGCCCCTTTGAAATTTCCTGTTTTTTCATGATATCCACCGTAAATGAGGCGTTTCATTTCATCAATGCCTTCATCAAATTCATGGTTCCCGATTGTACCGACATCAAATTTTAAGTCATTTAAAAATTCAATCGTCGGTTCATCTTGTAATAATGCTGAAACTGGTGGACTAGCTCCGACGATATCACCAGCATGTACGAGAAGTGTATTAGGGTTTTGTTTTTTATGTTCTTTTAAATAAGTAGCTAAGTAATCAGCGCCACCAGCTTCTTTATTATTGATTTTTTTAACAGTATCTAGTTGTCCATGGAGATCATTAATACCAAGCATTTGTACGTCTATGTAGCGGTTTTGTTCAGCTGGATTCTGAGATGGGGGAGCGGCAAATACGCTTGAAAAAGTAATGGTGCTTAAAACAGCAACGGCAGGAATAATTTTTTTCCACATAATATAATTCTCCTTTTTTATAATCTGACATCATACGACATAATTTTAATAGATTCATAGGATTATAGCTACATAAAAATTTAGTCTTTTCGAAAAATTAACATATTTACAAAAAGTGAATAATAGAGTAAAGACCCTTTTTTATTGTCGATTTCATTGTGTATCTACTATAATGGAGAAAAAAGTAAAAGGTGAGTAGCATGAAGAAAAAGAAACAAAGACAAATGCAAAGACAATCACAAGTGAATCAACCAAAGAAAGAAACACTTACATTAGGCGATCAATTAAATGATTCACTCATGCAACAATTAAAGAGTAAGAAGAAAGAGTTGCAAGTGAGGGAAGAGGAAAAAGAGGCAGCTGAACTGGAAAGAAAGCGCCAAGAACAAAAAGAACGTGAAAAGAATAAATCATTTGAAGAACTGCTAAGTGAAAGTAACCTTACTTGGAAAGACTTTAAATAATAAAAAAATGATCAGTGAAATACCACTGATCATTTTTTGACGAGCTTGTAAGAAAAGGGGAGTTAGAATGAGAAAAATTGTCGTTGTTCCACATGAAAACCATTGGAGTGAAAAATTTCAAATGGAGGCTAAAAGATTAAAATCAGCGATGCCAGAAACGGTAAAAATTTATCATATTGGAAGTACGTCAGTTCCCGGACTGGCAGCTAAACCTATTATTGATATGATCATGGAAGTAGAAAATATCGAAAGAGTAGATGGGTGGAATGAACGATTTATAGAGCTTGGTTACATCGTAAAAGGGGAAAATGGTATTTCAAGACGCCGATATTTTATTCATGGAACTGAAGAAAAACGCTCGTATCATTTACACGTGTTTGAAAAAGGAAATCCAGAGATAGTAAGGCATTTAGCATTTCGTGATTATATGATGGCTCATTGTGAAGAAGCAGAGGCATATGCAACCTTAAAGAAAGAATTAGCCGAAAAGTATACATATGATGGCGCGTTATATACGGAAGGAAAAAATGAGTTTGTGCGCAATGTGGATGAAAAAGCGAAAGAATGGAGAAAAAATAACGTGAATGAATGAGTTCACGCTATTTTTTAGCTATATAAAAGTGTTATGTAAACTGTACGTATGTTTTGACTTTTGGGATGAATCTTGTTGAAATAAAATTGTGGCTTATAAAAAATGTAACAATGAAAGGGAGACGACTGTGCATATTCCAACAACTACACTTCATAATGGCGTGAAAATGCCGATGATTGGTCTAGGCGTATATAAAGCGAAAGAAGGAGACGAAGTAAAGCAAGCAGTAAAAACAGCGTTAGAAGTTGGATACCGTTCGATTGATACAGCAACTGTATATGAAAATGAAAGCGGTGTCGGAGAGGCGATACGTGAATCAGGAATTCCAAGAGAAGATATATTTATTACAACAAAAGTATGGAACGACGATCAAGGATATGAGGAGACACTCGAGGCGTTTGAAAAGAGTTTGAAAAAATTACAAATGGACTATGTAGATTTATATTTAATACATTGGCCGGTAAGAGGGAAGTATGTTGATACGTACCGAGCTTTAGAGAAATTGTATGAAGAAGGTAAAGTGCGTGCGATTGGTGTTTCTAATTTTCATAAACATCATTTAGAACTATTATTACCAAATTGCAAAGTGAAGCCGATGGTAAACCAAGTGGAACTTCATCCGATGTTGACGCAATTTGAGTTGCGAAATTATTGTCAAGATGAGCAAATTCAAATGGAAGCATGGAGTCCGTTAATGAGGGGCGGAGAAGTATTCCAGCATCCAATCATTCAGGCTATTGCTAACAAATATGAAAAAACACCTGCACAAGTTATATTAAGGTGGGATATTCAAAGCGGGATTGTTACAATTCCTAAATCTGTTACACCATCTCGTATTAAAGAAAACTTTACTATTTCTGATTTTGCACTAACTGAAGAAGAGATACGTCAAATTAACACGTTGAATCGTGATTTACATGTAGGAACGAATCCTGATAAATATGATACGTTATAAAAAAGACTGTCTCCTAATACTGGAGACAGTCTTCTGTTTTATCGGTAATTCGATATTTTTAACGATGCAAAGCATATGTGTCATATTTAACAATCTTTTGAAGTTGTATATATTCTTCTTTCGTTAAAGGTAACTGTTGACTAGCTCGTATATTTTCCTGTAATTGTTGAAGAGAGCTTGCACCAGGTATAACAGCTGCAACAGTCTTATTATGTAAGCAATATTGAATAGCTGTTCCTGTTAAAGAGCGTTCTCCAATCATTTCTTTTACACTTGCTAGAGTTGCATGTAATTCATCGTAAGAATAAGAGAGATAATCCTTTTCCTTTACTCTTTCTATCTTTCTTGCATTATTGTCAGTTAAAATTCCTTTTGCAAGTGGCCCGCGGGCAATGACGCTAATTTGGTGTTCATTTAGAAGGGGGAACCATTCTTCTGGACGACGATTTAAAAGGTTATATTCCATTAGTACACTAACGATGTTTGAGCGTTTTGCATATTCACGAACGACATTTGGGCGTATAGAAGAAATACCGTAATGGCGAATAATACCTTCCTTTTTCAATTCTTCAAAAGCTTCAATTGTTTCATCTATTGGATCTTCAATTGTTCCGCCATGAAGTTGGTAAAGGTCAATATAATCAGTTTGAAGTCTACGTAAACTTTCCTTTACTTCAGTCTTTATGTAAGCTTTAGAAGGATCCCAAGACCAGCCATTTTTTTCTTCTGTCCAACGATTTCCAACCTTCGTTGTAAGTACAATTTGGTCTCTTCTTCCCTTCAAGGCTTTTCCAACAAATTCTTCATTTAATCCGTAATCATATAAATCTGCTGTATCAAAAAAATTAATTCCTAAATCGATCGCTTCATCGATAATATGCATAGCTTCTGTTTCAGATGTACCGAGAGACATACAGCCAAGGCCCATTTCTGTAACAAACAAATCTGAGTTTCCTAATTGACGTTTTTTCATAGGTCAACCTCCTTACCTTTATTGTACGAGAGGGAAAAGAGGTTGACAAACGTTTACTTTCCGCTTCGCATTAACTGCCCGTAAAAGCATGATTAATGTTTCACTTTATTTGCTGTAATCCACTCTTGTACAGTTGTATACTCTTTGCTATATTGCTTTAGCTTATGGCGAATTTGCCATGCTTTTCCGACTAAAGTGACGCGATTTGGTAAAATATAAACTTTCATTTCTATCACGCTCCTTTCAATGTGGTAAAATGTATGAGGAAAGAATAGGAAATAGAACAGGGAGATGAAGTAGTATGAGTAATCTTGCAGAGAGAACAGTAAAAACTGAGCCAATTTTTGATGGTAGAGTTATAAAAGTTCGTGTTGATGATGTAGTATTACCAAATGGAGCAATGAGTAAACGTGAAATTGTAAATCACCCTGGTGCAGTTGCTATTATTGCTATTACTGATGAGGGGAAAATTGTGCTTGTTGAGCAGTATCGTAAAGCACTTGAAAAGGCGATTATAGAAATTCCGGCTGGCAAGTTAGAACCTGGTGAAAAACCTGAGGTAACAGCAGTTCGTGAATTAGAAGAGGAAACAGGATATGTATGTGAAAATATGGAGCTCATTACTTCTTTCTATACATCTCCAGGATTCGCAGATGAAATTTTATATGTATATAAAGCGACAGGTTTGACAAGAAAAGAAAATAAAGCTGAGTTAGATGAAGATGAGTTTGTGGAATTAATGGAAGTATCGTTAGAAGAAGCGATTACTCTTATGAAAGATCTTCGTATTCATGATGCGAAGACGATGTTTGCAGTACAATATTTACAACTACAAAAATAAACACTCGCCAAAGGCGAGTGTTTTTTAATTGATTTTTGCATATACACGTGCATCACGTAAGCTACCATCTGGTGCTAGGAAGTCATTTTCCATTGTCCCTTCTAGAATGAATTCTAGACGTTCTGCTAAGCTACATGCATTTATATTTGTTGCATCAGTACGAATTTCAATTCTTCTAGCGCCTAGTTTATCAAAGGCGAACTGAATTGCACCTTTAACAGCTTCGGTCATATAGCCTTGTTTTGTATAGGCACTATGTAGCCAGAAGTGAAGTGAAAACTTTGGAATATCCCAGTTTTCAGGCTTTAGTGTAATTGCTCCGATGAATGTACCAGATACTTTATCGTATAAGTGAAAATCAAGTGTTTCACGAAGTAAAAACTGTCCGTGAGCTTCGCGAACAATTTCTTCAGCACTCTCTTCTGTTTCAGCGTTAATTGGTATCCACGGTACTAAGTCTTCTAGAGAAGCTTGGATTGCTTCATATACTTCTGCACCATCACCTGGAAATGGTTTACGAACTTGCAAGCGTTCAGTTTGAAATAATGTTGGAAAATCTAATAATAATGGTTTCAAGAGAAATCCCTCCTATTCTCTACTTTTTAGTTTAGCAAAGTAGAGCGGAATTTCAATGTTAATTCGTCATACTTTTTTCTTTCTTTCATACATTTTTAATAAGAGTGTGAACGGAGGGAAGAAAAATGTGGCGAAAAAATTGGCAAGACCGTGTAATGTCTCACATACAGGAAAACTCTTCATTATATATATTTAACGCTGTTTTATTATTGATGGGAGTAATATTCGGAGCCATTCTCGTGAATAGTTTACAAATCAATCAAAAACAAGATTTATCATTTTATTTACAACGTTTTTTTGGACAAGTCTCTAAAGGAGAATTTGCCATTGCGGGCGAAATGTTTCGAGAAAGTTACTTTTCGCAATTAAAATACATCGGATTTATTTGGATTTTAGGAATTTCAATTATTGGATTACCACTTATTTTTATTTTATTATTTGTAAAAGGAGTTGTCGTTGGATTTACAGTTGGTTTTTTAGTAAGTCAGCATGGATGGAATGGACTATTATTAGCATTTGTATCTGTTTTGCCACAAAATTTAATTATCATTCCAGTCTTTCTCGTTATGACAACCATTGCTGCAAGTTTTTCTTTACGGATGATTAGGCATCAATTTATTAGAAAAATAACCGAGCCACTATTACCATTATTAATCCGTTATACATGCTTCTTTCTCGTAATTGGAGTGGTGTTAGCACTTGCTTCTAGTGTGGAGGCTTACGCATCACCAGTTTTAATGAAAGAAGTCGTTGAGGCTATTAATAAAAAATAAATACTTTTTGAGAATAATTATCAATTTGTTTTTATTGTTTTTTCTTTTGACAGAAGCCCTTCTTCTGATATAATGGTGTAAGAGTGGCGAGGAGGGAGTAGTACCGAATGGAAGAAAGAATTGAACGAATTAAGAAGCAATTACATGCAGCGAGCTACAAATTAACACCGCAACGTGAAGCAACAGTTCGTGTGCTGCTAGAAAATGAAGAAGATCATTTAAGCGCAGAAGATGTTTACCTCCTTGTAAAAGAAAAGTCGCCAGAGATCGGATTAGCAACCGTCTATCGAACTTTAGAACTATTATCTGAGTTAAAAGTTGTCGATAAGATTAACTTCGGAGACGGTGTTTCACGCTATGACTTACGCCAAGAAGGTGCGCAGCGTTTCCACCATCATTTGATTTGTACACAATGTGGTGCTGTACAAGAAATACAAGAAGATTTACTTGGTGAAGTGGAAAGGAAAGTAGAACGAGACTGGAGCTTTAAGGTGAAAGATCATCGTTTAACATTCCATGGGATTTGTAAAAATTGTCAAGAAAATGAAACGGATGAAAAATAACCTTTTCCTATTTATCTAGGAAGAGGTTTTTTATTTGAATAAGGTATAAATTGGTGAAAGCTTGGCATATGTTGTAATAACTTATATTTTGGAGGAATTTACAATGCGCCGAGCTTTAAAATTAACTTTTGATGGAATAAAAGTATTTTTATTATTTACAAGTTGTACGATTTTGTTTTATTTCGCTATACTATGGATAAATGAAGAATATGAAAGCTATCATCGTTATGAAAAACCTAAAGAAGAGACTGTAGAAAAAGTATCAGGGAATGAAGAACCGGCAAAGGATGCTTTCGTAAATAGAATGATGTTTTTCTATGAAAATGGGGAGTAGTGTAGAGTGGAAGATCAATTAAAAGATTTTATTCATTATATGGTTGTCGAAAAAGGATTAGCAAAGAATACAGTAGTATCTTATGAACGGGATTTAAAAAGCTACGTAAAGTATTTGCAAAATGTGGAACAGACGAAAACTTTTCATGAAGTGACCCGTTTACACATTGTTAACTTTTTGCAGTATTTAAAAGAGAACGGAAAATCTTCGAAAACATTGGCGCGTCATATCGCATCAATTCGTTCGTTCCACCAATTTTTACTTCGTGAACGAGCGGTAGAACACGATCCATCCGTACATATTGAAACGCCACAAGGGGAACGGAAATTACCAAAGGTATTATCAGTTGATGAAGTAGAGGCGTTACTTCAAACACCAAAAATGACAAGTGCTTTTGGTATTCGTGATAAGGCGATGCTAGAGTTACTGTATGCGACAGGACTTCGTGTTTCAGAATTGATTGCACTCAATTTAGAAGATGTACATTTAACGATGGGATTTGTTCGTTGCATAGGGAAAGGGAATAAAGAAAGAATTATTCCACTAGGAAGTTTAGCAACGGAAGCGATTCAAAAGTATATTGAAAAAGGAAGAAGAGAATTAATGGGGAAAAAAGTAGTAGATGCACTCTTTTTAAACCATCATGGTAATCGATTATCAAGACAAGGATTTTGGAAAATATTAAAACGATTAGCGAAAGAGGCAAATATTGAAAAAGAACTTACACCTCATACGTTGCGTCACTCGTTTGCTACGCACTTATTAGAAAATGGAGCAGATTTACGTGCTGTACAAGAAATGCTTGGACATGCAGATATTTCAACTACGCAAATCTATACGCACGTTTCAAAAACTAGATTAAAAGATGTATATAAACAGTTTCATCCGAGAGCATAGTTACTATGCTCTTTTTTTCATAGATTAAGAGGGGAAGACCGTTTCACAGAAACTTCACAAACATTTCGTATATTGTTTTCAGCAGAAGACTAGAATATTACAATGTATTTCCTCTATACTAAATAAAGTATAAAGGAGGAAATGATGATGAAAAAACTGATTATAACTTTATTTATCGCGATGCTAGCGTTGGCTGGCTGTAATACAAACAAAGAAGAACCGAAAAAAGAACAGAAACTTGAAGCTGTAAAAGTAGCAGTCCAAACAAATCCGAAAGAAATTAAACCAGGTGAAAAAACAGAAGTACAAGCACTTGTTACACAAGGGAAAGAAAAAGTAACGGATGCCGATGATGTAAAGTTTGAAATTTGGAAAGATGGCGACGAAAAGCACGAGATGTTAGATGGTAAGCATAAAGGAAAAGGTGTTTATGCAGTAGAGAAAACATTCGAAACGGATGGAGTATACCATATTATTGCTCACACAAATGCACGTGAAATGCACGTTATGCCAGAAGTGAAAGTTGCTGTAGGAAATGCGAAAGTAGAAGATGCGAAAAAAGAAAATAGTGATCACAGTGCAGGACATGGAGATCATAAAAGTGACACAATGATCCATCTTATGGCTGGAGACATAAAGGCAAATGCTGAATCTACAATGAAAGTTCATTTAAAGCAAAAAGAAGAAGCATTAACTGGTGCTGAAGTACAACTAGAGATTTGGAAAGATGGTGTTGAAAAACACGAATTTATTCCAGCGAAAGAAGGGAATAAAGGAGAGTATGAAACGAAACATACTTTCAAAGAGAACGGTGCTTACAAAGTGAAAGTACATGTAAGAAAAGGCGAATTGCATGAACATAAAGAAGAAACAATAGAAGTAAAATAAAAAGTAGCTCTTTAGAGCTACTTTTTATTTTTAATATGAAGAAATAAATCATAAAAAAATTAGCACTTCGTTGCAGAATGGATTACAATAGAAGTGTGAAGAAAATGAGAAATTCTACGAAAATGTATTAAAAAGAAAGCGTAAACATGTTATGATATCAGTATCAGATGTCTGACATCTGACTTAGAAAAAACTAGAAATGTTTTTGAATCGTTTCAAGTAAACGAAATAGGTTAGAAAATGATTTAAAGAAGTACTGTTTGACAATGAGAATTCTTTTGGATAACAGTTTCACTTTATAGCGTTTTGAACATACTACAAGAAGTAGAACTGAACTTATAGGAGGTCGCAGTTATGAATAAATATAAACGTATATTCCTAGTCGTAATGGACTCTGTGGGAATCGGTGAAGCACCAGATGCTGAGCAATTTGGTGATCTAGGATCTGACACAATTGGTCACATTGCTGAACATATGAATGGGTTACAAATGCCTAACATGGTGAAATTAGGTCTTGGTAACATTCGAGAAATGAAAGGTATCTCTAAAGTAGAGAAACCACTTGGATATTACACAAAAATGCAAGAGAAATCTACTGGTAAAGATACAATGACAGGTCACTGGGAAATCATGGGCCTTTACATTGATACACCATTCCAAGTGTTCCCAGAAGGATTTCCGAAAGAATTACTTGATGAATTAGAAGAAAAAACAGGCCGTAAAATTATCGGTAATAAGCCAGCTTCTGGAACTGAGATTCTTGATGAACTTGGTCAAGAGCAAATGGAAACAGGCTCTTTAATCGTTTATACTTCTGCTGATAGCGTATTGCAAATTGCAGCACACGAAGAAGTAGTGCCACTTGATGAGTTATATAAAATCTGTAAAATTGCACGTGAATTAACATTAGATGAGAAATACATGGTAGGTCGTGTTATTGCTCGTCCATTCGTTGGTGAACCTGGAAACTTTACACGTACACCAAATCGTCATGACTATGCATTAAAACCATTCGGCCGTACAGTAATGAACGAATTAAAAGATAGTGACTACGATGTAATTGCTATTGGTAAAATCTCTGATATTTATGATGGTGAAGGGGTAACTGAATCACTTCGTACGAAGTCTAACATGGATGGAATGGATAAGCTTGTAGATACATTAAATATGGACTTTACAGGTCTTAGCTTCTTAAACTTAGTTGACTTTGATGCATTATTCGGCCACCGCCGTGATCCACAAGGATACGGAGAAGCTCTGCAAGAATATGATGCACGTCTTCCAGAAGTATTCGCAAAACTAAAAGAAGATGATCTATTATTAATTACAGCAGACCACGGTAATGATCCAATTCACCCTGGTACTGACCATACACGTGAATATGTACCATTATTAGCATATAGCCCAAGCATGAAAGAAGGCGGACAAGAGTTACCACTTCGTCAAACATTTGCTGATATTGGTGCAACAGTAGCAGAAAACTTCGGTGTGAAAATGCCAGAATACGGAACAAGCTTCTTAAACGAGCTAAAGAAATAGGGGGATAAACAAATGAATCGTGAACTTATTACAAAATCAGCTTCATACTTAAAAGAGAAATTTCAAGAGACACCACAAGTAGGACTAATCCTTGGATCAGGACTAGGTGTATTAGCAGACGAAATTGAGAATGCAGTAACAGTACCTTACAGTGAAATCCCTGAATTCCCAGTATCAACTGTAGAAGGCCATGCAGGTCAACTAGTATTTGGTACACTTCAAGGTGTAACAGTAGTAGCAATGCAAGGACGTTTCCACTTCTATGAAGGATACGACATGCAAAAAGTAACATTCCCAGTTCGTGTTATGAAAGAACTAGGTGTAGAAACAGTAGTTGTAACAAACGCAGCTGGTGGTGTAAATACATCATTTGAGCCAGGCGATCTTATGTTAATTTCAGACCACATTAACTTCATGGGTACGAATCCATTAATCGGACCGAATGATTCTGAAATGGGCGTACGTTTCCCTGATATGTCTACATCATATACAGTAGAACTTCGCGAAATGGCGAAACAAGTTGCAGCAGACTTAAATATTAAAGTACAAGAAGGTGTATACGTAGGAATGACAGGTCCTGTATATGAAACACCTGCTGAAATTCGTATGCTTCGTACACTTGGCGGAGATGCAGTTGGTATGTCAACAGTACCTGAAGTAATTGTAGCGCGTCACGCTGGTATGAAAGTATTAGGTATTTCTTGTATTTCAAATATGGCAGCTGGTATTTTAGATCAACCACTTCACCACGATGAAGTAATTGAAACGACAGAACGTGTTAAAGCTAACTTCTTAGCATTAGTAAAAGCAATCGTAAAACAAATGAAGGGGTGACTTCACAATGAGAATGGTGGACCTAATTGCAAAAAAACGTGACGGACATGCATTAACGACAGAAGAAATTAACTTTATTGTTGAAGGATATACGAATGGTGATATTCCTGATTATCAAGTAAGTTCACTTGCAATGGCAATTTTCTTCCAAGATATGAACGATCAAGAGCGTGCTGATTTAACGATGGCAATGGTAAATAGCGGTGATACAATCGACTTATCGGCTATTGAAGGTGTAAAAGTAGATAAGCATTCAACAGGTGGTGTTGGTGATACAACGACACTTGTATTAGGTCCATTAGTAGCTGCTTTAGATGTACCAGTAGCGAAAATGTCTGGACGCGGTTTAGGACATACTGGTGGTACAATTGATAAATTAGAAGCAGTTCCAGGATTCCATGTGGAAATTGAAAACGATGAATTCATGCGTCTTGTAAATGAAAACAAAATCGCTGTTATCGGCCAAAGTGGTAACTTAACACCTGCTGATAAAAAGCTATATGCACTTCGTGATGTAACAGCAACAGTAAACTCAATTCCGCTTATTGCAAGTTCGATTATGAGTAAAAAAATTGCTGCTGGTGCAGATGCAATTGTTCTTGATGTAAAAACTGGAGCAGGTGCATTTATGAAAACGGATGAAGATGCAAAACGTTTAGCAGAAGCAATGGTACGTATCGGTAATAACGTTGGTCGTAATACGATGGCAGTTATTTCTGATATGAGTCAACCACTCGGTGAAGCTATCGGTAACGCATTAGAAGTTCAAGAAGCAATTGATACATTACAAGGTAAAGGGCCGAAAGATTTAGAAGAGCTATGTTTAACACTTGGAAGTCAAATGGTGTACCTTGCTGGACAAGCTTCATCTTTAGAAGATGCACGTGAAAAGCTAATTGAAGTAATGAACAACGGAAAAGCGCTAGAATCATTTAAAACGTTCTTATCAGCGCAAGGCGGTGACGCATCTGTTGTTGATGACCCTTCTAAATTGCCACAAGCACAATTTAAAATTGAAGTGGAAGCGAAAGAAGACGGATATGTATCAGAAATCGTTGCAGACGAAATCGGAACAGCAGCAATGCTTTTAGGAGCAGGACGTGCAACGAAAGAGTCTGAAATTGATTTAGCAGTTGGTCTAATGCTGCGCAAAAAAGTAGGCGATAGCGTGAAGCAAGGTGAATCTCTCGTTACAATTTACGCAAACCGCGAAAATGTTGAAGATGTAAAAGCGAAAATTTATGAGAACATGAAGATCTCTAAAGAACACGTAGATGCACCAACTTTAGTACACGGTATCGTAACGAAGTAATAAAAAAAGCTGAGGAGATTTCTCCTTGGCTTTTTTTACTATTTTTTGTTTATAATAATAATGGGTGAAATTATGATTAGAATTTGTGCAGTAACAAAAACAGATGAAGTATTATATGATGTTTCTCTAGAAGAAACAAAGAAAGACCATATTGTATGGTATTGGCTAGATTTATATAAGCCAACGAAAGAAGAGTATACATATATTCTGCAAGACCATTTTAAGTTCCATCCCCTTGCAATTGAAGACTGTCTAGAATACGTACAGAGGCCAAAAGTTGATTTTTATGATGGATATAACTTTTTAGTTCTTCACGCGTTTGGAGAAGATGGGCTAGAACCACATGAAATTGATTTGTTTGTTAGTGATCGCTATATTGTTTCTTTCCATTTTTCTCATAATAATGCAATTGAAAGAGTATGGAAAACACTTGGTGAGAAGAGGCGGATTAAGAAAGGACCTTTACATGTAGCACATACGATCACTGATCAAATTGTAGATGATTATTTCGCACCTGTATATTACATTGAAGATCATTTAAATGCGATTGATGATAATTTAACAGGTGAGACAGCAGGAGCCGTACTAGAAGAAGTATTTGATATTAGGGCAGATTTATCTAAGTTAAGACGTACAATTATTCCAATGCGTGATTTATTGTATCGTATTTTGAATTCCACTCGTTTTTACGGTATAAGTGATCATGAGATTTATTTTAAAGATATACATGATCATTTACTTAAACTTACGGAAATGATTGAGGCAAGTCGAGAGTTAACGGCGGATATTCGGGATAGTTATTTTTCATTAAACTCACATCATATGAATAACATTATGAAAACATTAACTGTATTCTCGACTATTTTCATGCCATTAACATTTATTGCGGGAGTATATGGAATGAACTTTACGCATATGCCAGAGCTTGGTGGACAATATAGTTATTTTATTTGTCTTCTTCTAATGGCATTAATTGGCGGCGGAATGATGGCCTGGTTTTATAAAAAAGGATGGTTTAAGTAAAAAAACACCGAGGATTTCCTCGGTGTTTTTTTTCAACCAATAGCATGTAATACAAACATAGCTAAGAATAAGCATGTAATGATATACATAGATGGTGCGACTTCTTTACGCTTTCCAAGAGCAACTTTTAAGATAGGGTAAGCAATAAATCCGAACGCAATGCCATCAGCGATACTATATGTGAGCGGGATCATGACGATAATTAAGAACGCTGGAAATCCTTCTGAAAAATCGTTCAGAGGAATTTGCTGAATGCTTGTAATCATCAGGCCGCCAATAATAATTAAGATTGGTGCAATGGCACTATCAGGAATTAGTTTGACAAACGGAAGTGCAAACAATGATGCAAAGAATAACAACCCCGTAACGATAGACGTCAGACCTGTCTTTCCGCCTGCAGTAATACCTGCGGCACTCTCTACTGTTGATACGGTAGGGCTTGTGCCAAATAGACCACATGTCATTGCTGAAATTGCATTGGCTTGGTAAGCACGTGGGAATTTACGGTCATCTTCTAATAAACCGTGCAGAAGTCCCATGTTCTCAAAAATAAGCACCATGCTTAAGGAGAATGTTGCAATCCAAAACGGTAAGGAAGAAAGTTTGCCAAATGACATAGCTCCAAACACATCGCCGTAATTAGCGAATGAGAATGAACTATTTCCGATTTGACTTGTATCAACAAGGCCAAATAGCCATGCAATACCAGTTCCTATTGCAATCGTCCATAAAAAGTTTCCACGTACGTTACGAATAAATAGTACAAGTGCAACGATAAGAGTAAGCACGGTCGCAAGAACGACAGGGTTACTTAATTTACCCATTGCAACAGCAGTATTTGGGTTCGAAACGACTAAGCCACCTTTTTGCAATCCGATAAACGCTAAAAATAATCCGATGCCGACAGTAATTGCTTCCTTTAATGACTTTGGAATTGATACTGATAGCACGCGAGCGATTGGTGTAAAAGCGGCAATTGCAAAAATAATACCAGAGATAAAGACAGCAGCCAATGCTTCTTGCCAAGTTAGTCCAAGCGTATGCACAGCTGTGTACGTGAAGAATGCATTTACACCCATACCAGGGACAAGAATAGCAGGTGCATTTGCCCAAAATGCCATGAGTAGACATCCGACAAATGAACTGAAAACAGTTGCTAAAATTCCAGCTTCAAGAGGAATGCCAGCATCGGATAAAATTGATGCATTTACAATCATAATATATACGATCGTGAAAAATGACGTAACTCCAGCTAAAACTTCTTGTTTTGGTGATGTTTCGTGTAAACCTAATTTAAATGTTCTTTCAAGTATTCCTTTCATGTTAAACCTTCTTTTTCATATCCCTCTCCCACCCGTGATATCTCTTTCGTAAGAGCTCACCGTCCTTTATTATATCAGAACATCATGTTTTTACAACAAGGAAAATGATAACGTTTACTTATAAATGAAATTATTTATAAATACGTAAAAATTGCCCGTATTGTTGAAATAATTTCTAACTCTCCCGATTGAATGGGTGGAGCTGCTTGCGCATGTAAAGTAGCATAAGACGTAACCTCCCTTGGTAATTGGGCAGATTCTTCAACGAATGAGAGGGGAACAGGATTAATATTTAAATTATATGTACTCGCAATAGCACGAGCTTTTTCTACTGCTTGGTGCAGAGCTTGAATGAGAGCTTGCTCATAATATTTATTTGGATGAGATACTCGGAAACGTAAACCTTTTGCTACATTTGCACCATTTGAAACGGCTATATCATATACTTCCCCAGCTTTTTGTACATTTAAAACGGTAATTTCATACAAATGCTCCACGCGGTATCCTTGCAGCAATGCTTTATCATTTACATATTCGTATTGAGGAGTAATTGTATAAGAAATCGTCTCTATATCTTTATCGGCAATACCAAGCTGTTTAAGTGCATCCAGCAATTGTTTGGATTGCACTGCATTTTCTTCTTGAGCCTGTTTTACATTTTTATCATCTGTTCGAATGCCGAGTGTTAATATAACAACATTCGGTTTTGCTTTTACAACACCTTCTCCTTGTACAGTAATAGTAGCTTCTTTACCAGTATTAGCAGTGCGTACGTTGTGTAAATAAGGATTCATTCCACCCTGCATTTTCCATCACCATCCTTTTTATATGTATATGTGTGAACAAAAAAGAAATTTATATGAAAAAAGTTACATAAATGAGAATGTTGAGGAAAGAAAGCATATACAACATAGGTATTTATAGATTATAATATGTGTAAATATGATAAAAAAGGGACGAGGCTATTGAACGAAAAAAGAGAAACGCTGATTTTAGATTTATCTGCATCATTTCGAAAAATGATACGTTTATTACAAAATGATATTAATACACGTTTTGCAGAACATATGCCATATAATGAATTTTCTGTATTACGTGCGTTATTTTTAAACAGTCCACAGATGGCTTCGCAAATTGCGAGTGAAGTAAACGTAACCTCCAGTCATATTACAGCTGTTACAGATCGTCTCGTACGAAAAGGATTAGTAGAAAGAAAACGTTCTAATTCAGATCGTCGAATCGTGTACTTAGAAATTACAGAGCACGGAAGAGAAGTAACTGAAAAACTTGAAGCTGTGCGTAAAGAATATTATAAAGAGAGATTTAAAGGTTGGAGCGACCAAGAAATAGAAATGGTCTTAGAACTATTTGGCCGCGTATTATAATAAATGAGGATAGGAAGCGAAAGCATTCCTATCCTTTTTCTTTTGAATAAAAATATTTTGAAACTCCGATACTTTAATTAAAAGATCGGAGGAAAGATTATGAAATATATTGCTGCACTTACCATTTTATTTGGTGGTTTTTTCTGTTTTCAAACATTCACGTACGCAGATACGCCTATCCAAGTAGTGCGAAAAGAAGTGAAGTACATTGAAAATGATAATACAGTCTTATATTCGAAATTATGGGTTCGTTCTATGCAAAACGCAGTATTATTCCACCATAGCGATAATATTCGTAATCGGGACACATTACGTAATGTAACAAGTTCATCGCTTGTTAAAGCGAAGCAACTATCTTTTCAGAAAGCAGCACTTTATATACCGAGACTATCGCAATACGTATCAAAAATAGGGAAAGAAAACATTCAAGTGTACTACATTGCGATTCACTATAATGTGAAAAAAGAAAATGCATATCAATTAGATGGCATGAACTATTTTCTACAAGTATTCGTAAAAGAGCGTGGGGAATGGAAAATTGCCGAAAGTGTAGTTGCCCCGACAGAGCAAATTGCGCAAAATGGTGATGGATTTGGAATGAAAGAAGAGATGGTGTATGGGGATAGGAGAGAGAATGTGAAATAACCTCTTTATTTAGATAGGGATATATAATAAAAAGCATTGCTCTTGTGCAATGCCTTTTTATTTAGTTCATATAAGAGTTAAATAATTCATAACATCTTTCTTTTGTCATTGTATGACTTTTTTTGTCAGCTTCTATTAATGCCATTGTTACGTGTTTATAGTTTCACATCTATAATGCTTTTTGAAACATGTATTCATTACCTTAATGTATGTTTATTTCCCTCCAAAAGCAAACTTCAATTTTAATAGACGTGTAAAAATGAAGTAACTTATGATAGCGAATAGGAAAAATCCAACATAATAAGACAGAAGTGCATCTCGTCCGCCTAATATTCTACCGCCAAGCAGTCCGAAGCATAGAACAGTGCAAATCATGAACCATTTTTGCAAGTTAGGAAACAATAGTATTTTTCCGTTTTGTTCGTTTGGTGTACGTGTGTATAGAAAGGTTGCCATTGATAAAAAGATAATGATGTAAGCAAATGGTGTTAATAGTGTCCAAGGAGAAGGTACAGAAGTATGCTCCATTGGATTGTCCTGTGGTACACTAGAAAGTTTATTGCCATAGTCATCAAATGTTTCTATCGGGTGATAATCATAAGTAATAGAAAAAGATTCTAATGGTGAAATGATATCTATATGTTGTAAGTACTCATGAGTACGTTGCTCTATTTCTCCCATTGCATCTAAAGACCATTGTGTATGGGAATAAATGAATCCGGAAATTAACAATCCAAAACCGTATGGTAAAAATAATAGAATGATAGTTAAACTACTTTGAGAGAATATATGTCCAGTAATGGTTCCAATAAATAAGGTGAATGTATAAATAGCGATAAGTACAACGGTAGCATATAGAAAGTAACTATAGAACGGAGTAAAGATTTGATACTCATTGTGAAACGACATGTTCTTTATTCCGTACATGCTAATCCAGCAAACAATTTGCACTGTAATAATATTCAAAACACCAAGCCACCATTTTGTTAAAAAAATATCTTTTCGTTTAAAAGGCATCGAGAAGAGAAAATCAGTTGATTGATTGTTACGTTCCCACCCAATTAAAAGACAAGCAAGTGCAATAAGAGTAACTCCTTGAAAGAGGACGGCACCATCAGATGCGTGAAAATAGTAGGAGTAGTAATATGCATAGTCATCAAACTTCATTTTTGATTGTTTTAGCTGCATTTGCGCTTCTTGATAATATTTATAAGGTAGTTGATATAAACTAATTAACCAAAATAATAGAATTATATATTTTCCTTGCTTCCATTGCCTTATCCATAAAGCTTTATGAAACATGTGAATCCTCCTCAAACGTTGTGATAAAAATATCTTCGAGCGACATGGCTAATTCCTCAATGAGCAGTGGTTGTTCTTTATAAAACTTCTCGAGTGTTGTAGCCACATTTCCCTCAATTAAGATTGTATATACTTTTCCCGTTTGATTTAATATTTTAATATTGCTTAAGTTTTCTAGTTTTTGAGGTAATGAACGCTCGTAAGCTACTTGTATTTTTGCAAATCGTGATTTTGCATCGTCTAGTGATGTAATAGACGAGATAGTATGGCCTTTTAATATAATGATTGTATCTGCAATTTGTTCCACTTCATCTAAATGATGGGTAGATATGAAAATGGTAATCTCTTTTTCTGCAACTTCTCCAACGAGAAACTGTAAAATTTTCCTTTTTACGATAGGATCAAGTCCATTTGTCGGTTCATCTAAAATAATATATTCTGCCTGTGCAGCAACAGCTAAAATGATGGCGAGCAGTGCTTTCATGCCTTTTGAATAGCTACGAATTCGTTTGTTTGGTAAGTTAAAACGTTCTAATAGTTCGTAGAAATATGGTTCATCAAATGCGGTATAAACTTCTTTATAAAACTTTACGATTTCTTTTACTGTATAACCGTTCAGTATGTTAGTAGAATCCGGAACATATACGATTTTTTGTTTCGTTTCAGGATTTTTATGGATGTCGATATCCTCATATGTAACAGTTCCCTCGTCTGGGTCTAAAATGCCGACTATCGTTCGTAATAAAGTTGTTTTTCCCGCGCCGTTTCTTCCAAGTAATCCGATGATACTCCCTCTTTGCAATGTGAAAGAAACATCGTCTAAAATCGTTTGATTATCAATTGTTTTCTTCAGGCTTGTCACTTTCAGCATCTGTATTTCCTCCAATCTCTTTATAGTATGAATCTATCCAATCATGAATTTTATCTTTTGGAACACCAAGATAAGAGGCTTCTAATAGTAATTGATGAAATTGCTTTTCAACCATAGCGATTTTCCTTTCGTCTAATGTTGGGGTAATCGATTGGGATACAAATGTTCCTTTTCCTCGTAACGTTTCAATAATTCCTTGTCGCTCTAACTCTTGATACGCTTTACTCACTGTATTTGGATTTATAACGAGTAAAGAAGCGAGTTCGCGTACAGAAGGAAGTTTATCACTTGGAGCCAACATGTTTTTCAATACGAGTTCTTTTATATTTTGAACAATTTGTTCCCATATCGGAGTGTTGCTTCTTGGGTCAAGTTGAATATGCAAGAGCAATGTCTCCTTCCTCATATGTATTAAGTGTACTACTATGTGTAATACATTTAATACAATATAGGGGACGAATGTATTTGTCAACTGAAAATAATAGAAAAAATTGGTATTAAAAAAAGGAGAATTGGAAAAAATAGGTCTGATATAGAATGGAGGGTTAGTCATGAAGCGAGTTTTTGGAATACTTGTTTGTTTCATGTTATTGCTTTCTGGAACTTCAGTGAGTTTTGCGCAATCTGAAAAAACGAAGCAGGAGAAAACAGAAGAAACAACGCCGAAGTTAGCGGAACAAGCGTCGTCAGCAATCGTAATTGAGCAAGATACAGGTAAAGTTTTATTTGATAAAAACCCAAATGAAAAATTACCACCTGCTAGTATGACAAAGATTATGACAATGCTTTTAATTATGGAACAAGTTGAAAAAGGAAAACTAAAACTGACCGATAAAGTTAGAGCGAGTGAACATGCAGCTTCAATGGGTGGATCGCAAATCTTTTTAGAACCTGGGGAAGAGATGACTGTAAATGAGATGTTAAAGGGTATTGCAATTGCATCTGGAAATGACGCATCTGTTGCGGTAGCCGAGCATATCGCAGGTTCAGAAGAAGGATTTGTAAATATGATGAACAAAAAGGCGAAAGATTTAGGGCTGAAAAATACACATTTTCAAAACCCAACAGGTCTTCCGGCCAAAGACCATTATTCGACAGCAAATGATATGGCTATAATGGCGAGAGAATTGATGAAGTATCCACTTATTCGTAAATACACAGGTAAGTACGAAGATTATTTACGTGAAGATACGGATAAAAAGTTTTGGCTCGTTAATACGAATAAGCTAGTACGTTTTTATCCTGGCGTAGATGGAGTAAAAACAGGTTTTACGACAGAAGCGAAATATTGTTTAACAGCATCGGCTGAAAAAAATGGCATGCGTGTCATTTCAGTTGTCATGGGAGCACCAACATCAAAAGAACGGAACAACCAAGTGACGAAGCTTCTTGACTATGCATTTGGACAATATATGACAAAGAAATTGTATACGCGTGGCGAAAAAATTAAGACAGTTCAAGTAGGGAAAGGGAAAAAAGAAAAAGTAGATTTAGTTGCATCAGATAATGTTTCTCTTCTTATGAAGAAGGGCGAGAATATGGACAAGGTAAAACAAGAAGTAATTGCTGAAAAGAAAGTAAAAGCACCGATTAAAAAAGGTGACGCGCTTGGTACACTTGTTATTAAAAAAGATAAAGATGTTTTATTAAAACAAACAATTGTAGCAAAAGAAGATGTTGCTGCAGCGAGCTGGTGGGAGTTATTTAAAAGAAGTTTTGGGATGTTTTCAACATCAAAATAGCGGCAAATATTTTGCCGCTTTTCTATTCGTATGTAAGTGAATAATGCTGAAAGGTTTCACTTTATGACGAAATAGTTCTTCTTTTGTCAGCAGGAAGGATTCTTATTTTGTATCACGAAAATCTTTATGTATGTGAATAAGTAAAGTTTGAGCATAAGGAGGAAATCGTGTGAGTCTTTCCATGCAATTAGAAGTAAAACGTGACGTCCTATGTGTGAGACTAGAGGGTGAATTAGATCATCATACGGCTGAAGAGTTGCGAACGAAAGTAACAGATATGATTGAGACACATGGTGTTCATCATATTGTTTTGAGCCTAGAGAACTTATCTTTTATGGATAGTTCTGGTCTAGGTGTTATATTAGGCCGATATAAACACGTAAAGGGATTAGGTGGAGAAATGGTTGTTTGTGCAATTTCACCGCCTGTTAAGCGTTTATTTGAAATGTCGGGCTTATTCAAAATCGTTCGCTTAGAAGAAAGTGAAGCGCACGCGCTCGCGACGTTGGGGGTGGCATAGATGAGAAATGAAATGAACCTTCAATTTTCAGCATTAAGTCAAAATGAATCGTTCGCTCGCGTTACTGTGGCGGCTTTCATTGCACAACTAGATCCAACGATGGAAGAATTAACGGAGATTAAAACAGTTGTGTCAGAAGCGGTTACAAATGCAATTATTCATGGATACGAAGGAAATGCAGAAGGTATTGTTTATATTTCTGTAATTTTGGAAGAAGCAATGGTGAAACTCACGATTCGAGATGAAGGGATTGGAATCTTTAACTTAGATGAAGCGAGACAACCCCTTTTTACAACTAAACCTGAATTAGAGCGTTCCGGAATGGGATTTACTATCATGGAAAATTTTATGGATGAAGTAGAAGTTATTTCAAACGAATCTTTCGGGACAACAATCCATTTGACAAAATACTTATCAAATAGTAACGCTCTATGCAATTAAGGAGAATAGCCTATGGACATAGAGGTCAAAAATGAGAAGAAGAAACCTCAGTTAAAGGACCACGAGCTAAAAGCGTTAATTCAAAAAAGTCAAGATGGAGATCAACAAGCGAGAGATACAATCGTTCAAAGTAATATGCGCCTTGTTTGGTCGGTTGTACAGCGGTTTCTTAATCGAGGATACGAACCAGACGACCTATTTCAAATTGGATGTATTGGGCTCTTGAAATCGGTAGATAAATTTGATTTATCTTTCGACGTGAAATTTTCAACATATGCAGTTCCAATGATTATTGGTGAAATACAACGTTTCTTACGTGATGATGGATCAGTGAAAGTTAGTAGGTCTTTAAAAGAAACAGGAAACAAAATTCGAAAGATGAGAGATGAGCTTTCGAAAGAATTCGGAAGGGCTCCAACGATTAATGAAGTGGCAGAGGCACTAGAACTAACGCCAGAGGAAGTTGTGCTAGCACAAGAAGCGAGCCGGGCCCCTTCATCTATACATGAAACTGTATATGAAAACGATGGAGATCCAATCACTATTTTAGATCAAATTGCAGATCAATCTGAAACGAAATGGTTCGATAAAATTGCTTTAAAAGAAGCGATTAGAGAACTAGATGAACGAGAGCGCTTAATTGTATACTTGCGTTACTATAAAGATCAGACACAATCAGAAGTAGCAGAGCGCATAGGCATTTCGCAAGTACAAGTTTCAAGACTTGAAAAGAAAATATTAAAACAGATGAAAGATCGAATAGACGAATAATTGTCTATTCGATTTTTTTATGCTGTTAATAGGAGAGAGATGTTAATTTTCTCAAAAATTAACAGAATTTATTGATAATTTAGTTAATTTAAAATATAATCCAAGTATGAACTTGTCATAAAGGGGGAAGGAAACATGGAAACGAGGCAACAATGGGGAACGAGAGCTGGATTTATTTTTGCAGCGGTCGGATCTGCCGTTGGATTAGGAAACATATGGCGTTTTCCTTATACAGCGTATGAAAATGGAGGAGGAGCATTCTTTTTACCGTACTTATTTGCATTATTAACGACTGGTATTTCATTGTTAGCGTTTGAGTTTGCCCTTGGTCATCGTCATCGTGGTTCAGCACCACTTACATTTTTCCGTATTAGCCCGCGTGCCGAATTTATTGGATGGTGGCAAATGTGCGTAACATTTATCGTTTCAACATATTATGCAGTGATTATTGCTTGGTCTATATCGTATACATACTTTGCAATTACTGGAGCATGGGGAAAAGACACGCAATCATTTTTATTTAAAGAGTACTTACATGTTGCAGATAAGCCAGGACAATTTGGAGGACTTGTACCGGAAGTATTAATTCCGTTAGCTCTCGTTTGGATTATTGTGCTTGGCGTTGCATTTAAAGGAGTTAAAAAAGGAATCGAAGTTGTTAACCGTATATTTATTCCTTTATTAGTTGTTATGTTTCTTATTATCGTCGTTCGTGCAGTGACGATGGAAGGCGCTATGCAAGGACTAGATGCATTCTTTAAACCAGATTGGAGTCGTATTTTTGATGGGAAAGTATGGCTTGCTGCTTATGGTCAAATATTCTTTAGTTTATCTTTAGCATTTGGAATTATGATTACGTATTCTAGTTATTTACCGAAAAACTCGGATACAACAAATAATGCCTTTATTACTGGATTTGCAAACTCAGGATTTGAATTATTAGCAGGTATTGGGGTCTTTGCAGCTCTTGGATTCATGGCAAATAATATGGGAGTACCGGTTGATAAAGTAGCAAGTGCTGGCGTTGGGCTTGCGTTCGTAGTATTTCCACAAATTATTAATGAATTGCCGATGTCACCGTTGTTTGGTGTATTATTTTTCTTATCGTTAACGGTTGCTGGAATCACCTCACTTATTTCACTCGCAGAAGTATGTTTTGCCGCTGTATCTGAAAAATTCAGTTTAAGTCGGGAAAAAACCATTGGAATTATGGGAACCCTTCTCGTGTTAGTTTCTCTTGTATTTGCAACACGTGGTGGGCTTATGTTCTTAGATGTTGTCGACTATTTCGCTAATAATTTCGGATTAATTACAATTGCACTTGCGGAAGTAGTTACGATAGGGCTCATTTTACGTCGTTTACCAGTTTATCAAAATCATGCCAACTTTGTATCTGATATTAAATTAGGAATGTTTTGGAGAGTGAGTTTACTCGTTATTACTCCACTTATGTTAGGGTATATGCTAATTGATGGTACAATCCAAAATATTAAAAAGAATTATGGAGATTATCCGACTGAGTTTGTTGTAACGTATGGTTGGTCGATAGCAGCAGCATTCCTCATAGTTGCAATAATCATTGGCCTGAAAAAATGGGATGCACAAATTCATTCGGATTCTGCCAAGCTTGAAAAAGAATGGAAAGATCGAGGTGTTTCATAATGAGTGGATCAGCGATTATGATGATGGTTATTGGAATAGTAGTCATTTGGGGAGGGCTTGCATTAAGTATTGCAAACTTATTTAAGAAAAAGGCATAAGTAAAAAACATCTGTACCGAAATGGTGCAGATGTTTTTTTATGAAAAAATTGTATTAGAAAAAAATTCAATAACCATACTACAACTACGAGGAAGAGTGAAGGGGTGAATGAAAGTTGGAACAAACGATTTATATTAAAATGCGCAATCGTTTAAAAGTTTCTCCTACTTATGAAGTAAAGCTGGGCGATGTTGCTCAACTTGCCGGAGATTCTTCCGTAGTTGAGTTGTTACAAAATGAGATAGTTTACAAAATAACAGCGCATGATAAGACGCATGTTGTAATTGATGTTATGAAAGTAATTGAGATTATTCAACAGAAAGCATCTCATGTACAAATTAATTTACTCGGTTCTGGACAAACTCTTGTTGAAATTATATACGAAAAAAAGAAGACACACCCAATTTTTTTCGGGCTTGTATGGCTGTTACTGTTCATTGGAGCGGCCCTTGCGATCATTTATTTCCATGAAGATGTAAGTATGCAACAAGTACATCAACGGTTATATTACATGATTACTGGAGAATTTAATGCACAACCACTTTTATTTCAAATTCCTTATTCTTTAGGTCTTGGCTTAGGGATGGTTTTATTTTTTAATCATGTATTTCAAAAGCGAATTAATGAAGAGCCGAGTCCGTTAGAAGTTGAGATGTTTCAATACCAACAGTCACTTGATCAGTATGTAATCGTTAATGAAAACAAGGATAATATGAAACAACTTGCCGATGATTGAGTCTGGATTTGTTATTTTAATTGGTTTAGCTGGAGGGATTGCGGTAGGTAGCGGATATGTCGCATTTTTAGCTGTACTTGGTATAATCCCCCGTTTAGCTCAATTAACGAGAAGTGGAAAGCATATTCAATATTTTGAGTGGGCAGTCATTGCAGGTACTTTAACAGGGGCTTGGTGCAGTTTGAAAAACATTACATTTCAAACGTCGCAATATTGGCTCGTTATATTAGGGATATTTTGTGGCACGTTCATTGGAATGCTTGCTGCGGCATTAACAGAGGTGTTAAATGTTCTACCTATTTTAGCGAAACGAGTAGGGATAGAGGGGAAGATTATTGTTTTACTCGTTGCTCTTGTACTTGGGAAAGTAATAGGATCGTTGTTTCACTGGATTTATTTCGTAAAGTAGGAGGCAGTATATAAATGACAAGTCAGAAATTGAGGGATGATTACATAAATAAAGTGAAGGAGTATCATCCAAAGCCAAACTATTTACTAAATTGTATCAAAGCATTTCTTGTAGGTGGACTCATTTGCACAGTTGGAGAAGTATTGATGAAATTTTATATACATTATTTTCACTTCAGTGAACAAGAGGCAGGAAACCCAACTGTTGCAACCCTTGTTTTATTATCCGCGATTTTAACAGGGTGTGGTGTATATGATAAAATCGGTCAATTTGCTGGAGCAGGATCAGCGGTACCGGTAACAGGATTTGCAAATTCTATGGCGAGCGCTGCCTTAGAACATAAGAGCGAAGGGGTTGTTCTAGGGATTGCTACAAATATGTTTAAACTGGCAGGAAGTGTGATTGTATTTGGGGTCGTTGGTGCATATATCATTGGGTTAATAAGGTATACCTTTAAAATTTTTATGTCTTAAAGGAGGGGCTAGTATGAGGTTGACCGGAAAACAAACGTGGGTATTTCAAAATGACATATATGTGAATGCAACGGGTACTGCTGTCGGTCCGAAAGAAGCTGAGGGCCCTCTCGGGAAAAAATTTGATATTTCATATGATGAATTGCATTGTGGAGAAGAAAATTGGGAGCTTGCCGAACGAAGATTAATGTCAGACTCAATTCAACAAGCAGTGCAAAAAGGGAATATAAAAACATCGCAAATTGATTTTTTTTTAGCAGGAGATTTATTAAATCAAACAGTGACAGCAAATTATGTTGCGCGTAAGTGGGGCATTCCTTTTTTAGGAATGTTTAGCGCTTGTGCGACGTCTATGGAGACTTTAGCAGTTGGCTCAGCTTTTATAGACGGTGGATTTGCAAATCGTGTCTTAGCTACAGTAAGTAGTCATAATGCAACGGCTGAAAGACAATTTCGCTATCCAACAGAGTACGGTGGACAAAAGCCAGGGACAGCAAATTCAACTGTGACTGGTGCAGGATCTATATTAATTAGCAATGAAAAAAGTACAATTAAAATTACGTCGGCTACAATTGGAAAAGTGCAAGATTTAGGAATTACAAATCCTTTGGATATGGGGGCAGCGATGGCACCTGCTGCTGCTCATACAATTCAACAACATTTTGAAGATTTAAGAAGAAGTGCCGATGATTATGATTTGATTGTTACGGGTGATTTATCAGCTGTTGGGACGCCGATTGCGAAACAACTTTTACTTGAGGAAGGTTATGATCTTGGGCATATATACAATGATTGTGGATTGATGATTTATGAATCAAGTCAAGAAGAAGTGTTTGCAGGTGGTAGTGGTTGCGCTTGTTCAGCAGTTGTCACATATGGTCATTTATTACAAGAGATGCAAAAAGGGAATTTACAACGAATTTTTGTCGTTGCGACTGGTGCATTATTAAGCCCGATGATGATGCAACAGAAGGAAACGATTCCAACAATTGCACATGGTGTCGTATTTGAGAGAGTTAAAGGAGAGTGAATTGTGGATTTTATATATGCATTTCTTGTAGGTGGAGTTATTTGTTTAATTGGGCAACTATTGTTAGATTTTGTAAAGTTAACACCAGCTCATTTAATGGCAACTTTTGTAGTCATCGGAGCAATTTTAGATGGGTTTGGATTGTACGATAAACTAATAAAGTTTGCAGGTGCTGGAGCAACAGTCCCTATTACAAGTTTTGGACATTCACTATTGCACGGAGCAATGCATGCAGCAGAAAAACATGGATATTTAGGAATTGGTATTGGCATGTTTAGTTTAACGTCTGCGGGCATTTCCGCAGCGATATTGTTTTCGTTTTTTATAGCACTTATATGTAAACCGAAAGGATAAATCAAATGAGACGAAGGGTTGTTTTGGTCACAGATGGAGATGAATATGCAAAGCGGACAATTGAGCTTTTAACGAAGGAATTTGGGGGAAGGTGTATTTCAGCATCACAAAGTAATCCAACCAAATTGACAGGGAAAAAAGTTGTTGAGCTTATTATGCAAACGCCATATGACCCTGTATTTGTCATGTTTGATGACAGTGGATTTATTGGAGAAGGATCTGGTGAAAAGGCTTTAAAATATGTGGCTACCCATAAACAAATTGATGTGCTCGGTATTTTAGCGGTAGCGTCTAATACGCATCATTGGGAATGGGCACGTGTAGATGTAAGTGTAGATCGGAACGGGAATTTAACCGAATACGGTGTTGATAAATTTGGACTTCCAGATGGTGAAATTGGCAGAATTAGCGGGGATACAATTTATTGTTTAGATGACTTGAATGTTCCTGTCATCGTTGGAGTCGGTGACATTGGTAAGATGTGTGGAAATGATGAATGGGAGAGGGGATCACCTATTACGAAGAAAGCAATTCAATTAATTTTGGAAAGGAGTGGTTTTTATGACGAAGCCTAAAAAAGTGGATATCCCTATATCAACTTTCATAAGTGACAATGAAAATTATTTAAAGCAGACAGTTGGACTAGGCGTTACATACGATGTTGGCATTCGTAAATTTCAAATTTTGAATAAAGAAATTGGTGTGTTATTTGTAAACGGACTTTGTGATACAAATTATATTATCCCTATTTTAGAAGAAGCGGTGGATACAAATGAGATAAGGGATGTAGAAGAAGATACAGTGAAGCTTTTAGAGAATCGCTTAATCCATCAACAAGTAAGTAAAGTGAAAACGATGGATGAGGTAATGCTCCAAGTATTATCAGGACTCATCGTGATATTTGTGGAAGGTGAAACGGAAGCGTTCGCAATCGATGTTCGTAGTTATCCAGGGCGAACGCCGACAGAACCAGATACCGAAAAGGTAGTACGCGGTGCAAGGGATGGATTTGTTGAAAATATCGTTGTAAATACAGCATTAATCCGTAGAAGAATTCGAGATCCACGTCTTCGAAATGAAATGGTTCGAGTAGGAGATAGATCACAAACGGATATTTGTATTACATACGTTCAAGATGTTGCAAATCCAGATTTAGTAAAGATTATAAAACAAGAATTAAATAACATCGATGTAGATGGAATTACGATGGCGGATAAAACAGTAGAAGAATTTGTTGTAAAGCAAAGCTATAACCCATTCCCACTTATTCGATATACAGAAAGGCCAGATGTAGCAGCAAATCATCTACTAGAAGGACATGTGTTAGTACTTGTTGACACATCGCCAAGTGCTATGATTACACCGACAACATATTTTCATCATTTACAGCACGCGGAAGAGTTTAGACAAAATCCAGCTGTCGGTACATTTTTACGCTGGGTGCGCTTTTTAGGTGTTATATTCTCGTTATTTTTATTACCATTTTGGTTAGTGTTTGTATTTGATCCAACTCTTTTGCCAGCAAATCTTGCTTTTATTGGACCGACTAAGATGACGCATTTACCAATTTTATTACAGGTGTTAATGGCAGAGGTCGGACTTGAGTTTTTAAGGATGGCAGCCATTCATACTCCAACGCCGTTATCGTCTGCAGCAGGGTTGATTTCCGCTATATTAATTGGTCAAATTGCAATTGATGTAGGTTTGTTTGTGCCAGAAGTAATTTTGTATGTAGCAGTTTCGATGATTGGTGCATATGCAACACCGAGTTATGAATTAGGATTAGGGAATAAGGTTGGGAAATTGTTTGTTATTATTTTAACAGGCCTCTTCCATGAGATGGGATTTGTAATTGGTATGACGATATTAATTTTATTTTTAACGTCTATAAAAAGTTTACAAACACCTTATTTATGGCCGTTTTTACCATTTGATTGGGGCGCATTAACAAAAATTTTACTCCGTCCAACGATGTCTAGTTTAAAAGTACGACCAAGTATTGTAAGACCTCAAAATGTAAAAAGACAAAAATAAACGGGATTATACACCCGTTTATTTTTTTTAGCAAAAATTTATTATTTTTTAACAAAAATCAAACATTTTTTGTGTACACTTAGAGTAGATATTGTGTATGGAAGGGGAAGAGGACATGATTAAATTATTTGTAAGTGATTTAGATGACACGCTCGTTTACGATGTGAATCATATGCAAAAAGAAGATGAACGTGCGCTGTGTTGGTTAGCTGAGAAAGGGACAAATATTTGTTTTGCCTCTGGCCGCTTTACACACAGAATTGATGAAGTTGTAAAAAGGTTTTCATTCCCATATTACACAACTGGCTTAAATGGAGCGACAATGTTGCTTCCGGATGGAAATTTATTTCATGAATCGAGTTTTGAAAATGTGGTTGCCCAGGAAATATATCGATATATACATAAAAAAGGACTAGCGGATATTGTTTGTGCAAATGAGCAGCGATATACAAAAAGGAAGAATGAACATCACCATAATTTTGAAGCGTATATGGGCGTGCATATCGCTGAAATTGAAGCGTTAGAAGAAGAGTTTGGTAAGACTGTACACCCTGCAAAATTGTTTGTTTTTGGAGAAGAAGAGAAAATTGTGACGTTAGATCAAGAGCTACGAGATATGTTTCAAGGCGAAGCGGAAGTTTTTATATCAGGTAAACGCTATGTTGATATTATGCCAAGAGGCGTGAGTAAGGGGAGTGCTCTAAAGCGACTAATGGACCATTTGCAAATTGAAGAAAATGAAGTTGCTTGTATTGGAGATTCTTTCAATGATATTTCTATGTTTGAAGTAACCCCGCATTCATTTACTCTTCATCATGCCCATCCATATGTAAAGGAGAAAGCAAATCATATAGTGCGTTCGGTTGAAGAGGCTGTTATGAAATTACCGTTACTTGTATAAAAAAGAAGCCCGTCACTGGCGGGCTTCTTTTTTACTTGAATAAAGATTTAACAAAATCAATGATACTTGAGAAGAAATCTTTCACTTTATCTAGAAAACTTTGTCCTTCTTCAGAACCTAAGAAGGCAGAAACGTGTTCTTTTGCTTTGTTTAATTGACTACCAACTTGATTCCAATCGATATTAAGATTTTTCATTTTATCAAATAACGATACTAAGTTATCTAACTGTTCATCTGTCAATGTAATGCCGAGTTGATCAGCAATTTTTTTAATTAATGAACGTAAATCTTCTGTTGTTTTTGGCTGTTCTTTTGCAATTTCTTCTTTAATTTTTGCAACAAGTTGAACTGCTTTTTCTTCACCAATTTTATCACCAAGCTGGGCTGTTTGTACCATTTCTTCATTCGCTACTTTTTTAACTTCTTCAGGAATTTGTTTATTGGACGCAGTTTCGTATGCTTTCATTAATCCAGTTAAAGCTGCAGTTCCTGAAACTTTAAAAGGTGCAGTAATTTGAATTTCTGCATCTTTTACACCTGCTGTAATCAAAGCGTTAGTGTACATTGCATCTGTTACCCAGTTAATGTTCTTTGATCGTACAATAAGACCAGATCCTGGTTTTGTGTATGTAATCATAGAAGAAGAAATTGCTCTCGTACCAATTTGTGCTTTTGGAACAATGCCTTCTAGAAATTTATGTTCTTCCGCATTAGATACAGTAATAATTGTAGCATCTTTCGGTGCTTTCATTTCTTTTAACAGATCTTGTTTTTGTTGTTCAGATAAGTTCTCTCCTAATGTAACAATTGATTCTCCCTCGATGATGTCTGCAAACGAAGCTGTTGGCATCATAAATACCGTTACAGCTAATAGCAGAGCTAGTAATTTCGTTTTCACGAAAAATCGCTCCCTTTCTCTTTCTAAAATTTTCGGGCAACAAAGTTATTATAGTATATATTTCTTATTTGTCACCTAGCTTTTTCCACATTTCAAAAAAGAAGTATCTAGATTGTCGGATTCTTTTTGTTTCTAGTCATGAATGTGGTAATATAGTGCTGAGATAGTTGAAAGGAGACATATACGTATGAAAACTTTAGGATACATATTAATGGAAAACGGTGAAAAAATCGACTTGGAATTTTTCCCAGAAGAAGCACCGAAAACAGTAGAAAACTTTAAAAAATTAGCAGAGCAAGGATTTTATGACGGTGTTACATTCCACCGTGTTATTCCTGGCTTCGTAAGCCAAGGTGGAGACCCAACAGGTACAGGTGCAGGTGGCCCAGGATACTCTATTCCATGTGAAACTGATGGAAACCCTCATAGACACCTTGTAGGATCACTTTCTATGGCTCACGCTGGCCGTAACACAGGCGGTAGCCAATTCTTTATCGTTCATGAGCCACAGCCGCATTTAGATGGTGTTCATACTGTATTCGGTAAAGCAACAAGCGGTATTGAAACAGTATTAAAAATGCGTCAAGGCGATGTAATGAAAGAAGTTAAAGTTTGGGAAGAATAAGGTAAGGAAAAAGAGAGCTTTTGCTCTCTTTTTTATTTTTAATGAGATTGAGTACTACTTCTACAGCTCATCATACAAGTAGTATTGTTGCTAAAATATATTGCTTGTGAGAACAAACCTTTAACCAATTACATAGAATACATTACATTATATGTTTCAATAAATATTTTTTGTTATATTAATTTTGCTAGAATTGTGCTGCTTTAGAGTAACTATAAATGAAGTGCTGTTGAATGATATGTTTCTTTCCATTCCATATAAAATTTTCTTTTTTTAACTCTATTTATTAAAGGAATAGTGCTGAAACATAGATTTGACTTTCTTCTTTTCGCTTTGTATGATTATCAAGTTGTTTTAGACTCTTCTCACTCTGTTGAAAATATTGTAAAATGAATGTGATATGAAAAGAGTGATTGAGGGGATTACTAGTTTGTAACTTTTGTAAGAAGGGATAAGGGTTATGTTAATTCGTTTTAAAAAAAGTTATGAAAAAATTGCAATGGGGCTTCTTTCGTTTATGCCAACTGAAAAAGATGTGAAAACATTACAATTGACAATGAAAGAATATGAAGCAAAAGATGATTGGCAATTGTATTTGTGGAAAGAAAATGAAGATTTTGTTGGAATAATGGGGATTGTAAAAAAAGAGAATCAAGTATTAGAAATTCAGCATTTGAGTGTGAACCCGTCTCACCGTCATGTGGGGATTGGGACGAAGATGGTTCAAGAGTTAAAGAGTAAATTTCTTGAGTTTACAATTTGCGGAAATGAGCAAACAGCAAGTTTTTGCGAAAAATGTAAAGGGCTAGAACAAAATATACATTCGTGAAAGCAGAGATAAGTAGTTTATTATCTCTGCTTTCTTTTTTGTAATTGTTCGTTTCGTTCAGTGATGACCTCTGTGCGATCACGCAAAGTGTGCTTGTTTATAATATATTCACCTGGGATAGCATTCAAGTCTTTCCAAGAGAGGTTTTGTTTTTGACATAACTCTATGCACTGCTTCTCTAACGATGAATCTGATAAGGGTAAAAATAAAGGTACAAAACGTTCTTTTTTATGGATAGATTGCAATCTTTCATTGAGCAAGGAAAGAAGTTGTACTTGATTAATTCCTAAACGTTGTAAAGGCACACCGCTTTTTTCTAAAATTGTAATTGCGCTTTTCATCATTTTTGTAGAACCATTCCAATTAGCACGTCTTTGGTGGTATAAAGAAACTGCAATTTGAATGAGACCAACTAAGTAATGATCACGATTACCTCTTGGTTTTGTCTTCCAATACTCTTCTAGTATTTCGTGGCATTCAAAATAGTCATAATCTCCATGGAAATGAATTAAAAATTGTATGTATTCGGTAGGATACATGTTTTCTCGCTCCTATCTAACGGTTATACATATAAGTGTATCATAGAAATATGAACAATAAACGACTAGGAGGTTTCCCCCTAGCCGTTATTGTTCATATTAGCAGAAGCAAGCTGCTCCTACAATAATTAGTAAAATAAACAGTACAACAAGTAATGCGAACCCACCGCTAAAACCACAATCAACGTGACCCATAGTTTTTTGACCTCCTACATTGTTCTTACTACACTGTTATCATATGAAGTGGTGGGCATGATGACATAGGCATCGGTCTATTTTTAATTAAATTTCTTAAAAAGGTTGGATAGAACATGAGTATGCTCTATACTTATGTTGTTATAGAAAAAATGTGGTGGGATGCTTTGTGCAATATAATTTTAAAGTAGAGGCTTTTGAAGGGCCGTTAGATCTATTGTTACATTTAATACATCGTTATGAAATTGATATATATAATATTCCTGTAGCAGATATTACAGAGCAATATTTATCTTATGTGCATACGATGAAAGAACTTCAATTAGATGTTGCAAGTGAGTATTTAGTAATGGCTGCAACGTTATTACAAATTAAAAGTAAGATGTTGTTGCCGAAACATGAAGAAGATGTACTTGATAACGGTGATGATTTTATAGATGATCCTCGTCAAGAATTGATGGAGAGGTTAATTGAATATAAGAAATATAAGCAAGTTGCTACTGAGTTAAAAGAAAGAGAACAAGAAAGAGCACAGCTATATACACGTCCACCAATTGACTTTACATCGTTGCAACAAGAAGAGGAGACAAGCTTACCTCTTGATGTTACGTTATATGATATGCTAGCAGCATTTCAAAAATTAATGCGCCGTAAAAAGGCAAAAAAACCTGTAACAACACGTATTACTCGTCAAGAAATACCAATTGAACAGCGAATGACTGATATTTTAAAACAGTTAAAAATAAAGGGTGGTCGCCAAAGTTTTTATGATTTGTTTGTTGATGATGAACGTGAAATAATGGTTGTAACATTTTTAGCAGTTCTGGAACTTATGAAAAATCAACAAATCATAATTGAGCAAGAACATAATTTTGATGAAATTTTCGTATCAAGCTCTAATAAATCTGCATAGAGCAAGTATGTGAAAATGGGATAGCAACATTTTATCTCATGCTATGTTTTAATGTATCGTTTGGAACAAGAGAAAAAATATTGAACCGAACGCATTAATTGTGATTCGGTTTTTTGATGTGTATTTTTATGAGAAAATAGAAGGAAGGAGCTCGTGAAATGGATAGGAAAGAACAAAAGTCAATTATTGAAGGCCTTTTATTTGTTTCTGGTGATGAAGGGATTTATCCAGAACAAATAGCGAAAGTTCTTGAAATTGAAATGAATGAAGCAATTAATATTTTAGAAGAAATGCAACAAGAATGTGAAGGTGCAAACCGTGGTTTGCAAATTGTACAGTATGCAAAAGTATATCGTTTTGCTACAAAGAAAGAACATGCTTCATATTATCAAAAATTAATAGATACACCAACAGCTGCTTCACTCTCACAAGCTGCCCTCGAAACGTTAGCGATTGTTGCATATCGCCAACCAATCACAAGGACTGAAATGGAAGAGATTAGAGGAGTTAAAACTGATAAGGCGTTACAAACGTTGGTTTCACATTTACTTATAAAAGAAATGGGAAGAGCAGAAGGACCAGGGCGTCCTATTTTATACGGAACAACAAAAGAATTTTTAGACACATTTGGATTGAAAACATTAGATGATTTACCACCGCTTTCTGAAGAGAATGAACAAATGAATGAAGCAGATTTATTCTTCGGTTCCTTACAAGAGATATCGAAATAAAAGCTTAGCATTTTGCTAAGCTTTTTTTGTATATCAATTATTTACAGTGCCATACTAAATGAAAAAAGGAGACGAGTTATGAGAGGTATGCGGATTATTTTATTATTAGTTTCTGTTTTATTATGTTTTTCTTTAAATAGCGCATCAGCTAAAAGGTATATGATGTCCATTCATACTACGTCTCCTTTACATATGCATCGGCAACATCTTAGTAAAATGAAAGTGAGCTTTTTAAAAGTGGGGCAAGGTGACGCAACACTTATTATAATGCCAAATGGACAAACAATGTTAATTGATGGAGGACCTTATGAAGCAGGAGAGGTTATTATTCAGAAATTAATTGAGAAAGGGATTAATCATTTAGATGTAATTGTCAGTACGCATCCCGATATGGATCATATAGGGGGGTTAATTCCAATTGTAGAGCAAATGCCGGTATCGCTTATATTAGATAGCGGAAAAACATATAGTTCTCTTACTTATCATACGTATCGGAATAATATAAAAAAAAGAGGGATACCTTTCGTTTCAGTAAAGGAAGGACAATATATACCGCTGGATCCACATGTTTCTATACAAGTATTAAACAATGGGAAATCAAAAGATGAAAATAATGAATCCTCAATTGTTTTAAAGGTGCGATATGGAAAAGCGGATTTTTTATTAATGGGTGACGCGGATGTACGGACAGAACATGAAATATTAAAACAATTTGATGTCCATGCAGATGTGTTAAAAGTGGGGCATCACGGCTCATATACTTCAACAAGTGAAACGTTTATAAAAAAAGTGGAACCGCAGTTTGCTATTTTGTCGTACGGGAGTAGTAATCCGTATGGACATCCTCACCAAAGTGTAGTGAAACGCTTAAAAAGGCACGGTATAATGGTATATAGAACGAATAAAAGTACAGTAGAAATGGAAACAGATGGTGAACATATTATGTTAGAGTCTAGCGGGTTAATGCCATTATTGAAGTGATTTCTATATTAGGGGGCGATACTGTCCCTTTTTGGAAAAATGAATAATATATATTATAATTATAAGAGACGTAAGAAATTTCCTTTTCTGTTGAATAAAAAGGAAATTTTATTAGAATGTATAGACAACTACTCGTGTGTATATTAAGATGGAACTAGGCGAATAAGGTAATAATAACAAGTAGGTAATTCATGGGAAAGGATCGATGAAAATGAAAACGCAAATTGTCATCAATGCCAAAATTTACACAGGTCAAGAAATAGTGGAAAACGGATTTATTCGTTACGCAGAAACCATTAAAGAAATTGGTTTGATGGCTCAATATGTACCACAAGAAAATGAAACTGTTTTTGATGCTACAGGGAAGATTGTAATTCCAGGTATGATCGATGTTCATATTCATGGTGGATACGATATTGATGCGATGGATGCAAATAGCGATGGGTTAGTAACTCTAGGTAAAGAAATGTTAAAAGAAGGGGTTACAACTTACTTCCCAACAACAATGACACAAGCTCCAGAGGCAATTGAAGCAGCGTTAACTGCTGCAAAAGAAGCAAAAGAAAAAGGAGCGCATTTCGAATATATTCACTTAGAAGGACCTTATGTTTCAAAGAAACGTGCAGGTGCACAACCACTTGAACATATCGTTCCTGCAAATATTGAGCAATTTAAACAATGGCAAGAAGCAAGTGGGAATTTAATTAAATTAGTAACATATGCACCAGAAGAAGAGGGAGCATTAGAGTTTGAACAATATCTTGCTGAAACTGGTGTAGTTGGCACAATGGGGCATACAGATGCAATTGATGGGCAACTAAAAAATAGAAAAATTACACATGCAACACATTTATACAATCAAATGCGTGGATTACATCACCGTGAACCAGGAGTTGTTGGTCATGTGTTATTAAATCCAGATGTAATGGTTGAAGTAATTACAGATGGTATTCATATTCACCCTGATATGGTGAAATTAGCATATAAGTTAAAAGGACCAAAAAAAGTAAGTGTTATTACTGACGCAATGCGTGCAAAAGGTCTTGAAGATGGATTATATGAGCTTGGCGGACAGCCAGTACATGTAAAAGATGGTAGTGCTCGATTAGAAGATGGAACGTTAGCTGGTAGTATTTTAAAAATGGATCAAGCTTTCCGAAATGTAATTGAATTTACAGGTTGTTCAATCGAAGATGCAGTACTGATGACATCAGTTAACCAAGCAGAAGAGTTTGGATTAAATAATAAAGGTGCATTAGCGGTAGGAAAAGATGCAGACTTTGTTGTGATGAATGAAGATTTACATGTATATGATACGGTTCGTTTAGGAATTCATATGAAGGAAGGGAAGTAATTAAATGAATATTCTTGTTGTAAAAACTCCAGAAGAACTAGCAGAAGCAGGTTATAAATTAATTGAAGAAGTTGTAAAAACAAAAGAAAATCCAACATTAGGAATGGCTACAGGAAGCTCTCCATTAGGTATTTATGCAGAAATGCGAAAAAATAAACTTGATACAAGCCGTGTAACCACTGTAAACTTAGATGAGTACGTAAATTTACCACATGAAGATAAAAACAGCTATCACTATTTCATGCAAGAACAGTTGTTTGATCATCTTCCATTTAAACAAACTTATGTACCAAACGGGATGGCAAGTGATTTAGAGGAAGAGTGCAAACGTTACGAGAGCATTCTAGCTGCTAACCCAGTTGACCTACAGATTCTTGGAATCGGTGAAAACGGTCACATCGGATTTAATGAGCCAGGAACACCGTTTAATTCTCCAACAAACATTGTTGAATTAACAGAATCTACACGCCAAGCAAACCTTCGCTTCTTCGAAAAAGAAGAAGATGTGCCAACTCATGCGATTACAATGGGAATTGGAAGCATTATGAAAGCGAAACAAGTTCTACTTGTTGCTATGGGTTCTAAAAAGGCAGAAGCTGTTAAAGAATTATTGCAAGGTGAATATAGTGAAGAGTGTCCGGCTACAGTTTTACAACGTCATCCGAATGTAACCGTAATCGCTGATCAAGAAGCTCTATCTTTATGCAGTGAGGCGATTGCTGATGAACATCGACAAGTATTCACCATTTCCGATCTATTATCAGATTCAAGAGTGGGTGAAACAGCTAATTGAGGACGGCGAATGGAAGCCGGGAGATAAAATCCCATCTGAGAATGAACTTTGTGATAAGTTCGAAGTGAGTCGAATGACAATCAGACAGGCGATTAATAATTTAGTGGAACAAGGCTATTTATATCGGAAGCGTGGAATTGGAACATTTGTCCAACTTCCGAAAGTGGAACAAAAATTGCAAGGAATGACGGGATTCACAGAAGACATGATTTCTCGTGGGATGAACCCAAGTAGTCAATTACTTAGTTTCCGCCTAGTTCCAGCTACTGCTAAAATAGCAGACCGGTTGAGAATACAGGAGGGGGAATCGGTTTATGAAGTGAGGCGTATTCGCTTAGCTGATGATGAACCGATTGCTTTTGAGACGACATATTTGTCGCCAGCTCTTGTAAAAGATATTAACGAAGAGATATTGCAACAATCTTTATATGAACATTTAGAGAAAAAACTGGGCTTTAAACTTGTTAGCGCTACTCAGTCAATTGAAGCTTCCGTTGCGACGGAAAATGAAGCTGAACATCTGCATATTCCTAAAAAGGCGCCTGTACTTGTAATGCGTCAATGGTCATATTCAGAAGGTGAGGTACCGCTAGAGTACGTGAAATGTATTTATCGTGGAGATCGTTATAAATTTATTACGAATATCGCACGTAACAAATAGTATATTTCAGTTTGTGAAGTACAGTGGAATTGAAAATGGTTAACATGTAAAGAAATAAAAATACGACTCATCCTTATAAGGAATGAGTCGTATTTTTATTATGAGCAATTACGTGGTTAACAGCATCTTTGACGTGATTTACTACATAGTGAGCGTGATTTTTTACTGCATCATCTGCTTGTGACATAGCAAAACTGTGAGGAGTTAAAGAAAACATAGGAATGTCATTGTAAGAATCCCCTATACAAGCAATTTCCTCAGGTTTTATTTGAAACTCATTTAATAAAACAGAAATGGCAGAGCCTTTACTAACATTCGGTGGCATTACATCTAAACATTGTTCTGCTGAGATGAAAGTACTAACTTTCCCGTGGAATTTTTCATCAATTTTTTTCTGAAGGAGTTGTAAGCTCTCCTTTGTTCCGCCGACAGAAATTTTATTTGGGAAAATTGTATCATCAATCTTCTGTAGTAAGTTTGGTTCTTCAACAGAAGTCATAGTTACTTGTTGTTCAAGTTCTTGAATAAAAGGTGTTTTCTCTTCAATGTAATAATTATGCTCATCACTTACATAACGGAAATAAGGCTCTTCATTCGTCATAGCTAACAAATCGGGAAGTATGCTGGAATCAAAAGTTGCAGATAATAGTTGTTTATTTTCATGTGTATATACAAAAACACCATTTACACTAATACGATGAAAATTTGTATTTACAGCTTTCATTAAGTCTGCAATTTCATTATCAAGTCTTCCGGAAGCGAAGCAAAGAATAACATTTTGTTCGGCAAGGCTGCGCAGTGCCGCAACATCTTGTTCATCAATAAGACCTCCGTGTTGCATCATTGTACCATCGATATCACTTACAAACATTTTAATCATGCTGTTATCTCCTTTCTATGTACAGTTGCTCTTACATTATACGCATCATATATAAACATGTCTAAAAAATGAATTTTTATTAAATGGCAGATGTTTTACATTGACGACAAAGAAGAATATTCTGTAACATAAAAGTAGGCTATTTAAGTACGAGGGTGGTGTTATATGAGTAATTATCTAGAAATTAAAAAAGTTTTAAATAATAATGTCATCATTGCTAGCCATCCGGAACACGAGGAAGTAGTAGTGATTGGTAAAGGAATTGGATTTGGGAAAAAAGCGAAAGATGTATTGGAGCAAGAACAAATCGAAAAAATGTTTGTCTTAAAAAATGAACGTGATCGTGAACAATACAAATTATTAGTGCCGCATATTAGTGAAAAATTAATTGAATTGATGAACGATATTATGCTGTACATTCAAGGAAAAGCGAAATCTCCACTAAATGAACATATTCATATTGCGTTAACAGATCATATTTCATTTGCGATTAAAAGGTTAAAACAAGGACTTACAATTGATAACCCTTTTTTAGTTGAAACAAAAATGCTCTATCCAGAGGAATATGAAATTGCGGAAGGTGTTGTAGAACTTTTAAATTCTCGTTTGCAAATTACATTGCCTGAAGGAGAAATTGGTTTTATTGCACTGCACATTTACAGTTCGCTTACAAATTCTGATTTATCTTCAGTTAATCAAAACTCCCGTCTCATTGCACAACTTGTATCTTTAATTGAGACAAACTTACAAATTACATTAGATCAAGAGAGCATTCATTATTTACGTCTTATTCGTCATCTTCAATATGCTATTGAGAGGGTGAAAAAAGGAGAAAAAGTAGAGGAATCGCAAAGTTTTGCTGATTTATTAAAGGCGGAGTATCCAGCTTGCTATAACTTGGCTTGGAAGCTAGTTAAGGTCATGCAAAAAGAGTTGCAACTACCTGTATATGAAGCTGAAAGTATTTATTTAACGATGCACTTGCAACGCTTAGTAAAGGCAGAGCATGTGTAAAAAGCCATATATTTTTGTCTAAAATGAAAACGTTAAAAAAAATGATTGAATCGCTTACAATAGTTATGTATAATAACTATTGCAAAGTTATACAAATTTCGACAAACACATTAAGGTGAGTAACGAAAACGTTTGCCTTAATTATAGTGAACTTATACGTAAACCTATTTTTGACACGTGTTACTGATTCGATCAGGCATGAGTGGAGAAAAGTAAGGAATGTAAGCTAGAGAAAGGGATATACTACCCTTTGTATAGCTATCGTTCTATCTTTTTTTCCTCATGTCTTTTTGGCGTTTGTCGGAAGGTATCAATATAGATAAGAGAGGAAGGGTTTCCATGTTTAAGAAGATCTTTGGTGTTCTTCAAAAAGTCGGAAAAGCGTTAATGCTTCCAGTAGCGATTTTACCGGCGGCAGGTATTTTACTTGGATTTGGTAATGCATTTCAAAATCCACAGTTAACAAATGTTATTCCTGCTTTAAAAGCAGATTGGTTCGTAATGGTTGCAAAAATTATGGAACAATCTGGTGATATTATTTTCGCTAACCTTGCATTATTATTCGCAGTTGGGGTAGCAATTGGTTTAGCTGGTGGAGACGGAGTAGCTGGTTTAGCAGCATTCGTCGGCTACTTAATTATGAACAAAACGATGAGTGTGTTCTTAGAAGTAGATAAGCTAGTGAAAGTAACAAGTTCTGGAGCAGACCCAGTAAAAATTGGATTTGCAGATCCAGCGTATGCAAACGTATTAGGTATTCCAACGCTACAAACAGGGGTATTTGGTGGTATTATCGTCGGTATAGTAGCGGCATATTGCTATAATAAATACTTCAATATTGAATTACCATCATACTTAGGTTTCTTTGCAGGTAAGCGTTTCGTACCGATTGCAACTGCAACATTCTCTTTAATAGTAGGTATTATCATGTGCTTCGTTTGGCCATACATTCAAGGTGGCTTAAACACGTTCTCACATCAAATGATTGATGCAAATAGAACAATTGCAGCATTTATATTCGGTTTAATTGAACGTTCATTAATTCCATTTGGATTACATCACATTTTCTATTCACCGTTCTGGTTCGAATTCGGTCAGTATACAAATGCAGCTGGCGAATTAATCCGTGGTGACCAAAAAATCTTTATGGCACAGTTAAAAGACGGTGTAGAATTAACAGCAGGGACATTTACAACTGGTAAGTATCCGTTCATGATGTTCGGTCTTCCAGCAGCAGCTTTAGCAATGTACCATGAAGCACGTCCAGAAAATAAAAAATTAGCAGCAGGTATTTTAGGTTCTGCAGCATTAACATCTTTCTTAACAGGTATTACAGAGCCACTTGAATTTTCATTCTTATTCGTAGCGCCAGTATTATTCGGAATTCACGCTGTATTTGCTGGTCTATCATTTATGACAATGCAAATTTTAGGTGTTAAAATTGGTATGACATTCTCTGGTGGTTTAATTGACTTCCTATTATTCGGTGTACTACCAGGCCGTACAGCATGGTGGTGGGTAATTATTGTTGGTCTTGTACTAGCAGTTATTTACTACTTCGGATTCCGCTTTGCAATTCGTAAATGGAATCTAAAAACACCTGGTCGTGAAGTGGCAAATGCAAATGACGGCGCAGGAAAAGCAGAAGCAGGCGAACTCCCTCGTGAAGTATTAGTAGCACTTGGTGGTAAAGAAAACATTGCTTCTTTAGATGCTTGTATTACTCGTTTACGTGTTCAAGTTAACGAACAAAAGAATGTAAACAAAGACCGCTTAAAAGAACTTGGAGCAGCTGGTGTACTTGAAGTTGGAAATAACATTCAAGCTATTTTCGGACCGAAATCTGACACATTAAAATCACAAATTCATGATATTATGTCAGGTCGTACACCTCATGTTGAAAAAGAAGAACCTGTAAAAGTGGAAGAAACTCCTCAAAAAGTTGATGAAAATGAAACAATTGTATCACCAATCGAAGGAAAAATCTTACCAATTACAGAAGTACCTGACCAAGTATTCTCAGGAAAAATGATGGGAGACGGATTTGCAATTGAGCCAACTGAAGGAACAGTAGTTTCTCCAGTGAACGGTGAGATTGTCAATGTATTCCCTACAAAACATGCGATTGGTATTCAATCTGAAGGCGGAAAAGAAATTTTAATTCACTTCGGTATTGATACTGTAAAATTAAATGGTGAAGGTTTTGAAGCGCTTGTAGCACAAGGCGACAAGGTGAAACAAGGCCAACCATTATTAAAAGTAGATCTTGCATTTGTAAAAGAAAATGCACCATCTATCATTACACCAATTGTCTTTACAAACTTACAACAAGGGCAACAAGTCGAATTGAAAAAAGATGGAAATGTTAAGAAGGGCGAAACCGCTATTATTGACATTCAGTAGGAATTTGACGCAAAATGTTTATAATTATAATAGGCGATGTGGTTGACCGAACATCGCCTATTATATACAATAGATGATGTAGTACTCACGTCTATACAACTAAAAAATACTGTAATTTAAAGGAGATAAATTATCATGGAAAAAATCTTTAAAGTAACTAGCGACTCAGGAATTCATGCTCGTCCAGCAACTCTACTTGTAAACACTGCAAGCAAATTCGGTTCTGATATTAACTTAGAGTATAACGGAAAGAACGTTAACTTAAAATCAATCATGGGCGTTATGTCTTTAGGCATTCAACAAAACGCAGAAATTAAAATCACTGCAAATGGTGATGATGCAGCTCAAGCACTAGCAGCTATCGAAGAAACTATGAAAAACGAAGGATTAGGAGAATAATGACTCTTAACATTCAAGGGATCGCTGCATCAAGTGGGATTGCTATTGCAAAGGCTTTCAGACTTGAAAATCCTGAATTTAACATCGAAAAGAAATCAATTACAAACGAAGCTGCAGAAATTGCACGCTTAGACGCTGCGCTTGAGAAAGCAAAAACTGAATTAGAAGCTATTAAGGACCACGCATTTGCTGAGCTAGGTGCTGACAAAGCTGCAATCTTTGAAGCGCATTTATTAGTGTTAAATGATCCAGAACTAGTAAACCCAGTAAAAGATAAAGTAAATAGCGAAAAAGTAAATGCTGAATTTGCAATGGATGAAGTTGCATCAATGTTTATTTCTATGTTTGAAAACATGGATAACGAATATATGAAAGAACGTGCTGCGGACATTCGTGACGTAACAAAACGCGTTCTTGCACATTTACTAGGAATTAACTTCTCAAATCCTGGTACAATTTCTGAAGAGGTAATCATCATTGCTGAAGATTTAACACCATCTGATACAGCTCAGTTAAACCGTAAGTATGCAAAAGGTTTCACTACTGATATCGGTGGACGTACATCTCACTCAGCAATTATGGCTCGTTCTATGGAAATTCCAGCTGTTGTTGGTACAAAAGTTGTTATGGAGAAAATCCAAAATGGCGATATCGTTATCATTGACGGTTTAGATGGAGAAGTAATTGTAAACCCATCAGAAGAAACTCTTCGTTCGTTTGAAGAAAAGAAAGCGAAATTTGAAGAGCAAAAAGCTGAATGGGCTAAATTAAAAGACCAAGCTACTGTAACAAGTGACGGACATCACGTTGAGCTTGTTGCAAATATCGGAACACCAAATGATGTACAAGGTATTATCGATAATGGCGGAGAAGGCGTTGGCTTATACCGTACAGAATTCTTATACATGGGCCGTGACAATCTTCCAACAGAAGAAGAGCAGTTCGAAGCGTATAAAGCAGTTCTTGAAGGTGTAAAAGAAGGTCAACCAGTCGTTGTTCGTACACTTGATATCGGTGGAGATAAAGAGCTTCCATACTTACATTTACCAAAAGAAATGAACCCATTCTTAGGATATCGTGCAATTCGCTTATGTCTTGATGAGCAAGATGTGTTCCGTACACAACTTCGTGCATTACTTCGTGCTAGCGTATACGGTAACTTAAAAATTATGTTCCCAATGATTGCAACTCTTGATGAGTTCCGTCAAGCGAAAGCAATTTTATTAGAAGAGAAAGCGAAACTTGTAGAAGCGGGTACAACTGTTTCTGATTCTATTGAAGTTGGTATGATGGTTGAAATCCCAGCTTCAGCAGTATTAGCAGATCAATTCGCGAAAGAAGTTGACTTCTTCTCTATCGGAACAAATGATTTAATCCAATACACAATGGCTGCAGACCGTATGAACGAACAAGTATCATACTTATACCAACCATATAACCCATCTATTTTACGTCTTGTAAAAATGGTTATCGATGCTGCTCATAAAGAAGGAAAATGGGCTGGTATGTGTGGTGAGATGGCGGGCGATTCACTTGCTATCCCATTACTATTAGGATTAGGGTTAGATGAGTTCAGTATGAGTGCAACATCTATTCTTCCTGCAAGAACACAGCTAAGCAAGTTGTCAAAAGCAGAAATGGAAACATTAGCAGAAAAAGCATTAATGATGTCAACTGCTGAAGAAGTTGTTGAACTAGTTAAAAGCATCTAATTAATAAAAAAACCTGAGTCGATTTGAAATCGGTCTCAGGTTTTTTCTATGAGAAAAGTAAATCTTATTTGCTTACTATCGAGGATAAGAGACAGAATTAGATAGCGATTGCAACGATATCAGTTGGGCATACACGTAAAATACCAGTAAAAGTATTTCGATTTTGATTGTTCTTATCGTCTTTATTGTTATCTTTGTTGTCTTTGTCATTACGAGCTAAAGCAGAGAAAAGAGCAACACCGTTAGCGAAACCTTCAAAAATTACATTGTTGAAAGTACCATTACCTCTAATGCTTAAAAGAGAAAGTTCTGTTCCAACTGAAATGCTAGCAAGTACGTTACATACAGCTGGTTGTTGTGGTCTAACCTCTCTCTCTCTCTCTTTCTCGCGATGGTCGCGCTCTCTTTCATGATGATGACATTCTCTAAAGTTATCACAGCATCCAAATGATCCAAACATAATCCTCATCACCCCCTTCACACTTATAATCTATGTAAGTTCGGTAGTTAGTGACTGGACAGAGAGTGGAATTTTTTCTAGGGGATTTTCTCATTTTAAATGACTAGCTGGGTGTTTAGTATGGAATGATGTTTAAAATAGGTGGAATATAACAAAAAAATGTAAAAACCACCGAAATAAATGAAATGGGTAGCCTTTACACTTTTTTACTTTTATATAAAACGATGATATATATAGGAAGAGCTAGGAGTAGTGGTACAATGGATCGTGCAGTATGTTTTTCTGATTCTAATTGGAATGCTTCTTCTTTTGGAAATTGTAAAATGGAGATGTTTGCGGCATCACCAATAAAATATAGAAGCAGTACAGTTACTATGTAACATAAAAGTGCGATAAAGCTTCCGTATGAACTCAATGAAAATCCCTCTCTTGTTATCTATTTGTTATCATTGTATCACAATTGTAACAAAAATACACGGGTATATTTCAACGCTTTAACAAAATTCGACACGAAACGTCACGTTTATTTATGAGAAGGGAATAGAATATACTTTTCCATAAGTATAAATGTCGAATGATTTGTAGTAATATTACAAAATTATGACAGGGAATAAAAAAACGAAGGCAATGTAGTTGCCTTCGTTTTTTATTATTTTGCCCACTCGCTTACTTGCTCTACGCTCATGCGAGGTGCAGGGTGGCCTTTTAAAGTTGATTCACCAATTGTAATAAGCATAATAGGAACGTAACGAGATGAAACGTTAAATTCGTCTGTCAGTGCTTGTGGATTGAAGCCACCAATAGCACAAGTATCCCAACCAGTTGCTTTAGCTGCAAGCATAAGTTGCATTGCTGCTAAAGATGCATTTGAAAAGGCAGCATCTCTTGGGAATTGTTCACGAGCATATGCAGATTCAATATTTTTAGCTAAGCGTTCTTTTGCTTCTTCTTTCATAAATCCCTGTTCTACAATTGGACCATATACTGGCTCAACATTTTTATAAGCTTCTAAATCACCTAAAATAGCGACTACTGCAGAAGCATCAAGAATTTGTTGTTGGTTATAAGCTATTGGGTGTAATCGTTTTTGTACATCTTCACCTTGAAAAACAAGGAATTTCCAGTGTTGTAAGTTCCAAGCGGAAGGTGCTTGTGCTGCTGCTTTTAAAATCTCATGTAATTCTGTAGATGAGATTTCTTTATTTGGGTTGAATGCACGTGTAGATGTGCGTTCATATAGAACGTTAAAAAAGTTGTCGTTTGTCATAATATATCCTCCAAATTGTATATAAAATTATCGGGAAAACGCAATGTATATTACTTACATTTTGTAAGTTATCGAATTTAAGAATATAATATCTTTATTTTAATTGTCAAGTTTTAAGAAATAAGCTAGGGCATTCATACAAACGATATAATTCCTATAATCATACACTAAAAAAGGAATTTATAGAGTGAAAAGGGAAGATAACATTCTCAATTAGCTTGTTAATATGTATTTCTCACAAATTAAAGTTTATTGGAGAACAGTCTTTTAAAAATGTTTGTGAGGAATTCAGTAGAACAAGATATATGAAGTGAGTGAAGACTAGTGATGAACATACTACATTTTTTATTAGAGAATACGGTTTTCCAAAATGTGTTACAAGATCTGCAGTTAAATGTCCTTTATATAGAAAATGGATGTAAACATCAACAAACGATAGAAAATATCCATCCAAAATGTATGTTTATAGCAAATAGTTTTGAAGAGGGCGAACTATTATTTCAAAGAACGAAACCGCACATTATAATTATGTATGTAACAGATTATTCTCAAATAAAATATATAAAGAATATGTATACCTCGCAAAGTACATTCATTGTCATTTGGGATCAACAAATAACAAAGGAATTTACAGATGTACTTGCATTAGGAATACGTAATATTGTAATAGCCCCTGTAACTCCGCAAGCAGTGTTAGAAGAAGTGAATAAGAGTTTGTATCAACTTTCTTTAGTAAGGCAAGTTAGTTTACAACAGGAACTGCTTCAAACGATGTTTGATTTTCAAAATGATTTATTATTTATAGTAGAAGATGATGAAATTGTTGATTGTAATACAAATTTTTTAACGTTTTTCGGATATGAAAATTTGTTTGCCTATCGCGAGCAACATTTAGTATTTGCTGAACATTTTATTAGAGAAAATGGATACTACTCGACGACGCATGATATAACATGGCTAGACGATACTTTATCAAGCGGTAGAAGAATTAAGATGTCAAATTATGAAGGGGCAGTATCTACTTTTCTATTACGTGCGACACCATTGCCAGAAGATTTATCAAGATTTATTGTAAAGTGCACGGAAATTACAGAATTAGATGAAATCTATCAAGAACAAGAAAGACTTGCTATGATAGATTCATTGACAGAGATTTATAATCGTTTAAAGTTTCAACAAATACTAGAGGTAGAATGGGAAAAGGTAATACGTAATGATGAGAAAATAGCAATTATTTTATTTGATATAGATAATTTTAAAACAGTTAATGACACATATGGTCATGATTTTGGCGATTTGGCATTAATACAACTTGCAGAGCTTATGAAATCTAAAGTGGAGCAGCAACATGTATTTGCAAGATGGGGAGGGGAAGAATTCATTATATTAGTGACAAATACAGTAGAAAAGGAAGCATTTCAAGTTGCGGAATCATTACGATTCTTCATTGAAACAAAGCAATTCACTGGAATTTCGAAGTTAACAGCTAGCTTTGGAGTTGCGTTATATGAACAAGGAACTACAAGAGAAGAATTAATGCAACGAGCGGATATTGCATTATATGAAGCGAAAAAAAATGGAAAGAATCAAGTATGTGTGTATAGAAAAGAAAAAATGTGATTTTTCGCAACAAATTGTTGCGATTTTTTTTTATTGTTTGATAATAGAATAGGGGGACAATTTTTAGCGAAGGAATTATGGAGGATCAATATGATAAAAAAAGTAATGGTGGTGGCTTCACTGTCTGCTATAGTTGGCGGCGGAGTATACTATTTTCTTGTTAGCCCCAATATAAAGGAAAACACTGTATTAACAACTAAAGTGAATCCTACTATTGAATCGGAAGTACAAGGGAATATAGAAGAAAAAGAAGAGCAACAAATTGATTATGCTAGCATATCTCAAAAATTAGATCAATATTTAGTCGGAAAGCAATTCAATGGAACAGTTTTGGTAACAGATAAAGAGCATGTTATATTGAATAAAGGATATGGGTATGCTGATGTTCAAAATAAAATAGAAAATACGCCTCAAACAAAATATCGTATCGGTTCTATTACGAAAACAGTCGTTGCCACATCTATTTTACAGCTGCAAGAACAAGGGAAATTGAATATTCAAGATAATGTAAATAAATATATTCCTTCATTTCCGGAGAATAAAAATATTACGCTATATCATTTATTAACGCATACCTCTGGTTTACCTGAACACGCAAAAGGCAATATTAATGCGGCTTCCCGCTTACAATTAATTAATTGGATTGGACGTCAAAATTTAGAATTTCCTGCAGGAACAGGTTGGAGATATACAGATTATAATTATATGGTGCTTGCTTATATAATAGAACATATATCGAAAAAACCTTTAGGAGATTACATAAAAGAAAACATATTTGTAAAAGCAGATATGCATGAATCCGGTATGGGAAATATGGTACCTGGAGATAAAAATTTTACAAAGGGTTATGTGAAAAAAGATCAAGAGCTTGTACCAGCGCAGAAGTTAGGCATGGATTGGCTATATGGTTGTGGTGAGATGTATACGACAGTTGGAGATATGAAGAAATTAGACGAAGCAATTATAAATGGAAAACTTCTTTCTGAACAAAGTATACAAGCAATGTTTTCACCTTCAGCAGAACGGAAATATGCATTTAGTTTTTATATATATCCAGATTATTTTCATAATCATGGTGTATTATCTGGTTGGAACACTTTCAATAATTTTAATAAAGAAAAAGGAACTTTTGTTATTTTATTTTCAAATGTGAAAAATAGTATGGATGATGACTTTAATAAAGAGTTCCGAAAGATGGTAAATGATTTATTAGAACAAAGGGGATGAGAAAATGGAACATAAAACTTTATCAATAGGTTTCATTGGTATTGGCGTAATGGGAAAAAGTATGGTTTATCACTTAATGCAAGATGGTCATAAAGTATATGTATATAATAGAACGAAAGCAAAAACAGATTCTTTAGTGCAAGATGGTGCAAATTGGTGTAATACGCCAAAAGAGTTAGTAAAGCAAGTTGATATTGTAATGACAATGGTTGGATATCCACATGATGTAGAAGAAGTGTATTTTGGTATAGAAGGAATTATAGAACATGCAAAAGAAGGTACGATAGCAATTGACTTTACGACATCTACACCTACTTTAGCAAAACGGATTAATGAAGTTGCAAAAAGAAAAAATATATATACGTTAGATGCACCTGTCTCAGGAGGAGATGTTGGCGCAAAAGAAGCAAAACTCGCAATTATGGTAGGTGGGGAGAAAGAAATATATGATAGATGCTTACCTTTACTTGAAAAGTTAGGAACAAACATTCAATTACAAGGACCAGCTGGGAGTGGACAACATACAAAAATGTGCAATCAAATTGCGATTGCTTCCAATATGATTGGAGTATGTGAAGCTGTTGCTTACGCGAAGAAGGCTGGACTGAATCCAGATAAAGTGTTAGAGAGTATTTCAACAGGGGCAGCAGGTAGCTGGTCATTAAGTAATTTAGCTCCTCGAATGTTAAAAGGAGACTTTGAGCCAGGATTTTATGTAAAGCATTTTATGAAAGATATGAAAATTGCTTTAGAGGAAGCAGAAAGATTACAATTACCAGTCCCAGGCTTAAGTTTGGCGAAAGAATTGTATGAAGAGTTAATTAAGGATGGCGAAGAAAATAGTGGAACACAAGTACTATATAAAAAATATATAAGGGGGTAAACGAGGTGGACCTTCAAAAGTTTGATGAGATGATTGATACTGTACAGCGAGCTACTTGTATGCAAATTAATGAAAAACAAAAAGAAGCTTTTAAACAAAAATATGATTTTGAACCAGAATTTGAATATGGAAGAGATGAGAAGGGACATTATGTAATTCGAACCTCAAAAAAGATGTTAGAAGAAATGGAGTTTTATTTGGCATTGAAATATGATCGTGATGGAGTGGATCTTTATATGCAAGCTGAGATTGATGGTATATTTCATGTATCTGTTAGCTATGGTGAAGATGCCCTACATCTACAAGAATTGTTTCAATTTCTAGAAGAAAATAAATAAAAGTCCTCATTTGAGGACTTTTATTTATTTAGTCATCTTTAATTTTTATAATTATAAGTTAGAAGCGCGTCGGCATCGTTCAACAGGGAACGGGATAATTTGTGCGATGTGATTAGGACCAAATTGTTTTGTACGAGCATGGCGTATTATATAAAAAGCACACAGAATTGAAACAGGAATAGCGCCGAATAAACCAAATAATAAAGCGCTTACACAAGATGCGACAAATCCTAAAACACCAATTTCTAACTCTTCCATAATAGCTCCTAAAATAACAGGAAATGCTCCACATGTAACTCCAAGTATAAGTGCGATAAGTAAGCTCATGATTATCCCCCTCTGTTTGCGATATTATTTTCCTTCTAAGTTAATTGTAGTATATCACATGTAAAACAGAATTTTCAGAAAAAATTCAATAAATGTTCAAAAAATGTTCGAAAAATGCACTTGAAAAATTAAGGTGTAAATTTGTGATGAAATGGTACTTTCAAGTAAATAAAAAATCAGACTTATTTCAAAATGAAATAAGCCTGTTCCATAGGAGGATGTATATATGTAGAGTGAATAAAAGTTTGGAAAAGGGGGTCCAAGTCCTTTTATTCAACTAACTACCTTAATAGATTGGAACCCAGCCTTCAGTTGTCACAAAAATACGAATAGCTACAACTTGGCGATCATCTTGCAAGGTAAAATAATGTCTTGCATTTTCAGGAACAGATATTAAATCGCCTGGCTCAAGTTCAACATCAAAGAATTTCCCATCTTTACCTTCAATAGCGAAAATGCCGTGACCACTGACGATAAAGCGAACTTCGTCATCTGTATGATGGTGTTCCTTTTGGAAATTAATTAATAATTCGTCAAGGTTAGGTGTGCTACTTGAAAGTGAGATTACATCATGTGCTTTATAACCTCGACGTGCTGAAACATCAGCGATTTCTTTTGAAAAAATAGCTAATATTTCAGCTTTGTTTTCATCTGTTAACGAATAATTTTCATTTAAATGAGTAGGAAGTTTAGAAATATTCCATTTCTCATATAAAACGCCTTCCTCTTGTAGAAATTTAGATACTTCCACTTCATTTTCAATACGAGTATTTACTTCATGAATACGAATTTGCGCCATTAGAAACGCCTCCTTGAATTGATAATAGTTTTATATGAAATTGGAATAAAAACTCATAAGCTTCTAATCTCTTCTTTGCATCAAAGCTATCTCGGCCCCATACGGTAATACCGTGGTTACGGATTAATACTGCACCCGAATCTCCTTGTATATGCTTTCGGAAGTTTTCTCCAAGTGTTGGGATATGGGCATGGTTTTCGATAATAGGAATGTGAATGGTTGCACCTTCTTCCCAAATATCGAGAGCTTTAATAATTTCTTGATTTTGAAGGGTGACTGCATCACTATATAAATTTGTGATGACATTATTATCGGTTGTATGAACATGAAGTACGCAACCGGCATTCGTATTGTTATAAATGTGTGTATGCAATATTGTTTCTGCTGAAGGGCGTAATTCAGTCTCTAAAACGGGAACTCCTACATGATCTACTAATAGAAAATCATCTGGAGTGGTTTTTGTTTTATCTTTACCGCTTGCCGTAATAAGAAAAGTAAGTGGTTCATGACTAACCTTTATAGAAATATTACCACTTGTTGCTGGGAACCAATTTCGTGTTGTTAACTCTTTTTTTATCTCGCTTAAGTCATACCATTGACGAAAAAGTTGTTTCATGCCTTCACCTCCAACAAAAGTTTTAATTCAGCTTGCACATCTTGAAATGTTTCAAACGGTGTATAAGCAATATGATTTTCTTCACACTTTGTAATAAGAAAATCGCGAGCGAATACTTTATCAGCTTGTTTCGCGGCTTGTAAATCAGTAATAGAATCTCCAATTACAATATGAAAGTCATCTGTATCACTTAATTTACGGATTAATGATGATTTACATAATCCGCAATGATTTTGACAATGATCATCACAAGAATGAGGCCATTTAACTGTAATAAACTCTGCTGAAAAGTCTGTTTCATTACAATAAATTTGCTCTTTTGGAATGATTCCTTGTAAGAGTGGATAGACGAAGAAATCCATTCCACCTGATATCACGTAAAAAGAAATGTTATTTTCCTTTACGAATTGTATAAACTCATGAAAACCACTACGGATTTCAGCAGTTTCTATTAAAAATTGAATAATATCATCGTGCAGATTAGTAGGTATTAATTGAAATAATTGAGAAACACCTTCTTGAATGGATAGTTCTTGTGATAAAATTTTATTCTTTACTTCTTCGGCTTCTGGTGGTGCGAATTTTTCCATAATGGACATAATGTTATCATTATTTGTAATCGTGCCATCGAAATCACAAAATACTTGAATACTCATAATTTCACCTCATAAGAGGGATTTCCCCATATTTGTAGTGCACTATGCAAATTTATGTCGTCTACTTCATGGAGTGGTTTATTTTGCAAAGTAGCATCAATTGCAGTACGGAAAGCTTTACCGCCGCCTTGCGCTCCATTTGGATGTCCGTGTATCCCGCCGCCAGCATTAATAACAACATCTTTACCGAAATCTCGTACAATAAAGGGAACGAAACCAGGATGAATACCAGCAGACGGAACAGAAAAGCTCTTCTTGAAAGATGCATCGTCTTCAGTTAAATATTTTGAGATAGCAAGAGCCTCCTCTTTTTCTAGCGCAACACTTCCGTATGGAGATGGGAATAATGAAAAGTCAGCCCCAGCATAACGTAGTAGCTTTCCAAGTAATAATGGAGATGAAACTCCATATAACTTGGATGCTGAATAAGCACCACTTACAGCAGGATGTGCCATAATAGGAACTGGGATTTCATCATCTTCTGCAAGTGATTGTAGTACATCTAGTCCGTAAGCAAATACGTTAAATAATAGAATATCAGCTCCAGCTTGCACTGCACGTTTAGCATTTTCTTTTAAATCAAAAGTTCGTCCTGTTAAATTTACGGCATATAACGTTTTATGTCCGTATGTTTCATATACAGATTGTAAAACTTCTTTTCCAGATACAATGCGTTTCGTAAGTGGTGTTAATGCATTTTCAAATAATATTTCATCATCTTTTACTATATCTACACCACCAATTGCTTGATCGCGTAATTGCGTTTTTAAATACCCAATGTTTCGTCCAATCATTCCTTTAAAAATACTCATTAAAAGGGGACGATCATGCACTTGTAAAAGATTTCGAATACCATCTATCCCAAATTTTGGACCAGGAAAATGTTTTTTTAACTCGTCTGAAAAAGTTAAGTCAATTAATTTTACTTCGCCATCAAGTGATAGCTTTCCAAATGTAGTCGTTAAAATCGCTGGTAAATCTGGACTGAAGTTTAATAGCGGATATTCGATTTTAATAATTCCGCGTTTTACTTTTTTACGTAAATACGAATTGGTATGTTCATGTTCAGCTAATTCCTCAACATGAATGACGTTGCCTTTATGCTGCTTTAATTGTTCTTGCAATAAGTGTGGCAAATGAGTCCAAGAGCCAATTGTTAAACCGAGTGCAGTTTGCTCAGCTTTTTTTTCTAAGTTATGTGAATCATCATGGATTAAATACGTCGCTATAATTCCGCTCATTGTTATAACCTCCTAGTTAAATAAAAAAACCTCTCAGCTAAGGAGAGGTTTTTTTACAACCAGCTCCTTATCTGTCAGCGTAATGCTGCGAGAATTAGCACCGTGTCTACAATTGTAGATCGGTTGCCGGGTTTCGTCGGGCTCGTCCCTCCACCTGCTCTTGATAAGAAGTATTTAGAAATGTTTAAATTTTTAAGATAACTGAATTTTGTCAGATATTTTTCGTGTTGTCAATTACTTTTTGAAAAAATTTAATTTATCAATTCGATTAATGGCTTCTCGTAATCTATCTTCTGTATGTAAGAGACCAACACGGACATACCCTTCGCCATGCTCACCAAATCCAACACCAGGAGCAACTGCGACATGTGCTTTTTCTAGTAAAATATTAGAAAATTGCTCAGAGGTATATCCTTTTGGAACGGGAAGCCATGCAAAGAATGATCCTGTTGGAATGTCTACATTCCAACCAATTGAGTGACAGGCTGAAATAAGAGCGTTTCTTCGAGATTCGTAACTATTTACAAGGTCTATTACACAAGACTGTGAACTTAATAGCGCTTCTCGAGCAGCATCTTGAACTGCACCGAATATACTAACATACATATGATCTTGTAATAGGTTAATTGTTTCAATCACACTTTCATTCCCTACAGCAAAAGCGATGCGCCAGCCAGCCATATTGAAAGTTTTTGATAATGTGTAAATTTCAATTCCTATATTTTTCGCACCATCTGCTTGCAAGAAACTAACAGGTTTTTGACCATCAAATCCGATAGCGCCATAAGCAAAATCGTGAACAACTAATATATTATGTTTATTAGCAAAGTGAATGGTTGCATCAAAAAAATCTTTTGATGCAGTAGCACCGGTAGGATTATTTGGATAGTTTAAAAACATTAATTTTGCACGCTCTGCAATAGAGTCATCAATGTTCGTATAATCTGGTAAAAAGTTATTTTCTGCAATAAGTGGCATTCTTTCAAAGTGTGCTTTTGCTAAAGCAACCCCGGATAAATAATCTGGATAACCTGGATCCGGAACGAGAATCGTATCACCAGGATTTGTAAAACAAATCGGTAATTCTACTAGTCCAGCCTTCCCACCAAACAAAATAGCAACTTCAGTTTTTGGGTTTAATTCGACGCCATATTCACGTTTATAGAATGTAGCCACGGCTTCCTTTAAGCTTTCATGTCCGCGAAATGGCGGATATTTATGATGAATGGTCTTTTCGGCAGCATCTTGTAAAGCTTTTACGATATGCTGCGGTGTTGGTTGATCTGGATTACCTTGACCTAGATTAATAACATCGTGACCAGCTGCAACGACTTTGTTAACTTTTGTAACAAGTGAAGCGAAAAATTGTGTTGGCAATGATGTTACTATCTCAGAAGGTTGAAATAATTTCATACTTTCCACCTCTTTTGAAAGTTGTTACAATTCTAGTGACAAATGATATAATCTTTCCAGTATTTTGTAAAGAGAAAAATAAGAATGGGGGTGAAAAAATGAAAGTCGCATGTATTCAAATGGATATTGTTTTTGGAGATGTAGAAAAAAATATTGAGAATGCTAAAAATAAAATAAGTGAAGCTATGAAGGAAAGGCCAGATGTTATCGTCTTACCAGAACTATGGACAACAGGATATGATTTAACGAGACTTTCTGAAATTGCAGATAGGGATGGAGTGGAAACGAAAGAAAAGTTAATAGAATGGGCGAAGCGATATGATGTACATATTGTTGGTGGGTCCATAGCAAAGCAAACAGAGCAAGGCGTTACAAATACGATGTATGTTGTAAATAATGAAGGACAGTTAGTCAACGAATATAGTAAAGTACATTTATTTCAGCTTATGGATGAACATAAATATTTAATAGCTGGTAATGGTACGGGCGAATTTAAGCTAGATGATGTTGAATGCGCTGGAACAATTTGTTATGATATTCGTTTTCCAGAGTGGATGCGTGTTCATACTGCTAAAGGGGCAAAAGTATTATTTGTTGTAGCTGAATGGCCATTAGTTCGTTTAGCACATTGGCGTTTGCTATTGCAAGCAAGAGCAGTTGAAAATCAGTGTTATGTTGTTGCGTGTAATAGAGCAGGGAAGGATCCGAATAATGTGTTTGCAGGTCATTCTTTAATTGTGGATCCTTGGGGTGAAGTTGTAGTAGAGGCGAATGAAGAGGAATCAATTTTATTTGGAGAGCTTGAATTCGAGAAAATTAAAGAAGTACGTAAAGGAATTCCAGTTTTTGCGGATCGCCGTCCAGAATTATACAAATAAAATGTTGACAAGTGATTTTTATTCTTGGTATAGTCTTCAACATAAAGTTAAAAATTCAAAAAATTATACAACTCTTATCAAGAGCAGGTGGAGGGATTTGGCCCGATGAAGCCCAGCAACCGACCGTAATACCATTGTGAAATGGGGCGTTTATTACGCCAAAAGGCACGGTGCTAATTCCAGCAGAAAGTAAAACTTTCTGGCAGATAAGAGGGGAGAAGATAAACTTCAAACCTCTTTCTTAGTGGAAAGAGGTTTTTCTATGTTAGAAAAACCTCTGAATTTAAAAAGGGGGAGAAGAAGATGGGATATTATTCATTAACAGAAATAACAGCTGTACAATATGCGAAAGATCATGGCTATTTTGAAGAGAAGGCAAATGTCATTTGTCATGAAATTGGAGATGGAAACTTAAATTACGTGTTCAAATTAGATGATGGAGAGAAATCCATTATAATAAAACAAGCACTGCCTTATGCGAAAGTAGTTGGTGAAAGCTGGCCATTGTCTATAAAAAGAGCAACGATTGAAAGCAAGGCATTACAAATTTTTGCGCAGTATGTACCGGATTATGTTCCAGTAGTGTACAGTCATGATGAAGAGTTAGCGATAACGGTAATAGAAGACTTATCAAGACTAACAATTACAAGAAAAGGATTAATAGACGGAGAAGAATATCCGCTTTTATCCCAGCATATTGGTCGTTTTCTAGCACATGTTTTATTTTACACTTCAGATTTTGGTTTACAGTCAGAAGAGAAGAGGATACTAGAAGGTACCTTTGTAAATCCGGACCTATGTAAAATTACAGAGGATTTAGTGTTTACAGATCCTTTTGGGCATTATGATACAAATGATTATGAGCCAGATTTACAGCTCGTGGTTGATGAACTTTGGAGTGATAAAACTTTAAAACTAAAAGTAGCACAATATAAATATAAGTTCTTAACAAGAAAAGAAACTCTTATTCATGGTGATTTACATACTGGTAGTATTTTTTCGTCACCTTCTGAAACGAAAGTGATTGATCCAGAATTTGCGACATATGGCCCATTTGGATTTGATATAGGTCAATTTATTGCAAATCTATTATTAAATGCGTTATCTAGAGAAGAAGAAAAGAGAAGTGTACTATTTTTTCATATAGAAAAGACGTGGAGTTATTTTGTAGAGACTTTTACAAAGTTATGGATTGGAGAAGGTGTAGAAGCATATACGAAAGAAAAACAATGGTTACCAATTATTTTGCAAAATATCTTTACTGATGCTGTTGGATTTGCCGGATGTGAACTAATTCGTAGAACAATTGGTTTAGCTCATGTAGCAGATTTAGATGAAATAGAAAATAAAGAAACAAGAATTCAAGCTAAGAAACAAGCGCTATCCTTAGGAAAAGAACTAATAAAATATGAATCTAAAAGTGCTGATATTCAACTGTTTCGAACATTATTTCAACAGACAGTTTCAAGGGGTGTAAAAGCATGAGTACAATCGTTACTGTTCCGAGATCTGTAAGTTGGAAAGGGGATGCAATTGCGGTATTAAATCAAACGAAATTGCCACATAGCACAGAATACAAAACATTAACGACTATTGAAGAGGTTTGGAAAAGTATCATAATGTTAGAAGTACGCGGAGCGCCTGCAATTGGAATTGTAGCTGCATTTGGCTTGGCGCTTGCAGCGAAAAAATATAATACTTTACATATCGAAGAATTTCAAAAGAAGTTTAATAGAGACTGTAACTATTTAGGGACATCACGCCCAACGGCAGTAAATTTATTTTGGGCAATTGATCGTATGAGAGAATCTATTCGAGAGATTACTACAATAAAAGAAGCACAAAAAATATTAGAAGAAGAAGCGCTTCGCATTCAACAGGAAGATGAAGAGGTGTGTCGAAATATTGGGGAATATGCGTTAACATGTTTTAAAGATGGCGATAATATTTTAACAATCTGTAACGCTGGAAGTATCGCAACTGCCAGATATGGAACTGCATTAGCTCCCTTTTATATTGGAAAAGAGAAAGGTGTGCGTTTACATGCATATGCGTGTGAAACGAGACCAGTTTTACAAGGTGGTCGCTTAACGACGTGGGAATTGAAGCAAGCAAATATTGATGTGACCCTTATAACAGATAATACTGCAGCTCATGCTATTCAAACGAAAGAAATAAACGCAATTATTGTGGGGGCGGATCGAATTGTCGCAAATGGAGATACAGCCAATAAAATAGGGACAATGAATTTAGCTATTTTAGCAAAGTACTTTAATATCCCATTTTACGTTGCTGCGCCACTGTCAACATTTGATGTTACGAAAGAAACTGGAGCCGAAATTATTATTGAAGAAAGAGATGAAACAGAAGTTACGAAAATCTTTGGAAAACAAGTAGCACCAATTGGAACGGATGTTTATAATCCAGTATTTGACATAACGCCGAATGAATTAATTACAGGAATTATTACTGAGAAAGGTATTATACGCGGGGACTATAAACGAGAAATTGCATCATTATTTGAAAAACAAGCTAATACATAATAGCTTGTTTTTTTATGCCTAAATGCAGTGTTTTCTCTTACTTATATAATGAAAGGAGGGGAAGAGGGTGGAAGAGTGGATCAAGATGATAGGTAATGTAGGGTTTCCGATTGTTGTAACATTATATTTACTCCACCGTATTGAAAGTAAATTAGAGGGGGTAATTGTTGCAATTGAGAAGCTCCCGCGGCAATTACTAAAGTACGAAGATCCTCGGGATAAAAAATAAAGTTTGCTCTTCTTGAGCAAACTTTATTTTTATTGAGCGGTATAACCACCATCGATAACGACAGCTTGACCAGTTATACCTTTAGCTTTTTCACTCGCTAAAAACATCGCATAATCTGCAATTTCTTGTACTTGTAATAAGCGCTTTTGTGGAACGAGTGGATAAATAACATCTTCTAAAACATTTTCAAGTGGTACATTTCGTGTAGTAGCTAAGTCTTGTAGTTGATTACGTACAAGGGGGGTATCAACATAACCAGGGCAAAGGGCATTAACAGTAATACCATGCGTAGCACCTTCTAAAGCGGCAACTTTTGTTAATCCAATTACGCCATGTTTTGCACTATTGTAGGCAGCTTTTCCAGCAAACCCGACAAGGCCGTTAATAGAAGCGACATTAATAATACGACCATATTTTTGTTGTTTCATAATCGGAAAGGCATGCTTAATTGCAATAAACGGAGCAATTTGCATAATTTGAATTAGTAGCTCGAACTTTTCAGTTGGAAAGTCTTCAATGGGTGAAACGTGTTGCATTCCTGCGTTGTTAATTAATATATGTAATGAACCGAAATGATCAACTGTTTGAGAAATTGCTGCTGTAATTTCCTCTTCAGATGTAACGTCACATTTTAAACCGATAGCTTGAAAACCTTCATTTTGTAATTGTTCAGCAGCTTCTTTTGCACGTTCTTCAAGCCGATCGGTAATCACAACTTTTGCACCTTCTTTTGCAAAAGCCTTTCCCATTTCATAACCAATACCACTTGCAGCACCTGTTAAAAAGACAACTCGATTTGTAAACATGATGAAAAACATCCCTTCATAATAAAGTTTTCATAGTGCTCTATTTAGAGAAGCTATAATGAAATTCCTGCAAACATTTGGAAAAAATATCGTTAGCTATCTTGTTTTGCAAAATAGTCTTTGCTATACTATTTTGTAAAGCAAGATACTTACGCTTATCTATCTTGTAAAGCAAGATAGTAGGAGGATTTGAATTATGTCGACAAGTCAAATGCTGAAAGGGATTTTAGAAGGATGCTTACTTGCTATTATTTCTGAAGGCGAAATATACGGTTATGAAATGAGTGAAAAGCTAGCGAAGTATGGTTTTACAATGGCGAGTGAGGGAAGTATTTATCCGTTATTAATACGAATGCAAAAAGAAGGACTAATAACAAGCGTAATGAAGGAATCTCCATCTGGTCCAAAGAGAAAATATTATACATTAACAGAAAAAGGCGAGGAAGCACTTGATGAATTTATGGATCGCTGGGAAACGATGCAAAGTAGTGTAGAACGTCTACTTGAAGGGAAGGGAAGGAGAAAATAATGCTATCAAGTGAAGCGCGAAAGTTTTTGTTAGATATGAGATTATTTTTGACGGCAAAGAGTGTGAAAGAAAGCGATATTGAAAATTTTATAGAAGATGCGGAACTCCATTTAATTGAGGGTGAGAGTGATGGGAAAAGTGTAGAAGATATTTTCGGAAGCTCACCGAAAGAATATGCAAATGAACTTGTCAAAGTAATGGAAAGAGATAGACAGGAAACGTGGAAGCAAATTGGTTTTACAGTAATGAATATCGTATCGTTTTGGATTATTGCTTCTATATTAATAGTGAATCATGGAATGTTACAGATTTCACTTATTCAGTGTATCGGTTATAGTTTTTCATTGATTTTAGTTGTTATAGGTCCTAATTTTCTACTTCGCAAAATGGCCTTCGTCACAAGTTTTACAAAAACATGGTTTTCTATGTGGTCTTTAGTTATGATCGCTCCAATGTTTTTATTAGGAGCTGTTACGATATTAGACGTGATATATCCGACAAAAATGCTCACATTCACCGAAGTGCAAAGTTATATAGTGGCTGGTGGGATTTTTATCATCACAGTAGCTATAAATATATATTTTGAAGGATGGTTTAAAAACTTATATTTAATCATTCCACTTTCAATTATGTTAGTGTTTAAAACATTTACAACGGAAGACCTTGTTCCAATGTTATTTCAAATTATATGTTTATACGGAAGTTTATTTATTTTAATTTTTGTTGAAATTATGATGAAGGCGAATAGAAGAGAAATGGTTAAATAAGGGAGGGGCTATAATGCAGATTTCTAAAGAAGGAGAAAAGTTCTTAATCGATACGAAAGTATATTTAATAACAAAAGGAATTAAAGAGGAAGATGTTGACGCTTTTTTAGAAGATGCAGAACTTCATTTAATTGAAGGTGAGAAAGAAGGAAAAACGGTAAGTAATATATTTGGTGATTCGCCAAAAGAGTATGCGGAAGAATTAGCGAAAGAGATGGAGAAGGATAAAGGCGGAAGTATAAAGAGTGTTTTAGGAATGATTATTGGGATAGGTGGGTATTGGTTACTAACCAATATTTTATTTGGAAATCCGAATCAACAATTTACGTTAACAAATGTACAGGTAATTGGTTATCCTATCGTTTTAATTATTACAATTATTGGAACGGTTTTTGCGTTTAGAATGTCTTCTTTTAAAAGTAAATTAGTAGAGTTTGGAATTATTTATGTAATAGTAATGATACCTATTTTATTATTAGTGTTATTAATGTTTATGAATAAATGGTATGGGACGCCAATTTTACAATTGTCGACAATGCAGACATATATATTAGCAGTAAGTATATTTTTATTACTTCTTATTGGTGAAGTATATGTTCTTGGTTGGATGGGTGTTTTGGTACTAATTGTTCCTCTTGCGATTATGTTCTTATTTAAAGACTTAGAAGAAAGAAATGTATTTTGGGGAATTGCAAAGATATTACTTATGTATGGAAGTATATATGGATTAATGAGATGGTCTTTAAAAATTGAAGAAAGAAAAAGTGTGAACTAGAAATTCAATAAAAAGCGGCTGCTCTGGATATACCAAAAATTATTTCCAAAGAAATATTATATAGGGATTTTTAGAGGGATTACATTTACATTTAGTTGTCTATTTTTATTTCTAGCAGCCGGGATTTGTTTTGTTGATTGGAATAAGTTGTTTTAAACAGTAACATGAGGGTTACTGTTTTTTTCTTTGCAATAAAGAGCTTTGTAAAGAGAGTGTTTTTTGTTCGTTCGTCAATAGAGACTGAATAGGAACATTTTCAGGGCGCGGGACTATCGGATACATAAGATTGGTTGGAGAAGGATGGTGCTCCGAGCCAGTTGGGGAATGAGGATCTGCGTGAGTAAGTTTTCCGTGAACACGTCTTGTAAATAAAATATGACCGATTTCGTGAGCAAGCGTATATATATTTTTCATAGGAGCAGCCGAGTTTGTTAAAACGATATATCCGGTAAGTTGTTGCTGTTTTGCTAAAGAGTAAGCGCAGGCAATTACTGCTGTTTCTTTGAAATAATCACTGCCAATATAACAAATATAAAGGTCGCATTCAGGAGCTTCATTTACACATGTTTGGAAAAAGGATGCCAGCTTTTCTTGACTTTGAATGGAATTTTTATAACTGATTTCACGGTCAAAAAAACGGAAAAGTTCATTTAATACAATTACTTCTTGAATTTGAAATGTAATGGGGTGCCAAATTGATTCTGCAACAGCTAAATCTTTTGCGATGCGGTCATCAGAAATATCGGCGCCGGGAGTAATACAAATACATATATTGACGTATGGATCCATAAGGAACACCTCAACTGAAAAAAAGTTCTTCCTATAATATATGTGGGGAAAAGATGTCATGTATGGATAAACGCCTTCTTTATTGAATATATAGATGACAAGTCGAAAAAATTTCATAGTTCTATAACGTAGTGTGATCATCTTTTTGATATAGTAAAGAAAAGGGGGAGAATATATGTATACATTAAAAATCGTTTCAGACAGAGAAGCTCTTTATCAATTTGCAAGTTATGTAAGAGTTGTACAAGGGGTGGAAGATGTATATGTAGAGGTGGGAGAACCTTTATATGAACATCCGTTAATGAAGTTTTATGTACATATTAAGCTGAAAGAAACATATGAGCAGCATAAAGCGTTACAGGAAATAGCAAGATTAGTAGAATTGGGGCGTTTTACATATGTCCATTATCGTAATGATGAAATTGAGGAAGCTTTTGAAGCTGTAAAATATGAAAGTTTTAAGAAATAAAGGTGAAAAAAAGGAGGCGAAAGCTTCTTTTTTTCTTTAAAATTACATGAACAAAAAGAGCAAAATTTTGTTATGATAAGGGAGGTTAGGGAAAGGGGAATTTACATATGGGGTATATTGAAGAGTTACGAAAAGTCGTTGGTACAAGGCCGCTTATTCTCGTAGGATCAGCAATTATTATATTAAACGATAATCAAGAAGTATTGCTTCAATATCGTTCAGATACATATGATTGGGGTGTACCTGGTGGGGCGATGGAACTGGGCGAAACGACAGAAGAAACTGCACGTAGAGAGTTATTTGAGGAAACGGGGTTAACTGCAAAAATAATGCAATTTCTTGGTGTTCTATCAGGAAAAGAAGTATATTTCCGTTATCCGAATGGCGATGAAATTTTCAATGTTATTCATCTGTATCAGGCACATCATGTGAGCGGAGAATTAAAGCTCGATCATGAAGGGTTAAAACTTCAATATTTTCCAGTAGATAAGTTGCCAAAATTGAATGAAACGACAGAGAAAATTTTACAAAAGTTTTTATATGCGCTGACAGAATAGAAGGTTAATTCCTTCTATTTTTATTATATTAAATATTTTGATTTTTTAGTATGTTTATAGTATGATAGTTATAGATATACATCTTATGGAATTTCACCTAAAAACTGACTAGGGTACATAAGAGAGGGGCAAGTGCAAAATGCATAATGTTGTTATTACAGCTGCAGTTCGTTCGCCAATTGGAACTTTTGGAGGAGCGCTAAAAAATGTAACGCCAGTAGAATTAGCTGTTCCTGTACTTCAGGAAGCTGTAAAACGAGGCGGGGTAGAACCACATGAAGTTGATGAAGTAATTTTAGGTCATTGTATTCAAAGAACTGATGAAGCAAATACGGCGAGAACAGCTGCATTAGCGGCAGGATTTCCTGACACAGTTACGGGATATACAATCCAACGTCAATGTTCTTCAGGTATGCAAGCAATTATGTCAGCTGCAATGCAAATCCAATTAGGTGTAAGTGATGTCGTTGTTGCAGGTGGGGTAGAAGCGATGAGTTCGAGCCCTTATGCATTGAAACAGCACCGCTGGGGACAACGTCTACAGCACGGAGAAATTCGTGATACGGTGTGGGAAGTGTTAGAAGATCCGATTCACCATATTATGATGGGTGAAACAGCGGAAAATTTAGTTGAACAATATGAAATTACAAGAGAGGAACAAGATGAAGTTGCTCTTCGCAGTCATACATTGGCACTGAAGGCAATCGAGTCTGGATACTTTGACGATCAAATTGTTCCTATTACAATAAAAGAGCGTAGAAAAGAAGTTGTATTTTCGAAGGATGAACATCCACGTGCAGATATTACAGCTGAAAAATTAGCTGGATTGAAGCCGGCGTTCCGTAAAGATGGATCAGTGACTGCTGGAAATGCATCTGGCCTTAATGACGGGAGTGCAGTTCTAGTATTAATGAGCGAAGAAAAAGCGAAAGAAAAAGGTTTACAACCGTTAGCTAGAATTGTTGGATATTCAGTAGCTGGAGTAGATCCAAAAATTATGGGTATTGGACCAGCACCAGCAATTCGTAAAGGTTTAGAAAAAGTAGATTGGTCATTGGAAGATGCAGATTTACTTGAAATTAATGAAGCTTTCGCGGCTCAATATTTAGCTGTAGAGAAAGAGTTAGGCTTAGACCGTGAAAAAGTGAACGTAAACGGTAGTGGCGTAGGACTTGGGCATCCAATTGGTTGTACAGGGGCTCGTATTACAGTAAGTTTAATTCACGAATTAAAAAGACGTGGGTTAGAAAAAGGAATTGCCTCTTTATGCGTCGGTGGCGGTATCGGGGTTGCCTTATTTATAGAAGCACTATAAAAAAGAAGCAGCTATTGCTGCTTCTTTTTTTACGACTCAAATAGATGATGGAATAATCGATCGCGATTTTCAAAGAAAAGTTTCATCGTTTGGTAATGCTCAGTTTCTTCTAATGTGGATTCGTGAATTCCCTCTTGTGTTAAAGAATATATAGTGGATTCAGGATAAGCCATTAAAATAGGAGAATGCGTCGCGATAACAAATTGTGAACCTTGTTCAGCTAGTTCGTGCATTCGAATGAGCATGGAAAGTTGTCTCATTGGTGATAAAGCTGCCTCAGGCTCATCTAAAATGTATAAACCTTGTCCTGAAAAACGGTTCATAAATAATGAGAAGAATGATTCACCGTGTGATTGTTTGTGTAGTGAGATACCACCATAAGAGTTGATAACCGGATTCCCACGTGCTTCTCTATCAGCATCTATTTCATCAATATAAGAAGCAACGTTATAAAATGATTCAGCGCGAAGAAAGAAACCGTCGTTTGGTGTATTGAAACTTTTTGAAATTCGAAGGTATTCATGTAAAGATGAATGGGAATCGTTTGTGCTAAAGCGGAAGTTCTTCGTTCCACCTTCTGCATTAAAACCTAACGCAATTGCAATTCCTTCAAGTAATGTTGATTTACCTGTTCCGTTTTCTCCAATAATGAATGTTACATTTGGATGGAAAGCTAGTGATTGTAATGTTCGAATAGCGGGTAAACAGTAAGGATATGCGGAAAAACTAGGGATATTTTCTTTTTTTAATGTGACATTTTGTAAAAAGGGTACGTCAATCAATATATAAACCTCAATTCATAACGGATTTTGAATTTAAAAAGGCAGCAAATACAAGTGTTAATGACACCTGAATCCCTTCTTGTTTTCTGAATATTTTATGTGGATTATATCATTTAAACTATCATATTCCAATGTGAAAATAAATATTGCATGAAGATCCATTCTCTCGTTATGATATATGGTATTCTATTGAAAATGTGAGAAGGAGTTAAAGTATGCCGTTTACATTTGCACATCCAGCAGCAGTTCTTCCTTTTGCGAAAAAGCACTCTAAACATATTTCAGTAACGGCTCTTATATTAGGTAGTATGGCGCCTGACTTTGAATATTTTTTGCACTTTAGACCCTATGGTGTTATTGGTCATACATGGCTTGGGTTCTTATATTTAAATTTACCGCTTGTATTTCTAATCGCATACATATATCATTACATTTTAAAAAAGCCGTTTATAACGCATTTGCCTAAACCGTTTGCTGGTTATTATTCATATGCAATAGATGAGAGGTGGGGGCTACATACCTGGAAAGAATTCTTTGTATTTTGCTATTCTGCATTATTCGGTATGCTCACGCATGTCGTTTTGGATGCATTTACTCATAATACAGGCTATTTCGTTATGAAAATAGCATTGTTACAAATTGAATTACGCAGTATTCCATTGTATAAATATATGCAACATGGGAGTACATGTGTTGGCTTATTATTGCTATTATACGTACTATGGAAGTATAAAGATGAAACAGGGAAAGATATGATTGTAGCTTTAGAAAAAAGAAAGTATTGGGTTTCGATAATCATTGTGACAGCTTTTATATTTATCGTGCATGCGTTCCTAGATCCCTATTTTCATATTTTCCAAATTGGAGGTATAATAGTATCTGGACTGACAAGTTCATTTTGTGGAATTGTCATTGTTTCTATAGTTTACAAAGCAAGGGACTAATTTTATATTCATGAATGATAGCGTTAGGAGAAATGAAATGATGAAAGCATGGAAAAGTATTTTTGTTTTATGTAGTTTTCTTCTTATGTTAAGTGGTTGCTTCCATCAAGAAGAAAAGAAAGCTGAACCGAAGAAGAAAGAATCTATTCCTGAAACGAAAGAATATGGTGGGCGTGAGCTGAAAAAAGTAGGACAAAAAGTGAAAGAAACAGGATGGGGTACTTTCAAGTTAGAGCAGATGCATTCTGTGAATCAAACATTTGAAGTAGCGCCAATGAAAATTCACGTACAAGATGTGAAAGTAATCTCTTTATCACAAATGAGTGAAAAGGCAAAAAATACATTGAAAGTATACACGGCACTAACTCCTGAAGAAGTAAAACGTAGATTAGGGGATAAAGTAAGCCAAGAAGATGCAGAATTATATGCATCGCTAAGTGGAACAGAGATTAGTAATACAATTCGTTACGTTGAGATTACATATAAAGTGGAGAATAGCGGAAATAAAAATATGCAATTTTTCTCTATGAATGATGTTATGATTAATGGTAAGCAACATTTTAAAGTAGCCACTCAAAACTTTTTATATGACGAAGATACGTTAGTTGGTACAAAAAATGTATCAAGAGAAGACTATAAGCCTGGTGAAATAAGAGATGGTATTATTGGTTTAATACTTGACGATGGAAAAGACAAGGTAAAGGATATTCAGTTTACAACTGATGATTTACTTGCAGGAGATTCAGAAACACAAGATGTTGTAAAAGAGCCACAAACGTTTAACATCTCACTAAAATAATGTAAGACAAAACAGTCAGCATACAAATATTATGCTGACTGTTTTTTTATTTCTTTTATGTATGAATCTACATTTTGAAAAGGCACCTTAATTTTAAACGCATCTTTTTGTTCATTAAATTGCTTTTCATTGTAGGGACCGAAACGTTTATTGTGCTTTACATCAATAATCCAATAATGTTCACTTTTTTTATTTGCAATTGCTGCGTCAGGGTTATTTGGATCTGATTTTTCCTCAGTTTGTTTTGCAATAATGTATTTATCATCCCAAGCAATGTCTGTAATTTTTGCAGGGATGTATTGTGTGGCATATACAGCATCTTGCGAGGGGAAAAGTTCAAATGCATTTCCAGAAGTACGTATGAGTTCGTATTCATCGTTAACCGTATAAGTTAAGTGACTTGTGTTTCCTGCACAACCAGTTAATAGGAAGGCGACGAATAGGATTATCCATTTTTTCAATATGGGAACCTCCTTTATAATGCTATTGTAACAAATTGTACAAGAAAAGTAAGAGAAACGCTAGTTTACAATGTTTTTTAGAAGTGGTACGATGAGACGGGTAAAGAAGGATATGAAGGAGTCGACATAAAATGAAGTTAAAGATGCATCGTCCAGCGCTTGTAATGAATCGCATAGGTGCTTCCCTAATTGACATGTTTTTAATCTCGGTTATGTATGGTGCAGTAGTAGCTATTATGACCGGAAACTATAGTGCTATGTTTAAGCGCTTTAATATAAGCTTAGGTGATTTTAGATATGATTTCGCAGTAGTTTTCATATTAATGGCGATATATTTTATTGTATTACCCTTTATTTGGAACGGTGTTACACTTGGCAAAAAGGTAACGAGAATAAAATTAATTTCATTGAAGAGTGAAAAGCTAACGTTGCAAACATTAATTATAAGATTTTTTGTAGTGTTATTACCGAACGTATTGCTATTAGGAATTCCATTAATATGTAACGTATATATGATGTTGTTCCGCAAAGACAATTGCGGTTTTCAGGACTTAATTACAAAGACGAAAATAATAAGTCTTGTATAATAAAATAAAAAAAGACCCTTTTATATATAAAAGGGTCTTTTTTTATTTTATAAGTATATTGTGAATATTTACAGTAAGGAAAAGCTAAAATGTGTCATTTCTATTTATAATAGATTGAAAATTAAGATAATGGTATAATGATTAAAAATAATATCTTTATCTCACCATTTGGGGCTGATTAAAGTTTTACTTTATATAATAAGGGGGAAGTTGAGATGACAGGAGGTAGCATAATTTTTTGGGGCATTCTTATTTTTATCGGTCTAGTTCTTGAGCAGCGTAAGAGTAAGAAAAAAGAAGGATAAAAAGTAAACGTTTACAAATCGAATGGCAATTTTTCTTGCTTGCAGAATAATCTCATAAAGGAGTATACTGAATGACGGTAAGACTTATAGAAGGGGTAATGAAAATGAAGCTTGCAGGAAAAGTTGCTATCGTAACTGGCGGTGGCATCGGTATTGGACGTAATACAGCTCTTTTGTTGGCTAAACAAGGCGCAAAAGTTATTGTAACGGACATTGATCAAGAGAGTGGACAAGCAACAGTGGAGGAAATTACGAATCTAGGCGGAGAAGCCCTTTTTGTATTCTATGATATGGAAAAGCAAGGAGATTGGCAACGCGTTATTAGCATTACTTTGAATGCATTCAGTCGCATTGACATGCTTTTTCAAAATGCTGGTTTATATAAAATAGATTCTATTTTTTCTCGCCAACAAGAGAACGATTCCAATGTACTTTGTATTAATGACGTTTGGATAGAGATAAAACAATTAACGTCATCTTTTATGAAACAGCAAGAAGAAGTGGTGCTTAGTGATTTACCGATTTTCGGTATTATTGGCACGAAAGGACAATCATTTCATACAGTAGAAGCCCTAGTATAATAATGAAAACCGCCCTCAATATATGTGGACGGTTTTTTATATGTGTATAGTAAAGATAAATTTTTTAGCGAATACGTTGTTCAGTTTGGTTATCAAAGAAATGCGCTTTATTTATATCAAATGCTAATTTAATTTGGTCACCAGGTGAAAACGTATGTCTTGCATCTACACGTGCCGCAAAATCTTGATTCCCAAGTTTCATATATAAAATGGATTCAGCACCTAATAACTCAGCGACTTCAATTTTTGTTGTGAAGGCAGTAGATTGTGAAGCTTCTAAAAATAGTAGTTCATCATGAATGTCCTCTGGACGAATACCTAAAACAATTTCCTTATTTACATAGCCTTGTTCACGTAGCATCTTCATTTTTCCTTCAGATACTTTAATTTTTATAGTATTGTCTATAACGAAATCGGTTTCAGTCAATTTACCACGGAAGAAGTTCATAGCTGGTGAGCCGATAAATCCACCCACGAAGATGTTTTCTGGTGTTTCATATACTTCTTTTGGAGTTCCAATTTGTTGGATTTTTCCATCCTTCATAACGACAAGACGCGAAGCCATAGTCATTGCTTCTGTTTGATCATGTGTTACATAAATTGTTGTTGTTCCAAGACGATGATGTAGCTTAGAAATTTCTGAGCGCATTGCAACACGGAGTTTAGCATCTAAGTTTGATAATGGTTCATCCATTAAGAAAACTTTTGCATCTCGAACGATTGCTCTACCTAACGCAACACGTTGGCGCTGTCCACCTGATAATGCTTTCGGTTTTCTATCTAAATATTGTTCAAGTCCTAAAATTTTTGCTGCATCTTTCACACGACGATCGATTTCATCTTTTGGTATTTTTCGAAGTTTTAATCCAAATGCCATATTATCATATACACTCATATGTGGATAAAGAGCGTAGTTTTGGAATACCATAGCGATATCTCGATCTTTTGGAGGAACATCATTCATTAGTTTACCATCAATTGAAAACTCGCCTTTTGAAATATCTTCAAGTCCAGCTACCATTCGTAATGTTGTAGATTTTCCGCATCCAGAAGGACCGACAAATACAATAAATTCTTTATCTTGAATGTGTAAATTAAAATCAGTTACAGCTGTTACGTTATTATCATATATTTTATAAATGTTTTCTAATTTAAGTTCTGCCATGGTATTTCCCCCTAGAAATAATTATGCAAACGTTTTCTTTGGGTTCATTATAAACGAATAGATTCAAAAAATAAATAAAAAAATAAAACGTTTTCATTTATTGGAGATTTATTAGTGGTTTTCATATGTTTTCTTAGAAAAAGAACAATAAAAATTGTAAGCGCTATTTTAAATTGAGATAGAATCTGTTATCATTCATTAATGAAAACGTTTGCGCCTTAAAAAAGAGAAAAATGAATGATGAATGAAATGGGGTAGCATAATGGAAAAACAATGGTGGAAAGAAAGTGTAGTATATCAAATTTATCCTCGTAGCTTTATGGATAGTAATGGTGATGGTATAGGAGATCTTCAAGGGATTATTTCAAAGCTAGATTACTTAAAAGAGTTAGGGATTGATGTGATTTGGTTATCACCAGTCTATGAATCTCCAAATGATGATAATGGTTATGATATAAGCGATTATTGTAAAATTATGAACGAGTTCGGAACAATGGAAGATTGGGATGAGCTATTACATGAAATGCATGAACGTAATATGAAATTGATGATGGATTTAGTTGTTAATCATACATCTGATGAACATAATTGGTTTATTGAATCACGTAAATCAAAAGATAATAAATATAGAGATTACTATATATGGCGCCCTGGAAAAGAAGGAAAAGAACCGAACAACTGGGGAGCTGCTTTTAGTGGATCTGCATGGCAGTATGATGAAATGACAGATGAATATTATTTACATCTGTTTTCTAAAAAACAGCCAGATTTAAATTGGGATAATGAAAAGGTAAGACAAGATGTTTATGAAATGATGAAGTTTTGGTTAGAAAAAGGAATTGATGGTTTCCGTATGGATGTTATTAATTTTATTTCTAAAGAAGAGGGATTACCAGCTGTTGAAACAGAAGCAGAGGGGTATGTTTCAGGTCATAAGCATTTTATGAACGGTCCAAACATTCATAAATATTTACATGAAATGAATGAGGAAGTATTATCGCATTATGATATTATGACGGTTGGTGAAATGCCTGGTGTAACGACAGAAGAAGCGAAATTGTATACTGGAGAAGAACGAAAAGAATTGCAAATGGTATTCCAATTTGAACATATGGATTTAGATTCAGGAGAAGGTGGAAAGTGGGATGTAAAACCATGCTCACTTCTTACTTTAAAAGAGAATTTAACAAAGTGGCAAAAAGCATTAGAGCATACCGGATGGAATAGCCTTTATTGGAATAATCATGATCAGCCTCGCGTTGTATCTCGTTTTGGTAATGATGGAATGTATCGCATTGAATCAGCAAAAATGTTAGCGACAGTTCTTCATATGATGAAAGGAACGCCATATATTTATCAAGGAGAGGAAATCGGAATGACGAACGTCCGATTTGAGTCAATTGATGAATATCGAGATATTGAAACGTTAAATATGTATAAAGAAAAAGTGATAGACCATGGTGAAGATATAGAAAAAGTAATGGAATCTATTTATATAAAGGGTCGTGATAATGCTAGAACTCCGATGCAGTGGAATGATCAGAATCACGCTGGATTTACAAAAGGTGAACCTTGGATTACTGTAAATCCTAACTATAAAGAGATTAATGTGAAACAAGCAATCCAAGATGAAGGTTCAATTTTTTATTACTATAAGAAATTAATTGAACTACGCAAAAATAATGAAATAGTTGTGTATGGATCATATGATTTAATATTAGATAATGACCCTTCTATTTTTGCTTATGTAAGAACATATGGAGATGAAAAACTACTTGTTATTGCAAACTTTACTGCGGATGAAAGTGTATTTGAAATGCCTAAGGATATTAGTTATAGTGAATCAGAGTTATTTATACACAATTACGATGTAGAAATCGGATCAATAGATAACATTCCATTACGTCCGTATGAAGCGATAGTGTTCAAATTGAAATAAGAAAAAGCCTTATGCCACTTCAAACTTGGCATAAGGCTTTTTTGGATTACCATTTTAATATGGAGAATCCATATGGAGGAAGTGTAACTTGTAATACACTTGCTTCTGCTGAAAATTCTTCGTTTGTATAAATGTTAATTATTTTCTTACCAGTAACATGAAGAGGGAGTGAAACTGTAACTTCACTATTAGTAGGGTTTAAAACGAAAAAGATAGTTTCATCCTCATATGTTTTCGTATAAGAAATATAATTATGTTCATCATTTGCTTCGATGAATTGAAAAGTACCATGTCCTCCAAATGCTTTATGTTGTTTCCGTAATAAAATCAATGTTTGTATATGGGTAAATAATGCATGATCTTGTTCTTTAGTATCCCAAATCATACATTTACGGCAATCAGGGTCCATGCCGCCATCCATACCAATTTCATCTCCGTAATAAATACAAGGAGAGCCGATGAAAGAAAGATGGAATACATAGAGCAATTTCAACTTATTTTTATCTCCGTTGCATGTTGTTAAAATTCTTGGAGTATCATGGCTATCTAATAAATGAAAGGCTGCTTCATTTACATTCATAGAGTAGGAATGTAGAGATTCTGTAATTTGCTTCATGAATTCACTTGCTTTAATGGAATCGTTAGCAAAGTAAGAAAGTAGAGCGTTTGTAACAGGATAGCTCATGACAGCATCAAATTGATCGCCTTGTAGCCACGGAAGGGCATCGTGCCAAATTTCTCCCAAAATATATACTTCAGGATTTAGTGTCTTTATTTCAGTTCGGAATTCTCTCCAAAAGTTGTGATCGACTTCATTGGCGACATCAAGGCGCCAGCCATCTATATTGAATTCTCGTACCCAATAACGTCCTACTTCAAGTAAGTATTCTTTTACATCTGGATGAGCTGTATTTAATTTAGGCATATACGGTGTAAAGGCGAAAGTATCATAATTTGGAAGTGGTTCGGTTATAATCGGAAATTCATGAATGTGGAACCACTCTTTATATGCGGACTTCTCACCATTCTCTAGTACGTCTTGAAATTTCTCGAAAAAGTATCCACTATGATTAAACACAGCATCGAGCATTACTTTTATACCGTGCTTATGACATTCTTCAACGAGCTCTTTAAAAGTTTCTTTCGTCCCAAATTGTGGGTCAATTTCCATATAGTCAATTGTGTCATATTTATGGTTTGAATGAGCTTTGAAAATAGGTGTGAAATATATTCCGGAAATGCCAAGCTTAACAAGGTAATCAAGGTTTTGAATAACACCAGAAAAATCTCCGCCGAAAAAATTAGTTGGAGTTGGATTCGCACTTCCCCAAGGAAGGGTGTTTTCTGGATTCAGCGTACTATCGCCATTAGCGAATCGCTCAGGGAAAATCTGATACCAAATGGTGTCTTTAATCCAAGATGGTGCTTTGAATACATCATCTGCATGAATAAATGGAAAACAGAAAAAGTTACCAACATCATCATTTGGAATGCTAGAAAAGAATCCTCGCTCTGCATAAATAAGAGTGTCTGTTTCAGATTTTAATTCAAACCCATAACGTAAGCGCTTAAATTTTGGTTCGATTGAAATGGACCAATAATCAAATAATGCAGTAGAACCCGTTTTTTTCATGGGTGTACTTGCTGATATCCATTTCCCGTCTTTCCATTCGTAAGGATCACCGTAAATAAGATCGGCGTTTTGAATATCATCTCTCTTAGTACGTACTCGGATGTGAATTGTTTGTTCATCATAAGCGTATGCATAATTATCTTTCGGCCTATGATAAATAGCTTCTTTAAACATATAGAAAATCCCCCTTCAATATCTCTATACATAGTATTCCCTTAAGTGTAATAATAAAGCCTATATTGCAAACGATTGCCTTTCTCGTAGCTTTAATATTGCTTATAAGAGTAGTATTCATTTCATATAAAGTCAATGTATAAAGAGTATAATGACATAATTTTTAAATTAATATTTGCAAAATGAATAAAAGAATGTATAATGATAGACAAATAGCGCAAACGTTTTCATAGACTTGAGATATTGTTTGCGCTTCAATTAAACTATTAAATGCAAACGTTTTCAGTTACTGAGGTACATAGACAATTTAGGGAGGTTTTTGGGATGAAGAAAGCATTATCATTATTAACGGTTTCGGCATTATCTATTGGTATGTTATCTGCATGTGGACCGAAAGATTCAGGGAAAAAAGAGGAAAGTAAAGCGAAAAAAGACTATGATCTTCTTGTTTGGGAAGATGATAAAAAAGGTGTTGGTTTAGAACCAGCAGTGAAAAGCTTTGAGGAAAAATATAAAGTAAAAGTAAAAGTTGTTGAAATGCAAATGACAGATCAAGTGAAGAAGTTACGCCTTGATGGGCCAGCGGGGACTGGACCAGATGTTGTAACATTGCCACACGATCAAATCGGAAATGCAGTAACAGAAGGTTTACTTTCTGAAGTGAAAGCAGATGATGCTGTAAAGAGTAAATTTACTAATTCATCAATAGAAGCACAGACATATAATGGAAAATTATATGGTTTACCAAAAGCAATTGAGACACCAGTCTTTATTTACAATAAAAAACTAATGCCAAAAGCGCCAGAAACGATGGACGAGCTGTTTAACTTCTCAAAAGAATTTACGAAAGATGGCAAGTACGGATTTTTAGCATTAGGAGATAACTTCTACTTTGCTAATGCATTCATGGCAGGTATGGGCGGTTATGTATTTGGTGAAAAAGATGGAAAGCCAAATGCAAGTGATGTTGGATTAAATAATAGCGGAGCAGTACAAGGTGCTGAATATCTTCAAAAATGGTACAAGGAAAAATTATTCCCAAAAGGTATTATCGGTGAATCAGGTGGGCCTGCTGCTGATGGACTATTCAATGAAGGAAAAGCAGCTTCTATCATGAATGGCCCATGGGCGTTCCAAGCAATGGAAAAGAACGGGATTGATTATGGCGTTGCTCCAATGCCGAAATTACCAAATGGTCAACCAATGAAAACGTTTGTTGGGGTTAAAGGATGGCATGTAACAAGTTTCTCTAAACAAAATGATTTAGCTACAAAATTCACTGAGTGGGTAACAAATGAAGAAAACGCAAAAATTCGATTTGAGAAAACAAAAGAAATTCCTCCAGTAAAATCAGTAATGGAAGATCCAATTATTAAAGATAACGAAGCTGCAAAAGCAGTTGCAACGCAATCTGAAAATGGAATTCCAATGCCAAACATTCCAGAAATGCAAGAAGTTTGGAAACCAGCTGGAGATGCGCTTCAATTAGTTGTTACAGATAAAGAGGCACCAAAAGCGGCGCTTGATAGTGCAGTGAAACAAATTAAAGGTAATATTGAGGCAAATCATAACAAGAAAAAATAAGGTGAAATTCGTGCCTCGAATATGAGAGGCACGAATTCTCTCCCTTCCATGTAGGAAGAAAAAAGGGGGAAGGAACATGCAAACATCTATGGAACCAGCAAATGGGTTAAACCATTCAAAGCATAGAAAAATGGCAACCATGTTATCAATCATTCCAGGCGTGGGCCAAATGTATAATAAACAATTTGTAAAAGGTCTTATTTTTCTAGTATTAACAGGTTCATTTATTGTAGCCTTTGCTGATTTATTAAATATGGGATTATGGGGTATTGTAACGCTTGGTACAGAAGTTCCACGTGACCATTCTGTCTTTCTATTAGTAGAAGGAATCTTGGCCCTTATCGTTATCGCTTTTGGGCTCGGCATATATGCATTTAACTTATACGATGCATACCAAAATGGAAAGAAACGTGATATCGGAACACCGTTAAATTCTGTAAAAGAGCAATACCGTAATTTGTTAGATCAAGGTTTTCCTTATTTAATGGTTTCACCAGGTTTTCTACTACTTATCTTTGTTGTCGTATTTCCAATCATCTTCGTAATTTTAATTGGATTTACAAACTATGATCTATATCATTCTCCTCCAGCAAAATTAGTAGATTGGGTGGGCTTTAAAAACTTTATTGATATTTTCACTTTACCGATGTGGAGAGAGACATTTGTAAGTGTATTCTCTTGGACTGTCATTTGGACATTCGTTGCAACAACATTACAAGTTGCGCTTGGTATTTTCTTAGCGATTATCGTAAATCAGCCCGGTATTAAAGGAAAGGCAATTATTCGAACAATCTTCATTTTACCGTGGGCGGTTCCAGCATTCGTATCTATTCTTGTTTTCTCTGGTATGTTTAATGAAACATTCGGAGCGATTAACAATCAAGTATTAGCTTTATTCGGAATTGAAAAAATTGCTTGGATGACAGATCCATTTTGGGCGAAGATTGCTTTAATTATGATTCAAACGTGGCTTGGGTTCCCGTTTATCTTTGCGATGACAACGGGTATACTGCAATCGATTCCGGGAGAATTATATGAAGCGGCTACAGTAGATGGAGCGACAGCTTGGCAACAGTTTCGTAAAATTACATTGCCACTTGTGTTATATGCAACAGCACCAATATTAATTACGCAATATACGTTTAACTTTAATAACTTTAGTATCATCTATCTATTTAACGGTGGAGGTCCTGCTGTAGCTGGACAAGACGCAGGTGGAACGGATATTTTAATTTCATGGATTTATAAGTTAACGATGACTTCAGCGCAGTACGGAAAAGCAGCAGCTCTTACAATGATATTATCGTTAATCGTTATTACAGTTGCGTTATGGCAATTTAAGAGAACAAAATCATTCCAAGAAGAGGATATGATGTAAATGAATATTAAAAGACAGAAGATGTTACGTCTCTCATTAAGTTATTTAGTTATTTTCGTAATGTGTGCCATCATTTTCTATCCGTTATTATGGATTATTGGCTCATCGTTTAATCCGGGTGATAGTTTATCTGGATCAAGTATTATTCCACAAAATGCAACGTTAGATCATTATCGTAAGTTATTAGATCTAGAGAATAGTAATTACTTACTATGGTATAAAAACACATTAAAAGTAAGTGTTTTAACGATGATTTTCTCAGTGTTAGCAATTAGCTTTACTGCTTATGCATTTTCGAGATATCGTTTTGTTGGAAGAAAAAATGGTTTATTAACATTTTTAATTCTGCAAATGATTCCAAACTTTGCAGCGTTAATTGCTTTATACGTATTAGCTCAATTAACAGGATTAATTGATACACACCTTGCATTAATTTTAATTTATGTAGGCGGGGCTATTCCGATGAATACATGGCTTATGAAAGGGTATTTTGATACGATTCCGAAAGAACTAGATGAATCAGCTCGAATGGATGGAGCAGGGCATTTTCGTATTTTTTGGCAAATCATTATGCCACTTGCAAAGCCAATCGTAGCGGTTGTAGCGTTATTTACTTTCATTGGTCCATTTACAGATTTCATTTTAGCGAGTATTATTTTGCGAACACCAGAAAATTATACTTTAGCAGTTGGATTATATGAAATGGTTGCGAAGAAATTCGGTAATGAGTTTACAACGTTTGCAGCGGGTTCTGTGTTAATTGCGATCCCAATTTCAATTTTATTCCTATCACTACAAAAATACTTTATTTCTGGTTTAACAGCTGGAGGTACAAAAGGATGAAAAATGGGACATTACGTCCCATTTTTCTTTTCATCTCCCTATAAATAAGTTTATAGGGAGATGAAAAGAGATTTGACATCACATGTGAAAAGAAGTGAAATAAATAGTATATTATAGTATAGGAAAAAATAGCTATATCCCTTACAATACATGAAGAGGGAGAATAGGATTAGTTTTGCAAGATATAAGAAATGAAAGTTTATGACTTGCAATGAGTGCGAGATAAAATATATGAAAAATGGCAGAGAAATGAGAGGAGGGGGATTTTTATGACAGTTACAATTAAAGATGTGGCGAAGCAAGCGAATGTGGCACCATCAACAGTTTCTCGTGTAATTGCTGATAATCCAAGTATAAGTGAAAAGACAAAGCGCCGTGTTAGGAAAGTGATGAGTGAATTAGGGTATCATCCCAATTTAAATGCGAGAAATCTTGCGAACCAAACGACGAAAACACTTGGTCTTGTTATGCCAAGTTCTGCAAGTAAAGCTTTTCAAAATCCATTTTTCCCAGAAGTTATAAGAGGGATTAGTTCATTTGCACACGTAGAAGGTTATGCGCTTTACATGTCGACAGGTGAAACGGAAGAAGAAATTTTTAATGGTGTCGTAAAGATGGTACAAGGACGCCAAATTGGTGGCATTATTCTTTTATATTCAAGGGAGAATGATCGGATTATTCAATATTTACATGAACAAAATTTCCCGTTTGTTTTAATAGGAAAACCATATGATCGAAAAGATGAAATTACATATGTAGATAATGACAATTATACAGCTGCAAGAGAAGTGGCAGAATATTTAATTTCATTAGGGCATAAGCAAATCGCGTTCATTGGTGGTGGATCAGATTTACTTGTAACGAGAGATCGTTTAGCTGGTATGAGTGATGCCTTGAAATTAGCAGACATTGTATTACCAAAAGAATATATTTTACATTTTGATTTTTCGAGGGAAAGTGGTCAACAAGCTGTTGAGGAATTAATGGGACTGCAGCAACCGCCAACGGCAATTATGGCAACGGATGACTTAATTGGACTTGGTGTGTTAAGTGCTCTTTCTAAAAAAGGATTCGTTGTACCGAAAGATGTTTCTATTGTAAGCTTTAATAATGCTTTATTATCAGAAATTGCGAGCCCTCCACTTTCGACAGTTGATGTGAATATTTATCAGCTAGGATATGAGGCAGCAAAAGCTTTAGTTGATAAAGTAGAGAATGCAGAATCCACTGCAAAGTGTATCATTATTCCTCATAAATTACTAAAACGTCAAACTTGTGATCATTATGCATAAAAAAGCTAAGAGTTTAACTCTTAGCTTTTTTCTTTAGAAAGGCTTCTAATCGGTCGCAGCCTTCTTTTAAAGTTTCGATACTATACGCATAGGACAAGCGAAGGTAGCCTTCACCGTATTCAGAGAATGCTGTTCCAGGAACTACAGCTAGTCCCGCTTCTTTGACAAGATCAAGTGCAAAATCAAATGATGAAGATGTCAAATGACCAACATATGGGAATAAGTAAAATGCACCTGTTGGCTTTTCAACTGTTAATCCCATTTGAGTGAGTCTATTATATACGTAATCACGGCGTTTTTTATATTGGTGGCGCATCATTTTTGGTGCGTCTTTAGCTGCTGTTAATGCTTCAATTGCAGCGTATTGAGCGATTGAAGTAGCACACGTTACATTGTATTGATGAACTTTTAATATGTGTCCTGCTAAATAGCTTGGTGCAAATAAAAGTCCAACACGCCAGCCAGTCATAGAATGTGATTTAGATAAACCGTTAATGACAATTGTCTTTTCACGCATTTCTGGGAAATGTGCGATAGATGTATGCTTTTGTTCATATACAAGCTCGCTATAAATTTCATCTGAAAGGACGAAAATATTTTTATCTTTTAAAACATCTACAATATCTTTTAATTCTTCTGTGGATAAAGTTACACCAGTTGGATTAGAAGGATACGGTAGTACGATACATCTTGTTTTTTCTGTAATAGCATTTTTAAGCGCTTCAGCTGTTAAACGAAATCCAGTTTCACGAACATCTACAAAAATAGGCGTTGCACCGCATAATCGAATAATGGGTTCGTAACCTGGATAAATAGGAGCAGGTAAAATTACTTCTGTTCCTGGCTCTAAAATCGTTCGGAATGCAACATCAATTGCTTCGCTAGCACCGATTGTAACGATGGTTTCGTTTTCAGGTGAGTAATGTAAATCGTAGTTATCTTTTACGAAGTTACAAGCTGCCTTACGTAATTCTAGTAAACCAGCGTTATGTGTATAGCTTGTATAGTTTTCTGTAATAGCCCGTTTTGCCGCTTCTTTCACGAGAGAAGGTGTAGGGAAATCGGGTTGTCCAATTGTTAAAGAAATCAAATTATCATAGTTTTGAATCATGTTAGAGAATTGACGGATTCCAGAAATTTGGATATCCTTCACTCTAGGGTTAATGAATTGTTCCATTGTATCTCCCTTTCTTCCGTTTGAAAATTAAGTTCATTTTATCATATTTTCTATGATTACGCTTTGTATATGTTATTTAGAAAGAGAGAGAAAAGAGAAAAAAAGCCGCTATAAGCGACTTTTTAATATCCGTATTCCCAATCTATTTCATCTTCATTCCAGAGTACAGAGGATACCTTGCCAAGGTGAACAACTGATTCGTTCACAGCACATGTGCAGTTTTCTTCTCCCGCTTTATGCTGTAACTCTTCATATACTGATTTTTCAACATTTTCTAGAACAACCAAATTTTCTTCTTTTAAAACAAGCGTAGTACCCGCCATATTTATCTTCCTCCTACTAAAGTAATGATCACTTATTTGTAAACATAGATAGTATGGATTATATGCTGTATTTTGCTATAGTTGTCCGTCTAAAAAAGTATTTTTATATTTTCTTTGTAATCCGTATTCATTGTATACTGCACGAAGGAAATTTGGTACAGGGTTTACAATCATTTCGAAAATCTGTAACAATTATTATGAGTTGTTAACAAAGAATTAACAAATATGTTAAGAAAAATCAAAATTTTAAAACAAATACACCTATAAAATGATATAATCATATCAAAATACATATAGGGGATGAGAGGTTATGGAGCTTATCCGTGATTTATTGATTCAAATTGCCATCATAATTTTGCCACTATTTTTATATGAAGCGATTCGTTTAAATCGCTATCAAGAAATGCCTCCGAAGCCAAATCGTTACTTTATTATGTTTTTATCTAGCGTTACGCTCGTTCTCTCCATGACATACTCTATTTGTTTTGGCAATGTGTGTGGGTATAACTTTCACCCCATTCCAATTGTCAGTGGTTTTTTATATGGTGGGATTGTTGGTTTAATCCCAGCAGTTATTTTTGTTGCATACGAATGGTTACTAAAGGGAATGAGCTTTCTTCCAGTTTTAGAAGTAATATTTTTATTGATAGTTCCGCTATTTTTATCAAAGAAATGGTCTCTTTTTTCAAGGGATAAGAAATTAATTTTAGCATTTATGATTTCATCATTTTATGTGCTTGTTTCTTTAGTATTAGGCATGATTAATGTTCTTTTGGAAACAGGATTTACACCGTATATTTCGCAAATATATAGCGGATTTATATTTGCCTCGCTTATCATGGTCATGACAATGGTATTCCAGGTGTATTTAACTGAATATTTAAATGAAAATGCATTGCTACGTACAGAGATGCAAAAATCAGAAAAGCTTAATATTGTAAGTGAGTTAGCAGCAAGTGTGGCACATGAAGTTCGAAATCCACTAACTGTTGTTCGTGGATTTATCCAATTGCTAGAAAGTACGGAAGATGTGAAGAATAAGGATTATATGCGTCTCGTATTAGCTGAATTGGATCGGGCGGAACAAATTATTTCAGATTACTTAAATTTAGCAAGGCCGCAAATTGAGAAAAAAGAACACATTTGTTTATCAGCCCAATTAATAGAAATGACCACTCTTATGTCGTCATTTGCAGCGATGCAAGGTGTATATTTACAAGTTGAAATTTCAGAAAGTCTTTATACGATTGGTGATAAGACAAAATTGAAGCAAGCTATTATGAATGTTGTTAAAAATGGTATTGAAGCAATTCAAGGAAATAAAGGATATTTAAAAGTAACAGCTATTCAAAAAGATGAAACAATCATAATAAGAGTTAAAGATAGTGGTGTTGGTATGACGAAAGAACAGTTAGCAAGGCTTGGGCAACCATATTATTCTTTAAAAGAAAAAGGGACAGGATTAGGACTTATGGTAACATTTAGTATTTTACAAGCGCATAATGGTACATTGGAATATAAGAGTGAAAGTGGAAAAGGCACTGAAGCAATTATTATATTACCAGCTGTACAAAATAAGGAATAAAAGTTACCGATGAAAGGTAACTTTTTATTTTATATTGTTTATTCATTTGTTTTTTCTTGTTTTGCTCGGCTAAATAAACTTTTAAATGATTGAAAGAAGCTTTGCTCTTTTGAGGCAGCAACCATTCTTTTTGTTTCTTGAATTTCTCGAATAACTTGCATAAGCTGTGCATCACGGTTACTGTCTTTATTATAAATTTGACTAACAAGTTTATTCATTTTTTCTTCCTGTTTGGATTCTCGTTTATACATATGATTCATTAATAAGTCCATCTTTTCTTTTTGCAGTGCATCTGTTTGAGCGGCGTGATCGACTAACTCTTGAAGCATTTTTTCTTGAGAGCCTTCTTTTACATAAACTTGTTGCATCAATTCGTCTAGTTTCTCATCCTTTAAACGATTTTGTGTAATTAAAGTAGAATTTTGATGAATAATTGCCTCATTTAATTGAGCTAGCATTTCAAGTTTTAACATGAACTCCTCAAAGTTACGCCCATCTTCTTTTTCTTTCGTTTGTATCTCTTGCTTATCTTGTATAACTGGTACAGGTGGGGCCTCTTTTTCTTTTAAAATAATCGGTATCGTTTCTGAAATATCTTCTTGTAATGTAGCAGCTCTTTCGTGTATAGATTTCAATAATTTTAAATCATCAAGTTTATAAATACGAGCATCAGCTGTTTTGGAAATCATATAACCATGTTCCTCTAACAGTTGACTATATTTGCGAACTATATGTTTTGGGATGCCTGTTTTATTCGTGACATCTTTCGTTTTATAGGTAGCTTCCATCATATTTCCTCCCCAAAAAGTATCGTATATATCATTTCAATCTTTTATGAGGACTTCCTTTGAAAAAGAATGTCGGAAGGCTATTAGTTTTCTACAGCATTAGTGAAAAAATGAAAATTTTTGGCGGAATGGCAAGGAATAACTAAAATAATGTCTGAAAACATATACAGGAGAAGTTTGTTATAATAACGGAGGAAAAAAACTGGTAGAAACATGGAGGTATACATGAAGCAATTAAAAGGTATTATCATTTCAATTATCGCAATTCTGTCTATTTTAGTAGCAGTTTATGAAGTACTTGTGCCAGAGGAAACAAGTGTAAAGAAAACGAATACGTATGATCAAGTGTTAGAATTTCCGAAAGAACGTTATCCAGAGACAGGAAAACATATTACGGATGCTATAAAAGAAGGGCATTCAGAAGTTTGTACAATCGATCGTGGTGGTGCTGCAGATAGAAGGAAATTGTCGTTAGCACCATATCCATCAAAAAAAGGGTATGATCGTGATGAATGGCCAATGGCGATGTGCAAGGAAGGCGGAAAAGGAGCACATATTGAATATATAAGTCCGGCGGATAACCGTGGAGCAGGCTCTTGGGTAGGGAATAAGTTAGATAAATACCCAGATGGTACGCGAGTAAAATTTGAAGTGAAGTAGTAGTTGTATATTTCATAATGAAGGAGAAGGGGAACTATGGAGTTAACGATTTCTTATTCGCAATTAATGTTGATGAACTATGACGGTGAGCAACCTTATGTAGATTGGACTGATGAAGATTTTGAAAGAGGTTATGCTAAGGCAGATGGAACTGTTATTTTTGAAGCACTTTCTGATTATACTTGTGAAGTGAAAGTGACCCCAGGGAAACATATTGAAAAAGAAGAAGTAGTTAGAACGATTACGGTTCCTTTTACAGTTGAAAATGAAAGTATCGTTATAACGAGTATTCTTTCTAATAAATTTCAAATACCTATTCCAAATGGTGAGTATACAGTTGTATTACAAGCAATTCCTCTTGAAGAGCCAACGGATGATGAATTATATAAAATACAATATGAATTCTTTTTTGAAAGTAAAGAATAAAAAATGGGTTATCCTGAGAAAAGGATAACCCATTTTTGTTATGCGTTTGTTTTTAAAAGGGAACGAGCATCTTTCGCTGCTTGCACCATATGTTCTAAAGCTGGAATAACTTCTTCTGTTCTTCTCGTTTTTAAACCACAATCAGGATTAATCCAGAAATATTTAGGATCACATACTTCTAAAGATTGTTCTACGATTTTATACATTTCATCTTTACTCGGTACACGTGGGCTATGAATATCATATACACCTAGGCCGATGCCTTTTTCATATGTTGTATGTTTTAATGTATCAATAAATTCTCCGTGACTTCTTGATGTTTCGATAGAAATTACATCTGCATCTAATGCGCGAATCGCGTCAACAATATCTTCGAAGTTACTGTAACACATATGAGTATGAATTTGTGTTTCATTTGCTACAGAAGAAGTTGCTAAAAGGAAGGATTGTACTGCCCATGTAATATAAGCATCCCAATCTTTTTCTTTTAGTGGCATTCCTTCACGAAGTGCGGGCTCATCGACTTGGATTACTCTAATTCCGGAAGATTCAAGTAGTTCAATTTCGTGACGAAGAGCTAGTGCAATTTGATACGAAACTTCTTTTCTTGGAATATCATTTCGAACGAAGGACCAATTTAAAATTGTAACAGGTCCGGTTAACATTCCTTTTACAACTTTCTCTGTTAAGCTTTGCGCATAAACTGTTTCCTTAATAGTCATGCCGTTAATAAAGGCTACATCACCATAAATAACAGGTGGTTTTACGCAGCGGGAACCGTATGATTGTACCCAACCGTTTTTAGTGAATGAGAAACCAGCAAGGCGCTCACCAAAATATTCGACCATGTCAGTTCTTTCAAATTCACCATGTACAAGGACATCAAGCCCAATTTCTTCTTGGTAACGAATCCATTTTTCTGTCTCTTTTTCAATAAATTGTTCATATTGTTCATTTGAAATAACACCGTTACGCCATTCTTTTCGCGTTTGACGAACTTCAGTTGTTTGCGGGAAGCTACCAATAGTCGTTGTTGGTAATAGCGGTAACTCTAGAGCAACTTGTTGTAATTCGTATCGTTTTTCAAATGGAAGAGGACGTGAAAAATCTTCTTCTTTTAGTGCTGTTCGTGCTGCTTTGACATCTTCTCGGTTACGTGCAGCAGATGAACGAATTGTATGATGTACGTTTCGATATGTTTCCAGCTCATTACTAATGCTTTCTGTACCTTGAGTGAGAGCGGAATGAATAAGAACTAATTCTTCTAATTTTTGATTTGCAAATGCTAACGCATCAAACAGCTCAGTCGATAAGTGAGTTTCTTCTGTTTTATCGATTGGTGTATGCAATAAGCTACAAGAAGGCTGAACGATGATATCTTTCGTTTGGACTTGTTTTTGTAACGTTGTAAATAACTCAAGAACTTCATCAAGGTCAGCTCTCCAAATGTTACGGCCATCTATACAACCGACAGCTAAAGTTTTATCAGCTGGGAATCCATATTTTGAAATAGCATTTAGATTACCTTCTTTACCATGAATGAAATCTAATCCAATACCGGATACCGGGAATGTAATAATTTCTTCATAGTTTTCTTCTACGCTATCAAAATATGTTTGTAAAAGAAGAGTCGCATTTGGAACTTCTTTACGAATAGCTTCATAAATTTCTTTTGCTTGTTGAACTTCTTTTTTAGTTAAAGAAGCGAAAATCGGTTCATCAACTTGAATGGCTGGTGCACCAGCTGCATGTAGTTCTGAAAGCAGTTGTACGTAAGGTGCAACTAACTGTTTTAAAATGGTAGGAAATTGTTCTTGTGTATAACCTTTAGCTAATTTTAAGAAAGTATATGGTCCTAAAATAACAGGCTTTCCATCTACTCCTAATTCTTGTTTTGCCTCTTCGTATAAGCGAAGTGGACGATTATCTTTTAAAGAGATTTGTAATCCCTCTTCATATTCAGGAACGATATAGTGATAGTTTGTGTTAAACCATTTTGTCATTTCGGAAGCTACGTGATCTTTAGAGCCACGCGCCATTGCGAAATATACATCAAGGTAAGATGTAAACTCAGAAAAACGTGATGGAATAAATCCTAGCATATAGGCAGTATCCAAAACGTGATCATAATATGTAAAGTCGCCAATTGGAATGAGTTCAATCCCTTTTTCTTGCTGTACTTTTACGTGTTGAAGGCGAATTTCTTTCATTGTTGTTAAAAATTGTTCTTCATCGATTTTATTGGACCAAAAAGCTTCCAATGTTTTTTTCCACTCTCGTTGTAGTCCGATACGTGGATAACCTAAGTTACTTGTTTGAATTGCCATTTTAAATTCCTCCCTAATTGAAAGTAAGCATTTCCGTTTACTAGGAAATACCTATAACAAAAAGTACAAAGACATAGAAAATAAGCCTTCCTTTTTGTTTTAACACCTCATCATCATCCGTGAATCTATCAGTGTTGTTAAAACAGGCAGGTCTCCTGACTTATGCTTCATATAATTTCTTTCACCTTCCCGTTTTCACAGTGGCACCAAAAAGAAATCTCAGCATTTACAGTGGCGGGACCGTGTTGGAGTTTCACCAAGCTTCCCTTTTAAACACGAAACGAAACTTTCGTGTACCTATTTTCCTTTTGAAAGGAATTTAACAAGCGATATGATATTGAAACAAATTTTAACATAATTTTTGGAATTTTGTCTACTGTTTTAAAATAAGAAAATTCTAAAGTTTTTATTTCTTAGTATTCTGACTTTTTATATTCTGGAGTAACTAATAATATTACAGTATGAAAAGAGAAATTGAGCTATGAAAGAAGTAGGGATGTCTTCTTTCATAGCTCAATCTTCATCTATAGCAACTTCTGAAAGTTGGCCTGCTATAGCATCTTTAAGGAGGGTGTTTAGCCATTGTAATTCAACTGTAATATGCTCAATTACACTTTGCAAAATATATAGTTGTGCACGTGGAACCTTTCCTTTATTACAATCATATATCGTTTGCATAGTATGTAAATATTGAAGAGTATCGTTTTTCTTTTTTTCTAAAATAGGAACTAATTCGTGATCATTGCTAAAGTGAGCGAAAGATAAGGCTGAATAAATAGGTTTATATATTTGGTTTTTGGCTTCGAATTGTTTTAATAGTAAAGTGTGGAATAGTTTTTTGCCTTCTTCTGTTATATGAAAAATCGTTTTGTCAGGTCGATTTGTGTCTCTAATTACATTTGTAATATGAATTGCCCCTTGCTTTTCTAATTGCTCGAAGGCGTAATAAAGTGATCCTTTAGCATATTTAATGTAACAATCCATTTGTCGTTCTTTCATAATATGCTGCACTTCATATGGATGTTTATCTCCTTCGAGTAGTAAGCCGAGAATGACTAATTTCATGCTCATGCTGTCTCAACTCCTGTATATAAAAACTTTATACATATTATAAACGGCATATCCTTTTTCATAAAGGGATATGCCGCTTCTTTTTTATATTAACTAACTTGCTTTTGTTTTTCTTTCTTTTTAGGGCCTGTAAAGAGGCGTTCATTTCCCATAAGTAAAATACAAATAATACTTAGTACAGCCGGGATGAGTGCCCAGAAGAATGTGTTCGCAATAGATGTAGCGAGAGCTTCCTTAATACCCGCTAATATTTCAGCAGGAATTTTTGCGGTAGCGCCTGGTGATAATAAGAAACTTGTGTCTCCGCCTTTTGGAGCTAATTTTGCTAGTTCAGGGGGGAATACAGAGTTTAGTTTATCTGTAAAAATATGATTTTGAATTGTACCAAAAATCGTTACACCAAGAGTCATACCGAGTGATCGGAAGAATGAGTTTGTTGATGTCGCCGAACCACGGTCCCGCATTTCCAACTTGTGAATAGAAGACATACTTAATACTGAGAATGAGAAGCCAACACCAAGCCCAGCGAGAATCATAAATAGTGTTACGAGTAAACGAGGTGTGTCCATTGTTAAAGTACTTAATAAATAAATACCAAGAACGAAGAAGACACCAGATACCATCATAATGTTACGATAGCTTGTTCGAGAAGCTAATTGTCCTCCTGTTTGACTTCCAATTACAGAACCAACCATCATTGGTGTTAAAATTAATCCAGCATTAGAGGCGGAACCTCCAAGAACGCCTTGAATGAAGATTGGAATATAAACTGTACAGATAATAAAAGCGGCACCATAGAAAAAGGCAACTCCTTGACTAGCTGCGAATAAAGGTTTTTTAAATAGATGGAACGAAATAATAGGCTCGGTTGCTTTTCGTTCTACAAAGAAGAAAATAATAAGCGTAATAACTACTGTTGTAAATAGGCCAATAATTACAGTAGAATTCCAGGCATATTCCTTACCACCAAGTTCTAATGCGAACATTAAGCAAACGATGCTTATGACAAGTGTAATAGCACCAGCCCAATCAATTTTTTGTTTTCTAAATTCTAGAGACTCACTGTAGTATTTAGTAATGAAGAAAAAGGAGATAAGTCCTAATGGAATATTAATATAGAAGACCCAATGCCAACTTATATAGTCTGTAATATAAGCACCTAATAAAGGACCGAATACACTAGATGTCCCGAAAACAGCACCGAATAGTCCTGTCATCTTCCCGCGTTTTTCTGGTGGGAAGATATCGTACATAATTGTGAAGGCGATAGGCATAAGGGCACCACCACCGATCCCTTGAATAGCTCTATAAATACTTAATTGCTCAATACTTGAAGCTGTTCCGCAAAGAGCAGAACCGAATAAGAAAAGAATGAGGCCCCCAATATAAAAACGTTTCCGCCCGTACATATCAGAAAGTTTCCCGAAGATAGGCATCCCTGCCATTGTTGCTACCATATAAGCTGATGTGACCCAAACAAACTTATCAAATCCTCCTAGGTCTCCAACGATTGTTGCCATTGCGGTTGCAACGATTGTATTATCCATTGCGGCCATTAATATACCAAGCAGTAAACCAGCAACAACAAATTTTGTCTTGTTGGCTTCTTTTTTTAATGGTTGAGTTTCCAAATATAACCCTCCTTTAGAAATAAGTAAACTATATTAAGTTTTGAGTGCAGTGGATAAAAAATTTTAATGTATAGTTGATTTTAATTTCTTTTCCATAAGTGCACTGATATGCCATAAAGAATATTATAGTCAAATTTGACTATAAGGCAAACTTTTTCTTACGTCAAAATATTCTTTCGTATGAGTAGAGAACGAGTAAGCCATACTGAATATTGCTATGAAGGGAATGAAGTAAATTGTAAAAAAATTTCATAAAGAACACCTTCTGTTAATAGATGAAAAATGGTTTTTTCTTCATATTGTCGAATAGGATAAAAGGAAGAGAAATATTAAACATTGCTTGTAGCAAGCTTTAGTAATTTGGGGAATTCATTGTGTGTATGTTACATCTGAAATGAGGTGAATATATATTATGAAAATATGGGGACGAATTTCGGATACAGGAAAGTATTCAATACCGCTACAACCAGTATTGTGGATTGACGGATCGAAAAAGGAAAACGAATTTCCTCAAGTAGCCGTTACATTACAAATTGGTAGTATGTATACAGAACAGTTTTCGTATGAATTGACCTACGATGTAAACGACATACTTATTATGCGAATTGAAGTGGAAAATAAAGGGGTAGAAATGATTTCGAGAGTTGTTGTAAGTCATATGATTCGAGATTACTTTGCTTATATTCCTAATTCTTTAAAAGTTGATAAGGGGATAAGTGAGTTTTTATTCCAGCTTGTTAGATGGCGAATTGATGATTTGTTACCGAATGAGAAGGTGGAACTACGTTGTAAAATAAAAGCTAATAAAGATAAAGCTCTTAAACAAACATTCTTTCAGGCTACATATACATTTCAAGATAAAGAGATATCATATGGCCCACTGCAAACAAATGAAGTTGTTGTGCGTCAATGATAAAAAGGAACCTGTACAAAAGGTTCCTTTTTTAGTGAAGGTTGTGTTTTTTGAGTATTTTCTTTTGCTCCATTCCTTTTTTTCCTACATAGTTATTTTTGTAGCCAAAGTATAGAATAAATAAAAATGAAACAACATTAACAATAGCGTCGATTTGATCGTTTGTAATAAAGTGTATCCCGAAAGAGGTAAATAATAATTTTAATGATAATAGAAAACCAGCTAGTAAACGCATAGCATCTGATAGATTCTCTTTTTGTAGCATATAGATTACTCCTTTCTATAAAAGTTATATATTATATATATGAAATAGAGTAGAAAAGGTATACAAGCTTAAGCAGAAATGTACATTGCATATGTACATTTTTTATTTTGTAGAAAAACATTATTGATATAGAAACATATATTGGTATAAAAGGGGGAAAAGTATGAAACATAAAGGGAAAATTAGTGGATTATTGCTTGGCAATACTGTGGCAGTTACAGAATGGATTGCACTTCAGGATGTAATTGCAAAACTGGATTCACGATCATTTTATACCGTCTTTATTATTTATATATTGCAAATGATACTAAGTTATTATTTTGGACATTGGTACGATAAAAGAGCGAACGAGCGTATGGGTATGGAAGTAGGAGGAATGGCAAGCAATGATTTTGTTGTTGATTTTTTTGGGAAAGTAGCTGCTTTATCTGAAAGAGATTCTCGTAATATTACAGTGTACATTCTTTCTGTAAAAGAATGGGAAGGATTAAAAGACACGTTGCAAGAAAAAAAGTTGGGAGTGTTAGTACAAAAATTAGAGAGTACCATTGTAAAGACAATTCGGAAGGGCGATGTTGTTACAAAGTGGGATGAAAATAAGTACGTTATTGTAGCAATTGATAATGGTCATGAAACATCAACAATAACAAAACGATTAATGAAAAATATTGAAAGTGAAATAGAAGGTGATTTACTCAGTGTCACTCTTTTATTTGGAGCAGCTAGCTATCCAGTAGAAGGAAAAACGTTTGAAGAACTGTTGAGAAAGTCGCAAAATCAATTGTACCAGTATAGAAATTTGCAAGAAAAGGAGTGAAGCTTTGATTTGAAGATATATGATAGGAAGATGTTTTATTTGTAACATTTTTTTGACTTTTATTACAAAAAAACGCCACGTTTGTAATAAAAGTCTTTAAAAATATATGAAATAAGCATATAATTATGATGGTAGTGCCAATGCAATTTGCACAGTGTGTTTTATTTTAAAAGTGTAGAGGAAAGCAAGCTCTACACTTTTCCTTTTTAGGAAATGAAAAGAATATTTGTAAGTTGTTGCGAGATATCGATTGTACTGTGTAAAATGAACAAAGAGATTAATTGATAGAAAGCTGGAAAGGGAATGATAGACGTGAGAGCGGAGCGATCACCTTTTATCAGGTGAACTATTATAGTCTTATTAAGACTGAGGTGAAATTCCGTGGATATTAAAGTAATACATAGTGTGAACAGGCCTTAAAAAACACGAAGTAGTATACTTAAAGATGGATATGGAATTGCTAAATAATTCAAAAAGAATAATGTAATATCAAGTAATAATTTGTACAAACAATATTAATGATCTTCGTAAAAAAGATGCGAGTGTATAGAACAATTACATATTTTATAACTTTTTTATATTACACGATGGTCGTTTATAAGTAGGAGGAAGAGATGTTGAAATATAGTAAATTAGCAATTGTAACTACATTATCAATGATTTTATTAGCCGGTTGTTTCGGCCCGAAACCAGAAGAAGAATTATATGTAGCGTTTGAAAACGCTGCTAAACAAGAAAAAACAATGTTTGAAGATGCAAAAAAACTTGAGACTTTAGAGAAAGAAGGACAAGAATTATATAACCAGATTGTTCAAGAAGGAAAAGATAATAATCAAACTGTTAAAGAAAAACTGAATCAAGCAGTGAAAAATACAACTGAACGAGAAAAAGTGCTTACAAAAGAAAAAGAAGTTTTAAATAAAGCGCAAGAAGAAGTGAAGTCAGCTGATAAGTATGTGAAGAAAATTGAAGATAAGAAATTGAAAGATCAAGCTGATAAAGTGAAAAGCATGTATGAGAAACGCCACGATTCGTTTAATAAAATGTATGACAGCTATAACAAATCTTTAAAACAAGAAAAAGAGTTATATACAATGTTACAAGATAAAGGTACTAAATTAAAAGATATTAGTGAAAAAGTAAAAGTAGTAAATCAATCTTATAAGGATATTGAGTCAGAAAAAGATAAATTTAATGAATTTACAAAGTCTTATAATACAGAAAAAGTAGCTTTTTATAAACAAGCAAATATTAAAATTAAAGAAGAGAAAAAATAAAACAGTTTGGCCTACAATTGGCCAAACTGTTTTATTTTTTTGTATAAGTACGACTATACCATGGAACAGGCTCACTTAATTTTTTTTCTTGTTTTAATGCTTCAGGACCAATATAATCTTGAAGTGTTTTTTTTGCTACTGTTAAAGATAAGGTTGTTTTCGGATTTCGATAGGAGGATTCAAGATGACCAAGATGCGGTAGAATTCGAAAATCTTCTTTCGTAGGAGGGATGTGGAAAAAATAATCGCCTAAACGTATAAGGACATCAGATTGTTGTTGGCTAAAACGTGGGTTTCTAGAAAAATGCAATCCTTCTTTAATTGCTTTTTTTTCAGCAATCAAACGTTCTAAAGCTGTCTTTTTTAACCAGTATAAATATTTAGGATTAGTAGCTGCTTTAGCATGACGATTCACAACGAAAATAGATTGAGCTAGTCGATTAATAGAATGTTGGTTTTGTAATTGAGATTGTGGTTGTGAAGGTTTCATATTGAATCTCCTTTCAATTTTTCATTATTATACCATAAATAAAATAGGTATTTATTATACGCAAAAAGTGATTGTATATATTTTCAATATTAAAGCAATATTGTTACAAAAAACAACTATTTTGTATAATAGTAATAGAATATGTTTTTGAAATTTGATAATGAAAGAGTGAGAAGTTTGAAAGAAATATTAAAACAACAGTATGCCATTATAGATATTGGATCTAATACAATGCGTTTAGTTATTTATGAAAAGCAAAATGGAGGTTTTTATAAAGAGATTGAAAATACGAAAGTTGTTGCTAGGTTAAGGAATTACTTAATTGATGGTGTATTGAATGAAGAGGGAATAGAAGTATTATTACAGACATTATTTCAATTTCAAGAAAGTACAAGATTCCATCAGTTGCATCATGTACTTTGTGTTGCAACAGCAACAATTAGACAGTCGGAGAATCAAGAGGAAATTAAAAAGCTTGTTGAAGGACAAACGGACTTTACTCTTAGAGTATTATCAGAGTATGAGGAAGCGCGTTACGGATACTTGGCGGTTATGAATTCTACATCGTTTTCAGAAGGAATAACGGTAGATATTGGTGGGGGAAGTACGGAAGTTACATACTTTAGAAATAGAGAGATTTTAGAGTACCATAGTTTTCCTTTTGGGGCACTTTCTTTAAAGCAACAATTTATTAAAGGTGATATTCCTACTAAAGATGAGTTAGAGGGAATGCAACAGTATTTAGAGTTTCAATTTCGAACGTTACCATGGTTAATCAATAAGAAATTGCCTCTTATTGCAATTGGTGGTAGTGCTAGGAACTTAGTAAAAATCCATCAAAATTTAATATGTTATCCTATAGCAGGATTACATTTATACAAGATGAAAGAAGAAGATATTGAAAGTGTAAAAGAGGAATTGGAAAAATTGTCGTTCATAGAACTTCAGAAATTGGAAGGATTAGCAAAAGATCGAGCAGATACGATTATTCCAGCGGTTGAAGTATTTCATACACTTGTTAATGTTATAGAGGCACCGGCATTTGTATTAAGTAGAAAAGGGTTAAGAGAAGGTGTTTTCTATGAAGAGTTGACAAAAGATTTGGGGATTTCATATTATCCGAACGTAGTTGAAGAAAGTTTGCATTTACTATCACATGAATACGAAATGGACATGGAATTTGTTATTCAACTTATTAAACATGGAAGACTAATTTGCAAACAACTTGAGGAAATAGGGCTTATTTCTATGTCAGTAAAAGACTGGGAAGTGTTCCATCAAGCTGCGAAAGTATTTAATATAGGCAAATATATAGACGAAGAAGCGAGCCGTTTACATACGTTTTATTTATTAGCGAATAAGACAATTGATGGCATGATGCATAAAGATCGAGTAAGGCTAGCGCTTATTGCATCGTATAAATCAAAAATGTTATTTAAACAACATTTATCTCCATTTGAAGGTTGGTTTGATAAAAGCGAACAAAAAAAAATCCGCCTGTTAGGAGCTGTTTTACAATTTTCAGCTACTTTAAATGTAAGGCAACGATCGCTTATTGATACCATATCTATAACAGAAAGCGAAGAGGGATTAACGTTTAAAGTTTTATGTGAACAATCGGCATTAGCAGAAAAAGTACAAGCTGAAAAACAAAAAAAACAGTTAGAAAGAGTATTAAAAACGAATATTAATTTATTATTTGAACTAAAACATTAGGATTGTACGGATGTCTTTACGAAAAATTTACACTTTGTAATATTGTAATTTGATAAAATGAAATTAACTAAATTATAGTAAAAAAGTTTCAAGGGGAAGTGTGAAGATAATGGAATTATTGAAGGGGAATGCAGTAAATTTAAATGATACAGCTTATTACAATAATCGAGAGTTAAGTTGGTTAGCATTTAATGAACGTGTCTTACAAGAAGCGCAAGATGCAAATAATCCACTTTTGGAAAGATTGAAATTTATTAGTATTTTTAGTTCGAATTTAGATGAATTTTTTATGGTACGTGTAGCGGGATTAAAGGATCAAGTGAGTGCTGGATTTAATCAACCAGAAAATAAAGCTGGCTTAACACCGAAAAAGCAATTAAATAAAATTGCGATAAAAGCCCATGCACTAATGACAGTACAATATGATACATTTAAAAATTATGTATTACCAGCGCTTGAGTTAGAGGGAATTGAACGTTTAACATTCAATGATTTGACGAAAGAGCAGCGAGAATTTATAGAAGAGTATTTTGACGAGCAAATTTTTCCGGTGTTAACTCCTGTAGCTATTGATGCATATCGCCCATTTCCAATGTTATTAAACAAAAGTTTGAATTTGGCTACTCTTTTATATGATGAGAAGCAAGCGGAAGAAGAAAACAGGACGAAGTTAGGGATTGTACAAGTTCCTTCATTACTTGAGCGCTTCATAATTTTACCGAGTGAAGGGCAAAAGCATAAATTTATTTTATTAGAAGACGTAATTAGTAGCTTTACTCATAAATTATTTACGGGATATACAGTATCATCTGTTACTCGTTTCCGTATTACACGCAATGCAGATTTAACGATTCATGAAGAAGGTGCGAGAGATTTATTAAAGGTAATTGAAAAAGAATTAAAAAAGCGTAAGTGGGGGGCTGCTGTACGTTTAGAAGTTGGGAAAGAACACATTGATGAAAGAGTATTAGCGTTATTATATGAGGTTCTGGAAGTAAAAGATGAAGATGTATATATAATGGATGGCCCATTAGATTTAACATGTTTGTTTTCTTTATATAAAAAACTAGCTCCTTTATATGAACATCTTGTATATCCAGCTCTTATTCCGCAACCGCCTCAAGATTTAGGTGATGAAGAAGATGTATTTGAAAAAGCAATTGAGCATGATATTTTATTACATCATCCTTTTGAATCATTTCAGCCGGTAGTTGATTTTGTCCGTGATGCGGCAGACGATCCGAATGTACTTGCGATTAAACAAACGTTATATCGTGTAAGTGGTGATTCACCGATTATTCAGGCGTTAAAGATAGCGGCTGAAAAGGGAAAACAAGTGACGGTATTAGTTGAATTAAAGGCAAGGTTTGATGAAGAAAACAATGTTCACTGGGCTAAAGAATTGGAACAGGCAGGCTGTCATGTTATTTACGGTGTCAGTCACTTGAAAACACATAGTAAAATTACGCTAGTTGTAAGGAGAAAAAACGGAAAAATCGAAAGGTTCGTACATCTCGGAACTGGGAACTATAATGATGCAACAGCGAAGTTATATACTGATTTTGGATATATTACATCAAGAAAAGATTTTGGGGTCGATGCAACCAATTTCTTTAATTATTTAAGTGGTTATACAACAAAGCCACATTTTCATCATTTATCGGTTGCTCCATTTGATATAAGAGAGCAATTTATGGATTTAATAGATGAAGAAATCCGTTATCATAGGCAATATGGAAATGGATATATTATCGCTAAGATGAATTCATTAACAGATAAACCGTTAATAAAAAAAATGTACGAAGCATCACAAGCTGGAGTAAAGGTAGAGCTCATTGTTCGAGGAACATGTTGCCTACGACCTGGTATTCCAAATGTAAGTGAAAATATTCGTGTAGTTAGTGTTGTTGGAAGATATTTAGAACATAGCCGTATTTATTATTTCCATCATAATGGGGAGGAGAAAATATATTTATCTTCAGCTGATTTGATGACGCGAAATATGGAGAAGCGAGTGGAAATATCTTTCCCGATATTAGATATTGAAATGAAGGCACGAATTAAGGCGATTTTACAGCTTACATTAGCTGATAATGTGAAAACACGTGAACAAAATAAAGATGGTGATTACTATTATGTTATTAATGGTAGTACAGAAGAAATTGATAGCCAAGTGAAGTTGTTTAAGATGGCGTATCAAAATACAGACGCTGAATAATGAAAAAAAGTAAAAACCTCTTATGTCCATAAGAGATTTTTACTTTTTTCTACTCATATGCTCCAAAAATAGAAGGATGAGTAGAAACAATAGTTTTATTATAAGCGTGTAATGAGATGGCTCGTTGAGAGAATAATATTTGAAAGAATCGTTACTTTAACCTAGTAATAGTAGGGTTGCTGACATGGTCCACCGTAACAAGGATAAGGTGCTGGCGGCGGGAAAGGTGGTGGATAAGGTGGATAAAATGGTCGAGGGCCGAAAGCTAATGCTCCGCCGAGCAATCCACCAGCAATTCCAGCTAGAAAGGGAACGCCAAAAAACGGGAAGAAGCGTGAGTCGCCTACTGGACCAATAGGTGCTGAACGGACTGGAATTGGTTGATAATATGGATACATGAACATACCTCCTTTATTGGACTCACTTTTATCATATGGTAAACGAAACATGGATGAGCGCGTACAAGAAAGGATATGTAAGAAAATAGGCGAATTATTACGAATGTTGGAGTGTGAAAATTGTGATTTCAGGTTTTGACATGAAACGAAATGGGACACGTGTTCTTCCGAGGCCTCGATTGACATAGAGAGTTAAATCCTGCATCGTATAGAAGCCTTCAATATAGTCTTTGGCGAGTGATGGCGTAATAATAGCCCCTAAAAAAGGAATTTGTACTTGTCCGCCATGGCTATGACCAGAAAGTTGCAAGTTGATTGGATATTTTGAAATTTGCGGCGCGATATCTGGCTCGTGAACAAGAACGATGTTATAAGTATTTTGCCGTGCATGTTGTAATGTTTTCTCTATTTTTGGTTTGCCTAGTAGTATATCATCGAGACCGAAAATAGAAATTTCACTATTATCCATTAGACGAATTCTTTTTTTACTATTTAGCAATAGTTCAAATCCTGATTCACGCATGATGTGCTCATAGTATTCAGTTCCATATCCACCGTGATCATGGTTACCATAAATAGCGAATTTACCGAAGGGGGCTTGTATATTTTTTAAAATGGATGCGACAAAAGGAGTGTCAGTATACGTTTGATAATTATCAATGAGATCTCCGGTAAAAAGGACAATATCTGGATTTACAGCATTAATTTTAGAAACAACTTGAGATAAATGTTGAAGCGAGAAATAGTATCCGAGATGTAAATCGCTGAATTGAAGAATTTTCATACCATGAAAACTTTTTGGGATGAGTTGTGATTTTAATGTGTGCTGTGTAAAAGAAATGAAATGGGGTTCTATATATTTAGCATAGTAGTATCCGATGCCACTGGTTATAAATGAATAGAGACAAGTACGCATACCAATTTTTAAAAAATTTCTTCTTGTAATGTGCGTCATAAAAATATGAGTATACCTCAATGTTTTTATTCCATTTACAGGCTACTCAAATCTCCTTTCAGTTTATTTAAAAATATACTTTACATAATAAAAAATTAGTATAGATTACGAAAAAAATGAATAAAAAGAAAGTTCTTTACATTAAAATATCAGAAAAGTTTAAAAATATAAAGATTTCTATTAAATAAAGTGATAAAATGAATGTGTATTCATTTTTTTGGAGGGGATGTATGTGAAAGAAAAGGTAGTTATTATAACAGGTGGATCGAGTGGAATGGGAAAAGGAATGGCGACTCGCTTTGCAAAAGAAGGGGCACGAGTTGTTATTACAGGACGTACAAAAGAAAAACTAGAGGAAACAAAGTTGGAAATTGAACAATTTCCAGGGCAAGTATTACCTGTACAAATGGATGTAAGAAATACGGATGACATTCAGAAAATGATTGAACAGATTGATGAGAAGTTTGGTCGAATTGATGTTTTAATAAATAATGCAGCTGGAAACTTTATTTGTCCAGCAGAAGATTTATCCGTGAATGGCTGGAATTCGGTCATTAATATTGTATTAAACGGTACATTTTACTGTAGCCATGCTGTCGGAAAATATTGGATTGAAAAAGGTATAAAAGGGAATATCATTAACATGGTAGCAACATATGCATGGGATGCAGGTCCAGGAGTTATTCATTCGGCTGCAGCAAAGGCAGGAGTATTAGCGATGACGAAGACGCTCGCTGTTGAGTGGGGACGTAAATATGGAATACGAGTTAACGCTATCGCTCCAGGACCAATTGAACGTACGGGCGGTGCTGATAAATTATGGATTTCAGAAGAAATGGCTAAGCGTACGATACAAAGTGTTCCGCTTGGAAGGCTGGGTACGCCAGAAGAAATCGCTGGTCTAGCTTATTATTTATGCTCAGATGAAGCTGCGTACATAAATGGAACTTGCATGACAATGGATGGAGGACAACATTTACATCAATATCCATTTTAAAAGGGATAAAAAAATGAATGTTTGATTCATTTTTTTACGGTTAAATGTGACGGAATTGTGACATATGAAAGAAAAGTGTTTACAAGAGGTCATATATACGTTATATTTAAGACCTCTTTTTTCTTCATAGTAGAATTGCTAATTCCCCTTAGCATTTTACCCCTCTAATCCCTTCAGGAAAACTGAAGGGATTTTTTATTATTTTTCCGTAAATATCATGTTATAATTTTTGAAAAGTAAAGGGAGGGAAGCACGTTGATAGATGCATTAGATGTAATGAGTAACTTGGATAAAGTCCTTCCTTATTATCAAGCTATTTTTAGTGCTGATGAGCATACTGTAATTGGATATGAAGTAGTAGGACGTATTCAAACAGAAGAGGGCATACAAAGTTTAGCTTCTTTCTTTCACGATGATTCGATTCCAAGTGAATTTCAACTGGAAGCGGATAATATTATAGTAGAAAAAGCTTTAAATCGTTATTTAGAAAGCGATCAAAAATTATTATTATTTATACATCGGAATGCTAATGTATTAATGAATGATGATGATGAAAGCTTGCTTCAACTTTTATTGAGGTACGAAGAACAAGGTTTAAATTTAAAACAAATTGTTTTAGAGATTACAGAGCATGAATGTAAAGAAGATATAGAGCAATTTAATCATTTGCTTATGTATTATCGTACATATGGTATTCAAATTTCGATTAATAAAGTCGGAACGGGTACAAGTAATTTAGAGCGTATTAGCGTGTTAGCACCTGATATTTTAAAAGTAGATTTAACGAACTTAAGGCAAACAGCACTTTTACAATCTTATCAAGATATTTTATATTCTTTATCATTACTTGCTAGAAGAATTGGTGCAACTTTATTATATGAAGAAATAGATGCTTTTTATCAACTGCAATATGCTTGGAAGAACGGCGGAAGATATTATCAAGGTAATTATTTAAAAGAATGTTTACCTGATTTTATTGAAACGAATGTTTTGAAAGAGCGACTAGGTAATGAATGTCATCAGTTTATTCAGCATGAAAAGAAGAAGTTACAAAAAATTTATAATTTAACAGAGATGTTACGCGATCGCATTGGCGATGTTTTATCAAAACAAAAAAAGAATGAAGATATAAATGATTGGTTATTACAATTTAGTCAAAGTGTATCACAGTGTAGTTTTCGTATATTTATTTGTAATGAAGATGGTTTCCAACAATCAGGAAATGTTATGAAAAAAGATGGAGAATGGATTGTGATGCCGGATTATTATATGAAGAACTGGAGCTGGCGCCCGTATTTTCTCGAGAATATAATGAAAATGCGTTTTGAGAATAAGGCGAGGCTTTCAGATTTATATGCAGATATTGAAACGGGAGAAATGGTACGAACATTTTCTTTCCCGATTGATGATGACAACTTTTTATTTATAGATTTATCTTATGAATATTTATATGAAGAAGATGTTTTATTTTAATGCACGAAGAGATTCGTGCATTTTTTGTTTGTTTTTATCATAAATTGGTAATAGTGAAAATGGTGATGAAAATGCTGTCTATCGTTGTAAAGATTTTACGAACGAAATCTGTCCTTTCTTTGCATAATCATTGTTACAATGAATACTACAAAGACAAGTTCTTTTAAAAGGAAGGTGAAAAAATGAGGAAATATGGAATATGGCTTGTTCTATTTGTATGTGTTGCCTTTCTAGTTGGTTATAGTGTTACGACTGTTTTAGGAAAAGAGGAAGTGGAAGTCGATCGGAAAGAAGTATTTACAACGATACAAAAAGGCTATGAAACCCAGTTTTCAATTCGTGGGAAGCATTTGCCGATGAATAAGATGATAGAGACGTTATCACCGTATTTTACAGATAATTTCCTTCAAGTATTTACAGATGAAAATAGCAGAAGTGATAAACAAAGTGGTGAATATTTACTTCCGGCAAAAGAAGCACCGTTTTCTTTTAATTCAGAAACGAAAATGTCGTATGATGAAGAACATAAAAATTTATATGTATATGAGCGGACAAAAAGTGGACAATATCAAATTGTAACATTGAAAAGGGATCAAGATAAATGGAAGTTAGCAGGATATCATGAAAGTCAGGAACTTTTAACTGAAATAAAAAGGTTGCAACAATTATAAAGTGAAACTTTTAATCAGTGGGTGGGAGTTTTACTACCTACAAATAGCGGGATAAGAATAGGAATAGGTATTTACCTATTCCTATTCTATATTGAGTAGTTGTTGTAACTTTTCAATTTGAAAACCTGCAACTACTTCGCCATCAATTACGACTGTTGGAGTTGAATAAGAATCATAGTCGTATAAAAGACGATTGCGAGCAGCAGCGTCTTTTTTTACGTCAAATTCTTCATATGCAACGTTATTATGCTTCAAAAATTCTTTTACAATAACACATGGCGGACAATCGGGTTGTGTATAAACCTCAATTTTTTTCATTGTAATTCCTCCTTTTTTCTGTTTTTTATTATATTCTTCCAGTATAAAAACCGCAATAATGAAGGAGAAATATGTTCTTTCTGTTTTTTCCTTCGCATTTCGACAAATTTTTAGTTGAGTTTCTGGCCAATAACCTTTATCCTAGAGTGTGGAACATTTTTTCTGTTATGACGGATAGAATGAGTATAGCTGTAAAACCTATTGGTAGGAAGATCAGAGAAAGGAGAGATTTCATGTCTCTACTCCAAGGAATTTTAACTCGACTTGTTAGTCTACAAGAACAAGCTGAAAGCGGTGAAGTAGCACAACGCTATTTTGAAGTGAACGGTGAGCGCAAATGTAGCGTGAAATTTTTCGATAAAAGTGAAATGTATGAGTTAGAAGTGTATCAACAAGGTGAAAAACCTCAAGTATATCAATTCGATAATATCGACATGGTTGCAATTGAGATTTACGATATCATTTCTTGATACATATAAAAAAGGTACTGCCACATGGCAGTACCTTTTTTAGTTCTATTACTTTCCAGCGTAATGTATAGAAGTTTTTTATTTTTCCTACAATGGTATTAAAATGAAAATTTAATCCGTGCAAGTTTGCTTATCCATGTGGATAATTAGTCCCGTCAACCGGGTGAATATGTGAAGCTAAACTTCTCACTATCGCTGGGTTTTGCAAATAGCGGGAGAAATATAACTAGGAGGTTATCGTATGGAACGTTTACCAGTTGTGATTTGTCCTAATTGTCAAAGTTCTGCTGAGATTATTCATGTATTAACGGCTCAATCTAATCAAAATGTAATTTATACGTGCCAAGTTTGTCACTTTGTAATTCGAAATATTGAAACGAATAAAGGATAGGAAGTTATAATTTTAGTTTTTGTCCCATACAATGAGAATACGAAAAGTCTGTCTAATTGAAAGGACGTGACTCTGTGGACGGTGCACATAAATTTTACAATGTTTCAGAGAGACATTTAAATTTTGATATGGTCTTTAACCGTATTTGTAGTTTCATTGAAAAGGATCCGCGAAATTTGTATCGATTATCCATTGGGACAGACTCGCAAGCGCATCAAAAGGATACGAGGTTTATTACAGCAATCCATATTCATCGTGTTGGAAAAGGTGCCTGGGGTTGTTTACACCATAAATCAGTAAAAGATAAGCCAGCGACCTTACGTGAGAAAATATATTTAGAAACGCAGTTTAGTCAAGAAATCGCATGTCTATTTACGCCTACTCATATACAAACAATATGGGAGTTATTGCATCCTTATGCTCAAGATGGGGCTGGATTCATAATGGAAATTCATTTAGACATTGGGAATGATGGCTTAACAAAAGAATTTATTTTAGATATGACAGAAAAAATTCGAGCGATGGGATTAACTGCAAAAATTAAGCCGGATGCTTATGCGGCGTTTAGCTATGCAAATCGATATACGAAATGATTTTTTTGTATGTGTACGATTGTTACATATCTTTAAATGAAAACTGAATATTACATCTATTAAATAGGTTGAATTTTTTATATAATAAGAGTAACGATGCGAGTGTAAGGAGAGGGGTATATGCAAAGGGAAGTTGTTTTAACGAAGGAAGAAGAAAGTTTACTACTAGATATTTTATTTCAGCAAAATTACGCAAGTGAAATTTTAGCTGTGGAACTTACAGATATTGAGAATGGTTTGAAACAGACAGATGTGATGCAATATAAAAAAATCACAAGGTTATTTTACAGATTAAAAAATAAAGGGTATTAAGCGCTACCGGAATGGTAGTCTTTTTTTTGTGCGGTATGCTAAAATAGCTGTGTGATTGTATTTTTATTGAAATAAATTTAGGACAAAATAATAATATGAAAACGCTGTCATAAAATGTGAATAGAGTTGTGAACATAAGCAGGAAAAAGGGAAAATGGGGGATGTAATATGATTAGTATTCCGAAAGACGAATTTCAACAAATTCTTGTGAAGGATTTAATGATTTCATCGGAAAAAGTAGCTCATGTCCAAATTGGAAATAGTTTAGAACATGCTTTACTCGTTCTTGTAAAATCTGGATATTCAGCGATACCTGTCTTAGATCCAATGTATAAACTACATGGTTTGATTAGTACTGCCATGATATTAGATGGTATGTTAGGATTAGAACGTATTGAGTTTGAAAGGCTCGATGATATGAAAGTAGAGCAGGTGATGAAAGAAGATATACCTGTTCTTAAATTAGACGATTCATTTGCAAAAGCTTTAGAAATGACAATTGATCATCCTTTTATTTGCGCTGTTAATGAAGAAGGCTATTTTGAGGGGATTTTAACACGTCGGGCTATTTTAAAATTGTTGAATAAGAAAGTAAGGCAACATAATCGATAAAGTGAAAAAAGTGACTTCATAGAAACGAAGAAGTCACTTTTTTTCGTGCATATCACTTGTGTATGTATTATATTTAAAAAGACATAAAACATAAGGAAAGTTTGTGCTGGACAATTGTATTTTCTGAATGAAAGCATTCGGGTAAATTAAGGATGAAAAGCTTATTGAAATAAGGTGTATGGAAGCTAAGGAAAGAGGGAGAAAGTTGCAAATTGATGATTTTCAAATGATGGTTGTGTTAGCTCAGGAATCAAATATGAGAAAAGCGGCGGAACGTTTATTTGTTTCCCAACCTGCGCTGAGTCAACGATTACAATCTATGGAGAAACAATGGGGAATGAAGTTTTTTATTCGCTCACAAAAAGGATTGACAATTACACCTGAAGGGGAAAAAGTTGCAAATTATGCCAAAGAAATGTTGCAAAGGGAAGAAGATATAAAAAGTGAGCTGGCTGTTTTCAGAACGGAAACTCATGGAACGTTAAAAATAGCTGTTGCATCAGTTATTGGTCAATATTGGCTCCCTCCTGTTTTGAAAAAGTTTGTGCATAAATATCCTTCTGTAAAGATATCGCTGTTTACTGGATGGAGTAGTGAAGTGCAAAAGCAGTTTTATGAAGGAGACGTGCATGTTGCTATACTGAGGGGAACACAAGAATATAAAGGTCAGAAGCAACAATTATTTGAAGATGAACTGTATTTAGTTGATAAAGAAATAAAAGATATTTCGATGTTAAAAGAAACAAATAGGCCGTTCATTCAATTTAAAAGTGACTCGACTTATTATGGACAAATACAAAATTGGTGGTATGGTTTATTTTCTAATCCGCCTAAGCGAACGATTGTAGTTGACCAAATTGAAACATGTAAACAACTTGTTTTAAATGGTATAGGTTATGCCCTTTTACCTTCTACTGTTTTAAAGGAAGTACAGGAAAATATGTATAAAACACCTGTTCAACTGACGAGAGAAACATGGTTGTTAACAAGTGACTCGGCAAGGCAGTTGAAGCAAGTACAAGCATTTTTAGAAATTATAGAAGAAATTCAAAGGGGAAAATAAGATTATTATCTTGCTACTCGCTCTTTCGTTTGGTAGAGTAACATTATAAATGGATTTAGGAGGCAACAAGAATGAAAATGATGGACGCTAACGAAATTATTTCGTTTATTCAAAAAAGTGAAAAGAAAACTCCTGTAAAGGTATACATAAAAGGGGATTTAAAAGAAGTAACATTCCCTGAAACAGTACAAGCATTTGTGAATAAAAAATCAGGTGTATTATTCGGAGAATGGTCTGAAATTAAGACAATTCTTGATGAGAATAATAAGCACATCGTTGACTACGTTGTAGAAAACGATCGTCGTAATTCTGCAATCCCAATGCTTGATTTAAAAGGTATTAAAGCTCGCATCGAGCCAGGTGCTATTATTCGTGACCATGTTGAAATTGGTGACAACGCTGTAATTATGATGAATGCAACAATTAACATTGGTGCTGTAATTGGTGAAGGTTCTATGATCGACATGAACGCAGTACTTGGTGGACGTGCAACAGTCGGTAAAAACTGTCACGTAGGTGCAGGTGCTGTACTTGCAGGTGTTATTGAGCCACCTTCTGCAAAACCAGTTATCGTTGAAGATGATGTAGTAATCGGTGCAAATGTAGTTGTTTTAGAGGGTGTTACAGTAGGTAAAGGTGCAGTTGTAGCAGCGGGAGCTGTTGTAACAGAAGATGTGCCTCCATACACAGTTGTTGCAGGTACTCCAGCACGTGTAATTAAAGAAATTGATGAGAAGACAAAAGCAAAAACAGAAATTAAACAAGAGCTTCGTCAATTAAACCCAGAGAAATAAAAAGTAAAAAAAGCGTAAGAGCGTAAATGGGCTCTTACGCTTTTTATAGATAGAGGTGCAAAAATGACAGTAAGCAAATTTGTCCAAATTCGTAGAGATCTACATAGAATTCCAGAAATCGGATTTAAGGAATGGAAAACACAACAGTATATTTTAGATTATATAGGAACACTTTCTCATGAATTTGTGGAAGTGAAGACATGGAAAACGGGTGTAATCGTTAAAGTAAATGGAAAAAATCCCGAAAAAATAATAGGTTATCGTGCAGATATAGACGGTTTACCAATTACAGAGGAAACTGGATACGAGTTTGCTTCTATTCATGAAGGAATGATGCATGCATGTGGCCATGATGTACATACAACAATCGGTTTAGGCCTTCTAACGAAAGCTGTGAGCGAAAGAATAGATGATGACCTTGTATTTCTATTCCAGCCAGCAGAAGAAGGACCAGGCGGTGCTCTTCCTATGTTAGAAAGTGAAGAGTTAAAAGAATGGAAACCAAATATAATTCTTGGTCTTCATATTGCACCAGAATACGCTGTGGGGACAATTGCAACGAAAGAAGGACTGTTATTTGCCAATACTTCAGAATTATATATTGATTTAAAAGGGAAAGGTGGCCATGCTGCCTATCCACATACTGCAAATGACATGATTGTTGCAGCGAGTCATCTTGTTACACAGCTTCAATCCGTTATTAGTCGCAATGTAAATCCTCTTGATAGTGCAGTAATTACAATCGGGAAAATTACTGGTGGTACGGTTCAAAATATTATTGCAGAAAAATCTCGTTTAGAAGGAACGATTCGAACATTATCAGTGGAATCAATGAAGCGTGTGAAAAGCAGAATTGAGTCAATTGTTGCAGGTATCGAAGCTTCTTTCCAGTGTGAGGCGATTATAGATTACGGAGCAATGTATCATCAAGTATATAACCATGAAGAGTTAACGAGAGAGTTTATGGAATTTGTACATAAACAAACTGATATGAATGTTATTACATGTACTGAGGCAATGACGGGTGAAGATTTTGGTTATATGCTTCGAGAAATCCCTGGATTTATGTTTTGGCTTGGAGTAAATTCAGAATATGGTTTACATCATGCAAAATTAAAACCAGACGAAGAAGTGATTGAAAAGGCAATTACATTTTTAAGCCAATATGTAAAGTGGAAAGGGAATAGAAAATAAAACTTCCACTTTCTTGAAGGTTCCAAAAAACTTTTTGTTCTGAGGTGTAAGTAACGCTCGTATAGATTGATTTTAGACATTGACATACAAATGGAAGAATTAAAGTTAATTGTACTGTTTTAATAATGAGCAGGGGGGTTAGCCACTGCTCATTATTAATTATTTGACTAACTTATATATGTTTACTTTTAGTATGAAAAGTGTGTAAAATCAATGTGAAACATAGAAAAAAGGGTGGGGAATTACGTGCAAATTAGCAGTGCGATTTTATGTTTCGTCTTATATGCGTACGTTATTATTGCGGCGGTTTATTTTGGGATAAGTTTTTATGCCTATCGTCTAGTAGATAATAATGAATATGACGAAACATACAAATGGGTGAAGAGATATTTATCACCTGTACTAGAAATTATGAATGGGTTTGTGCTCTTTTTATTTATTGGATTAATTGCTTTTTCAACGAGTTTAGTAGGGAATAAAACTACGTTATTTGTATTGGGTATCATTATTTTTATGTTGTTAGGAATAAGGATTGGTAATACGGTCTTTTGGAATGAAAGAAAAGTAGATGGTTGGACGGGAATGTTAATTCCGTGCATGTTAGCTGCAATCGTGACAAATATAGAGCATGAATATTATCAATTACATTTTTGGCTTATTATCGTTTTAACAATTCTTTCTGTTTTGTATATAAGCACAGTAGTACTAACATATATTGCACATGAAAAAGGAGATGTTAAAGGCACTCGTTTCTTTAGAGGACGGGCATTATTTTGGAGTATGCCGACGATGGTAGTTATCGCGCTTATTGCGATATTAGTAAATGGATATCAATTTTCTAATTGGCAACTATTTTTAGAAAATTGGTGGATCTTTATCTTTTCGTTTATTGCTTTTTTAGGTGCAACGCATTATTTATTCCATCAACATCATTACATATGGGCGTTGTTATTTGCATTCACACAGCTTCTATTTGCCTTTTTTGGTCAAGAAACATTATTATTCGTTTTTGAAACATTTAGTTCTTTTGGAAATATATTTGTATTTGCTATGCTACTTGTTGGTATCGCTTTTTACTTGCAACAATATTTTTATATACAAAAACAAAAATAAGAGCTAATTACAGTTTTTGTGACGCATATAAAGTGTGTTACACTGAAAATAAATAGTACTTGAAGTTATTGGAGGAATTCCCGTGGGTGAGAAAGAAAAAGAATTTGCTGTCATTGGACTTGGTCGCTTTGGTGGAAGTATTTGCCGAGAACTAGCTCAATTAGGAATGGAAGTAATGGCAATCGATTCAGATGAGGATAAAATTAATGAATTTGCAAATATAGCTTCGCATGCTGTAATTGCAGATTCAACAGATGAGATGGTATTAAAAAGCCTTGGTATTCGAAATTTTGATCACGTAGTCGTTGCTATTGGAGATAATTTAAATTCAAGTATTTTAACGACTTTGATTTTGAAAGAGTTGGGTGTAAAAAATATTACTGTAAAAGCTCAAAATGATTATCATGAAAAAGTGTTAAGTAAAATAGGTGCAGATCATATTGTGCATCCAGAACGTGATATGGGGAAAAGGATTGCTAATAATATTGCATCAAGCAATGTGCTAGACTACCTTGAGCTTTCAGATGAGCATAGTATTGTAGAGATTATTGCGAATAAAAAAATTGATGGGCACTCTTTAATTGAATTAGATATTCGTGCGAAGTTTGGATTGAATATTGTAGCAATTAAACGAGGCAAAGAAGTTATCGTATCCCCTCGAGCTACGGAGAATATTCAAGCAGGAGATATATTAATTGTCATTGGTCATGACGATGAAGTGGATCGATTTAAACACTTTTTAAGATAAGAGAAAAGAAAAGGACAATGCCTTCATGGCATTGTCCTTTTCTTATATTTCCATAATGATTGGTAAAATCATTGGACGGCGTTTCGTTTTCTCATATAGGAATGGAGCTAATGTGTCTGTAATTTCATTTTTAATTTCAGACCATTGTGTTGTTTTACGCTCCATTACTTTTTCTAAATGAGTTGTAATTAATGTTTGTGCATCATTGATTAAATCGCTACTTTCACGCATGTAAACGAAACCGCGTGAGATGATATCAGGTCCTGCTGCAACTTTAAATTCTTTCATATCAATGCTTACAACTACAATTACAAGTCCTTCTTCAGAAAGGATACGACGATCGCGTAATACGATATTGCCAATATCTCCAATACCGTTTCCATCAATGTAGACCGAACCAGATGGGATTTTTCCAGCTACGCTAGCTTCATCCGAACGTAAAGCAAGAACATCGCCATTATCCATAATGAAGCAATTTTCTTCAGGGATGCCACAATCATTTGCTATGTTCATGTGCATACGCTGCATACGATATTCACCATGAATTGGCATGAAGTACTTCGGTTTAATTAGACGTAACATTAACTTTTGTTCTTCTTGTCCACCGTGTCCGCTTGTATGGATATTTGAAAGTTTCCCATGAATTACATCAGCGCCAGCGCGGTACAACATGTTAATTGTACGACTTACGCTAATTGTATTTCCTGGAATTGGTGAAGAAGAGAAAACAACTGTATCTCCAGGAATAATTTGAATTTGGCGGTGTGTACCGTTTGCAATACGTGAAAGTGCTGCCATCGGTTCACCTTGACTACCTGTACATAAAATAACAACTTTATTAGCTGGTAAGCGGTTTAGTTGAGATGCATCTATGAATGTATCTTTCGGGCAACGAATATAACCAAGGTTTTGTCCAATTTCAATCGCTGCTTCCATACTTCGACCAAACACAGCTACTTTACGGTTGTTTTCAACAGCAGCTTCAACAACTTGTTGTAAGCGGTGAATATTTGATGCAAAGGTTGCGAATATAATCCGTCCTTCTACTTTACGGAAAATGTCTTGAATGCTATCACCAACGCGACGCTCAGACATAGTAAAGTTTGGAACTTCACTGTTCGTACTATCAGATAATAGACATAGTACGCCATCTTTACCGATTTCAGCCATTTTTGTTAAATCAGCTGGTTCACCAACTGGTGTGAAGTCAAATTTGAAGTCACCTGTATGAACGACTTGACCTTGAGGTGTTTTCACAACAACGCCGTACGAATCTGGAATACTGTGAGTTGTACGGAAGAAGGATACAGACGTTTTTTTGAATTTAATAACGTCATCTTCTTGAATCTCGTAAAGTTTTGCTTTACGAAGTAAGCCGTGTTCTTCTAGTTTGTTTTTGATGAGTGCAATTGCTAATTTTCCGCCGTAAATTGGAATGTTCACTTGACGTAATAGGTAAGGGATTCCGCCGATATGATCTTCGTGACCATGTGTAATGAATAACCCTTTAATTTTATCTTCGTTTCGCACAAAATAAGTGTAGTCTGGTATTACATAATCGATTCCGAGAAGTTCGTCCTCTGGAAATTTAATTCCAGCATCAATTATAATAATTTCATCTTGAAATTGAACAGCGTATGTATTTTTACCGATTTCACCAAGCCCACCGAGAGCAAATACAGCAACTTGGTCGTTTTTTAGAAATTTCATATCGCTATACGATTTCCGCTAATGTTAAATCAGCGTTTTCTTTTTCATATTCAAGATGAGCGCCAGTAACAGACTGAACAAACTCGATATTATATGCGAACTTATTTAATTTTGTACGAACATCCTTTTCAGACGTAGCCTCTAAATATAAAACTTTTGTATTTTCACGTACTGGAACCTCAGTTAATTTTTCTTGATAAAATACTTTAAAAATCATTTGGAAAACCTCTCCTTGTCTATGTTTTGCATTATCTGTTACTTATTATAAAGCAAACAGTCACGATTTTCATGTTTTTTCGAATGAGAATGAAGAAAAAGCCCGAAATGGGCACAATTTAAGCGACTGTCTTTTTACGGACTAGACCATTTAAATAACGCTTGAGCTTTTTCTTCAGCTTCTTCAGCATGATTACTCCTTCCTTTCCTTATTTTAAACATGCCTATTACTAGTGAAAACTCTATCTCTGATATAAGAGATAGGACAAAAGTGAATGGTGAATCTTGTCCTTTCCCATACAGTGAAAGTTATTCTATAGTAACGATTAGTAGCCGTTAGTTATAGGTATAGTATGAGGAAGAATGGAAAAGAAAATTCATACGAACAAGTATCCACATGTTTTACTAATATATATATGCAAAGTTTACAAATAAGGTCAGAAAGGGAACGCTTTCTTCACAGATGTTTAATATGTTATACTTTTTTTTAGAATTTGAAAAGTGATATTCAAAATAGGAATATAGAGTGCCAGAAAGGATTTTGACAAATGAATGATAAAATTGTCTTTTTTGATATTGATGGAACATTATTAGATCATGATAAAAAAATTTCGCAATCTACACGAGATGCAGTAAAACAGTTACAAGAAAAAGGTGTACATGTAGCAATTGCGACAGGTCGCGCGCCATTTATGTTCGAAGATATTCGTAAGGAACTTGATATACATAATTATGTTAGTTTTAATGGACAATATGTTGTCTTTGAAGATGAGGTAATATTTAATAATCCGTTACATCCAGATGCTTTACATAAGTTTACTCAGTTTGCAAAACAAGAAGGATATCCACTTGTATATCTTGACCATCAAGATATGAGAGCATCAGTGGAATATCATGATTATGTGAAAGAAGGCTTTGGAAGCTTAAACTTTGAGCATCCAGCATATGAGCCTAATTTTTATGAGGAACGTAATATTTATCAAACACTACTTTTTTGTGAAGTAAATGAAGAGGAAAAGTTTATTAATCATTATCCAGATTTTCATTTTATTCGTTGGCATGCATATTCAATGGATATCATTCCGAATGGTGGTTCTAAGGCAAAAGGAATTGAGAAATACATTGAAAAGTTAGGTTTTAATCGTGATCAAGTGTATGCATTTGGAGATGGCTTAAATGATTTAGAAATGATCGAAGCCGTTGGCACAGGTATTGTGATGGGAAATGGCCATGAAGACTTGAAAAAACTTGCAAATCATGTGACAAAGGATGTTAATGAAGACGGTATATATCATGGACTAAAGTGGGCTGGATTGCTATAAGTGAATATGGAACCCATTTCATAATAAAAAGGCGGAAGATTAACTTCCGCCTTTTTATTATTATCGCTCTAGAGGTTTGGAATCATCAGGAGCGGCAAAAGGATTTTCTTTATTGATATGGTCATAGAACATAACGCCATTTAAATGGTCAATCTCGTGCTGAAATACGATTGCTGGTAAACCTTTTAAACGTAATTTTACTTCTTCTCCGTTAATAGAAGTTGCTTTTACTGTAATTCTTGTATAACGAGGAACATAACCAGGTACTTCGCGGTCTACAGATAGACAGCCTTCACCACCCTGTAAATATGTACGTTCAACAGAATGGCTAATGATTTTTGGATTGAATAATGCATGGCTATATAATGTACCATCCGCATCGGTTACATGAACTGCAATCATTTTTTTTGAAACACCGATTTGCGGAGCCGCTAATCCGATTCCAGGGCGTAAACTATATTTTTCAGCCATTTCAGGATCTTGGCTATTTATTACGAATTCAATCATTTCTTTTAAGGTAGTTGTATCTTCTTCGCTTGCCGGTAAGGACACCTCTTCTGCAACGTTGCGCAAAATAGGATCTCCTTCGCGAATAACATCTTTCATTGTAAGCATATGTAATCTCTCCTTTCCTCTTTAGTCTACCAAAGGAGATGGAAAAAGTCATCGGCAAGAAAGGGAAGGCATTTTGAAAATCGTTCTATTATAGAGTAGTTATGTATGTGATAAACAGAAAAAGACGGCAAAGCCGTCTTTTTCTTTCCATAGTTGTTTCGTTTTACAATTAGCGAATGCAAGCAGCACCAACGATAATTAAAAGAATAAACAACACAACGATTAAGGCGAAGCCGCGTCCAGACCCGCCACAAGAACCGCCATAACCGTAGGAAGGATATGAACAAGTTGGATAGCAATATGAGTATCCGTACATGAGATGACCTCCTTTATCATTTCCCGCTAATACTGCGGTTACTATAATGTATGGAAGAGAGGGTAGAAATGTATAGGTATTTACCTAAAAAAGGAAGAGTAGTTTGTATATTTTTGTTACGAAGAGAGAAAAACTAAAGAGAATTAAATCGTTTACATATTATTCTAAGAGAAAAAATAAGTGAAAAAGGGAATAATATAACAGTAGGTCAATGCTTACTAATACAGATGTAAAAAATAAAAACACGTTTGTGTAGTAGAAACCTGCATATTATTTATAAAAAAACGTATTCAAAGTAATTGACATCGTAATTAGAATAGTTGTAAACTAAAAAACGTGATCAAGATTGTATTAATATGTTTCTGAAAAAACATTAGTACAGATTGTTAGGTACACAAAATTATTCTCAACCGACATACAAACATGTTGGTTTACATCGTTGCGCTTTTTAAACTGGAAAATAGCCAGTGAAAGCGTTTCAGAATATGGTTCAAGAGAGGAAGAGGTGAACGGAATGGGTACTAAAACAAAAAAGACCCTATTTAATGTTGATGAGCAAATGAAAGCTATCGCAGCTCAATTTGAAACATTACAAATTTTAAATGAAAACGGTGAAGTTGTGAATGAAGCAGCTATGCCTGAATTATCTGATGATCAATTAAAAGAATTAATGCGTCGTATGGTGTATACTCGCGTATTAGATCAACGTTCTATTTCTTTAAACCGTCAAGGACGTTTAGGTTTCTACGCACCTACAGCTGGACAAGAAGCTTCTCAATTAGCAAGTCATTTCGCACTTGAAGCAGAAGACTTCATCTTACCAGGATACCGTGATGTACCACAATTAGTATGGCACGGATTACCATTATACCAAGCATTCTTATTCTCTCGTGGACACTTCATGGGTAACCAAATGCCTGAGAATGTAAATGCATTAGCTCCACAAATCATTATCGGTGCGCAAATCATCCAAACTGCTGGTGTTGCGTTAGGTATGAAACTACGTGGTAAAAAATCTGTTGCAATTACTTACACTGGTGACGGTGGTGCTTCACAAGGTGACTTCTACGAAGGTATGAACTTTGCAGGTGCATTCAAAGCTCCAGCAATCTTCGTTGTTCAAAACAACCGTTATGCAATCTCTACTCCAGTAGAAAAGCAATCTGCAGCTAAAACTGTAGCACAAAAAGCAGTAGCAGCAGGTATTTACGGAATTCAAGTAGACGGTATGGATCCATTAGCTGTATACGCAGCAACTGCTTTCGCTCGTGAGCGCGCAGTAAATGGCGAAGGCCCTACTTTAATCGAGACTTTAACATTCCGTTACGGTCCACATACAATGGCTGGTGATGACCCAACTCGTTACCGTACAAAAGATATCGAAAACGAATGGGAACAAAAAGACCCAATCGTACGCTTCCGTAAGTTCTTAGAAGCTAAAGGCCTATGGTCTCAAGAAGTTGAAGAGACAGTAATCGAAGAAGCAAAAGAAGATATCAAACAAGCAATTGCTAAGGCTGACCAAGCTCCAAAACAAAAAGTAACTGATTTAATGGAAATCATGTACGAAAAAATGCCTTACAACTTAGCTGAACAATATGAAATCTACAAAGAAAAGGAGTCGAAGTAAGCCATGGCTCAAATGACAATGATTCAAGCAATCACTGATGCTTTACGCGTTGAAATGAAAAATGACCCTAACGTACTTGTATTTGGTGAAGACGTTGGTGTAAACGGCGGTGTATTCCGTGCTACTGAAGGTTTACAAGCTGAATTTGGTGAAGATCGTGTAATGGATACTCCACTTGCAGAGTCTGGTATTGGTGGACTTGCAGTTGGTCTTGCACTTGAAGGATTCCGTCCAGTTCCAGAAATCCAATTCTTCGGTTTCGTTTATGAAGTAATGGATTCAATTTCTGGTCAATTAGCTCGTATGCGTTACCGTTCTGGTGGACGTTGGACTGCTCCAGTAACAGTTCGTTCTCCATTCGGTGGTGGTGTTCATACTCCTGAACTTCATGCTGATAGCTTAGAAGGATTAGTGGCTCAACAACCTGGTCTAAAAGTTGTTATTCCATCTACTCCATACGATGCTAAAGGTCTTTTAATCTCTGCGATTCGTGACAACGATCCAGTTATCTACTTAGAGCATATGAAATTGTACCGTTCATTCCGTCAAGAGGTACCAGAAGGTGATTACACAATTGATTTAGGTAAAGCTGATATCAAACGTGAAGGTACAGATGTATCTGTTATCGCTTACGGTGCTATGGTTCACGCTGCATTAAAAGCTGCTGAAGAACTTGAAAAAGAAGGTATCTCTTTAGAGGTTGTTGACTTACGTACAGTTCAACCATTAGATATCGAAACAATCATCGCTTCTGTTGAAAAAACAGGTCGCGTAGTTGTAGTTCAAGAAGCTCAAAAACAAGCTGGTATTGCAGCTAACGTTGTAGCGGAAATTAACGACCGTGCAATCTTAAACTTAGAAGCTCCAGTTGTACGTGTTGCAGCTGCTGATACAGTATTCCCATTCTCTCAAGCAGAGAGCGTATGGTTACCAAACCACAAAGATATTGTTGAAGCTGTAAACAAAGTAATGAACTTCTAATTTTTAGCTTTTCATGTGCAAAAGAAATCAGCACATGCTGGTTTCTTTTGTACATATTCCATAATAATGAAATGAATCAGGGGGCTGAATTCCGTGGCATTTGAATTTAAACTACCAGATATCGGTGAAGGTATCCACGAAGGTGAAATCGTAAAATGGTTTATTAAACCAGGCGATGAAGTAAACGAAGACGATGTACTTCTTGAAGTACAAAATGATAAAGCAGTAGTAGAAATCCCTTCTCCTGTTAAAGGTAAAGTACTTGAAGTACTTGTAGAAGAAGGAACAGTTGCAATCGTAGGAGATACATTAATTAAATTTGATGCTCCTGGATACGAAAACCTTAAATTTAAAGGTGACGATCATGATGAAGCTCCAAAAGCTGAAGAAGCAGCAGTAGAAGCTCCAGCAGCGGAAGCTACTCCAGCAGCAACTGCAGAAGTAGTAAATGAGCGCGTAATCGCTATGCCATCTGTTCGTAAATACGCTCGTGAAAAAGGTGTAGACATTCATAAAGTAGCTGGTACTGGTAAGAATGGCCGTATCGTAAAAGCTGACATCGATGCATTTGCAAATGGTGGACAAACTGTAGCAGCAACTGAGGCTCCAGCAGCAGTAGAAGCTACTCCAGCAGCAGCGAAAGAAGAAGCACCAAAAGCACAACCAATCCCAGCTGGTGAATATCCAGAAACTCGTGAGAAAATGAGTGGTATCCGTAAAGCGATTGCGAAAGCAATGGTTAACTCTAAACACACAGCTCCTCACGTAACATTAATGGACGAAGTAGATGTAACAGAACTTGTTGCTCACCGTAAGAAGTTCAAAGCAGTAGCAGCTGACAAAGGTATTAAATTAACTTACCTTCCGTACGTTGTTAAAGCTTTAACATCTGCATTACGTGAATACCCAATGTTAAACACTTCTTTAGACGATGCATCTCAAGAAGTAGTTCATAAACATTACTTCAATATCGGTATCGCAGCTGATACAGACAAAGGTCTATTAGTACCAGTTGTTAAAGATACAGATCGTAAGTCTATCTTCACAATCTCTAACGAGATCAATGATCTTGCTGGTAAAGCACGTGAAGGTCGTCTAGCTCCAGCTGAAATGAAAGGTGCTTCTTGCACAATTACAAACATTGGTTCTGCAGGTGGACAATGGTTCACTCCAGTTATCAACCACCCAGAAGTAGCAATCCTTGGTATCGGCCGTATCGCTGAAAAACCAGTTGTGAAAAACGGTGAGATCGTTGCAGCTCCAGTATTAGCATTATCTCTAAGCTTTGACCATCGTTTAATTGACGGTGCAACTGCTCAAAAAGCGTTAAACCAAATTAAACGTCTATTGAATGACCCACAATTATTAGTAATGGAGGCGTAATAACAATGGTAGTAGGAGATTTCCCAATTGAATTAGATACAGTCGTTGTTGGTGCAGGTCCTGGTGGATACGTTGCGGCAATTCGTGCAGCACAATTAGGTCAAAAGGTAGCAATCATTGAAAAAGCTAACCTTGGTGGCGTATGCTTAAACGTTGGATGTATTCCTTCAAAAGCGTTAATCAATGCAGGTCATCGTTATGAGAATGCAATGCATTCTGATGACATGGGTATTACTGCAGAAAACGTAAAAGTTGACTTTACAAAAGTTCAAGAATGGAAAAACGGCGTAGTTAAGAAATTAACTGGCGGTGTTGAAGGCCTTCTTAAAGGTAACAAAGTTGAAATCATTCGCGGTGAAGCTTACTTCGTAGATGCTAATACATTACGCGTTATGACTGAAGATGCAGCTCAAACTTATACGTTTAAAAATGCTGTTCTTGCAACTGGTTCTACACCAATCGAAATTCCAGGATTCAAATACTCTAAACGTGTTATCAACTCTACAGGTGCTTTAAGCTTACCTGAAATTCCTAAAAAACTTGTTGTAATCGGCGGCGGTTACATCGGTATGGAATTAGGTACTGCATATGCTAACTTCGGTACAGAAGTTACTGTAGTAGAAGCTGGCGACGAAATCTTAGCTGGTTTCGAAAAAGCTATGAGCTCTGTTGTTAAACGTGCTCTACAGAAAAAAGGTAACGTAAATATCCATACAAAAGCTATGGCTAAAGGCGTTGAAGAAACAGAAACTGGCGTAAAAGTTAGCTTTGAAGTTAAAGGTGAAATCCAAACTGTAGAAGCAGATTACGTATTAGTAACTGTAGGTCGTCGTCCAAACACTCAAGAAATCGGTCTTGAGCAAGTTGGAGTTAAAATGACTGACCGCGGCATCATCGAAATCGATGAACAATGTCGTACAAATGTACCAAACATCTATGCAATCGGTGATATCGTTCCTGGACCACCATTAGCTCACAAAGCTTCTTACGAAGGTAAAGTAGCTGTAGAAGCAATTAGTGGCCATGCATCAGCTATCGATTACATCGGAATTCCTGCAGTATGCTTCACTGATCCAGAATTAGCATCTGTTGGTTACACTAAAAAACAAGCTGAAGAAGCTGGAATGACTGTAACTGTATCTAAGTTCCCATTCGCTGCTAACGGTCGTGCATTATCATTAAACAGCACTGACGGTTTCTTACAACTTGTAACACGTAAAGAAGATGGTCTTCTTGTAGGTGCTCAAGTTGCAGGTGCAGGTGCTTCTGATATTATCTCTGAGATTGGTTTAGCTATCGAAGCTGGAATGACAGCTGAAGATATCGCTCAAACAATCCATGCTCACCCAACATTAGGTGAAATCACAATGGAAGCAGCTGAAGTTGCTCTTGGAATGCCAATTCACATTGTAAAATAATTTAAGTAATGTAAATAGCCCTTCTCTTATTGTAAGAGAGGGGCTATTTTTATTTTCATCAAATGACTTGCAAGGTCTTTAAACGTACTTGTCGAATGAATATATAATACTTTAACAAATGATTCCGGTTTAACTTACTTCAAAGGTAATATATATCATCCTATAATATGTAATTGATTCAAACGTAACCCCATATATTAATAAAATAGAGCATGTCAAAGGAGAAGGTTCCATGAAAATATTACATGTTATATTTTATCATTTACTACTATGGAGTGGCTTTTCCACTGTATTAACATTATCGAATGGTGATAAGTTTCATTATAAAGTTATTCTTTTTTTCGTATTTCTATATTTAGCCTATGTAATAGCATATTTTGTATTGCACGTAAGAAAGCAAGCTTTATTTCTTACATGTTCGAATTGTATATTATTTTTAATCATATTATCTATTTTTTAAATTAGCGTTTATAAAAATACATTGTTCTTCCATTAAATAATTGTAACTCTCCTTCTAATTTCTTCGCTAAAAAACGGCAAAATTCATTTGCTTTCCCTTTGTCACCAAATGTTGCATTAGGTGGTAAAGAAACTTGGATGAAAGATTGTTCATTTTCTATACCAACACCAATATAAATTGAGTCATACCGGTCGTGATTGGATTGAAGTTTTAATGTTGTTGTAGATGTATCTAAAATTTCATAAGGAAAAGCGGTATTTGTATACGTGTAATTAATTTGGGCACCAGTTTTAGAAGTAACTGTTTTATAATAATGAAAAAGTTGTTTTATATCATCTATTGAAACTGATTGTTGGTTGGATTTCGGTACAAGCGTAATAAAGGCGTGTTGCATATAAGTTCCCCCTAACTTAGTAGAATACTATCATTCTACATCCTACTGAATTTTTTGACAATTAAAAGGAGTATTACATGTTTTGTTTAATATACTATTAATGAAACGTGATGCAGAAAGGTGGAAACCAATGTTTGAAAAATTGTATGATGAGCATGAAAGTGTGAAGGTACGATTTTTAGGGTTTATGACACATGATACACGTTATGATTTTGGTGTTATTTATACAAATATGTTTTTTGGGAAGCCGCTCATTGTTTGTATGCAAACAGGAAGGTCTACTTTACTCGGACGAGATGATGTAGAGAATGTTCAATATATACAGGAGATTTTTAAATTAGGATCAGAAGAGGAAGCAAAGGAGTTAGCTCAGTTTTTCAAATTTCTAGTTCCGTCAACTTCTTTACATGCGGAATATGAAGAATAATTAATGTGAAACAGTCGTACTTATAAATATGGCTGTTTTTTTATTTGAATATCGCATACTAATTTAAATTGAAAATATTTAATGTGTTATACTAAAAACCTATTGACGTAAAAAGTATAACATATTAAAATAAAGACAGAAAGTTAAGCGGTTACAAAAAGTTTTTGGGATTATAAACTTAGGGGGAAATGAAAAATGGGAACAATCGTATGTCAAGATTGTGAAGGTACAATTGCACACTTCGAAGATGAGAAAGTAACGGTACTTTACGGGAAATGTGGATCTTGCGGATGTGATCACACAGAGCATACAAAAGCCCAATAATTGATAGGAAATGGACAGCTAAAAGTTTTTAGGACCATAAACTTAGGGGGAAATGAAAAATGGGAACAATCGTATGCCAAGTATGTGAAGGAACAATCGGACATTTTGAAGATGAGAAAACGACGGTACTTTACGGAAAATGCGGAACAAATTGTGACTGTGCTAGAAAAGATAATGCGAAAGCTTAATGATAAATAAATAGATTACTATTGAAACTCAGGGGGAAATGAAAATGGGAACAATCGTATGCCAAGTATGTGAAGGAACAATTGGACATTTTGAAGATGAAAAATCAACAGTACTATACGGGAAATGTGGATCTCATTGCGAATGTGACCATAAAGAACATACAAAAGCTTAATAATAAGAAAAAGCGCCTACATGTGTAGGCGCTTTTTTAATAAATTGTAGTTGTATGACCAACTGTTGCAACAATTGCATCATCCCTAATCGGAATAAAGCTTATGGAGGTCTGTGGTGTACTAGAAGAAGCGTATTGGCTCATTATACGACTATCGATACGGGTAATAGTATCGGTCAAGAAAGCTGAAATAAAAGCGTAAGGGACTCGTCGTTCATTTAATGAATAAATAATTTCTTCTTTTGTTTTTACACCTACGCCATGCCCGTAAAAAAAGAAATTTCCTAAATAGATTGTATTTTCTCCTTGCCATTCAATCGTAGCTGGATTTACTTGTGGGTTTTTAAAGTAAACGAGGTCACCTGGAACAAGATCGCCACCGTTTTTTGTTATGAGCCTTAGATCTTGGTCGTAGTCCCATGTATAAAGTAAAAGGTTTGCAAATAGACGATTGAAAGTTTCTTCCTCATACAATGATAGTAAAGCTTTATAAAAAATAATGATCATAGCGGTTGCGCATTCAGTTCCATATAGTTTTCCGTTTTTGAAAATATCCTGTATGGCAATAGAAGGTGGTATGTTTGGAAGAAGCTCGAATCCTCCAAGAGACGTTTTTTTCCAATACTGGGGGTTGCAAAAGGATTGTTGAAATGTACGAAACTGAAATCCACTTTGAAAAAGCTCTAGTGCAGAGATAATAATATTAACTCGTAAATTGAGATCAAAGCTGAGTTCATCAGCTGTTCGGAAGGAATAAACTTCTTGATTTCCTGCCATTATTGATAAAATTTGTTGTTTCTCTGCTGCAAAGGGCTCGTATTCATTTGTAATATAAGGATGTACAATAGAACGGCCTATTACAATCATAATAGTATCCCCACCTATACGTTACATTCTTAAGTATCGTATGAAGAAAAGGAAAAAAGGTGAAAAAAAAGCCTATCAACTGATAGGCTTGTACTCTTTAATAACACGTAATGTTTGTAATGTCATATCTTCAGGACCTTGTACAGGTAAACCTGCTTCTAAGTTTTTACGAATATACTCTAAGTTTTCTTGTGTAATAATTTCCCCCGGAGTAAAGATTGGAATCCCTGGCGGATAAACCATAACAAAATCAGCTATAATACGACCCGCTGCATTTTCAAATGGAATGACTTCTGTTTCCGAATAAAAAGCATCTCGAGGAGAAAGTGCTAGCACTGGAATTTCTGGAATCTCTACTTGTACTTGAACACCTTTATCTGCCCTATTTCTAAATGTTGCTGCTAAATCTTGTAATGCTGCAATAAGTGTATTTGTATCACTTTCTGTATCTCCCAAAGTGATAAGACATAGTATGTTGTATAGATCTGAGAGTTCTACTTCAATGTTATATTGCTCTCTAAGCCATACTTCAGCTTGGTGGCCGGTAATGCCTAAATCTTTTACAGATACAATTATCTTTGTAGGATCATAGTTAAAGGTAGCATCTGTACCTAACATTTCTTTTCCAGGACAGTAAAGATGCTCAATAGAATTTATAGCATCACGAACATGCTCAGCTAATTGTATTGTTTGTTCTATGAGTGCTGTTCCTTCTGTAGCAAGACGTTTTCTCGCAACATCAAGGGATGCTAACAAGATGTAAGAAGTTGATGTAGTTGTAAGCATGCTAATAATAGATTGGACATGCTTTACATTCACTAAGCCTTCTTTCACATTAAGAATAGAACTTTGAGTTAAAGAGCCTCCTAATTTGTGAACACTTGTTGCTGCCATATCCGCACCAGCTTGCATCGCTGACATAGGTAATTCATCGTGAAAATGAATATGAACACCATGAGCTTCGTCGACTAGTACAGGGATGTCATAAGAATGTGCTAATTGTACAATCTGTTCTAAGTCTGCAGCAAACCCAAAGTACGTTGGGTTAATAACAAGTAAGCCCTTTGCATCTGAGTGCTCTTCAAGTGCTTTTTTGACAGATTGAATTGTGATTCCATGAGAAATACCGAGCTTCGGATCGATTTCAGGATGCATGAAAATCGGTTTTGCACCTGAGAAAATAATAGCTGACATTACTGATTTATGCACGTTTCGTGGTACTAGGATTTTGTCACCAGGACCGCAAACGCTCATCACCATTGTCATAATAGCGCCACTTGTACCTTGAATAGAAAAGAAAGTATGATCTGCACCGAATGCGGCTGCTGCTAAATCTTGTGCTTCTTTAATCATACCTTTTGGATGATGTAAATCATCGAGTGGCGCAATATTAATTAAATCAATTGCTAATGCATTATGCCCAATAAATTCGCGAAATGTAGGATCCATGCCCTGTCCTTTTTTATGACCAGGAATATGGAATTGAATTGGATTTCGCTTACTGTGCTCAACTAAAGCGGTAAACAATGGTGTTTCGTATTGGGACAATCTATACACCCCTTCTTCTTCATAATATTTAGTGTAATTTGTTTTATATAATCCTGCTCTAAAAAAGTGTAGCCCTTTTTAGAATAAGGCTTGTTTTTCTGCCATTCAAAAAATCGTTTTTGAGATGGTAGCTTCACTTTATTTTCTATAAAACAAAAGCATTATATCACCAATAATTATAGATGTATAGAAAAAAATCTTTTTAAGGTGAGTATGTTTAATAGTTAGCCTCAACTAATGAATAGAGGAAGACAATTCCATTAAAATGAATAAATAGTGTATAATGCAGAGTGGCTATAATGAAGAATAAAATATTCTCTTTAAGATAGCATAATGAAACAAGAAGAAATGATAAATGAGGTGCAAAATGGAATATCAATATCCGTTAGATTATGATTGGTCAAATGAGGAAATGGTTACAATGGTGAAGTTTTATGAAGCGATTGAGAAAGCTTATGAAAAAGGAATTATAAGAGAAGAGTTAATGGGTTTATATCGTCGTTTTAAAGAGATTGTTCCATCGAAAGCAGAAGAAAAGAAAATTGATAAAGAATTTCAAGAAGTAAGTGGATACTCTATATATCGTGCTATTCAAAGGGCAAAAGAAGTCGAAGAACAAAAGCTTGTAAAAATGTAAAAAATATTTTGAAAAATAAAAACTGAAGTGATATAATGTGATAACAACTAAAAACGGACAATATAAATTGTCCGTTTTCTACTATCGATTACAAAGTGCATATAAAGGAAGGAGTGATTGCATCGTAGATTCAATCTTAGCAAGGAATTGTTCGTTGGTCATTGCTGAAAACTCCTCTGGTGATATATGAATACCAACTAATAATTCTGCTTTTTTTACAGTAGCTAATCGTTCAATCATCTTTTGTAAGTCTTCGGTTTCAAGTGTTTTATGTAATTTCACACTTGGTTTAGTATGGTCAATGGACCAAACGAAGTCATTTGGAATATTTGTTTTTAAATCATTTAAATGTTCTAAGAAGGCATGAGCCGTCTCAACTTTTTGTGGACACTCATAGATTAAACCAAAGTATATGAAGGCATGAGTACCCCATAAGCCGATTTGGAAATGCGGTAGCATTTTATATCCTCGTTTATTTGTTGAAAAAGCAACCCAAGTATCGTTTGGTGGATTGACTTTGCGGCGTGCGTGTTTTGCAACATGATAAAAAAAGTTCTCATCAGTTTGTTTGGATAAGTATTCTGCAAATTGTTCCCCTAAAGCTTCTAGCTTAGGATGAATGTTCGTTTTAATTGCACTCATTCGTTCTTCGAGACCATCAACTGTAAAGACATCAAAATCAGTTGACTTGAATGTTTGTATTGTCATGATTGTTCCTCCAACTCCTATTTTGCTTTTATTTTAGCATAGCTTGTACTATTCATAAAAAAAACAGCACAAAAAAATTTAAATAAAAAAATATAATTTTGTTGCATAGATGATTTATCCAACATAGTATAGTATAAAACAAAAAATCAGAAAATTGAATTAATTCTAGTCCGAGGGCAGACGAATATTGGGAGGAGGCAAATAATATGAGACAGGTGATTAATGCGTTAAAGAGAACAGATGCTGAAAAGAGAATACCGGTGCTACGTTTGGAGCTAGATTATGAATTAGCAACTTTATATGATGCGATGATGGAAGATGATAACCAGAAAAAAGAAGAGTGTGTACAAAAGTTAGAAGTATTAAGACTTGAAATGATTCGTTTAGAAGCGTAATAATAGTATATGTATAAAAAATTAGTTGGTGCGAACCTTATAAAGGGTTCGTTTTTTCTGTGAACAGTATAGATCGGAGTGTTTAAACATGCAAGAAGTATGGAAAGACATCGATGCACACGCCAAACGGTGGATTCGGGATGCAGGAGAGCATTTAATGGCATCAATGAAAAAAGCACTTATTATAGAAACAAAATCAAATGCAGCTGACTTAGTTACAAATATGGACCGAGAGATAGAACAGTTTTTAATTGGGAAAATTAAAGAAACATTCCCGAATCATAATATTTTAGGAGAAGAGGGTTATGGAGACGAGATAACGTCTTCTGACGGGGTTGTTTGGTTAATTGATCCAATTGACGGCACGATGAACTTTGTTCATCAAAAAAGAAATTTTGCGATTTCAATTGGGATTTATGAGAACGGTATCGGAAAGATTGGACTTATATATGATCCAGTGCATGATGAGCTATATCATGCAGTCAAGGGATCTGGAGCTTTTTGTAATGATATATCAATTCCTCCATTGGAAAAAGGAACTGTAGAGCAAGGTATTGTAGCTTTAAATGCGATATGGCTTACAGATAATCCATTGCTTAATATGGAAAGTATGATGGCACTTGTTAAGAAAGCAAGGGGCACAAGGTCATATGGCTGTGCAGCATTAGAGATGGTATACGTTGCAACAGGAAGAATAGATGCATATGTAACGCCGAGATTATCACCATGGGATTTTGGCGGAGGGCAGATAATTGTAGAAGAAGTTGGAGGTAAGGTGACGACATTCTCTGGAGCGCCACTTTCTATCATAGAGAAGAGCAGTGTGTTAGTTGCAAAACCAGGAGTGTATGAAGAAGTGTTATCGTTTATATGAGAGCAACAAAAAAAGTAAGAGGCTGTGTATAAGCTTCTTACTTTTTAGCGTTATTGTGATTTGCGCATTTTTCTTTTTGTTACAAAACCGTATCCAACTGTAACAAATGTGCCGATAATGCAAATAATAATACCGATTGGACTATTTTCAGCAATCATAATGCCGATACCGATTAAGAAAATAACACCGATAATTGCAGTTAATAAAAAGCGATATTGAATGTGTTCCATTTCTTCACCCTCCAATCTCATTTTACTTTCACAAAAGTAAGAATACAACTATATTTTCATTCTTGCTTTTATTTTAATTGCTATTGTATCCCCTTCGCTCTTATAATAGAGAAGGATTAAAAAGACATTAGGAGTTGGACATGTTGAAAAAACGACAAGATTTACGTAATATAGCAATTATTGCCCACGTTGACCATGGTAAAACAACACTTGTTGACCAGTTATTACGTCAAGCGGGGACTTTCCGTGCGAACGAACACGTTGAAGAACGCGCAATGGATTCAAATGATCTAGAAAGAGAACGCGGTATTACAATTTTAGCGAAAAATACAGCGATTCACTATGAAGATAAAAGAATTAACATTTTAGATACACCTGGTCACGCTGACTTCGGTGGAGAAGTAGAACGTATCATGAAAATGGTTGATGGTGTTTTACTTGTTGTTGATGCATATGAAGGTTGTATGCCACAAACACGATTTGTTTTAAAGAAAGCTCTTGAGCAAAACTTAACTCCAATCGTAGTTGTAAACAAAATTGACCGTGACTTCGCTCGTCCAGATGAAGTAGTTGATGAAGTAATCGACTTATTCATTGAGCTTGGTGCAAACGAAGATCAATTAGAGTTCCCAGTTGTATTTGCATCAGCAATGAACGGAACAGCAAGCTTAGATTCAAATCCAGCAAATCAAGAAGAGAATATGAAATCATTATTCGATACAATTATCGAACATATTCCAGCACCAATTGATAACAGCGAAGAGCCACTTCAATTCCAAGTAGCACTTCTTGATTACAACGACTACGTTGGACGTATTGGAGTTGGTCGCGTATTCCGCGGTACAATGAAGGTTGGACAACAAGTTGCTTTAATGAAAGTAGACGGAAGCGTGAAGCAATTCCGCGTAACGAAATTATTCGGTTACATGGGATTAAAACGTCAAGAAATTGAAGAAGCAAAAGCAGGGGACTTAGTAGCCGTTTCTGGTATGGAAGACATTAACGTAGGTGAAACAGTATGTCCAGTTGAACATCAAGATGCGTTACCATTATTACGTATTGATGAGCCAACACTACAAATGACGTTCCTTGTAAATAACAGCCCATTTGCAGGTCGTGAAGGTAAATACATTACATCTCGTAAAATTGAAGAGCGTCTTCGTTCACAATTAGAAACAGATGTAAGTTTACGTGTAGATAATACAGATTCTCCTGATGCGTGGATCGTATCTGGACGTGGGGAACTACATTTATCTATCTTAATTGAAAACATGCGTCGTGAAGGTTATGAATTACAAGTATCTAAGCCAGAAGTAATCATTAAAGAAGTTGATGGCGTAAGATGTGAGCCTGTAGAGCGCGTACAAATCGATGTACCTGAAGAATACACTGGTTCTATTATGGAATCTATGGGTGCACGTAAAGGTGAAATGTTAGATATGGTGAATAACGGAAACGGTCAAGTTCGCCTTACTTTCATGGTTCCAGCACGTGGTTTAATTGGTTACACAACAGAATTCTTAACATTAACTCGTGGTTACGGTATTTTAAACCATACATTCGATTGCTACCAACCAGTACACGCTGGACAAGTTGGTGGACGTCGCCAAGGTGTTCTAGTTTCACTTGAAACAGGAAAAGCATCACAATACGGTATTATGCAAGTTGAAGACCGTGGTGTAATCTTCGTTGAACCAGGTACAGAAGTATATGCTGGTATGATTGTCGGAGAACACACTCGTGAGAACGACTTAACAGTTAACGTTGTGAAAATGAAACAACAAACTAACATTCGTTCTGCGACGAAAGATCAAACTTCAACAATGAAGAAACCACGCTTAATGACTTTAGAAGAGTCATTAGAGTACTTAAACGATGACGAGTTCTGTGAAGTAACTCCAGAATCAATTCGTTTACGTAAAAAGATTCTTGATAAGAGCGAACGTGAAAGAGCTGCTAAGAAAAAGAAATCTGTTGAAGCGTAAAAATAAAAAAACAACGCCCTTTATAAAGGGCGTTGTTTTTTTTATTTTGTTTATTTTTTTAGAATATTTACTCTTTTTTGTGGACAGTATTTTTTTTGCGAGTTACTCTTGTATTAAGTGTATAAAGAAAATTGCATTTTACTGCTAGGGGGGAAGAGTGTGTTAGAAAGGATGTCTTTTTTTGCAAAATTGTGTAAGGTAGATGAAAATCCAGAGTTAGGAATGTGGTTACTTTATGGGACGATTATTATATTAAGTGCTCTCGTTTATAATTTAGGGTTTGCTAGAAAGTTGTCTGTACTAAAAAATATTGTGATATACATATCATTAGCAATTGGATGCACAGTATTAACCTTTTTTGCTGTGTTTTTACCTGTTGGAGAAGGACTTGTTGTAGCGGCAATTGTACTTGGAATTTATAGACTGCGTTTGCGTCAAGCGAAACAACAAAAAGCAGGATAAGAAAGGGGAGTTTTCATGCGTTCAGTACAAGATGCACTATATAATTGGTTAACAATTAAAACAGTTGCGGAAGCACGTCCAGATGATAATGCTGCAAAAGAAACATATTTGTTATTTCAAAATATGGTATATGAAGAACATAAATTAAGAAATGTGGAAGTCGAAAAGAACGAGGAAATGTATTTAATTACATATGAAATAAATGGAGAACGGAAATCTGCAAGGTTTCCGTTAGAAGCCATTGATTGTTTTTTGGATCAGATGAATCGTGAACCAGAAAAATATAAATAAGTCCTTATCTATATGAGTAAGGACTTATTTACATTTTACCAATCATCTTCGATTTTTTTATCACGATATAATCGGAAATTACCACTTGCATGACGTTCCATTGTACGCTCTGCAATTCGTTCCGAACATTCCATGCACATATATGTATGAATAGGGCGATTACGCAGTTTTTTTGCCATAGGATTTTCATCATCTAACATATCTTTTTTATCACAAATCATACATTTGACTCTCATTTCGTCACCTCAATACGAATTCTATCAGTATAAGTATATCATGGAAGTATAATGTTTTTGAATAATAGTGGGAAAAAATAATATTTTCGCAATTCAAAAAATAAGTTATGATAAGGATATACCAAGTATATTTGGAGGTGAAAATATGGCGAATGTAGTAGAGCCTACCTTAACAGAGGATTTAGTACAAACGTTGCGTAAAGAGTGTATTGTTATGATAGCAACGACAGATTTCGAAAAACAAGTTCCTAACGTAAGTGCTATTTCTTGGGTGTATGCAGTGAGTGAAACTAGTATTCGATTTGCAGTAGATCAACGTTCACGTATTGTGGAAAATATACGTCATAATACAGGTGTGGTATTGACTATAATGGCGAATGAATCCGTATTTTCTATAAGTGGTGCAGGTGAAATTTTGACAGATAGAATGGAAGGTATTTCTCTAAAATTAACTGTAATAGAAGTAAAGGTGCAAGAAGTGCGTGATGTTATGTTTTATGGAGCGAAACTTGCAATTGAACCAACATATGAAAAAACATATGATCTTCGGGCAGCGAAAAAGCTGGATAACGAAGTGTTAGTAGGGATAAGAGAATTATAAAGATGCTAAATAAGAAATTCGTTTATTCACTTTTGTAGTCGGTTATTGTGATTTAACGTTAATAATTATAATAAAAAGTAATATATTGAATAGAAATGAATAAAGAATAAATAAAAGGTTTAATGACTATGATTTTCGATTCTACCTCGTTTACACGGTACATATAATTATAACAATGGTTCGTCCATATTTTATGGATGAAACCCTTGTTCTACAAATTTAAAAGTGGAGTCAGGGGGTAACAGGTTGGATAAAATTTATGTGTTAGATACGAATGTACTTTTGCAGGATCCTTTATCTATTTTTTCATTTGAAACCAATGAAGTAGTGATTCCAGCAGTTGTATTAGAAGAGGTTGATTCGAAAAAACGTTATATGGATGAAGTAGGAAGAAACGCTCGTTATGTATCTAAGTTAATAGATAAATTTCGTGAAATAGGAAAGCTGCATGAAAGTATCCCGCTAGAAAACGGCGGAACATTTCGTATTGAATTGAACCATCGTTCATTTGTGCAACTACAAGATATTTTTGTAGAAAAAACAAATGATAATCGAATTTTAGCTGTAGCAAAAAATCTATCTTTAGAAGAACAGGAAAAAGAGGACGGGAAGTCTGTTATTTTAGTAAGTAAAGATGTACTCGTAAGGGTAAAAGCTGATGCAATTGGTTTGAAGGCTGAAGATTATTTAAGTGATCGCGTAATTGAAGTAGAAAATATATATTCTGGTTTTTTAGAAGGATATATATCAAAAGAACAATTGGATTATTTTTATGAGAAAGGTGAATTGCCTCTATCTGAAATTGCGAATCATCCTTTTTACCCAAATCAATTTGTAGTAATGAAAGATGCATTAGGGGGCTCTAGTTCTGCGCTTGGCATTGTGGATCACTTAGGGAAGAAGGTAAAGAAACTTATTTTTCACAATGAACAAGTGTGGGGGATACGACCACGAAACGTGCAGCAAATTATGGGATTAGAATTGTTGCTTCGTGAAGATATTCCGCTTGTAACGTTAACGGGGAAAGCCGGCACAGGAAAAACGTTACTTGCGTTAGCTTCGGGACTTATGCAAACAGAAGACTTAGGGTTATATAAAAAATTACTTGTGGCAAGACCAATTGTTCCAGTCGGAAAAGATATCGGTTATTTACCAGGAGAAAAAGAAGAAAAATTAAGACCATGGATGCAGCCAATTTTTGATAACCTAGAGTATTTATTTAATACGAAAAAGCCAGGAGAGTTAGATGCTATTTTAGCTGGAATGGGTTCGATTGAAGTAGAAGCCCTTACTTATATACGCGGGAGAAGTATTCCAGATCAGTTCATTATCATTGACGAAGCACAAAATTTAACAAAGCATGAAGTGAAGACGATATTAACTAGGGTAGGGGAAAAGAGTAAGATTGTATTGATGGGAGATCCTCAGCAAATTGATCACCCATATTTAGATGAATATAATAATGGCTTAACGTATGTTGTAGAGAAGTTTAAAGAACAGCGTATTAGTGGTCATGTGAAGTTTGTTAAAGGGGAGCGATCTAATTTAGCTCAACTAGCAGCAGATTTATTGTAAAAAGGAGTGAGCTTAAGCTCACTCCTTTTCTTTAAATAATTGTAAATTTACGGATGTTACGGATTGGATTTTGTTGATTAGATCCATCATTGAAATAGAGATGAACAGGCCCGTCTTCTTTTAATGGTTTTCCTTCTTTTGAAAAGCCTAGTATAGCATTTTTGACAGTTTCTAATGGAAGTGTCATTGTATGATCTACCGTTTCAATTTCAACTTGCGTAGCGTCCTCTAAAATTTCAGCGTTAGCAAGGAATGGATGAAATGGTATACCAAATGTTCCAGTAATCAGCTGTTCTTTTTTATATTTCTTTACACTTTGTTGTATCGGTGGGAAGGCAGCACCATCACGAATTTCACGATCCCAATGTTCTGAAGTGTTTTTTAAATAAGTTTCTAGTTCAGACGTGTTTTCTCTAGTTTCATCAAAGTAAGTTGTCAAATCTACTTTTCGATCATCAAAGATCCAAACAGTTGGATCAATAGTGATTGGAAAACGTACTTTTCCGTTAATAAATAAAATTTCGCTCATTGTTGTTCCCCCATTTGTGTTATACTCCCACTTTTCAGTATAATAGCATTAGACACTGTTGTCACAAAAAATGTTTCTATTGCAATTTATTAAAACTATCGCTAATATTAATAGATAGGATAGAGGAGAGTAGGACGGAAACGGAGGGAATCAATTTGGCGTCTGAGACAGTAGCAAATCATCAGGAAAAGGCACTAGCCCTTCTACAAGCGGATGCAGAGAAGATTTTAAGACTTATTAAGGTGCAAATGGACCATCTTACAATGCCGCAATGTCCATTATATGAAGAAGTGTTAGACACACAAATGTTTGGACTATCCCGCGAGGTCGATTTTGCAGTTCGCCTTGGTCTTATTGCAGAAGAACAAGGGAAAGCAATGTTAGGTGAGCTCGAACGTGAGTTGTCTGCACTTCATGAAGCATTTACAAACAAACAACAATAACGGGTTCAAATAAGGGGGCTCAAACTAAATTAGTTTGAGCTTTTTATTTGTATAATAAAGCAGGAAGAATCAATATACATATGGAATACAACAATAATTAAATTGAAACAGAAAGAGGAAATGAAATGAAAAAAGTATGGAAATCAATGGATTATTCATTGTTACTTCCTCTTGTTATCTTATGTGTGCTGGGAGTAATAATGGTATATAGTTCTAGTTCCATTGTTGCGATTTCGCGATTTGATAAACCAGCAAATTTCTTTTTTAAAAGACAATTAATTACTTTAGCTGCTGGAACAGTGTTATTAATAATTCTTGCTATTATCCCATATAAAGTGTGGAGAAAACGAATCTTTTTATTGGGGAGTTATGGAATTAGTGTTGCATTATTAGCAGCAGCTGCCTTTTTCACTAAGAAAGTAAACGGTGCAAACGGGTGGATATTTGGAATACAGCCTGCAGAATTTGTTAAGATAACAGTTATTCTCGTCTTAGCTCATTTCTTTGCCAAAAGACAAGAAACGAATACACCTGTTTCCAAAGGGTCAGGTCCAGTACTTATTGGTGTTGGTATAATCATGTTTTTAATATTAAAGCAAAATGATTTAGGTACTGATTTGTTAATTGCAGGAACAGTAGGAATTATGTTCCTTTGTTCGGGAGTACAGGTTAACTTATGGATTAAACGAATTGCTTTAACTTCTATAGTATGGATTCCGGCAATATATCTTCTTGGCAATTATGCATTAAATCCATATCAAAAGGCACGTTTTTCTGTTTTCCTTGATCCGTTTAATGATCCTCAAAAGGATGGATTCCAATTGGTGAATTCATTTATTGGAATTGCTTCTGGAGGGCTTAATGGTAGGGGATTAGGAAATAGTGTGCAAAAGTATGGTTATTTACCAGAACCACAAACGGATTTTATTATGGCAATTATATCGGAAGAACTTGGTTTTATAGGCGTAGCAATCATTTTGATTTGTTTATTGCTTATAATTATTCGATCATTTAGAGTCGCACAAAAGTGTACAGATCCATTTGGAAGTTTAATAGCTATCGGAATTGCAAGCTTGTTTGGAGTTCAAACGTTTATTAATGTTGGTGGTATGTCTGGAGTAATACCACTTACCGGAGTACCATTACCGTTTGTCAGTTACGGTGGTAGTTCTTTATTAGCTAATCTACTTGCGATGGGGATACTACTCAATATTGCTAGTCACGTGAAACGACAAGAGAAACAACAGAATGGATTAATGAAAGAAAAAGAACAAAATGGACCACATCTTGTAGTTGTAAAATAAAAACACATTGTGCTTTAGAGCATGATGTGTTTTTATTTTTAAGTAGTTTTAAATATGATGTACTAATTTCTCTTTCAGTTAAAAGATATATCACATTAAGTTAAATGTGATATACAATTAAGTTGTTAGAAAAGGAAGAGGTATGCTATACTATTTTTGTGAAACAAATTGCACAGAAAACTTATCATTTGTTAAAAAATAAGGTATGATGGATAAAAATAAAGTGAAGCTTTCTAAGTATAATATAATGTGGAAAGTGAAGAACTTCACGCTTTTTAAGGTGTGTATATATTTTATCTCTAGAGTGGTAGGAAAGTAGAGGGGGAAAATCATGACAAAGCTGCAACGTATTCAAAAAGTATTGGTAGCTAACCGTGGAGAGATTGCAATTCGTGTGTTTCGAGCTTGTTCGGAACTTGGATTAAAAACAGTTGCAATCTATTCTAAAGAGGATAGTGGTTCTTATCATCGCTATAAAGCCGATGAGTCCTATTTAGTTGGGGAAGGAAAAAAACCAATTGATGCTTATCTAGATATTGAAGGCATTATTGAGATTGCAAAAAGTAATCATGTAGATGCAATCCACCCTGGATATGGTTTCTTGTCAGAAAATATTCAATTCGCTAAACGTTGTGAAGAAGAAGGAATTATCTTTATCGGTCCGAAAAGTAAGCATTTAGATATGTTTGGAGATAAAGTGAAAGCAAGAACACAAGCGCAGCTAGCACAAATTCCAGTTATACCTGGTAGTGATGGTCCAGTAAATTCATTAGAAGAAGTCGAAAAATTTGCTGAAAAGTATGATTACCCGATTATTATTAAAGCATCCCTTGGGGGTGGCGGTCGTGGTATGCGTATTGTGCGTACTAGTGAGGAATTAGGAGAATCATATAATCGAGCGAAATCAGAAGCGAAAGCAGCCTTTGGTAATGATGAAGTTTACGTCGAAAAATTCGTTGAAAAACCTAAACATATAGAAGTACAAATTTTAGCAGATGAAGAAGGCAATGTTGTTCATTTATACGAGCGTGACTGTTCTGTACAACGTCGTCATCAAAAAGTTGTAGAAATTGCACCGAGTGTATCACTTTCAGATGATCTGCGTCAGCGTATTTGTGATGCTGCTGTGAAGTTAACGAAAAATGTAAATTATTTAAATGCAGGAACAGTAGAATTCCTTGTAAAAGATGATGAGTTTTACTTTATTGAAGTAAATCCACGTGTTCAAGTAGAACATACGATTACAGAAATGATTACGGGAGTAGATATTGTTCAATCACAAATTTTAATAGCTGATGGACATTCATTACATAGCAAAATGGTAGGTGTTCCGAAGCAAGAGGAAGTAGTTGTACATGGATTTGCAATTCAATCTCGTGTAACAACTGAAGATCCGCTAAATAATTTTATGCCGGATACAGGAAAAATTATGGCGTATCGATCAGGCGGTGGTTTTGGTGTACGTCTTGATACAGGAAATAGCTTCCAAGGTGCAGTTATTACACCGTACTACGATTCTTTACTTGTAAAAGTTACAACTTGGGCACTTACTTTTGAGCAAGCTGCTGCAAAAATGGAACGTAACTTAAAAGAATTCCGTATTCGTGGTATTAAAACAAATATTCCATTCCTAGAGAATGTAGTAAAACATAAAAACTTCTTATCAGGAGAATATGATACTTCATTTATCGATGCGTCACCTGAATTGTTCTTGTTCCCGAAACGTAAAGACCGTGGAACGAAAATGTTAAATTACATTGGTACAGTAACAGTAAATGGTTTCCCAGGAGTAGGTAAAAAAGAAAAACCAATATTCCCAGATGCTCGTATTCCATGTTTAAAACATTCAGAGCCAATCCAAAATGGAACGAAACAAATTTTGGACGAGCGTGGAGCGGACGGATTAGTAAAATGGGTACAGGATCAAAAACGTGTACTTTTAACGGATACAACATTCCGTGATGCACACCAGTCATTACTTGCAACTCGTATTCGTACAAAAGATTTACATCAAATTGCGGAGCCAACAGCGAGAATGTTACCGAACCTATTCTCAGCGGAAATGTGGGGCGGTGCAACGTTTGACGTTGCGTATCGTTTCTTAAAAGAAGATCCATGGGAACGATTACTAGATCTTCGTGAAAAAATGCCGAACGTTTTATTCCAAATGTTACTTCGTTCTTCAAACGCAGTTGGATACAAAAACTATCCAGATAATTTAATTCAAAAATTTGTGGAATGTTCTGCTCAAGCAGGCATTGATGTATTCCGTATTTTTGATAGCTTAAACTGGGTGGAAGGCATGAGAGTTGCAATTGACGCTGTACGAGACACTGGTAAAATTGCAGAAGCAACAATGTGCTACACAGGGGATATCCATGATCCACTGCGTAGTAAATATGATTTAAATTACTATAAAAATTTAGCAAAAGAGTTAGAAGCATCAGGAGCTCACATTTTAGGTATTAAAGATATGGCGGGCTTATTAAAACCAAATGCAGCATATGATTTAGTTTCTGCATTAAAAGAGACAGTGTCGATTCCAATTCATCTGCACACGCACGATACGAGTGGAAATGGTATATTAACGTATACGAAGGCAATTGAAGCGGGTGTTGATATCGTCGATGTAGCAGTGAGTTCTATGGCTGGTCAAACGTCACAACCAAGTGCGAACACGCTATACTATGCATTAGGTGGAAACGAAAGACAACCAGATGTTAATATAGATTCTTTAGAAAAACTATCTCATTATTGGGAAGATGTACGCAAATACTATGCACCGTTTGAAAGTGGTATGAATGCGCCTCATACAGAGGTATATATGCATGAAATGCCGGGTGGGCAGTATAGTAATCTTCAGCAACAAGCGAAGGCGGTTGGTTTAGGAGATCGCTTCGATGAAGTGAAAGTAATGTACCGCCGTGTGAATGACATGTTTGGAGATATTGTAAAAGTAACGCCATCATCAAAAGTTGTTGGTGATATGGCATTATTTATGGTTCAAAACCATCTGACAGAACAAGATGTTTTAGAGCGTGGACATGCTATGGACTTCCCAGGATCTGTTGTTGAAATGTTCTCTGGTGATTTAGGTCAACCGTACGGTGGTTTCCCGAAAGAATTACAAAAGATTATTTTAAAAGGGAAAGAGCCATTAACAGTAAGACCAGGTGAATTACTAGAGCCAGTAGATTTCGAAGCGTTAAAAGAAGAATTATTCCATAAACTTGGACGCGAAGTAACGATTTTTGATGTAGTTGCATATGCTTTATATCCAAAAGTATTTATGGATTATGAAAAAGTTGCTGAGCTTTATGGAAATGTATCTGTACTTGATACACCGACGTTCTTCTATGGTATGAGACTAGGTGAAGAAATTGATGTAGAAATTGAACAGGGTAAAACATTGATGGTTAAACTAGTATCAATTGGAGAACCTCAGCCGGATGGAAATCGTGTCCTTTACTTGGAATTTAACGGTCAACCACGTGAAATTATCGTGAAAGACGAGAGTGTAAAAGCAACAGTTGCACAACGTGTGAAAGGAAACCGTGAGAATCCAAATCATATTAGTGCAACGATGCCAGGAACGGTAATTAAAGTAGTTGTAAAAGAAGGCGATGAAGTGAAAAAAGGCGATTCTATGGCAATTACAGAAGCGATGAAAATGGAAACGACAGTTCAAGCGCCGTTCAATGGTAAAGTGAAGAAAGTATATGTTAACGATGGTGATGCGATTCAAACGGGTGATTTACTTATTGAATTAGATCACTAAAATAAAAAAAGAGCTGTGTAAAATACAGCTCTTTTTTTATTGCAAAAAATCCCTTGCCGAATTGGCAAGGGATTTTAGTTTTAAATTATTTTGTTTGTTTAGAAGTTAATTCGGCTTCTTTTGCATTCACTTTACTTCTTGTTCCTAACATAACTAAATAGCATAGTACGGCAAACAAGCAAGAAATGAATAGAGAATGTAACAATGCCATTGCTAAACTAGCGTTTGTAAATACAACTAAAACTCCTACTACAGCTTGAAGTGTAACAAGGATAAATGAAATGATCCATCCCCAATATACGACAGGTTGCTGTTTGTAATGGCGAATAGCGAGAATCATCGCGTATAGTATCCAAGCGAAAATTAACATCGCTGCAACTCTATGGCCCATTTGAACCCATTCATGTAGTTGAGTTGGCATAGGTCTGTTTTTGCTACATAAAGGAAAGTCTGGACAGGCTAAGCTAGCTCGTTCGTGACGTACTAAAGCACCTGTGTAGACGACGATATAACTGTAAATTGTTACACCATAAATATGAAATTTCATTTTTTTGTCCATAATAAGTGAACGTGCATCAAATTTTTGGTCAATTTCAAAGATAAGACACGTTAATAAAATGACAGAAGCAAATGAAATTAAGGAAATACCGAAGTGGATAGCAAGTACAGCTGGCATTTGGCCCCAAACAACTGCTGCTGCTCCCATTAATGCTTGTGCAACTAAAAATACGAAGGATAAAATTGCTAACGTTTTTGTTTCACGCACATGTTTATAATATTTCCAGGACAAAATACAAAGGAGAGTGACAAGAATTCCAGCTGATCCGGATGTTAATCGGTGGCTAAGTTCAATAATAGTTTCCATTGATAAATTAGATGGAACAAATTCACCGTTACAAAGTGGCCATGATTTACCACAACCTTGACCAGAACCTGTTTTTGTAACTAAAGCGCCTCCTAATAAAACTATTAATAAATCAAGGCTTGTAATGACTGCTAACCATTTAATAAAGCGTTGCAATCTCTTTCACCATCTTTCTGCTATGAAGTTATTGCGAAATATTTTCATTCCATTATGTATAGAATAAAACGCGCTAGTTCCTATGATATATAAAAAATAATAAAATAGCAAAGAAATGGAGGGGGAAGGAAAGGGGGAGAAAATAGGTGTAAAAACAGGGTTCATAAGGAAAATTTTAGGTGAAAAATAGGCTATTTTGAAAAGAAATGGGGAGAATACGTGTTAAATAAGACAAAATAGTTTATTATAGAAGGTAACATCATGTTATGATAAGGACAAGTCAGAATGAAGTTTTTTATATTCGACACAAAAAGTTCATGTTTTCTTCACAAAATGTTCGGGAAATATGATTTAATATATTGGAGTATGGGCGTAGATTAGTAGTAGAATGGGTTAACAATGTTTCTACTGTAATAATATTGCTATATAGAAGCGAATTATTTCATTTGAAATATGCGCAAAAAGAAAGATGAAAGTTTTAAGAGGGGGTTAGAGTGATGAACCATGCAACAAGTGAGCTGCATGATGAGTCCGCTGTTACAAGTGTACCGGAAACAACTCGGTTACAAGATTTAAAAGCACTCGTTAAAATGGGGATTGTAAACTCAAATACACTTACTGTATTTACAGGATTTTGGTTGGCATTACACTTTAATGGATTAAGTGTAATGGACAATCTGGATAAGTTATTCTTTACAATCGTTGGTTCTGGATTAGTTATGGCAGGGGTATGTTGTTTAAACAACTACATTGATCGAGACATCGATCCATTAATGGAAAGAACAAAGACCCGTCCAACGGTTACTGGAAAGTATAAACCAGGATTTGCACTTACATTTGGACTAGTCATATTACTTCTTGGTTTTGTATTTTTATTATTAACAACACCAATGGCAGTCTTAATGGGATTTATTGGTGCTTTCACATATGTTGTTCTATATAGTTTATGGACAAAGAGAAAGTATACACTAAATACTGTTGTAGGTAGTATATCTGGTGCAGTTCCTCCTTTAATTGGATGGGCAGCAATCGATCCATCTTTAGGCCATCCAATTGCTTGGATGTTATTTTTAATTATGTTTATTTGGCAAATCCCACATTTCCTTGCATTAGCAATGAAACGTGTTGATGAATATCGAAATGCAGGAATTCCAATGCTTCCTGTAGTTCATGGATTTGAAATTACGAAACGCCAAATTATGATTTGGACAGTATGTTTATTACCACTACCATTTTATATGAGTGGACTAGGGATAACATTTATGGTAATTGCAACACTGCTTAACATCGGATGGATCGTTTTAGGATTTTATGGCTTCCGTAAGAAAGATGACATCAAATGGTCCGTGCAAATGTTTGTTTATTCCCTAAATTATTTAACAATCTTATTTGTATCAATGATTGTAGTTACATTCTTCTAAGACAACGACATAATTGGATTTCTTTACGTTGAGATTTACTTTACTTAACTATAAAGTACAATCTAATTCACAAGGAAAGTGGGGGTTGTTTGTATGAAGAAACAGTGGCGACTGCTTTCGTTCGTTTCACTGCTGGCTTTACTGTTAGGGGGATGCGGTAAAGCCTTTCAATCTACTTTAATTCCGCAAGGAGAAGTAGCAAAAATGCAATATGATTTACTTCTACTGGCGAGTGCAATCATGGTAGGAGTAGTACTAGTAGTTACTATTATTTTCTTATATGTAATTGTGCGTTTCCGACAAAAGAAAGGTCAGGAAGATTATATTCCAGAGCAAGTTGAAGGGAATCACAAGCTAGAAATTATATGGACAGTTATTCCGATTATTCTTTTACTAATCTTAGCTGTTCCAACAGTTACATATACATTCAAACTTGCTGATGTAAGTGCGATGGAGAAAAAGAATATTGATAAAGATACTATCGTTGTTGATGTAACAGCGAATCTTTATTGGTGGGAATTTTCTTATAAATCAGAAAAGATAGTAACTTCGCAAGATTTGGTCATCCCCACAGGTAAGAAAGTGTATTTAAATTTGAAGGGTGCCGATATTAAACACTCATTTTGGGTTCCATCTTTAGCAGGGAAAATGGATACAAATACAGACAATGTGAACAAAATGTGGTTAAAGGCAGATAAATCGGGCACTTATAATGGTTTTTGTACAGAATTTTGCGGCCCATCACATTCTTTAATGCAATTTAAAGTGAAAGCTTTAGATGAAAGCGAGTACAAAAAATGGCTTGCTGATATGAAGAAGATTGATGGGAAGAAAGAAGTAGCTTCAACAAAGGCGCAAGAGGGCCAAGAAATATTTAATAAAAGCTGTATTGGTTGTCATGCAGTTGGATCTAATGATAGTAGACCACCTTCCGCTCGTATCGCACCAAACTTAGCAAACTTTGCGGATCGCGATATGGTTGCCGGTATTGCCGAAAACAATGAAGAAAACTTAAAAAAATGGCTGAAAGATCCTGAAAATATGAAGCCAGGAAACAAAATGACTGGCAAATATGGCAACTTAACGGATGATCAAATTGATGCATTAAATGCATACTTACAAACGTTAAAAGTTGAAAAGTAAAGAGGGATTATTCGCGAAGGGGAGGTTGAAAACGTGAGTTCTGTAGCAAAAAAACAGGGGATGGGTGCTGTCATATGGGATTATTTAACGACAGTAGACCATAAAAAGATTGCCATTCTCTATTTAATTGCAGGTGGATTGTTTTTTGTAATAGGCGGAATAGAAGCTCTATTTATTCGCCTTCAATTAGCGATTCCTAACAACGCTTTTCTTGTTGGGGATGCTTATAATCAAGTATTAACGATGCACGGTACAACAATGATTTTCCTCGCAGCTATGCCACTCGTGTTTGCATTTATGAACGCCGCTGTACCACTTCAAATTGGTGCACGTGATGTAGCGTTCCCGTTTTTGAATTCACTCGGATTTTGGTTATTTTTCTTTGGTGGAGTATTTTTAAATTTAAGTTGGTTTTTAGGTGGAGCACCTGATGCAGGATGGACATCTTATGCATCTTTAGCTTTAGCCTCTAAAGGTCATGGTGTTGATTTCTATGTACTCGGCTTGCAAATCTCAGGTATTGGTACATTAATTGGAGGTATTAACTTCCTTGTAACCATTATTAATATGCGGGCGCCAGGAATGACGTACATGCGTATGCCGATGTTTACGTGGACGACATTTGTAACATCTTCGCTTATATTATTCGCTTTTCCGCCGTTAACTGTAGGATTAGGACTTTTAATGTTAGATCGTTTATTTGGAACAAGTTTCTTTAATCCGGCATTGGGCGGGAATACAATTATATGGGAGCATTTATTCTGGATTTTCGGTCATCCAGAAGTATACATTCTTATACTCCCAGCTTTCGGAATATTCTCAGAAATCTTCGCGACATTTTCGAAAAAACGATTGTTTGGTTATTCATCGATGGTGTTTGCGACTGTATTAATTGGATTTTTAGGATTTATGGTATGGGCGCACCATATGTTTACTGTTGGACTTGGTCCAGTTGCTAATGCTATTTTCTCGGTCGCAACAATGGCGATTGCGGTTCCAACTGGTATCAAAATATTCAACTGGCTCTTTACAATGTGGGGCGGAAGTATTCGTTTTACGACACCAATGATGTGGGCAGTAGCTTTCATTCCATCATTCGTAATGGGTGGAGTTACAGGGGTTATGCTAGCATCTGCACCAGCTGATTATCAATTTCATGATAACTATTTCGTAGTAGCGCATTTTCATTATGTAATCGTTGGCGGTGTTGTATTTGGTTTACTTGCAGGAGCTCATTATTATTGGCCACTGATGTTTAATAAAGTATTAAATGAAACATTAGGAAAGATAACGTTCTGGCTATTCTTTATCGGCTTCCATTTAACGTTCTTTATTCAGCATTTCCTTGGCTTGATTGGTATGCCACGCCGTTACTACACATATCTTGAAGGGCAAGGGTTGGAAATGGGGAATATGATTAGTTCCATCGGAGCGGTGTTTATGGCTCTTGGAACGATTGTTCTTCTATTCAATGTAATTAAAACGACAGTATCAAAAGAAAAAGCTGGTCGTGATCCGTGGGATGCACGTACATTAGAATGGACAATGCCAGCACCGACACCAGAATATAACTTTAAACAATTACCATTTGTTCGCGGATTAGATCCGTTTTGGATTGAAAAACGTGAAGGTAATAAAGAGATGACAGCAGCGGAACCAGTTGGTGATATTCATATGCCAAATCCTTCGTTTTCACCATTTGTCATTTCTTTCGGATTGTTTATAGCGGCATTTGGTGCGATGTATATGCAGGGCGGAAAAGATAAGTTCTGGTTATTAGTAGCAATTATTGGTTTAATCATTACATTTGGCGCAATGTTCCTACGTTCAGTAATTGATGATCATGGGTATCATATTCATAAAGAAGATTTAGAGGATAAGGGGGGCAAGGCATAATGCATGTAGATGAAAAATTAACGAATGAAACATTTCCAGCAGAGCCTGAAAAAGCAACCCTTGAAGGGAAAAATAAGTTTGTCGGTTTTTGGTTATTTCTTGGAGGCGAAACAGTGTTGTTCGCTTCCTTATTCGGAACATATTTAGCGTTAAAGAATTCTACAAATGGTGGACCAACATCTCAAGAGATGTTCCAAATGCCACTCGTTTTCATTATGACGATGCTTTTATTAACGAGTAGCTTAACGAGTGTATATGCGATGTATCACATGAAAAACTTTAACTTTAAGAAAATGCAGCTTTGGTTACTAGTAACAGTATTGCTAGGTTTAGGGTTTTTAGGGTTTGAGATATATGAGTTTTATCATTATACACATGAATTTAAGCATACTATGAGAAGTAGTGCGTTTGGCTCTGCGTTTTATGCTCTTGTTGGTACACATGGACTCCACGTATTGTTTGGGTTATGTTGGATTCTAACATTAATCTTTAGAAATGCGAAGAGAGGTCTAAATTTATACAATGCACCGAAGTTTTATGTTGCATCGATTTATTGGCACTTTATTGACGTAGTTTGGGTGTTTATTTTCACTGTAGTATATTTAATGGGAATGGTGGGATAAACAATGGCGATAAAGCAAACGAATAATCCTAAAGTTGATCTTGTTTATCGGAAGAGAAAAAGTGCGGAGGAAATGAGGCATCAAGTTATTACGTTTGCATTAATGATTTTTTTAACATTAGTTGCATTTGTAGCGGTGGCGCATCCAAAAACTTTTAGTCCGATTTTCTCTGTACCGTTTATTTTACTATTAGCAGTGGTACAAGTAATTTTTCAATTGTATTATTTTATGCATATGAGTCATAAAGGACATGAAGCAGCAAGTTTCTTTCTTTACTCTGGTCTGCTAATAGGGTTAATTACAATTTTAGCTTTTATGACAATCGTGTGGATTTGAAAAGTGAAAAATAAGGGAGCTTGTGTTGTCACAGCTCCCTCTTCATATTATGAGATAACCTTACGAAGGTAGGTGTGAAAATGAGTAACTTGTGGATATTTGGTTTTCAGGCTTTATGGAGTCCAATCTTTTTATTATTTATGCTTTCGATTCTTATTGGGTACTTCTTAATTATTGGGCCATATAGAATGCGATTTGAAAATGCGACGAAGGTAAGTAAGAAGCAAATTTTTTATTTTACGACTGGTATTGTTCTTTTGTATTTTGTAAAGGGAGGGCCTATTGATTTAATTGGCCATATTATATTTAGTGCTCATATGTTTGAAATGGCAGTCATGTATATTGCAGTTCCACCGTTACTGTTGCTTGGTATACCAATTTGGTTATATCGTTACATTACTTCTTTTAAGTTTGTTCAAATTATATTAAAGGCATTTGCTAAACCGCTTATTGCGTTATTTGTATTTAACGGCCTGTTTTCTTTTTATCATTTACCAGTTGTTTTTGATACGGTAAAACAAAGTCAAATAGCTCATCCTATTTGTCTCGCTATATTGTTTTTTACAGCAATCATGATGTGGTGGCCGATGTTAAATCCATTACCAGAATATCAAACATTAAGTGATATAAAGAAACTTGGTTATATGTTTGCTAATGGCATATTATTAACGCCTGCTTGTGCGTTAATCATTTTTGCGACAGCCCCGTTATTTGCAACGTATACGGATCCGGCTGCTTGGATGAAAGCGATGGAACTATGTGTACCAGCGGGCACTTTATCAGATTTAAATATAACGGGACCAGAATTTTTGCACTGGATGCCAGTCGTACAAGACCAGCAAACTGGTGGTATCATAATGAAAATTGTCCAGGAAATAGTGTACGGTACAATTATAGGCTATGTATTCTTTAGATGGGCACGTAGAGAACGTGAAAAGGATAAGGAGCAGTTGCAACAATTGCCGCCGTATTTACAGACTAAGTAAAAAAAGTGTATGGGATTCCATGCGCTTTTTTTACTTAGTTTTAGCTACCTTAAAAAGATTGAATTTTCTAATTTTTTATGTTAAGTTAGTGTAGGCGTGTACTAAAAGTGGAGATAAAATTTACTACTAGCTTTCATGCGTAATAATTCCATATGTATTGCAAGTTTTTTAGAGAGTTACAAATATATATTGTTATCTTTAATAAACACGAACTATTTTAAGGGGGAGTTTAAATGGGTAGTAGTGGAAGTATGGTAAAGCCGATTAGTGGTTTTTTGACAGCACTAATTCAATATCCAGTACCAGTAGTAGAATCGCGTGCAGACATTGATAAACAAATTCAACAAATCATAAAAACAATTCATTCGACCAAATCAGGTTACCCTGGTTTAGAATTGATAGTATTTCCTGAATATAGTACACAAGGGCTCAATACAAAAAAATGGACTACAGAAGAATTTTTATGCACAGTGCCTGGGCCAGAAACAGACTTATTTGCTGAGGCATGTAAAGAATCTAAAGTATATGGTGTTTTTTCAATAATGGAGAAAAATCCTGATGGTGGAGAGCCATATAATACAGCAGTTATTATTGATCCACAAGGTGAAATGATTTTGAAGTATCGTAAGCTAAATCCTTGGGTGCCAGTCGAGCCTTGGAAAGCTGGAGATTTAGGCTTACCTGTTTGTGATGGACCTGGAGGAAGTAAATTAGCTGTTTGTATTTGTCATGATGGCATGTTCCCTGAAGTATCTCGTGAAGCGGCCTATAAAGGTGCAAATGTCTTAATTCGTATTTCTGGATATAGTACACAAGTTAGTGAACAATGGATGCTAACCAATCGTTCAAATGCATGGCAGAATTTAATGTATACATTGTCGGTAAACTTAGCGGGTTATGATGGCGTATTTTATTACTTTGGTGAAGGACAAGTATGTAATTTTGATGGGACTACTTTAGTACAGGGACATCGAAATCCTTGGGAGATTGTTACTGCTGAAGTATATCCAGAACTAGCAGATCAGGCTAGATTAGGATGGGGATTGGAAAATAATATATATAATCTAGGTTCAAGAGGATATGTAGCAACTCCTGGTGGGGTGAAAGAAAATCCATATACGTTTGTAAAAGATTTAGCTGAAGGTAAATATAAGGTTCCTTGGGAAGATGAGATTAAAGTAAAAGATGGATCTATTTATGGATATCCAGTAAAAAAAACGATTCATTCTTAGGGAAGGGAAATAAAACAAGCGCATCATATTGATGCGCTTGTTTTTGTTAATCAATAATTTGAAATTCTTTTAACTCTTTTTCGACATTTTGTAGGAGTTGTTCGCTTTTTTGAAGTACATTCGTTGGGAAAGTCTCATCATCACCATATTCAACGCCGTGAGGATAATAATGTTTTCCTAATAAGGGGGGAAGTAGTTTTACTTCAGCGTGTCTACTGCCAATGTCACCTTCAACAGCAACTCCTTGCACTCGTAAATAATAAACATCCTTTAATATTTCAAATTTATAATCGTATGTAACTCGCTCATAATCCCACTGTCCGGCAAGTACGAAGTGGTTGTTTTCCATGATTTCAGTTAAAAGAGTTAATTCAACGACGGCTCCATTAAATTGCGTATTTGTAAATTGCATATAATACCTCCTTTTTTAATGTTACACCATTATTTTTATAATAGTATGAATAATAAGAAAGTGCAATTCATATTGAGAGAAAAGGGATAATCCAGACTTTTTTCACAAAAATATGATATAGTGAAAAGAGTACGGTACACACAAAAAGAAAGAAAAGGATTTGTGTATATCTCAATTTTATGTTTTGTTCAGGAGGTATATCGTTTGAAGAAATTATTGCGTATCGTAATGATTACATTTTTAATTTTAGCTGTTGATTTATACGGGAAATTACTCGTTTCACAATATATATTAACCCCATCTCAATCAAAGCAAGAAAATAAAATTGTGAAAAAGAAAAAGCAAATTAAGGAAGACTCCTCAGACACTGTTTTAAATATGATTGGTGAAGACTCTGAAAACTTATTAGCGAAGTGGGGAGAACCCTCTCGAATAGAGCCATCTGCATACGGATATGAATGGTGGGTATACAACCAGGATTTAACTCAGTATGTTCAATTTGGAGTTTCTGAACGTAAAGTTGTAACGGCATACGCAGCTGGTGAACAAGTTAAGGTTCCACCTTATTATATAAATGAAAAATATGAAGAAGTATATAAAAAAAGTCCGCTTTCGCATGAAATTTCATTAAAAAGAGGGAAAAATAGTTATCAATTTGAGCTATCTGATACCGAAGTCATGGAACAACCATTAATACCTGTAGAAGATGGATGGGCGCAATTGTATTTTGATCAATTTACACATGAGCTTATTGGTGTTCGTTATATGGATGATGAAACTTTATTACGCCAAAGACCGTATCAGCTCGTTTATTCAGGTGAATTAATAGCAGAACAACCATTGACTCCAGAAAAAATAAAACAAGTAGAAAATGGGAATATGCAACAAATTTTTGATTTAACAAATATCATTCGAAGTCGTCATAAATTACCATTATTAACATGGGATCAGGAAACAGCAGATGTTGCTGTTGGTCACAGTAAAGATATGAAAGACAATAATTATTTTTCTCATGACTCACCTACATTAGGTACACTAGGAGATCGTTTGCAGCGCGGGAAAGTAGGATTTCAACTTGCTGGTGAGAACATAGCGGCGCAACATAGTGATGGAATTGCGGCAGTGCAAGGTTGGTTAAATAGTGAGGGGCATAGAAAGAATTTATTAAATGAACAATTTACAGGATTAGGTGTTGGTGTATACGATAAATTTTATACACAAAACTTTATTCGAAAATAAAGTGAAATTGTAAGCGGTGGGGTGTTAACATCACCAAATTAGTTACTTCGTATTCACTGAATTGTAGGTGGGAATCTGACCGTATGCAAATAGCAGAAAAAAAGGTGCATGAATCGTCTAAAAATAGGCGAACCATGCGCCTTTTTTTTCTTACTATATAGTAGATATACATGGAGAGGTGAGGATTATGCCAACAACAAAAGGACCGTTACATCCATCGGTTCAACAGTTTAAAGAATTTGTAAACCATCACCCTAAAATGGTTCATGAGGTTAGAAGTGGTCATAAAACATGGCAACAATTTTATGAAGAATGGTACTTACTTGGTGAAGAAGATCCAATATGGGCAACTTATAGACCGGATGGAGCGCCTGCGTTTTCTTCGGTAAAAGAAAATAAAAAAGAAAAAGATAATCGAACTGAAGAGGAAAAAACTGCTGATGTGATGGGGCAAATGCTTTCTTTTTTTAAAAAGTTGGACGTGGAACAAATGCAGAACCATTTAGCCAATGTGACGAGTGCAATCGGGAGCGTGCAACAAGTTATTCAGCAATTTCAAGGTAACCGTACGCAGCAAGAGCAAAGTACTTCAGAAAATAACCCATTTTTCTTTCAAAAGGATTAGGGGGAAAGATGATGAGAGCAGAAATTATGGAGTTTATAAAGGCTGATGAGGATTTATCTCGCTATATTAGAGAGCAACCGTACTGGTATAGAAAATTAACACGAAATCCTGAAGAAAAAGAGGCTTTTGAGTTAGCGGCGATGCAACATTTCAAAAAAACAATACCAGATAAAGTGGAAAAGTTTCAAAATCAATTGGCCGTTGCTTCGATCATGATTGATATGTTTCAGTATATGAAGCAACAAAATGCAACCTAATTGGAAGTGAAAAATATGTCCGTCATGCAGAACTTTTGTTACAATAGAGGTTGATTATTTAAAAAGGAGTTGCAGCATGACGGAAATTTGTTTAGTACGACATGGACAAACTGATTGGAATTTTCAAGAAATTATTCAGGGGCGAGAAGATATTCCGCTTAATGAAGTTGGTAAGAAGCAAGCGAGTCAGAGTGCAGCTGCTTTACAAGAAGAAACGTGGGATATCATTATAAGTAGCCCGTTAATTAGAGCGCAAGAAACGGCTAATGAAATTGCAAAGACAGTTGGATTACAATCGATTTTATTAGATGAGCGATTTGTTGAACGGAATTTTGGAGAAGCTTCAGGGAAGCCGGTTGCGGCTGTTAGAGAGTTGATTGCTGAAGGTAAAGTAGAAGGTATGGAGCGAGATGAAGAGATTGTAGCTCGTTGCTTTGCTGCTTTAGAAGATGTTGCGACAACTCATTTTGGCAAACGTATTATTATTGTTGCTCACTCACACGCGATAAAAGCGATTTTACATGCTATTGAACCAGATGAAATTACATTTAAGACACCATTAAAAAATGCGTGTATTAGTTATGTGAAACAAAATAGTGGAAAGTGGGATGTTCTTAAATATAATATAGCGGAACATATTAATGTATAAGTGTGTACGGATATAGTGTAAAAATAGTTTCATTATATCTTTCTTTTGAGTAAGTCACTTCAATTAGTAGTTCTAATCTAAATGTGGTATGATGGATACTCGGAGGTGTCTCTCATGATTGTAGCGACGCTAGAAAGCGTATTAATATTAGATAAGGCAGAGCAGCTTGCAAAAGCGATTATCTGTTCAGATATAGCAGAAGATTATCGTAAGTATTATAGAGAATTACATGAAGATATGGAACTTCAGACGCTCATTCAGCAATTTACAGCGATGAAAGAACGGTATGAGGAAGTACAGCGTTTTGGAAAATACCATCCTGACTATACTACCGTGTCAATGAAAATGAGAGAATTAAAGCGTTCTGTGGACTTACATGATAAGGTTGCAGCTTTTAAAAGAGCAGAAACTGCTTTGCAGAAGTTATTAGACGAAGTTAGTGTAGCAATCGGTTCGGAAGTGTCTTCTTCCATTAAAGTGCCAACAGGAAATCCATTCTTTGATGCTGGTGGCTGTGGTGGAGGTTGTGGTACTGGCGGAGGTTGTGGTTGTAAAAAAACGGGGTGATGTACCCCGTTTTTTAGAAGTTGGAAGAAAACGTATACAGAGTTTGTCCTGTAATGTTATAAATTTCTGATTGGTTTTCATAGAATATAAAATATATGTTTTTAAAAGGAGAAGATGGAGAAGATTATGTTCGGGCAACGACAAAGTATGATTGTTTATTTACATTCATTGAAACATGCCAAGATTTTAAGGAAATATGGTAACATACATTACATATCAAAACGATTAAAATATGCTGTAGTATATTGTGATATGGAACAAATTGAGCATATGATGCATAAGTTGAACAAACTTCCTTTTGTGAAAAAGATAGAACAGTCGTATCGCCCGTATTTAAAAACGGAATTTGAAAATTCGCGTCCTGATCGAGCAAAAGAATACGATTATAGCTAATAGAAAAAATCCCCGGCTAAATTTAGCCGGGGATTTTTCACTTGAAATAACGTGTTATTTCATCGGAGGAATGAAATTGTTCATTCGTAAAATACCAATTAAATGATTAAAAAATAGTTCTTTTTCTGGGAAAGTTGTAGATGGTTTTACAGTAAAGGTAGCCACTTTTTTTCCGAGTTGTTCTGCCGTTTCTTCAAATAAAATGACACGTTTACTTTTTTTATTTTCAAATACAGGAATGCCTTCACGACATATGTATAATGGTTGGAAATCACCAGTAGTAGTTGGTTTTAATATTACAACAAGCGAACATACTTTTTTATCGTTTTTTATCGTTTCAAATTGTAACATATGTGCTATACGTTCTTGATTTGTTTTGGCAATTTCAAGTAATTCATATAAATCAGAGTAGCCTTCTCCAAGTTCTATAAAGCGTTGAATCATATCTTTTCCTCCTCTTTCTTTTACTGTACCATTTCACTTTTTAAATGAAAAGCACACAAAGAAAAAAAACCCTGCATAGCAGGGCCCTTCTTATACTAGCATGTACTAGTAAGAAGGCAAAGGGAGAGGAGAAACCGGAGGAAGAACTTATGGGGAAACGTAAGTCTTCTCCGCGGTTGGCAACAACATCGAAGGTGATGTTGTTATAATTATTTATGTCCAATCTAAATGAAGATATACATAATGAAATTAAATTTTATGTTGGGCTTTTTATTTTTCTTTTTTTTATTTTGTGATAGGATAAAAAAGATAAAGTGGAACTAATATACATATTGGGTTCATATTAGTGAATGATGAGATGAATACATAAAAATAACGAGAGGTTATTTGAGGCCGAGTTTTCCTATAGTTAGGTGAATGTGGTTTGTTAACGGTTACCGAAGTGGGAATGGCTTTCTATAATCGCTCGATAGATTGAAATAAAGGTAGTGACAACAGATGAGAGTAGTTTCAGGAAAATGTAAAGGACACCCACTTAAAGCGGTTCCTGGTAATACAACACGTCCAACGACAGATAAAGTAAAAGAATCTATTTTTAATATGATAGGTCCTTATTTTGATGGTGGTATCGCCCTTGATTTATTTGGTGGTAGTGGTGGTCTTGGAATTGAGGCTTTGAGCAGAGGGATTGATAAAGCAATTTTTGTTGATCGGGATAGTAAAGCGATAAAAGTAATTCATCAAAATTTAGAAAGTTGTAGAGTACAGGAACAAGCTGAAGTATATCGAAATGATGCTGAACGTGCAGTAAAGGCGCTAATAAAACGTGAAATGTCATTCGATCTTATATTGATAGATCCTCCATATAAAGAGCAAAAAATTGTATCTTTAATTAGTATAATGGATCAACATGGATTGCTACATAGTGATGGATTAATTATGGCAGAGCATGGTAATGATGTAGTTTTACCTAATTCAATAGGAAGGCTTGTAAAAGTACGAGCTGAGAATTATGGGATTACTGCAATATCGATTTATAAGTATGAAGGTGAGGGGACAGAATGACAAGTATAGCTATTTCTTCAGGAAGTTTTGATCCAATTACCCTTGGGCATCTGGATATTATTAAAAGGGGAGCAAAAGTATTTGATGAGGTGTACGTAGTCGTTTTAAACAATTCATCAAAAAAACCATTCTTTTCAGTTGAAGAGCGATTAGAATTAATTCGAGAAGCGACAAAGGATATCCCGAATGTAAAAGTAGATTCGCATAGTGGGCTATTAGTAGAGTATGCAAAAATGCGTAATGCAAATGCAATATTACGTGGTTTACGAGCAGTTTCTGATTTTGAATATGAGATGCAAATTACTTCTATGAATCGAAAATTAGATGAAAATATTGAAACATTTTTTATTATGACAAACAATCAATATTCATTTTTAAGCTCGAGTATTGTAAAAGAAGTTGCGAGGTATGGAGGAAGTGTAGTAGATCTTGTACCTCCTATTGTAGAACGTGCTTTAAAAGAAAAGTTTCAAACCCCGTTAAAGTGAACGGGGTTTTTCTTTATATGTGCGCAATAATAATAAAATAACATATAAGTATAGACAAAATAATGTGAAAATTGGTCCATAATGTATAAAAGATGTCCAAATTTCATGTAGTATAGAAGGATGCTCGGATAAAAATACAGGAATATCTTTTGGTATAGGCGAGAAAGAACTCACTTTCTCATAAAATGGTGTCCAAAATACAAATGTAAAAATAGGGGCAAGAATACTTTGAATAATTCGTGCGAAAAAATAGGGTTTAAATCGGATATCTGTTTCAGCTAATATGCTAGCAACTTGTGCCTGAATAGAAAGACCACTAAATGCTAAAATGAAGCTTGTTACCATAGCTTGTTGTAAGAGCGGTGTTTCATTTATTTGACTAATCATTTGGCTTCCGAGTGTCATTTCGAAAATACCTGATAATATAGGTATACTAAAATCTGTACTTAGTTGGAAGAATGATAAAATATGTTGCATAATAAAAGAAAGAGCTGCTGTAATGTGAAATACAGTAATCATTTTATTTAACACAGAGAATAAAATAATAAATCCGCCAATCATAAGTAATGTTTGAATAGAAGAAACAATGGCATCCCCAAGTAATTTACCAATTGGTCTTTTTTCTTGTAAGCGTGTCTCGTGAAGGATTAAAAAAGGGTTTTGAAAGCGACGTTTTTTTGTAGTGTGTGTATTAATTTTGTAAGCGGTATTATCGCCGTAAAAACGCATAATTAATCCGACAGCAAAGTTACTGAAATAATGGGCAGCGGCTAATATAATTCCTAATTTCGGATTATTAAAAAAACCGATAGACACAGCACCGAAAATAAAAAGTGGATTAGAAGAATTTGTGAAAGAAACGAGGCGCTCCGCTTCAATCTGAGTTAAAAGATTGCTTTTTCGTAGTCTAGCGCTTAATTTGGCGCCTGCAGGGAAACCAGAAGCCATTCCCATCGCCCAAACAAATCCGCCTATCCCTGGAACGCGAAAAAGTGGGCGCATGAGTGGTTCTAATATAACGCCAATAAATTTTACAACACCGATACTAATTAGAAGTTCCGCAATGATGAAAAACGGTAGTAGTGAAGGGAATACAACTTCCCACCATATATTTAACCCGCGAATAGAAGCTTGCAAAGCGGCTTGGGGGTGGAGTACAAGAGAAAAGGTTAAAAATAGCGTTGATATGGTAAGGAAAGCGGTTTTCCATTTTTCATACATGTAAGTAAATCCCCCTTTGTCCCAAAAAACGTTCATTTCAGTATACGTGGATACGTAGTGAATTTAGACCATAAGTATGAAAAAGGAATGAAAAAAATTAAAGGGTGAGAAAAATGAAAGAACCAAAGATTGGTTTAGCACTTGGGTCTGGAGGAGCGAAAGGGTTTGCTCATATTGGTGTAATAAAGGTTTTAAGGGAAGCGGGTATCCCTATTCACATGATTGCAGGAAGTAGTATGGGGGCGCTAATAGGTACGTTTTATGCGGCAAGTAGTAACGTTGAAAGATTGTATAAATTGGCATCTGTTTTTAAGCGGAAGTATTATTTAGATTTCACGGTACCGAAAATGGGATTTATTGCTGGAAAACGTGTCAAAGATATGATTAAAATGTTTACATATAATAAAAATTTAGAAGAGTTAGATATCCCGACGGCTGTTGTGGCTACTGACATATTGAAGGGGGAAAAAGTGGTTTTTACAAGTGGGCCAGTTGCAGATGCGGTGAGGGCTAGCATATCTGTTCCTGGAGTGTTTGTACCAGAAAAAATAGATGGAAGATTATTAGTGGATGGTGGAGTCATTGATCGCATCCCAGTATCGGTTGTGAAAGAGTTAGGGGCCGATATTGTTATCGCTGTTGATGTATCTCCAATTAAGGTAAATGGCGATGTTACGTCCATTTATGACGTAATCATGCAAAGTATTGAAATTATGCAGCATGAGCTTGTAATGAATCGGCAAATTGCATCGGATTTAATGATGCGACCAGCTGTAGAGCAATTTAGTTCACGTGCTTTTACAAACATTGAAGACATTATTCGAGTTGGAGAAGTAGAAGCAGAAAAACATATTTCAAATATTTATTTATTAATTGAGCAGTGGAAGGAGAAACATAATGTTTAAGCGTTTTCGGTTTATATATGCAATCTTAATAGGGGTTATATTGGCGATGTTACTTGTTTACGTACGTTTACCGTATTATATAACAAAACCAGGAATGGCTGCCAAATTAGAGCCTTATGTTCAAGTTGAGGGTGGAACGAAAGAATCTGGTGATTTTATGCTTGTTACGGTTTCAATGGGACCAGCAAATGTGGTGAATTTAATAGCGGCACAGTTTAATAAATATACACATATTTCGAAAGCGGAAGAAATATTGCAAAAAGGTGAGAGTGATGAAGAATATCAATTTCGCCAAAATTATGCGATGAAAGATTCACAAAATGCAGCGATTTATAATGCATATAAACGTGCAAATCGCTCAGTATCTTTTGAAAATAAAGGTGTATTAGTTGCTGGTGTGGCAAAAGGAATGCCGTCAGAAGGAAAGCTTAAGCTTGGTGATGTTATTATAGCTGTTGACGGAAAAACATTTGAAAAGACGGAGCAATTTATTGAATATATGACAGGGAAAAAAGAAAATGATGCTGTAAGTATTGAGTACATGAGGAATGGAAAACAATTGAAAGAGAATTTAAATGTAAAGACGATTCCTAATGGGAATGGACGTGTCGGTATAGGTGTTTCTATCGTTACGGAAAGAGAATTAGTGGTCGATCCGAAAGTGAAAATTAATTCTCATGAAATTGGTGGACCATCCGCAGGTTTAATGTTCACATTAGAAATATATAATCAACTTGTGGAAGAAGACTTAACGAAAGGACATGAAATAGCTGGAACAGGTACAATTAATGAAAAAGGAGAAGTGGGCCCGATTGGTGGTATAAATCAAAAAGTGGTGGCTGCTAGCGATGCTGGGGCTGAAGTGTTCTTTGCGCCAAATGAAAAAGGTGCGGAGAAATCGAACTATAAAGATGCACTTGAGACTGCAAAGGATATTAAAACAAAAATGAAAATTGTACCAGTGGATACGCTGGATGATGCGTTAACATATTTAGAAAAGATGGATAAGGAAAAAACCTCTCTGAAATAGAGAGGTTTTTTATAGGAATTTTGTAGTTGTTTCATCATAGCGAATAGGATGGTGTGTTATATCCTGTTTTAATAGTTGTGTGCGTAACGGTTCGTGCATGATGGAGAAATATACAGAGTTTGCTTTTTTCTCTATATCTAAAGCGGCATGGTCGAATGTTTTTGTATGAGTAAGGATTGGAAGTTCGATTTTTTTCTTATTTTTTGAAAGGTAAGTTTGTCCTTTTTGTGACATGCCTAGCAGGCGAATATATGGTGCGTGTTGTTCTATATTTGCGCTACGTATATCCTCTTTTGTTGTGTTTGTTAAAATGTGTGTACAAGCTCTTTGTAATCTAGTCCATGTATAACGTTTTGTTTTTAATGCTTCCATGAATGAATAGAAGGAGGAACTGTTTTGTATTTTTGATAAAATACGATGCTCTAAACCTTCTTCTATTTCATATATATGTCGTAAGTCCCCTGGAGACATCGTCATGAGTCTATATTTAAAAAATGAAAAGTATTGTTCCCAATTATGTAATATCCCGTAGTTTTGTTTGTAATTTGCTAAAAGCGAAGTGGTTGCCTGTGGGAGAAAAGGTTCAATTGTTGTAAATGATCCTTCTTCGCTAAAGAGTTGTTTTCGGATGCTTGTCGCGCTTGCAATATGTTGGTCATTAAATGTTTCATCATGATAATGAGAGGCAAATCTTTTTATAGTTTGAGCTTGTATAGAGCTATTTTGTGACAGAATTGCTTTCATATATTGGAAGCCTAAAATATTATTTGGTTGTGACATATCTATGTTTTTTTCAGATGTTAAAATGTGTGAGAAAGCATCCGATGTTGCTTTTGCATAACTATTACCAGCGTCCATGAATTGTTTTACAAGGCAGTTAAAAGTCTCTTCTTCGTTTTTTTGTATGGAGATGGTATTATAAAAATTTTCGATTTGTCCATCCTCACTACCGAAACAAATTTCGGAAACACGTAGGGCATTTAAAATGGAAATAGCACCATTTGCGAAGGTTTCAGCCTTTTGTGTTGCAAAGACGTATGGAAGCTCTACAACAAGGTCTACGCCGTTTGCTAAGGCCATTTTAGTGCGATACCATTTGGAAATGAGTGCGGGCTCACCACGCTGTAAAAAAGGACCACTCATAACGGCAATTATTATATCGGATTGTGTTAACTTTTTTGTCTGTTGCACATGATAAAGATGACCGTTATGAAAAGGGTTATATTCAACAACAATACCACCAGCTTTTATGGTAATCTCTCCTTTCGATGTAGCATCTTTTTGAAAAACGTGATACTCTATATATTATTTACTATGATGACTTCATTATAGTGTAAAGAAAAAACATTGACAAATATAAAATGGCTAGCTATAATTTTGTTTGTTGCCTTGAGGTGATATGATATGAAATGGTCCATCCATCAATTGAATAAATTGAGAAATAAAGGATTGACATTGGATGAGATGGTAGATGTAAGTGAGCTAAAAGAGGTCGAGAAAGATATTCGTGAAATTAATCCTGTTCATGTAACGGGAAGAGTTGATTTTGGCTCCGGTAAGTTTACGTTTCATCTACATATAACTGGAAGCATGGTTTTACCATGTTCTCGCTCTTTAGTAGATGTGACATTACCATTTGACATTAAAACAACTGAGGTGTTCCAAACTTCACAAGAAGAATTTGAAACTGAAGCTGAAATTCATTCTTTAGAAGGAGAAGTACTTGACTTACTGCCCGTAATCAAGGAAAATATACTTTTGGAGATTCCAATGCAAATTTTCAGTGATGATGTTTCTGGTGGAGCACCGACGCAAGGTCAAGACTGGCAAGTGATTTCGGAAGAAGACAAAGAAAAGACTGTTGATCCAAGATTGGCAGGACTTGCAAAGTTTTTTGACAAATAATCGGAAGACTGGTTCAGGCCTTCATATGAAAATAACTATTTCTTTTAAGGAGGTGGGAAGAATGGCTGTACCTTTTAGAAGAACTTCTAAAACAGTAAAAAGAAAGCGTCGTACGCATTTCAAATTATCAGTACCTGGTATGGTAGAGTGCCCAAGCTGTGGTGAAGCGAAATTAGCTCACCGTGTATGTAAAGCATGCGGTACTTACAAAGGTAAAGAAGTAATCAGCAAGTAATTGCGGGAAAATAAACGCAGAAGATATCTTCTGCGTTTATTTTTTTTTGTCTTAATCTTTAGTTGTTGTATTCTATCTTTTCTAGTAACTGCATATGCTTAATAAAAAATGCATAGGGAGGACTAGAGAGATGGCGACAACAAGACAAGATGCTTGGACTGATGATGAAGATTTGCTTCTGGCAGAAGTAGTACTCCGGCATATTCGAGAAGGTGGAACACAACTTTCTGCCTTTAAGGAAGTGGGAAAAAATTTATCTCGTACACCAGCAGCATGTGGGTTTAGATGGAATTCTTACGTAAGAAAGCAATATAAAGAACGTATTGAGGAAGCAAAGCAACTTCGTAAAGTAGAACATTATGAAGTGAAAGAGACAAAGGTGTTAGAACCTACGTCAATTACGTTGAATGATGTTATTGATTTCTTGCAAAATTATAAAGATGAAAACTCTTTAACGGTGTTGCAACAACAAGTTGAATCATTACAAACAGAAAGAGAGCGCCTTCTGGAGCGATTATCAGTATATGAAGAAGAGTATAGAACATTACTTGATTATATCGATCAAAAAAGAAGTGTAATGGTAGCGGAAAGAAACAATGCTCGCTCGAATGAGAAGTTAGAGAAGCTTAAGAAATAAAAAACAGCTGTTATACAGCTGTTTTTTTATTTTTTAAGCCGATTCTTCGTTTGTAACCGCATTCAAATTTGTTTCTGGATGCCAAATATAAAAATCACCATCAGTTACTGATACGGGGTTGAAATTTAATTTATCCCAAAAACCAGCTGAATGAATACGTGCTATTGTTTTAATAGGAAATTGCATTTGTTTCGCATGATTTACAAGCATTTGCCCGAATCCTTGTTTTTGAAAAGTTGGTAATACTTCAAGTTTATAAAGTTCTAGGTAAGGACCTGTAATTTCGAATGGTTCTCCGCCGTTTCTTTTCATATATAGACTCATACGTGCGATTAGTGATCCACCATAATAAATGCCATAAAATGGAGATTCACTGTCGTTTTCAATAATGTTTGCTTGCAATTCTTCCAGCATAGATAGTTCCTGGGCTCCGCACCCTTTAAATTTTTTGAATTCATCTAACGTTTTATAATTGATGAGCAAGCGCTCAACTTTTGGGAATCCCATTACATCACATCCTTTTGTTATCTTGTTGAATGCAGAAAAGTAAAAATATTTACAATAATATTATAACTCATTTTTTTATTTTTATGAAGAAGATAGTATATTTCTTTTATTATTTTTTTGAGGATTTGCTAAACTAAGAGTATAAGTGTATTAATAGGCAGTATTATACATAGCGAAAAAAGAGAGTGTATTTGTTTGACAGAGGACAACGAAATTATAGGGCGTGCTCATGTACTTTAAAAAGATATAAAAAGGAGGGGAGGCAAGGGCGCTTAATGTGAATCCCTTGTGTGAAAATGAAAATTGGAATTGTCGGACCAGGTGCTATTGGTCTATTGTATACATTTTATTTACAAAAAAGTAACCAAGATGTTACGTTGTTTACAAGAACGGCTAAGCAGGCTGAAGAGTTGAATGAAACAGGTGTAACTTGTATTAGAGATGGAAGATGTGAAACAGTATATCCATCTGTTTTACCGATAGAAAGTATGGTAGCACAAAATTTAGATTATATATTTATTTCTGTGAAGCAATATCATATAGATGACGTACTACCGTTTGTGGAAGGGGCATCATCATTAATCTTTTTGCAAAACGGAATGTCGCATCTTCAAAAGATGCTGAAAATAGGGAGTGAAAATATAGCTGTTGGTATTGTAGAACATGGTGCGAAAAAAGAGGGAGGGCATATCGTTCATCATACTGGGATAGGGGTAACAAAATTTGGAGTGGTTTGTGGTCAATCTATACATTTCAAGAAAATATTCCGTTATTTTCCTGTTACTTATTTTCCAGTTCAAATAGAAACGGATTGGGAAGAGATTATGCACAAAAAATTAGTAGTAAATGTATGTATCAATCCATTGACAGCACTATTGGGAGTTAAGAATGGTGAATTAATCACGAATCGTTTTTTTTATCAAATGATGGAGCAAGTGTTTCAGGAGGTCGCATTTCTTATTAGAGGAGAAAAAGAAATGGTATGGCAAATGGTACGAAATGTGTGTGAAGGAACGTCTCGTAATACATCCTCTATGTTAGCGGATGTAAGAGCGAATAGACAGACGGAAATTAATGCGATTGTTGGATATGTATTAGAAGAAGCTAAGAAACAGCAACTACCAGTTCCGACACTTCAATTTTTGTTCGATGCAATAAAAGGTTTAGAAACAAGAGTATAAGTGTTATTCTTTGCTTTTACGTGAAACATTGACTACAATGTGGATTGGTGAGAGAACTGGATACGAAAGGAAGAATTATATGGAGATAAAAGAAATCTCTGTTCCGCAACAAGGTGTTGTAGCGGACTATATGAACGGTAAAAAAGAGATACAGTCATGTTTTGATTATATGTTAACAGAAGATGCTTTTAAACAACGTTTACATGATTTGCGTGAAAGGGAGTTTTTCCGCCAAGATTTAGTAGCGCATTTATTAGAATATAATACAAAATTACAAGCGGGAGAATCTACACTTCAAAATGTAAAAGCGCTTGGAGATGAAAATACATATGTTGTTATAGCTGGACAACAAGCAGGGTTATTAACTGGACCGCTTTATACAATTCATAAAGTTATTTCAATTTTACAGCTTGCAAAGGAAAAGGAAGAAAGTTTAGGAGTTAAAGTTGTCCCTGTCTTCTGGATTGCGGGTGAAGACCATGATATGGATGAGATTAACCATACTTTTGTAGCGAAAAATAAAAAGATGAAAAAAACTATTTTTTATGACCGTAATCCGAAAAAGGCGAGTGCTTCTGAGTCTGAACTTTCTGTTGAAGATTGTAGAAATTGGATTGAAGAGATTTTTAAAACATACCCAGAAACAAATTTTACAAAGGATGTATTAAAATTTGTTGATGATGCTTTGAAAAAATCGAATACGTATGTAGATTTCTTTGCTCATCTTATTACGAAAATCTTTGCTAATTCTGGTTTAATCCTTGTTGATTCACATCATCCTGAATTAAGAAAGTTAGAAATTCCATTTTTCAAGCGAATTATAAGTAAGTATAAAGAGGTACAAGAGGGGCTTCGTAATCAGCAAGAAGTAATTAAAGAACTAGGATACAAACCGATTATTGAAACGAAGTCTCATGCAGTGCATATATTCATGGAAATAGATAATGAACGAGTATTGCTTGAAGATCAACAAGGTAAGTTTGTTGGAAAGGATGGGGCGCATTCCTTTTCATACGAAGAGTTGATTGAAGAGATGGAGAGAAATCCGGCACGTTTTAGTAATAATGTTGTAACACGTCCTCTTATGCAAGAGTATGTATTTCCTACGCTCGCATTTATTGGAGGTCCAGGAGAATTAGCTTATTGGAGTGAATTACAACAAGTATTCCATACTGTCGGTTTTCAAATGCCACCTGTCGTTCCTCGTCTTACAATTACTTATGTGGAGAGAGATATAGCGACGGATTTATTTGATTTGCAATTGAGAGAAAGTGATCCGTTTTTAAATGATGTCGATAAATTGCGTGAAAACTGGTTGTCTAATCAAATAGAGGAACCGATTGATGATCATTTTGAAAAGGCGAAAAAAGAAATTGCCGATATTCATACATCTTTACAGCAATTTGTAAAGAAAATAGAGCCAGGGTTAGGTGCGTTTGCAGGGAAAAACGAATTGAAAATTAATGAACAAATTGAACTGCTGGAAAGAATGTTGAAAAGAAATGTTGAGAAAAAGTATGAGGTTCAGCTAAATAAATTCCGCCGTATACAATTCGCACTTCGTCCATTAGGTGCACCGCAAGAACGTGTGTGGAATGTATGTTATTATTTAAATCAGTTTGGTTTGGATTTCGTTGATCGTGTAATGGAAAACCCTTTTTCTTGGGACGGAAAACATCATGTTATAAAACTATAAAATCTTGCTCTTTGGAGCAGGATTTTATTTTTATTCCGTTGAATTTACTGTGAAGTGATTTTTTTCTGAATTATCAATCAAAAAGTGTTAAATATGGCAATTGTGTTGGATACTTAAATATATGACAAAATAGCACAAAATGTAAACGTATTATTCGCTTTTTCGACAGTTTTTTATTTAAATTCCCGCAAAAGATGATAAAATTTAGTATATAATAAAAGAAAATAGCGATTTGTATAGTATGTTGCCTTTGTTGGTAAGTTAAATGAGTCGTTCTTTCGTATTATTTCATTCTCTAAGCGTGAAATATGTGTTTAGAGGAAGGGATACATTCAACATAATTAATTGGAAAAAGAGTAGGTGCAACAATGTTTAAACACGTAACAGTGCTTTTAAAGGAAACAGTAGACGGCTTAGATATAAAGCCAGATGGTACATATGTAGATTGTACACTGGGGGGAGGAGGACATAGTTCTTATTTATTATCCCAATTAACTGAAGGTGGAAAATTAATAGCGTTTGATCAAGATGAGATAGCGATTCAAAACGCGAAAGAAAAGTTCTCTTCATACGGTGAACAGTTTATAACAGTAAAGAGTAACTTCCGTTATTTAGCTGAAAAACTGCAGGAAATAGGTATAACAGAAGTAGACGGTATTTTATTTGATTTAGGTGTTTCATCCCCACAATTAGATACACCAGAACGAGGCTTTAGTTATCATCATGATGCACCGCTAGATATGCGGATGGATCAAGATGCCCCATTAACAGCGTACGATGTTGTAAATAGCTGGTCATATGAACAACTTGTAAGGATTTTCTTCCAATACGGTGAAGAGAAATTTTCAAAACAAATTGCAAGAAAAATTGAAGCTTATCGTGAGAATAAAGCTATTGAAACGACAGGAGAATTAGTAGAGCTAATTAAAGAAGGTATTCCGGCTCCTGCTCGTAGAACGGGTGGGCATCCTGCTAAGCGAGTGTTTCAGGCAATTCGTATAGCTGTAAACGATGAATTAAAAGTATTTGAAGAAGCATTGGAATCTGCTATTGAGATGGTTAAGCCAGGTGGAAGGGTTAGTGTTATAACATTCCATTCATTAGAAGATCGTATTTGTAAAACAACGTTTAAGCGAAATAGTACAACGCCACAATTGCCTCCAGGATTACCGATTATTCCTGATGAATTTAAGCCGAAATTAAAGCTTATTACAAGAAAACCGATTTTACCTTCTGATATAGAGCTAGAAGAAAATAATCGTGCGCGTTCTGCGAAGTTGAGAATCGCTGAAAAACGATAAAAGGGAGAGAGAGGTATGACTAATTTAGCTGTAAAGTACAAACAACAAGCGCAAGAAGAGGTGCAAATTCAAACGCCCCCACAGCAGATGGCTAAGCCGAAGGTTAAAGCGAAAATTACAAGAATCGAAAAACTGTTGTATGTAGCGTTTATTGGCTTTTTATTGTATGCCTGTGTCGCGTTTATTGGAAATAAAGCAGGCCTTTATCAAGTTAATGTAGAAGCAGCGACGATAGAAGAAAAAATTGTACAGCAGCAAAAAGAAAATCAAGAATTACAAGCTGAAGTAGAGAAGTTAAGTCGCTATGAACGAATCGCTGAAGTTGCAAAAAAACATGGGCTAGAAATTAATGCGAATAATGTGAAAGGCCTCAAATAAGGCAATAGGTGTGAAGGAACGATGAAGAAGAATATGACTAAATTTCATACCAATAAGGGAGCAGGTTATTTTATGATATTTTTCCTCCTGCTCTTTTTGCTGTTATTAGCCCGATTTTTTTACATACAATCAACAGGAACCGTTCATAATCAGGATTTAGATGCACTTGCTAAACAAAAGCATAGTAAAAAAGGAGTTCTTGAAGCGAACCGAGGAACCATTTATGATCAAAACGGTCATGTGTTAGCGCAAGACGCAAACTCTTACAAAATGGTAGCTGCACTAAAAGGTGCTAACTCAGTTGAGAATAAAGAAGATACTGCAAAGAAAATTGCAGGAGTACTTGGAAAAGGCGAAGAGGATATTTTAGCTTCTTTAAACAAGGAAGGTAGAAGTCAAGTCGAATTTGGAACGTTAGGCAAGGATTTGACGAAAGAAAAGAAGGAACAAATAGAAGCGTTGAAGTTGCCGGGAATATCTTTTATTACAGAAAATGCAAGGGTGTATCCAAACGGTGATTTTGCATCTTACGTTATAGGTCATGCAAAACCAAATGAGAATGGAACCTCGGTAGGTCAATTTGGCATAGAGAAAAGCTTGGATAAATACTTAAGTGCTTCGAACGGAGAAGTAGCATATACAGGTGATCGTAAAGGTGTGTCCCTTGATGGGGGAAAAGTTAATGTAAAGGCACCTAAAAATGGAGATAATGCTTATTTAACAATTGATCAACGTGTCCAAAGTTATTTAGAAGACGCGATGAAAGCAGCAAGTAAGCAATATGAGCCAGAAAGTTTAATAGGGATTGTTGCAGATCCGAAAACTGGGAAAATATTAGCGATGTCTACTAAACCTAGTTATGACCCTAATGATCGCCAAATTAAATATTTCTTCAATGACGCGATTGCCAATGCATTTGAACCTGGATCAACAATGAAAATTTTTACGTTAGCGGCAGCTATTAATGAAGGTGTGTACAAAGGACAAGATTATTATCAATCCGGGACATATCAAGTCGGAAATAGGAAAATAAAAGATCATAATGGCGGTGCTGGTTGGGGCTCTATCACGTTTGATGAAGGGGTAGAGCGTTCTTCAAACGTAGCGTTTGCAATTTTAGGAGATCAAAAACTTGGTCCAGAACGTTTCCGAAAATATATTCATAGTTTTGGATTAGATGAAAAAACGAACATTGATTTATCAGGTGAAGGATCGAATACAATTTTATTTGATCAGCAAATACAACAAGTGACAACAGCTTTTGGACAAGGTTCCACTGTAACACCAATTCAGCTTGTACAAGCTGCAACGGCCATTGCAAATGATGGGAAAATGATGAAACCTTATGCAATTGATAAAATTGTAGATCCGATAACAGACAAAGTAAAATTAGAACATAAGCCAGAAGAAGTAGGAAAACCTGTTACAAAGGAAACAGCAGCGCAAGTAAGACAGTTATTAGAACGTGTTGTTACATCTCCGAAAGGTACAGGGACAGCTTATAAAATTGATGGATATTCAGTTGGTGGTAAAACAGGTACAGCGCAAATTCCGGATGGAAAAGGCGGCTATATGACAGGAAGACAGAATTATATATTCTCATTCTTAGGTATGGCACCAATGGACGATCCACAACTTGTCGTGTATGTAGCTGTTAAACAGCCGAAATTAAAAGATGATGAGAACGGCGCACAACCTTTAGCTGATATTTTTAAATATGTAACAAAAAATAGTTTAGAGTATTTAAAGATTAAGCCAAATGAAGTGAAAGATCCGAAAAAACATCTGAAAGAACAACAAACTACTGTTCCAGATGTAACTGGTAAAACGATGGCTGAAGCGGGGAAAGCGATTGATAAAGCAAAACTTCGTCCAATCGTACTAGGTGAAGGGAAAGTACAGCAACAAGTACCAAAAGCGACTGAACAAACATTAAAAGGCGACCGAGTCTTCTTGGTAGGAGATAAGCCTACAATGCCAAATATACAAGGATGGGCACTGCGTGATGTTATGAATTTAGCGAAGACATTACAGCTTAACTTGAAACCTTCTGGTACAGGATACGTAACAGAACAAAGTGTGGCGGAAGGAACATTATTACAACCTGGTACAGAATTAGGTGTCACACTCGTACCGCCACTCGAACCACAGCAAGAAGCAGAAAAGCCGTAATGGTAAAAGAGAATAAGTTCTAATTAAATAAGTACAAGCATATATTGGAACAAGCTAGGCGTAAGGGAGGCTTGTTCCGATATGCGTGTATCAAATGTAACAGTTAGAAAACGACTTATTTTTATACTTATATCAGGTATACTTATTTTCACTATTATCGATATTCGTCTTGGATATGTGCAATTTTTTCTTGGGAATATGTTAACGGATCGTGCGAAAGATTCATGGAGTCGTAATATTACTTTTGAACCCGAACGTGGGAAAATTTTAGACCGAAATGGTGTGGAACTTGCCACGAATAAAAGTGCTCCAACTGTCTTTGTTGTACCGAGGCAAATTGAAAAACCAGCAGAGACTGCAGAGAAGTTAGCTGCAGTATTAGGTGTGGAAAAAGATGAGATTTATAAAAGGATTACAAAAAAAGAATCGATTGTAAGGTTAGATAAAGGCGGAAGGAAAATATCACATGACAAAGCGAAAGAAGTACGAGGATTAAGTTTGAAGGGCGTGTATATCGCAGAGGATTCTATCCGGTACTATCCATTTGGAAACTTTTTATCACATGTATTAGGTTTTGCAGGTAGCGATAACCAAGGTCTTATGGGACTAGAAAAATATTATGATAAAGAGCTAAATGGGGACAAAGGTCATGTGCGTTTTTTTGCAGATGCGAAAGGACAAAGGATGCCTAATGTTGGTGATGATTTCAAAAAGCCAGAAGCTGGTTTAAATTTAGGATTAACAATCGATGCGCGTATTACAAGGATTATGGAAAGAGAAATGAATATTGCGGAGTCAACTTATAATCCTGACGGTATGATTGCGATTGCAATGAATCCTAAAAATGGTGAAATTTTAGGTATGTCTAGTCGACCGAGTTTTGACCCAGCGGATTTTCAAAGTGTCTCTCCAGAAGTGTATAACAGAAATCTACCTGTATGGAGTACGTATGAGCCTGGTTCAACATTTAAGATCATTACATTAGCTGCAGCATTGAATGAAAATTTAGTAGACTTAGAGAAGGATACGTTTTATGATGATGGAGCAGCTGAAGTAGGTGGAGCTAGATTGAAATGCTGGAAAGCAGGAGGTCATGGCAGTCAAACGTTTTTAGAAGTCGTTCAAAACTCATGTAACCCGGGATTTATTGAACTTGGTGATCGCCTTGGTAAAGACCGATTATTTAAATACATTCGTAATTTTGGTTTTGGGCAGAAGACTGGAATTGACTTGCAAGGTGAAGGCAGTGGGATTTTATTTAATTTAGATAAAGTTGGTCCAGTAGAGCAAGCAACAACTTCATTCGGCCAAGGGGTTTCTGTTACACCGATTCAACAAGTAGCAGCTGTAGCGGCGGCTGTAAATGGTGGAACATTGTATCAGCCGTATATAGCTAAGGAGTTTATTGATCCGAAAAATAATCAAGTTGTTAGTAAAAAGACACCTGTTGAGAAAAGAAAAGTTATTTCCAAGGAAACTTCAGAAAAAGTTCGTTATGCATTAGAGAATGTTGTAGCGAAAGGTTCTGGTAAAGGTGCTTATATTGATGGATATCGTGTAGGTGGAAAAACGGGTACTGCTCAAAAGGTGAAAGATGGTAAATATTTAGAGAATAATTATATAGTATCTTTTATCGGATTTGCTCCAGCGGATGATCCAGAGATTGTTGTGTATGTTGCTGTTGATAATCCAAAAGGGGTTACACAGTTTGGTGGAGTGGTAGCAGCTCCGATTGTCGGGAATATCCTTCGAGATGCGCTTCCTGTTATGGGAGTGAAACCGAGAAAAGAACAAGTTGAGAAAGAATATAAATGGGGCGATACACCAACTGTGGAAGTTCCGAATTTAATTGGAATGAAAAAGAAAGACTTACAAACACAACTCGTCGATTTGAAGCTTGATATAAGTGGAGATGGAGAGAAAGTAATTAAACAATCACCAGAAGCGGGAGCTAAAGTAAAAGAAGGCTCAAAAATTAGAATTTACTTCGGGAATTAAAGGTAACATAGTACGTTTTATGGTACAATTGGTGGAAGTGAGTTCTTTATAGAACAGTTACTTAATTTGAGACAGTAAGTGTCTCATTCATAAATAGGTCAGTAGCACTTACCTCCTTATATAGGAGGTAATGTGTTGCTTACTGAAAAAAGATAAATAAACAATGTAGAGAGGGTTTAGTGAAATGAAGTTGCATACACTTGTATCATGTTTGCATGATTTTCCAGTTGTTCCAAAAGAAAATCCAGAAATCACATCTATAGAAGCTGATTCACGTAAAGTGAAAGAAGGAAGCTTATTTGTATGTATGAAAGGATATACGGTTGATAGCCATGATTTTGCTAAGCAAGCAGCGGCACAAGGAGCGGCTGCTATTGTTGCGGAAAGACCAATTGATGTTGACGTTCCAGTTGTACTTGTGAAAAATACTTTTCGTTCGTTAGCGGTTTTAGCTGATTATTTTTATGGTCAACCGACACACAAGTTACATTTAATCGGAATTACAGGTACAAATGGAAAGACAACAACATCGCATATTATGGATGAGATTATGCGAGCACATGGTCATAAAACAGGGCTAATTGGAACGATTAATATGAAAATCGGTGATGAAACATTTGAGGTGAAAAATACAACACCAGATGCACTAACACTTCAACAGACGTTTTCAAAAATGGTTGAACAAGGTGTGGACAGCACGGTAATGGAAGTTTCGTCACATGCGTTAAATCTTGGTCGTGTACACGGATGTGATTACGATGTAGCGGTGTTTACGAATTTAACACAAGATCATTTAGACTATCATAAAACGATGGAAGAATATAAACATGCAAAAGGGTTACTATTTGCACAGCTTGGCAATAGTTATAATCATAATCGTGAAAAGTACGCTGTGCTGAATAGCGATGATAATGTAACAGAAGAGTATATGAGAAGTACTGCAGCAACAGTTGTAACATATGGTATTGATACAACAAGTGATATTATGGCAAAAAATATCGTTATGACGAGTGGCGGGACTACATTTACGCTTGTCACACCATATGAAAGTGTAAATGTTACGATGAAATTAATAGGTAAATTTAATGTATATAACGTACTTGCAGCAACAGCAGCAGGACTTGTTTCGGGTGTGAAATTAGAAACAATCATTGCTGTTATAAAGGATTTAGCTGGGGTTCCAGGACGTTTTGAAGTTGTTGATGGAGGGCAAAATTATACAGTTATTGTTGATTACGCACATACGCCAGATAGTTTAGAAAATGTATTAAAAACTGCAAAACAATTTGCAAAAGGTGATGTGTATTGTATCGTTGGTTGTGGTGGCGATAGGGACCGAACGAAGAGACCGATAATGGCAAGTGTTGCAACAAAATATGCAACTCATGCAATTTATACATCAGATAATCCAAGAAGTGAAGATCCAGCGGCTATTTTAGATGATATGGTACATGGTGCAAGCGGGAAAAATTATGAAATGATCATTGATAGAAAAGAAGCAATACACCATGCAATCGCTAAAGCGAAAGCAGATGATATCATTATTATTGCTGGTAAGGGGCATGAAACGTATCAAATTATTGGTAAAGAAGTTCATCATTTCGATGATCGTGAAGTTGCTAAAGAAGCAATTACAGGGCGTTTAAACAACGAAGAGTAACAACGTGAGAGGAGGACTACATGTGCTTGAGCAAGGTTTATTAGTAACGGCTGGGGTAGCATTCTTAATTTCTGTTGCCCTTTCGCCATTGTTTATTCCATTTTTAAGAAAATTAAAGTTCGGACAGAGTATTCGTGATGAGGGACCAAAGTCACATCAAAAAAAATCAGGGACACCGACAATGGGTGGTATCGTCATATACGTATCTATGATGGTAACTTCACTTATTATGGCGATTAAGTTTAATTATTTAGGTGCAGAGGTTTCGTTATTACTATTAGTGACGTTTGGTTACGGATTGATTGGATTTTTAGATGACTACATAAAGGTAGTTAAGAAGAGAAATCTTGGTTTAACATCAAAGCAAAAATTAGTAGGTCAGCTTGTTATTGCTATTGCATTCTTTTTAATTGGAAAAGGGCAAGCGTTCCACACATACATCATGATTCCGGGAACGGATGTTAAGTTTGAATTAGGTTGGGCGTATTTCGTACTTGTACTATTTATGCTTATTGGTGGATCAAATGCAGTTAACTTAACTGACGGTTTAGATGGTTTATTATCAGGAACAGCTGCTATTGCATTTGGAGCATTTAGTATTATTGCTGTGGCACAAGAGCAATTTGGAGTAGCGATATTCTGTATGGCAGTTGTAGGAGCTGTACTTGGATTTTTAGTATTCAATGCGAATCCAGCAAAAGTGTTTATGGGAGATACAGGTTCATTAGCTTTAGGTGGAGCCATTGCAGCTGTAGCGATTTTATTAAAACAAGAATTGCTACTTGTAATTATTGGCGGAGTATTCGTAATGGAAACTTTATCGGTTATCATTCAGGTCATTTCATTTAAAACAACAGGAAAACGTGTCTTTAAAATGAGTCCATTACACCATCACTATGAATTATGTGGTTGGTCAGAGTGGCGTGTTGTTGTGACGTTTTGGTCTGCAGGATTTTTATTAGCTGTGTTAGGAATTTATATCGGGGTGTGGATGTAATTGAAAACTGTAACTGAATTTCAAAATAAGAATATTCTTGTATTGGGCATTGCAAAAAGTGGTTATGCAGCAGCTACATTGTTACAAAAGTTAGGGGCAAATGTTATTGTAAATGACGGAAAGCCTTTAGCAGAGAATGTACTTGCTGCAGAATTACAAGCAAAAGGAATGGACGTTGTATGCGGTGGTCATCCTTTAGAATTATTAGAGAGAAATATTTCTCTTGTAGTAAAAAATCCAGGAATCCCGTATTCTAATCCAATATTAGTTGCTGCGAAAGAAAAGCAAATTCCGATTGTTACGGAAGTTGAATTAGCATATCGTATTTCAGAAGCACCATTTGTTGGGATTACGGGGTCTAACGGTAAAACGACGACGACAATGCTGACATTTGAAATGCTAAAAGAAGGACAAAAGCATCCTGTAATTGCAGGGAACATTGGAACTGTAGCGTGTGAAGTAGCACAGGATGCAAAAGAAAATGAAGTTGTAGTTACAGAACTTTCATCGTTTCAATTGATGGGAGTAGAATTGTTCCAACCTAAAATTGCTGCGTTTTTAAATTTATTTGAGGCCCACTTAGATTATCATGGGACGAAGAAAGAATATGGTTTAGCAAAAGCAAATATTTTTAAAAACCAAACAGAAAATGATTATAGTGTAATAAATGCGGATGATGCAGATGTGATGGCTTTGTCTGCGTATTCTAAAGGTCAAAAAATCCTGTTTTCGACAACGAAAGAAATTGAAGATGGTGCGTGTATAAAAGATAACGCTCTTTATTTCAAAGGTGAAAAAGTTATTGAAGTAAGCGATATCGTTTTACCTGGTCAACATAATCTAGAAAATATTTTAGCTGCGATGAGTATTGCGAAATTATTAGGTACTTCTAATGAAGCAATTACGGTCGTGTTAAAACGTTTTACGGGTGTAAAACATCGTTTAGAATATGTAACAACGATTAACAACCGTAAGTTTTATAATGATTCAAAAGCAACGAATATGTTAGCGACTGAGAAAGCACTATCTGCGTTTACACAACCGATTGTGTTACTAGCAGGTGGGCTTGATCGCGGAAATGAATTCGATGATTTAATTCCGTATTTCAAAAATGTAAAAGCGATTGTAACATTTGGACAAACAGCTCCTAAACTAGTAAGAGCGGCAGAAAAAGCGGGATTAGATATAATTGAAAGTGTCGATACTTTAGATGAAGCAGTGGTGAAAGCTTATGCTCATTCTAAAGATGGTGATGTCGTTCTTCTTTCTCCAGCGTGTGCAAGCTGGGATCAATTTAAAACATTTGAAGAAAGAGGAGACATTTTTATACAAGCTGTGCATAAACTTATATAAAGTAAATCAAAACATCAGTAGGCTAACACCTACTGATGTTTTGTTACATAGGGCAAAAGGTTCTGCCTAAAGAGGTGGTGTTTGTGGGTAATGAAGAAAACGCCTGATTTTATTCTCATCATCGTAACACTTTCATTGTTGACAATCGGAATGATTATGGTTTATAGTGCGAGTGCAGTTTGGGCCTCTTATAAAATGGGGGACTCATTCTTTTTTGCAAAAAGACAATTACTGTTTGCGGGTCTTGGTGTAGTAGCTATGTTTTTTATTATGAAAATTGATTATTGGGTGTGGCGTACGTATTCAAAAGTGATTTTGCTAGTTTGCTTCATTCTTCTTATTCTCGTTCTTATTCCTGGAGTAGGTCTTGTTCGAGGAGGAGCACGAAGTTGGATTGGAATCGGAGCATTTTCGATTCAGCCGTCAGAATTTATGAAGTTTGCGATGATTATTTTCTTGGCAAAGTTTTTAGCAGAACGGCAAAAATTGATTACATCTTTTAAACGTGGTTTATTACCGGCTCTTAGTTTTGTGTTTCTTGCTTTTGGGATGATTATGTTACAGCCAGACCTTGGGACAGGAACGGTAATGGTTGGGACATGTATCATTATGATATTCATTTCGGGAGCGAGAGTTTTTCACTTTGCAATGTTTGGTTTGATTGGTGTAGCAGGATTTGTAGGGTTAATTGCATCAGCACCGTATCGAATGAAACGCATTACATCATATTTAGATCCGTGGTCAGATCCGCTCGGGAGTGGATTTCAAATTATCCAATCATTACTTGCAATTGGACCTGGTGGATTATTTGGGCTTGGACTTGGACAAAGTAGACAAAAATTTCTTTATTTACCTGAACCACAAACTGACTTTATATTTGCGATCTTATCCGAGGAATTAGGTTTTATTGGTGGTTCATTTGTGTTATTATTATTTAGTCTATTATTATGGCGCGGGATTCGTATCGCATTAGGAGCGCCAGATTTATATGGTACGTTTTTAGCAGTAGGTATTGTGGCGATGATTGCGATTCAAGTAATGATTAATGTTGGTGTTGTAACAGGACTAATGCCTGTTACGGGTATTACCTTGCCGTTTTTAAGTTATGGTGGATCAAGTTTGACATTAATGTTAATGGCGGTAGGTGTATTATTAAATATAAGTCGCCATTCTCGCTACTAAACCCTGTTTATAAGACAGGGTTTTTCGTATGTGTGTAAAAATGCAATATGTATATAGAAATAAATATAATGGAAATAAGAAAAGAGAAGCGGAGGAGTTAGTAGTGCGTGTATTAGTGAGTGGTGGGGGTACTGGTGGTCATATTTATCCAGCTCTTGCTTTAATTAGAGAAATAAAAAAGTTAAATCCAGAAGCAAGATTTTTATATATTGGTACGGAAAATGGACTAGAGAGTACAATCGTTCCAAAAGCAGGTATACCATTTCAATCTATTGTTATAAGTGGATTTAAACGAAAAATATCATTAGATAATGTGAAAACAGTAATGCGTTTTCTAAAAGGTGTACAGGATAGTAAACGATATATTCGTCGTTTTAATCCGGATATCGTAATTGGAACGGGTGGATATGTATGTGGACCAGTTGTATACGCTGCAGCCAAATTAGGTATTCCAACTATTGTACATGAACAAAATAGTGTACCAGGTGTAACGAACAAGTTTTTAAGCCGTTATGTTGATAAAGTTGCTGTTTGTTTTGAAGCAGCTATAGAGCATTTTCCGGAGTCAAAAGTGGTAATGACAGGTAATCCACGAGCATCAGAGGTAATGGAACAAAATGGAATGAAGGGGAAACGTTCAGTTGGGCTTTCTCTTCCTAAAAAGTCTGTACTTATATTTGGTGGAAGTCGTGGGGCTAGACCGATTAACGATGCCTTCGTTGAAGCAATTGAACAGTTTGGGAACAAAAGCTACGAAATACTATATGTAACAGGTGAAGTACATTATGACAAAGTGATGGAAGCCGTGAAGCAAAAAGGGAACCCAAGCAATGTTATTATTAAGCCGTTCATTCATAATATGCCAGAGGTACTAACTGGTGTAGACCTTGTTGTTTCAAGGGCTGGGGCAACAACACTTGCAGAATTAACAGCGTTAGGAAAACCAAGTGTGTTAATACCGAGTCCGTATGTAACAAATAATCATCAGGAAAAGAATGCACGTTCAGTTGTTGATAAAGGAGCGGCAAAAATGTTACTTGAAAAAGATTTAACAGCTGAAACGCTTATTCGTGATATTGATGAGATTTTATTAGATGCACAAACATTACAAAATATGAAGCTAGCTGCTAAGCAACTAGGTATTCCAGATGCAGCAAATAAGCTGTATGAAGTAATGAATAAACTTGTAAAAAAATAAAGTGAGGCTTTAATCAGTGGGGAGTGATTCTCTCTCTCTTTGATTATTACCTTTCACTAATCGGATGTTTACTGGTATCCTCATTCCGCCTAATTTCTTTGTTATCACCTAATTTTGATTTAGGAGCTGTACTGCCCGTAAATAGAGGGATAACGTTAGGTGAACGCCCTGCATATTATTGTCATAAGGAGACTTAATATGGGGGAGATTGTCTATGGAACAATTAGTAAATGAGCTTATAGAAGCAGACGTTGGTCGTGTTTTGGCTAACGAGCCGTTAGCACGTTATACAACTATGAAAATAGGTGGCCCAGCGGATATTTTAATTGTGCCAAAGCATGTAGCCGGTATTGAAAAAACATTACAGTTAGTAAAGCAATACAAAACGAAGTGGACTGTAATTGGTCGCGGTTCAAACCTTCTTGTATCTGATCAAGGCATAGAAGGTGTTGTTATTCGTTTAGGAGAAGGATTAGATCACTTAGAGGTCGAAAAACATAAGGTAAGAGTTGGTAGTGGATATCCTCTTATTAAATTGTCAACTTTACTTAGTCGTCAAGGGTTAGCTGGATTGGAGTTTGCAAGCGGTATTCCAGGAAGTGTCGGTGGTGCAGTATATATGAATGCAGGTGCACATAAATCGGATATATCGAGTGTATTATCGAAGGCTCTCATTCTGTTTGAAGACGGTGCAATTGACTGGTTAACGAATAAAGAACTGGAGTTTTCTTATCGGGCATCTGTATTGCAAACGAAACGTCCTGGTATTGTTTTAGAGGCGGTGTTTCAATTACAGGCGGGGAAACGTGAAGAAATTGTACGTAGCATGCAAAATAATAAAGATTACCGCCGTGAAACGCAACCATGGAATCACCCGTGTGCAGGAAGTGTATTTCGGAATCCAATCCCACATTTTGCAGGAGATTTAGTAGAAAAAGCAGGGCTTCGTGGCTATAGGATTGGTGGAGCTCAAATTTCTGAAATGCATGGCAATTTTATTGTTAATACTGGGGGAGCTTCAGCGCAAGATGTATTGTCTTTAATTGAATTAATAAAACATACAATTAAGGATAAATTTGATGTAGATATGCACACAGAAGTAGAAATCATTGGAAGATAACGGTTATTCGTTCCGCTCATTATCATTTATGTTATAATAAGAAGATAAGAACGGCATGAGGAACATGCCGTTCTTTATGTTACATAGGGGGATCGTACATGAATAATAGTAAAGTGATTAAACTACAAGATCGTGTACCAAAATTGAAAAATCAAAAGAAAAAAAACAAAAAAAATGTTAATCATCGATTGATTTTATACATATCAATTTTATTTTTATTAGTGCTCTTTTTAATTTATTTTCGGTCTCCGCTTAGTAATATAAAAAAGATTAGTGTGTTTGGAAATCACTATATGACGGATGAACAAGTAATGAAGGATTCAGGCGTGACATATGATACAAGTTATTTCCGAGTGACAGCACATAAAGCTGAAGAAAACTTAACGAAGCGAAAAGAAATTAAAGCAGTAAATGTAAAAAAACGTTTTCCAAACAATATTGATATTCATATCGAAGAATATTTAACGATTGGTTATATAAATAAAGAGGGAAAATTACAACCGTTATTAGAGAATGGAAAAACGCTTGATGTACTACCTAATGGAAAACTTCCTGTTGCAGCACCGATTTTCGAACCTTTTAAAGAAGAGAAAATGAAGGAGTTAATCGCTGAACTAGAAAAATTAACACCAGCTATTTTAAAATCTATTTCGGAGATTCGCTATTCACCAACGAATGCGAATGAAGATCATCTTACTTTATATATGAATGAAGGTTATGAAGTGAGCACTACAATTCAAAATTTCGCAAAACGTATGGAAGCCTATCCGCTTATTTTAAAAACAATTGAGCCAGGTAAGAAGGTATTAATTGACTTAGAAGTAGGTGCATATACGAAAGAATTAGGTGCGGAAGAAAAAAAAGAATAGAATGGTAGTTTTCGTTACTTATAGCAGAAAAAACGAAACGAATGTTCTATTATGTGTATACGAATTTAGAAGAATGGTTCATTTGATGAAAAATATGTAAAAATTCTTAGATTCATACTAGTATTGGTACAAGTTTCACTTTTCTATGAGTACATCTTAGTGTAGACTTATACTTGGCGGTAAACTTTACACTCGAAATAGAATTATTTCAAGATAAGCAGTTATTCATAGTTTACTGCGATATTCTTAATTGAATGCTAAATAAAAATAAGAAAAATATAGGGTTAAAAAAGGGAAACGTATAAAGACGTTGAATATTTTTCTTATAAATAGTAAAGTTGCGATTGTTGTTCCATATATTGAGTTGTATGGTATAAATAAAGAAGGAGGTGCCAAAGAATGAACAGCAATGAAATATATGTTAGTCTTGACATCGGTACATCCAATGTTAAAGTCATCATTGGTGAAATGGTTAATGACAGCTTAAACATTATTGGTGTTGGAAATGTAAAATCAAATGGTTTAAAGAAGGGATCGATAGTTGATATAGACGAGACTGTTCGATCAATTAAAAAAGCAATTGAACAAGCTGAGCGCATGGTGGGAATCCACATTGAGCAAGTTGTAGTAGGTGTCAATGCAAACCAGGTACAGCTACTTCCTTGTCACGGAGTAGTCGCTGTTTCAAATGAAGATCGTGAAATCGGGAATGAAGATGTCTTACGCGTTCTAGATGCAGCACAAGTTGTGTCAATTGCTCCAGAACGTGAGTTTATTGATGTGGTACCTCGACAGTTCATCGTAGACGGTCTTGACGAGATTAACGATCCACGCGGGATGATCGGTGTAAGATTAGAAATGGAAGGTACACTTATTACAGGCTCGAGAACTTTACTACATAACCTACTTCGTTGTGTAGAAAAAGCAGGTCTTGAAATTGTTGATATTTGTCTTCAACCTTTAGCGGCTGCAACAGTTGCAATATCTTCAGATGAAAAAAATAGAGGAGTAGCCCTTGTTGATATGGGGGGAGGATCTACAACTTTATCTATTTTTAAAGATGGAGAGTTACAAGCGACAAGCGTATTACCATTAGGTGGAGACCATATAACGAAAGATATTGCGATTGGGTTGAAAACTTCAACAGAAAATGCAGATCAAATTAAGTTGAAATATGGACATGCTTTTTATGATACAGCATCTGAAGAAGAGATGTTTACGGTTCCTATTATGGGAAGTGATCAAACAGAACAATATTCTCAGTTGGAATTATCGGATATAATAGAGGCTCGTGTAGAGGAAATTTTAATGTTTGTTCAAGATGAAGTGCGTAAGTTAGGAGTAAAGCAAGTGGCTTCTGGTTATGTACTAACTGGCGGAATTGCTTCTATGCCAGGTGTTCTTGATCTTGCATATGATATTTTACATGAAAATGTTCGTGTAGCAACTCCTGATTATATTGGTGTGCGTGAGCCCCAATATACAAGTGGAGTTGGATTAATTAAACATTCTTATCAAAAAGCTAAATTACGTGGGAAAAATGTGCAGGAAAAGCAAGAGCATTTTGAACCAGTACCAGCACCAGCACCAACGCCGGTACAACAGCAACCCACGAAACAAAAAACTCGTAATCAAAACAATAATAATCAAAATGATGACCGCATGATGTCAAAAGTAAAACGTGTATTCCGTTATTTATGGGATTAAAATTGGACACGAAAAATGAGGTTCTAGGGGGATTTCGACATGTTAGAGTTTGATACTACTCAAGATCAATTAGCGAATATAAAAGTTATCGGTGTCGGCGGTGGCGGAAACAATGCTGTAAACCGTATGATTGAACACGGTGTACAAGGTGTAGACTTTATCGCTGTGAACACTGATGCACAAGCATTAAATCTATCAAAAGCTGAAACAAAAATGCAAATTGGTGGAAAATTAACGCGTGGACTTGGTGCAGGCGCAAACCCTGAAGTAGGGAAAAAAGCTGCAGAAGAAAGTAAAGAACAGATCCAAGAAGCACTTCGTGGTGCGGATATGGTCTTCGTAACTGCCGGTATGGGCGGTGGAACTGGAACTGGTGCAGCTCCAGTTGTTGCTCAAGTTGCAAAAGAATTAGGTGCTTTAACAGTAGGTGTTGTAACACGTCCATTTACTTTTGAAGGACGTAAGCGTGCGACGCAAGCAGCATCTGGTATTGCAGCATTTAAAGAAAATGTAGATACTCTTATTGTAATTCCAAACGATCGCTTATTAGAGATTGTTGATAAAAATACGCCAATGTTAGAAGCATTCCGTGAAGCTGATAACGTATTACGTCAAGGTGTTCAAGGTATTTCGGATTTAATTGCAACGCCAGGTTTAATTAACTTAGACTTTGCAGACGTAAAGACAATTATGTCTAATAGAGGTTCTGCTTTAATGGGTATTGGTTCTGGTAATGGGGAAAATCGTGCTGCAGAAGCTGCGAAAAAAGCGATTTCTAGCCCATTACTAGAAACATCTATTGATGGAGCTCAAGGTGTTATCATGAACATTACGGGTGGCGCTAACTTAAGCTTATATGAAGTACAAGAAGCGGCAGACATCGTAGCTTCAGCTTCAGATCCAGAAGTAAATATGATCTTCGGTTCTGTTATTAACGAAGGATTAAAAGATGATATCGTTGTAACTGTAATTGCAACTGGTTTTGATGATAGCATTGCAACTCAACCACCAAAACCAATTATTCGTCCGAATGCGAACCACACGCAACAACAGCAACAACCAGTAGCTCAACCTTCAAAACAGCGTGAAGTAAAACGTGAAATGAAGCGTGAAGAGCCAGTTGTACATGAGCGTCATTCAGATTCAGATGATATCGATATTCCAGCATTTTTACGTAACCGTCGTAGACGATAAAAAAAGGAGCTTTCATGCTCCTTTTTATTTTTTATGGAAAAGAGACCTGCTAAGCAGGTCTTTTTTTATTTCGTATATTTCAATATATTTTGTTTGTGAAAATAAGAGTATATCATTCTATGAATTTGTACTTTTATTTTTTACCGACAGATTATGTCTAGAAATCACAAAATAACAAAAAAACACCTCCGCAAATTGACACACTTTCCTATTGGATATGCATTATACTAGTCTCAACTTGAAAAAAGAGGTGAATTGTTTGGTTGTTTACGCCGACGTTGTTTGGTTGTTAAACGCCTGCATTGATTTTCTTTTGCTTTTATTAACAGCTACCGTGTTAAAAAAGAAAATCAAAAGATGGAGGCTTGTGTTAGGGGCATTTATAGGTTCAACTATTGTTATTTTTGCCTTTACTCCTTTTGCTTCTATGATGACACATCCAATTATGAAACTACTGTACTCGTTACTTATTGTGTATACAGCATTTGGGTTTACGACATTTAGAAATTATGCACAAACTGTTTTTACTTTTTACTTTGTAACCTTTATGGTTGGCGGAGGATTAATTGGAACTCATTTCTTTTTGCAAACGAATGAAATGGTAAATGGATTGGTTCAATCTCAGTCAATTTCTTACGGTGATCCAATTAGTTGGTTATTTGTTATTTTTGGTTTTCCAGTAATTTATTATTTTTCTAAAAAGCGTATTGAAAGCGTAGAGGTCACGAAAATACACTATGATCAAATTGTGAAAGTAAAAATTCAATTAGCCGAAGAAGAACTAGAACTCGCAGGTCTTATTGACAGTGGGAACCAACTTTATGACCCATTAACAAAAACACCTGTTATGATTATGCATGTTTCATCATTAGAACATTGCTTACCATCTTGGTTAACAGAACAAATTTATTCCAAAACAGAAATTCCTCAAATACCAGAAAATGATTCTGGTTGGGCGACCAAATTACGCTTAATTCCTTTCCGTGCAGTAGGAGTAGAGAGTCAATTTTTGTGGGCAATTAAGCCTGACAGTGTGCAAGTTGACCATGAAGGTAGTTCTATTGTTGTAAACAAAGTATTAATTGGATTAAATACACAACAGCTGTCTACTAATGGGGAGTATCAATGTATTGTGCATCCAAAAATGTTGATTTCGCAAAAAATGGTGATCGCTTAATAAATGAGAGGCGGGATAATATGATGAAATTAAAATTTTATTTAGTATACCTTTGGTATAAAGTATTGCTGAAATTAGGAATTAAGACCGATGAAATTTATTATATTGGTGGAAGTGAAGCGTTGCCACCACCGTTAACAAAAGAAGAAGAGGAAGTTCTTTTGAATAAATTGCCAAAAGGAGATCAGGCAGCAAGGTCATTACTTATTGAACGTAACTTAAGGCTCGTTGTATATATAGCAAGAAAGTTTGAAAATACAGGGATAAATATTGAAGATTTGATTAGTATAGGAACAATCGGCCTTATTAAAGCGGTGAATACATTTAATCCAGAAAAGAAAATAAAATTAGCAACATATGCATCGCGTTGTATAGAAAATGAAATTTTAATGCATTTACGTCGAAATAACAAAAATCGTTCGGAAGTTTCTTTTGATGAACCACTAAACATTGATTGGGATGGGAATGAACTGTTATTGTCTGACGTGTTAGGTACAGATGATGATATTATTACAAAAGATTTAGAAGCTACTGTAGATCGTCACCTTTTAATGAAAGCATTACACCAATTAAATGATCGTGAAAAACAAATTATGGAACTTCGGTTTGGGCTTGCTGGAGGAGAGGAAAAGACGCAAAAAGATGTGGCTGATATGCTTGGGATTTCACAGTCATACATTTCGCGTTTAGAAAAAAGAATTATAAAAAGATTACGAAAAGAATTTAATAAAATGGTGTAAAGAATAAGACCAGCCGTTATGTAGGCTGGTCTTATTCTATTTAGTTGTATTAGGAAAGATAATTTAAATAATAAATCGTGAAAAAACCACATGCATAAAATCCCCTTCAAAGGAAATACTTTACACTGTACAGCAACTCCCGATAGGAGGGAACACTTTGACGAGAAACAAAGTAGAAATTTGCGGTGTTGATACAGCTAAACTTCCAGTATTAAAAAATGAAGAGATGCGTAAATTATTTCGTGAAATGCAAAGTGGAGAGATAAGCGCAAGAGAAAAATTAGTGAATGGAAACTTACGTCTTGTACTGAGCGTCATCCAAAGATTTAATAACAGAGGAGAATATGTTGACGATTTATTTCAAGTTGGTTGCATCGGACTTATGAAATCAATTGATAATTTTGATTTAGGCCAAAATGTAAAATTTTCAACGTATGCTGTGCCGATGATTATTGGGGAAATACGCAGATATTTGCGTGATAATAATCCGATTCGCGTATCGCGCTCATTGCGAGATATTGCGTATAAAGCTTTGCAAGTAAGAGAAAAATTGATTGCAGAAAATTCAAAAGAACCAACAGCAATGGATATTGCAAAAGTGCTAGAAGTAACTCATGAAGAGATAGTATTTGCTTTAGATGCGATTCAAGATCCAGTTTCATTATTTGAACCGATTTATAATGATGGGGGAGATCCTATCTTTGTTATGGATCAGTTAAGTGATGAAAAACAAAAGGACGAGCAGTGGGTTGAAGAATTAGCATTGAAAGAAGGAATGAAGCGTTTAAATGATAGAGAGAAAATGATTATTAGAAAACGTTTCTTCCAAGGAAAGACACAGATGGAAGTTGCAGAAGAAATTGGGATTTCCCAAGCGCAAGTATCACGTTTAGAGAAGTCAGCCATTAAACAAATGAATAAAACGATTCAAGGATAAGGTCTCACCAATTATGGTGAGACCTTTTTATATGTAATATGGTTTGTGCTCATAGTAGGGGATTAGTGTTCATATAATGAAACTAGCATGGTGTTTCGTATAGGTGGCTTCCTGTAAATATGAGAAACAGTTTCCAATTTGTCATATAAGGGAGAGGATAAAAATGGTGATACGAATTTCAGAGTTACAGATGAAGGATGTTATAAATATTTCAGATGGAAAAAGGATTGGGAATATTGGAGATATTGAAATTGATATGAACACAGGGAAAATTTGTTCTGTTATTATTTCCAAACAGACACGTATGCTAGGTATTTTTGGAAAAGATGTTGAGATTGTAATTCCTTGGAAGGAAATTGTGAAAATTGGGGAAGATGTCATACTTGTAAGAGTAAATCCTGTTAATTCTGTAACAGAATCAATACAAACACCGACAATTTCATAAAGAATATTACAAATTCCTCTTTTTTTTCTGTTAGGATTATGAAAAAATAAAAGTATGGTAAAATAGACAGGAAGTACCATGCTTTTTTCTGTTATTTTAATTAAAAGGAGCCGCTTTATTATGAGAGAACCATTTAAATATGTGGACGGTATACTGTATTTACAAGCGTGGAAAGAACTTGGAAACATTACTGCTGGATTTACGACAAAAGATGGTGGGATAAGTACGGGCTCCTTTCATGCGATGAATTTAGGATTACATGTGAATGATATCGTGGAGAACGTTCATGAAAACAGACGCATTTTAGCAAATAAGTTACAAAAACCATTAGAAAACTGGATTTGCTCTGAACAAGTTCATGCTCATCATGTTGAAAAAGTAGGGCAACAGGAAAAGGGAAGTGGTGTCTATTCATATGAGGACGGCATTTCAAAAACAGATGGCATTTATACGAGTAATGAAGATGTTCTGTTAACGTCTTGTTACGCGGATTGTGTTCCGCTCTATTTTTATGCACCATCACATGGTATGATAGGACTTGCGCATGCTGGATGGAAAGGCACTGTACAAGAGATTGCAAAGGAAATGATTCAAAAGTGGAATGCAGAAGGTATTTCAAGTGATGAAATTCATGTTGCAATTGGGCCGTCGATCGGATCTTGTTGTTATGTTGTGGATGATCGTGTATTAACAGCAGCACAGGAAGTAGTTAGCGGTGCTGTTCCTCATCAAAAAATTTCTGACGGGCAGTACGCAATTAATTTAAAAGAAATTAATCGTATATTATGTGTACAAGCAGGCATAAAAGAAGAGCATATTGTAATGTCATCTCTTTGTACAAGCTGTGAAGAGCAACTATTTTTCTCTCATCGTCGTGATCAAGGTAAGACAGGAAGAATGTTGAGTTTCATAGGTTTTAAGGAGGAAGGAAGCAAGTGACAGTACAAGAAAATTTAGTAATTGTAAATGAAGCTATTAAAGAATCTTGCGCTCGAGCTGGACGTTCGTTGCAAGATATTAAACTTGTTGCAGTTACAAAAACTGTAGGGATTGAAAAAACAAACGAAGTAATTGAAGCTGGAATTATCGATTTAGGTGAAAATAGAAATGAAGGTTTCTTACAGAAATACGAGCATTTCGGTTCAAAAGTTAATTGGCACTTTATTGGCTCATTACAAACGAGAAAAGTAAAAGAAATCATTAATGAAATTGATTATTTACATTCGTTAGATCGTCTTTCGCTGGCGAAAGAAATTCAGAAACGTGCTGATAAGAAAGTGAAATGCTTTATTCAAGTGAAAACCTCATCTGAAGAATCGAAGCAAGGATTGGCAATAGAAGAGGTTGTTTCTTTTATTCAAAGTTTGCAAGAATTCGATAAAATTGAAGTGGTTGGACTAATGACGATGGCTCCATTTACAGAAGAAGAGGAAGAAATCAGACGCTGTTTTAAGGAATTACGTATGCTGCAAACAGAGGTGCAGGAGCTAGAGTTATTACATGCGCCATGTAAAGAATTATCAATGGGAATGTCCAACGATTACACAATTGCAATTGAAGAAGGGGCTACATATATTCGTTTGGGAACGATTTTAGTAGGAAAAGCGTAAAAGGAAGGAGAATCTTATTATGAGTTGGTCAAAAGTAAAATACTTCTTTTTTGATACACCGGAAGAAAAAGAAGCAGCTCAATATGGTTATGAAAAGGAGCAAACAGACATGAAAAAGCAGCAAGATCCACCAGAACAACAAGACGTTACGTTTCCGAAAGCGCAACCGAAGCAAAATGTTGTGAGTATTGAAACAGCAAAACAATCTTCAAAAGTTGTTTTATTAGAACCACGCACATATTCGGAAGCACAAGGGATTGCGGACCACTTAAAAGGTAGACGAGCTGTTGTAATTAATTTGCAGAGAATGTCTACTGATCAAGCGGTACGTATCGTTGACTTTTTAAGTGGTACTGTATACGCTATAGGCGGGGACATTCAAAAAATAGGGCCGAAAACATTTATGTGTACACCTGAAAATGTAGATATTGTTGGTGCGATTTCAGAGTTATTCGGTGAAGAAGAAGAAACAAATATAAAGAGGTGGTAATACGCCATGACAACAGTTTTTATAGTGTTAAGTTATGCTATCGAGATTTACTCGTGGGCACTTATTATTTACATTCTCCTATCATGGTTTCCTGGTGCAAAGGAATCATCTTTTGGAGAGTTCCTGGCACGTATTTGTGAACCGTATTTAGAACCATTCCGCCGCTTTATTCCGCCGCTTGGAATGATTGATATTTCTCCAATCGTTGCGATCTTTGCGTTGAAACTTGCTAAAACTGGTTTGTTCAGTTTATTAAGCTATTTCTTATAGTAAGAAGGTAAATACATGAGCATCTACGAACATTTTAGGCCTGATGAGGAGGTCTTTGTGGATAAAGTGCTAGAGTGGAAGCGAGCGGCGGAATACCATCAAGTGAAGTTAACGGATTTTCTTGATCCTAGGCAACAACAAATTGTTTCTATGGTAATAGGACAAGGTGATGTTGCTGTGCAATTTGGTGGTGCAACGCCTAATGCAGAGCGTAAAAGAGCACTTATTTATCCAGACTATCTAGAATTAAATGAAGAAGAATTTCAAGTAGAAGTATTAGAAATTGACTATCCTTCCAAGTTTTATACGCTAGAACATAGGCAAATATTAGGTACATTTATGTCTCTTGGTTTAAAAAGAGAAAAATGTGGTGATATTTTGCTGCAAGAAAATCGTGCCCAAATTGTAGTTGCGAAAGAAATTGTATCGTATATTGAGATGAACTTACAATCAATAGGGAAAGTAAAAGTCTCTTTAGCGTCAGTGCAAGGAGAACAAATTCTACAGATAGATGAAACGTGGGGAGAGAAATCTGGAACGGTTTCTTCACTTCGTTTAGATGTTATGTTAGCTGAAATGTTACATTTATCTAGACAGAAAGTACAACCTTTCATAAAAAATGGTTTAGTAAAAGTCAATTGGAAAACAGTGGAGCAAACTTCTTATGAATGCTATCCAGGAGATATTTTTTCTGTTAGAGGATATGGCCGAAGTAAATTATTTTCTGTAGAAGGTAGAACAAAACGCGACAAATGGAGAATTTTGTATGGTATACTAAAATGATTGGTTTTTTAGAAGGAAATCCTCCTATTTTGTCGAAGAAAAGATATAATTGAAAGAGGAAATTTAGATAACTACTTGGAGGTGGCGTTGTGCCGTTAACACCATTAGATATTCATAACAAAGAATTTGGTCGCGGATTCCGTGGCTATGATGAAGATCAAGTAAATGAGTTTCTTGATCAAATTATCAAAGATTATGAATTGGTCATTCGTGAAAAAAAAGCTTTAGAAGAAAAAGTTGCGCAGTTAGAAGGGAAGTTAGATCATTTCTCTAATATTGAAGATACGTTAAACAAATCTATCGTCGTTGCACAAGAAGCAGCGGAAGAAGTAAAACGTAATGCGCAAAAAGAAGCGAAATTAATTGTGCGTGAAGCTGAAAAGAATGCTGATCGTATTATTAACGAAGCATTAGTAAAATCAAGAAAAGTTGCTTTTGATATTGAAGAGCTAAAGAAACAAGCGAAAGTATTCCGAACTCGTTTCCGTATGTTATTAGAAACACAGCTTGAGATGTTAAACAACGATGATTGGGATAAACTAATTGAATTAGAAGACGAAGTAGATGAACTGTTGAAAAAAGAAGAAACAGTGTAAGCTTGACGTTTTTCTCATTATTACATATAATTTTAAACAACATATTTATTAAGAAAAACGAAGATAGGGATAAGTACCTTTTCAAACCTTATATAGCGAACTGAGGATGGTGTAAGCTCAGGATAAGGAGATAGTGGGAATATCACCCTGGAGTTCCGCGCTGAACAAATAGAGTAAGCGTAGGCGTGTATTCGCGTTAAGAATATAAAGAGGATTCTATACACATGTATATGATCTACTAGGGTGGTACCGCGGGAGACTTTCTCGTCCCTTTTGGGGATGAGAAGGTCTCTTTTTTATTCCGTTTTTTAAGTGTTTCTTTTATACATGTAAGGAGGAATTGAGCATGGAGTACAAAAATACATTACTGATGCCAAAAACAGAGTTCCCAATGCGTGGGAATTTACCAAAACGTGAGCCTGCAATGCAAGAAAAATGGGCTGAAATGAATATTTACGAAAAAGTACAAGAACATACAAAAGGACGTCCTTTATTTGTATTGCATGATGGACCTCCATATGCGAATGGTGACATTCATATGGGACATGCATTAAATAAAGTATTAAAAGACTTTATTGTTCGTTATAAATCAATGACTGGTTTTAGTGCGCCATATGTTCCAGGATGGGATACGCACGGTTTACCAATTGAACAAGCTTTAACAAATAAAGGTGTAAAACGTAAAGAAATGACAGTTGCTGAGTTCCGTAAGTTATGTGCAGAGTATGCCTATGAACAAGTAGAACGTCAACGTGAACAATTTAAGCGTCTAGGTGTACGTGCAGATTGGGATAATCCATATATTACTTTAGAGCCAGCTTATGAAGCACAACAAATTAAAGTGTTTGGTGACATGGCGAAAAAAGGTTATATCTATAAAGGTCAAAAACCAGTTTACTGGTCTCCAACGAGTGAATCTGCTTTAGCGGAAGCTGAAATTGAATATCAAGATAAAAAATCAGCATCTATTTACGTAGCATTCCCTGTAAAAGATGGAAAGAACGTATTAGAAGGTGATGAAAAGTACATCATTTGGACAACGACACCTTGGACATTACCTGCAAACTTAGGTATTTCTGTTCACCCAGAGCTTGAATATAGCATTGTAAAAGTAAACGATGAGAAATATATCATTGCTTCTGAGCTGTTTGAGACAGTTGCAAAAACGTTAGAGTGGGAAAATGCTGAAGTTGTGAAAACAGTAAAAGGTAGCGAACTTGAGTACACAGTTGCAAAACATCCATTCTACGATCGTGATTCATTAGTTATGCTAGGAGACCACGTAACAACAGATGCAGGTACAGGTTGTGTTCATACAGCACCAGGACACGGGGAAGATGACTTCGTTGTTGGTAAAAAGTATGGATTAGAAGTACTTTGCCCAGTCGATGATAAAGGTGTATTAACAAATGAGGCACCTGGATTTGAAGGCTTATTCTATGATAAAGCTAACAAACCAATTACAGAAAAATTAGAAGAAGTAGGCGCGTTACTGAAACTAACATTCATTACACATTCATACCCACATGATTGGAGAACGAAAAAACCAATTATTTTCCGTGCGACAGCACAGTGGTTTGCATCTATTGAAGCATTCCGTAAAGAATTAATAGAAGCTGTAGCAGAAACAAAATGGGTACCAGCATGGGGAGAAACTCGTCTTCATAATATGGTTCGTGACCGTGGTGACTGGTGTATTTCTCGTCAGCGTGCATGGGGTGTGCCAATTCCAGTATTCTATGCTGAGAATGGTGATCCAATTATTACGGATGAAACAATTAACCATGTAGCAGATTTATTCCGTGAACACGGTTCTAACGTATGGTTCGAGCGTGAAGCGAAAGATCTATTACCAGAAGGATTTACACATCCAGGTAGCCCAAATGGGGAATTCCGTAAAGAAACAGACATCATGGATGTATGGTTCGATTCAGGTTCTTCTCACCAAGCGGTATTAGAAGAGCGCGAAGATTTACAGCGTCCAGCTGATTTATATTTAGAAGGATCTGACCAGTATCGTGGTTGGTTTAACTCTTCATTATCAACAGCAGTTGCTGTAACAGGTAAAGCTCCATATAAAGGCGTACTAAGTCACGGTTTCGTACTAGATGGTGAAGGACGTAAGATGAGTAAGTCGATTGGAAACATCGTCGTACCGAAGAAAATTATGGATCAATTAGGCGGAGACATTTTACGCTTATGGGTATCTTCTGTTGACTATCAATCTGACGTACGTATTTCAGATGATATTTTAAAACAAGTAGCAGAAGTGTATCGTAAAATCCGTAACACATTCCGTTTCTTATTAGGAAACTTAGACGACTTTAAGCCAAGTGAAAATGCAGTAGCTGTAGCTGAACTTCGTGAAGTAGATCGTTACATGTTAGTGAAATTAAATGACTTAATTACAAAAGTTAAAGAAGCATATGAGACATACGACTTCGCTGCTGTGTATCATGCAATTCATAACTTCTGTACAATTGATTTAAGTTCATTCTATTTAGACTTTGCAAAAGACATTTTATATATTGAAGGTGCAAACCACGAAGATCGTCGTGCGATTCAAACTGTATTATATGATGTTCTTGTTGCGTTAACGAAACTTGTAACACCAATCTTACCGCATACAGCTGATGAAGTATGGCCATACATTCCAGGCGTAACAGAAGAAAGTGTACAATTAACTGATATGCCAGAAGCTGTACAATTAGATGACGCGGAAGCGTTAAAAACAAAATGGGATGCATTTATGACATTACGTGATGACGTGTTAAAAGCACTAGAAGTAGCTCGTAATGAAAAAGTAATCGGTAAGTCATTAAATGCAAGCATTACGCTATATCCAACTGCAGAAATGAAAGCTATGTTAGAGTCTATTAGCGAAGACTTAAAGCAATTATTCATCGTTTCTGAGTATAAACTTGGTGGTATGATGGATGAAGCGCCAGCAGATGCACCGAAGTATGAACATACAGCGGTTGTTGTTGCTCAAGCAACTGGTGAAACATGTGAACGTTGTTGGGTAGTTTCAGAAACAATTGGTAAAGATGCTGAACATGAAACATTATGTGAGCGTTGTGCAACAGTTGTTAAAGAAAACTATGTAAAATAATAAAAAAAGCTGACTGCTATTGATGCAGTCAGTTTTTTTGTTGATGGCATATCAAAATCACTTTCAGACTCTTTCCTGTGAAGGAAAAATGTGTGTGAGGTAAGCAAATAAATTTCGGACACACTAACTGTACATTACAGCTAGGAGGAATGTACACGTGAATGAAATTTACATGGAAATAAAAGAAGAATTGCAATTGATGAGAAAAGAGTTGCAAGAGAGACTAGCTAAAGAAGTAATGCACAAATATGATGTCGAGTTCAGCCAAGAGCTTGGATATGAAATTAAGGAAGAGATAAAGAAAAAATTGCTATTACATGATATAAAAGAGGATTTAAAGGATGTAGAACGCGCATTATTTAAAATGGAAATAGACATGTATGGTATTTGTGAAGATACGGGGAGATTAATTTCGACAAAGCAAATGAAGACAATGCCGACTGCCCGTACGATTCATGAATTCTTTTATGAAAAGGTAAATGTATGAATACGCACAACGATATTATATTACCTTTTTTTAATTTATTTTATTCTTCTATAAAGGTTCATTGTGAAAAGGTAGCAGCTATGCTAAAATTTTGAGGTACACTGTCTTTGTGGGGGAAATGAAAATGATATATTATGTAATAGCGTTATTCGTCATTGCTATCGATCAAATATCGAAGTGGTTAATTGTAAAGAACATGGAATTGGGTACGAGTATTCCGATTATCGACAATGTATTATACATAACATCACATCGAAATAGAGGCGCTGCTTGGGGTATTTTAGAAAATAAAATGTGGTTCTTCTACATTATTACAGTTGTTTTTGTAGTGTTTATTGTATTTTATATGAAAAAGTATGCGAAAACAGACAAGCTTCTAGGTATTTCGTTAGGCCTAATTTTGGGCGGGGCAATTGGTAACTTTATTGATCGTGTATTTAGACAAGAAGTAGTGGATTTCATTCACGTGTATATTTTCTCGTACAACTATCCAGTATTCAATATAGCTGATTCAGCATTATGTATTGGTGTTGTATTAATTATTATTCAAACATTATTAGAAGGCAAGAAAGCGAAGGAGTAATTGAATGAGTGAAGTAGTACAAGTAACAGTTGCAGCAGAGCAAAAAAACGAGCGAATTGATAAATTCGTTACAGGGATAAATAACGAATGGTCACGTACGCAAGTGCAGCAATGGATTAAAGATGAAGTTGTGACAGTAAACGGGAAAGCGGTAAAAGGGAATTATAAAGTAAAAGAAGAAGATGAAATTACAGTAACAATTCCTGAACCAGAAGAGTTAGATATTCAACCAGAGGATTTAAATTTAGAAATTTATTATGAAGATGCAGATGTGCTTGTTGTAAATAAGCCACGTGGTATGGTTGTACATCCAGCACCAGGGCATACAAGTGGTACACTTGTAAATGGCCTTATGCATCATTGTACAGACTTATCAGGCATTAACGGTGTAATGCGTCCAGGTATCGTGCATCGTATTGATAAAGATACATCTGGACTATTAATGGTTGCTAAAAATGATATGGCACATGAATCGCTTGTGAATCAGCTTGTAGCAAAAACAGTAACGAGACGTTACAAAGCGATTGTACACGGTGTGATTCCGCATGATAAGGGAACGATTGATGCTCCGATTGCTCGTGATAAGAAAGAGCGTCAAAGTATGACAGTTGATGAAAATGGTAAGAACGCTGTTACGCACTTCCAAGTGTTAGAACGCTTTAAAGACTTTACACTTGTAGAATGTCGCTTAGAAACGGGACGTACGCACCAAATTCGTGTTCATATGAAATATATTGGCTATCCACTTGCAGGAGATCCGAAGTATGGTCCGAAGAAAACGTTAGATATGAATGGACAAGCACTTCATGCAGGTATTTTAGGCTTTGATCATCCTCGTACGGGTGAATATATTCAGTTTGAGGCACCGATTCCAGAAGTGTTTGAAGACGCATTAAATATTTTACGAAAATAGTATTGACAAATCATAAGAAAACTGAGATACTGACAACAGTTAAATAATGATCCTTTAACACAGCCCCGTGAGGTTGAGAAGGTAACGGTTTGAAATACTTAGGGTATGTTGTACCCTTTTTTCAAAAGTCCTCTCGCACACGCTGAGAGGACTTTTTTTATACCATTACTCTCACGCAAGAAAAAAGCTTGGAGGTGTAGAGCATGCAAGAGAAAGCTGTCGTTTTAGATGACCAAATGATTCGCCGCGCTTTAACACGAATTAGTCATGAAATCGTGGAACGCAATAAAGGTGTCGATAATTGTGTTCTTGTCGGAATTAAAACTCGTGGAATTTTTATTGCACAACGTTTGGCAGAACGAATTGGTCAAATTGAAGGAAAAGAAATGGAAGTTGGAGAGTTAGACATTACGTTATATCGTGATGATTTAACACTACAATCGAAAAATAAAGAACCACTTGTAAAAGGTTCTGATATCCCTGTAGATATTACGAAGAAAAAAGTTATCCTTGTGGATGACGTATTATATACAGGAAGAACAGTTCGAGCAGCAATGGATGCTCTTATGGATTTAGGTAGACCATCTCAAATCCAATTGGCGGTTCTTGTTGATAGAGGTCATCGCGAATTACCAATTCGCGCTGATTATGTAGGGAAGAATATTCCAACATCAAGTGAAGAGCGTATCGAAGTTGATTTGCAAGAGACAGATCAACAAGATCGAGTAAGCATATACGATAAGTAAAGCCCTTTTAAATGTAGTCCTGTGAGGCTGCCAAAGGGTCTTGGCTTTCATATGTCAAATTTGGCATACGAAAGTGTAGGACTCTTTGTGCACAGGCACAAAGAGTTTTTTTATTGCAAAGATTTAAACTGAAGGAGGATGTAACAATGGAACAAAAGCCAGTGTTAGACGTTAATGAAGTACCGAAACCGGGAAAATGGTTATTTTTAAGTATACAACATTTGTTCGCGATGTTTGGATCAACAGTGCTTGTTCCGTTTTTAACAGGATTGAATCCATCAGTAGCATTAATATCAAGTGGATTAGGAACGTTAGCGTTCCTTCTTATAACGAAAGGTCAAGTACCTGCTTATCTAGGATCATCATTCGCCTTTATCGCACCGATTATAACAGCGAAAACGGCAGGTGGACCGGGAGCGGCAATGCTTGGTGGTTTGCTAGCAGGACTTGTGTACATCTTAATCTCACTCGGAATTAAGAAATCAGGATCAGAGTGGATTATGAAATTACTACCACCAATCGTAGTTGGTCCAGTAGTAATGGTAATCGGTCTAGCTTTAGCACATACAGCAGTTAACATGGCGGTGAACGGTGCGGATGGCAAATATAGCTTTACACACTTTTCAGTAGCGTTAGTAACATTAGCAATTACAATTATATGCTCGATATTTGGAAGAGGATTTTTCAGTATCATACCAGTGTTACTTGGCATTATCGGCGGATATATCTTCGCTTACTTCCAAGGGCTAGTAGACTTAAAGCCGGTAGCTGAGGCAAAATGGTTTGTTGTACCAGATTTCACAGTACCATTTGTAACATACACACCAGAGTTTTCATGGAAGATTGTACTCTTGATGGTACCAGTTGCACTAGTAACAATATCAGAACATATCGGACATCAAATTGTTCTTGGAAATGTTATTAAAAGAGATTTAATTGAAAAACCAGGTTTACACCGTTCAATCTTCGGTGACGGAGTAGCAACATTAATCGCGTCACTAATCGGTGGGCCACCGAATACAACGTATGGTGAAAACATCGGTGTGCTAGCAATTACGAGAGCATACAGTGTATACTTATTCATCGGTTCAGCAGTATTCGCAATCATGTTCGGATTTATCGGTAAGATTTCTGCACTGATTCATTCGATCCCAACACCAGTTATGGGTGGTGTATCAATCTTACTATTCGGTGTAATCGCATCAAGCGGATTACGCATGATGGTAGATGATAAAACAGATTTAAGTGACAAACGAAACTTAATGATTGCATCAGTAATATTAGTAATCGGTATTGGTGGAGCGGTACTTCACGTAGGAGAATCATTCCAAGTAGAAGGAATGGCACTAGCAGCAATTGTAGGTGTACTGTTAAATCTACTACTACCGGAAACGAAACAAATAAAACAATCTAAGCAGATTGCTTCATAATAATAACCTTTTAATTCAGTCCTGTGAGACCGGAAAGGGTGGCTTCTTTCTTGCACCCTAGTCTCACACGATTAGGGTATTTTTATGCAAAGGTTGTTATAAAAATTCAAAAGTGGTAACATAAAAATCAGAAAGATGAGGGATGACGATGAGCCATTTGTTAACGATGAGTGAATTATCGGAAGTAGAAATTTCAGAAATCCTAAAATATGCAGAAGATTTTGCGAATGGAAAAGAGAGCAAAACGACAGAGCAAACTTTTGTTGCGAACTTGTTCTTTGAGAATAGTACGAGAACGAGATTTAGCTTTGAAGTTGCTGAGAAGAGATTAGGACTTGATGTTTTAAACTTTTCAGCTGATGCATCTAGCGTACAAAAAGGAGAAACTCTATACGATACGATAAGAACACTAGAATCAATCGGAACAAAAGCAGTGGTCATCCGCCACGAGCAAGATCGCTACTTCGATGAACTAAAAGATCAGGTGAATATTCCAATCTTAAATGCTGGAGATGGATGCGGAAACCACCCAACACAGTGCCTACTGGACCTTCTTACAATTAAACAAGAGTTTGGAAGATTTGAAGGTTTGAAGATTGCAATAGTAGGAGATGTTCGTCATAGCCGAGTAGCACGTTCTAATGCAGAAGCATTAACGAAGCTTGGTGCAACAATTTACTTTGCAAGTCCAGAAGAGTGGAAAGATGAAGACAACACATTTGGAACATACAAACCATTAGATGAACTTGTTCCAGAAGTTGATGTAATGATGTTACTCCGTGTACAACATGAGCGTCATGATCATTATGAAACAGACATTATGAAAGAATATCATGAGAAACACGGATTAACAGTAGAAAGAGAAAAGCGTATGAAAGAAGGAAGCATTATTATGCATCCAGCTCCTGTAAACCGTGATGTTGAAATTGCAAGTGAACTTGTTGAGTGTGAGCGTTCACGTATATTTAAACAAATGGAAAATGGAGTTTACGTAAGAATGGCTGTACTAAAACGCGCCTTACCAAATGTATTAGGAGGAATGAAACATGAATTATTTGTTTAAAAATGGTCGTTATATGAATGAAGAAGGAAAAATCGTAGCAACGGATCTTCTCGTACAAGACGGTAAAATCGCTAAGGTAGCAGAAAATATTACGGCAGATAATGCTGAAGTAATCGATGTGAACGGAAAGTTAATCGCACCTGGATTAGTAGATGTACACGTACATCTTCGTGAACCAGGTGGTGAACATAAAGAAACAATTGAAACAGGTACACTAGCAGCGGCAAAAGGTGGATTCACTACAATTTGCGCAATGCCAAATACACGCCCGGTACCAGATTGCAGAGAACATATGGAAGACTTGCAAAAACGTATTGAAGAAAAAGCTCATGTTAACGTACTACCATACGGAGCAATTACAGTACGTCAAGCTGGTTCTGAAATGACAGATTTCGAAACATTAAAAGAACTTGGAGCATTTGCTTTCACAGATGACGGCGTAGGCGTACAAGATGCGAGCATGATGTTAGCGGCTATGAAACGTGCAGCAAAATTAGATATGGCAGTAGTTGCGCACTGTGAAGAGAATACGCTTATTAATAAAGGTTGTGTACATGAAGGGAAGTTTTCTGAGAAACACGGATTAAACGGTATCCCATCAGTATGTGAATCTGTACATATTGCAAGGGATATACTGCTTGCTGAAGCAGCAGATTGCCACTATCACGTATGTCATGTAAGTACGAAAGGTTCTGTACGTGTAATCCGTGATGCGAAACGCGCTGGAATTAAAGTAACAGCAGAAGTAACACCGCATCACCTAGTGTTATGTGAAGATGATATCCCATCAGCTGATCCTAACTTTAAAATGAACCCACCGCTTCGTGGAAAAGAAGACCATGCAGCATTAATTGAAGGTTTATTAGATGGAACGATCGATATGATCGCAACTGACCATGCACCGCATACAGCGGAAGAGAAAGCACAAGGAATTGAAAGAGCACCGTTTGGAATTACTGGTTTTGAAACAGCATTCCCGCTTCTATACACAAACCTTGTGAAAAAGGGAGTTATTACGCTAGAACAGTTAATTCAATTCTTAACAGAAAAGCCAGCTGATACATTCGGCTTAGAAGCAGGTCGCCTAAAAGAAGGTAGAGCAGCTGATATTACAATCATTGATTTAGAACAAGAAGAAGAGATTGACCCAACAACATTCTTATCAAAAGGAAAAAATACACCATTCGCAGGTTGGAAATGCCAAGGATGGCCGGTAATGACAATCGTTGGTGGTAAGATCGCATGGCAAAAGGAGAGTGCATTAGTATGAAAAGACAACTTATCTTAGAAGATGGAACAGTATTAATTGGAACAGGTTTCGGAGGCGAAATCGAAAAGTCAGGTGAGGTTGTATTTACAACAGGAATGACTGGATATCAAGAAACATTATCTGATCCATCATATTGCGGTCAAATCGTAACATTCACGTACCCATTAATCGGAAACTACGGCATTAACCGTGACGATTTTGAATCCATTCACCCATCTGTAAATGGTTTAATCGTAAACGAAATTTGTGATCACCCATCAAACTTCCGTAATGAAATTTCGTTAAATGATTACTTGAAAGAAAGAAATATCCCAGGATTAGCAGGGATTGATACGAGAAAATTAACGAGAAAAATTCGTCAATACGGTACATTACGTGGACGCCTTTGTAACATGGATGCAGATGTAGAGTACATTGTAAGCCAATTAAAAGCGACAGTATTTACAGATCATGTAAAACGCGTATCAACGAAAGATCCATACCCAAGCCCAGGTCGTGGTCACCGAGTTGTACTAGTAGACTTCGGTATGAAACATGGTATTTTACGAGAATTAAATAAGCGTGACTGTGATGTAATTGTAGTTCCTTACAACACAACAGCGGAAGAAATTTTACGCCTTAGCCCAGATGGAATTATGTTAAGTAATGGACCTGGAGATCCGAAAGATGTACCAGAAGCAATTGAAATGTTAAAAGACATTATCGGTAAAGTTCCTTTATTCGGAATTTGCCTAGGACATCAATTGTTCGCTCTAGCATCAGGTGCAAATACAAGTAAGTTGAAATTTGGTCACCGTGGTTTAAACCATCCAGTAAAAAATCTTGCAACTGGAAAAGTAGCAATTACATCTCAAAACCACGGATACGCAGTAGAAGAAGAATCAGTTGAAAATACAGATCTTGAAATTACACATGTTGCTTTAAACGATGGAACGGTAGAAGGTCTTCGTCATAAGAAGTTCCCGGCATTTACAGTACAATACCATCCAGAAGCTTCAGCGGGACCAGAAGATGCAAATGATTTATTCGAAGATTTCTTAACAATGATTGAAAACTTCAAGAAAGAAGGGGAAGAGTTATGCCAAAACGCCTAGACATTAACACAATTTTAGTAATCGGATCAGGACCAATTGTAATTGGGCAAGCAGCGGAGTTTGACTACTCTGGTACACAAGCTTGTCAATCTCTTAAAGAGGAAGGTTACAAAGTAATCCTTGTTAACTCTAACCCAGCAACAATTATGACGGATACTGCAACAGCAGATAAAGTATACATCGAGCCATTAACATTAGAATTCGTAAGCCGTATTATTCGTAAAGAACGTCCTGATGCAATCCTACCAACATTAGGTGGTCAAACAGGTTTAAACATGGCTGTTGAACTTGCAAAATCAGGCGTACTTGACGAGTGCGGAGTTGAAATTTTAGGAACAAAATTATCAGCAATCGAGCAAGCGGAAGATCGTGATTTATTCCGTACATTAATGCAAGATTTAAATGAACCAACACCACCAAGTGAAATTATTCATAACCTTGATGAAGCATATGGATTTGTAAACGAAATTGGTTACCCAGTAATCGTTCGACCAGCATTCACATTAGGAGGAACGGGCGGCGGAATTTGTCATAACGAAGAAGAGCTAATTGAAATCGTAACAAGTGGTTTAAAACATAGCCCAGTAACACAATGTTTATTAGAGAAAAGTATTGCTGGCTGTAAAGAAATTGAATACGAAGTAATGCGTGATTCAAATGATAACGCGATTGTAGTGTGTAACATGGAAAATATCGATCCAGTTGGTGTTCATACAGGTGATTCAATCGTTGTAGCACCGAGCCAAACGCTAAGCGACCGTGAATACCAAATGTTACGTAACACGTCATTACGAATTATTCGTGCACTAGGAATTGAAGGTGGATGTAACGTTCAGCTTGCACTAGATCCATATAGCTTCCAATACTATGTAATCGAAGTAAATCCACGTGTAAGTCGTTCATCTGCACTAGCATCTAAAGCAACTGGATATCCAATTGCGAAATTAGCAGCAAAAATTGCAGTCGGCTTAACGTTAGATGAAATCGTAAACCCAGTAACACAAAAAACTTACGCTTGCTTCGAGCCAGCGTTAGACTATGTTGTTTCAAAAATTCCACGTTGGCCGTTTGATAAGTTTGAATCAGCGAACAGAACGCTTGGAACACAAATGAAAGCAACTGGTGAAGTTATGTCAATCGGACGTAACTTAGAAGAATCATTACTAAAAGCAGTTCGTTCTTTAGAGCTTGGCATTTATCACTTAGAATTAGACCACTTAAAAGAACTTGATAAAGAAACGATGAAAAAACGTATCATTAAAGCGGATGATGAACGACTGTTTATTGTAGCAGAAGCAATTCGCCAAGGTGTAACGAAAGAAGAAATCAATGAATGGTGTGAAATGGACTTCTTCTTCTTACAAAAAGTTGAAAACATCGTAAATATGGAACGTGAAGTAAAAGCGAATGTAGGAAATATGGAAGTACTACAAACTGCAAAAGAAATGGGCTTCAGCGATCACTACATTGCAGCAGCTTGGAACAAAACGGAGCGCGAAATTTACGATATGCGTAAAGAAAATAATATGATGCCAGTATTCAAAATGGTAGATACTTGTGCGGCAGAGTTTGAATCTGCAACGCCATATTACTACAGCACATATGCGGACGAAAATGAATCGATTGTAACAGATCGTAAGAGTGTAGTAGTTCTAGGATCTGGTCCGATCCGTATTGGTCAAGGTGTTGAGTTTGATTACGCAACAGTTCACTCAGTATGGGCAATTAAAGAAGCTGGATATGAAGCAATTATCATTAACAACAACCCAGAAACAGTTTCAACAGACTTCAGTATTTCTGACAAATTATACTTTGAACCATTAACGATTGAAGATGTAATGCATATTATCGATTTAGAAAAACCAGAAGGTGTTATCGTTCAGTTCGGTGGACAAACGGCAATTAACTTAGCAGCGAAACTAGAAGAACACGGTGTGAAAATTTTAGGAACATCACTTGAAGACTTAGACCGTGCAGAAGATCGTGATAAATTTGAAGCTGCTTTAACAAAACTTGGCATCCCGCAACCAGTTGGTAAAACAGCAACGACTGTAGAACAAGCGGTAGCAATCGCAGAAGAAATTGGTTACCCAGTATTAGTAAGACCATCTTACGTACTAGGTGGACGTGCGATGGAAATCGTATATCGTCAAGAAGAACTACTGCACTACATGAAAAATGCAGTTAAAGTTCATGCAGATCACCCAGTATTAATCGACCGTTACATGGTTGGTAAAGAAATTGAAGTAGATGCAATTTCCGATGGTGAGAATGTATTCATTCCAGGTATTATGGAACATATTGAACGCGCTGGAGTTCACTCTGGTGACTCAATTGGAGTATATCCACCACAAAGTTTATCTGAAAAACTAAAAGAACAAATCATTGAACATACAATTGCACTTGGAAAAGGATTAAACATTGTTGGATTACTAAATATCCAGTTTGTAGTATTCAAAGATCAAGTGTACGTAATTGAAGTAAATCCACGTGCAAGCCGTACAGTACCGTTCTTAAGTAAAATTACAGGCGTACCGATGGCGAATGTTGCAACGAAAGTTATTTTAGGGCAAGACCTAGTAGAGCAAGGATACGGAACTGGCTATCACCCAGAAGAGAAAGAAGTATATGTAAAAGCTCCGGTATTCTCATTCGCGAAACTACGCTCAGTTGATACAACATTAGGACCTGAAATGAAATCAACAGGGGAAGTAATGGGTAAAGACTTAACGCTTGAAAAAGCATTATATAAAGGATTAGTTGCTTCTGGAATTAACATCCCAACGCACGGCTCAGTAATCATTACTGTAGCGGATAAAGATAAAGAAGAGGCGATGGAAATTGCAAAACGTTTCCACGAAATCGGCTATAACTTATTAGCAACAGCTGGAACAGCACAATCATTAGAAGAGCAAAATATCCCAGTACAAGTTGTAAACAAAATTGATTCTGAAGACTACAACTTACTAGATATTATCCGTCAAGGAAAAGCACAGTTTGTAATTAACACATTAACAAAAGGTAAACAACCAGCGCGTGATGGTTTCCGCATTCGCCGTGAATCAGTAGAAAATGGTGTGGCTTGCTTAACATCACTTGATACAACAAGAGCAATCTTACGAGTATTAGAATCTATGACATTCTCAGCTCATTCAATGAAAGAAATTACGCAAACAAAGCGTCACGAGGTGGTACATGCATGATGCAAAAGCAAAATATGATCGTCGTTAACCAAAAAGAAATCGCAAAAAATATTTACGAATTAGTGCTTCAAGGAACGTTAGTACAGCAAATGAACGAACCAGGGCAGTTTGTACACATTAAGGTAGCAGAGGGCATTGCGCCCCTTCTGCGCCGCCCAATTAGTATTTGTAATGTAGATCGAGAGAAGAACGAATTTACAATGCTATATCGTGCCGAAGGACAAGGGACAAAAACATTAGCAACTAGAAAACAAGGTGAAATGGTAGATGTACTAGGACCATTAGGACACGGTTTTCCTGTAGAAGAAGCAGAAGCTGGTCAAACAGCTTTACTAGTAGGTGGGGGAATTGGTGTACCACCACTTTATGAATTATCACAGCGCCTCGTTGCAAAAGGTGTACGTGTTATTCACATCTTAGGCTTTCAAACGAAAGATGTAGTTTTCTATGAAGAAAAATTTGCAGAACTTGGTGATACGTACGTTGCGACAGTAGACGGTACACACGGTACAAAAGGATTTGTCACAGATGTAATTGATAATTACGGAATTGACTTTGATATTCTTTATTCATGTGGTCCGCTAGCGATGCTTCGTGCATTAGAAGGACGTTACAAAGAGAAAAAAGCCTATATTTCATTAGAAGAACGTATGGGCTGTGGTATTGGAGCTTGTTTCGCATGTGTATGCCACTTACAAGAAGATCCAAGTGGACATTCTTACAAGAAGGTGTGTAGCGACGGACCAGTATTTCCAATCGGGGAGGTTGTACTATGAACAGATTGCAAGTTGAATTACCAGGATTATCATTAAAAAATCCAATTATACCGGCATCTGGATGCTTTGGGTTTGGTCGTGAATATGCACAGTTTTACGATTTAAGTGTACTAGGATCAATCATGATTAAAGCGACGACAGAACAACCACGTTATGGAAATCCAACGCCTCGTGTTGCTGAAACACCAGGCGGCATGCTAAATGCAATCGGACTTCAAAACCCGGGATTAGACAAAGTAATGAATTCGGAATTACCATGGTTAGAACAATTTGACCTTCCAATTATTGCAAACGTTGCAGGCTCACAAGCTGAGGATTACGTAGCGGTTGCGAAGGAAATTTCTAAAGCGCCTAATGTCCATGCACTAGAATTAAACATTTCTTGTCCGAACGTAAAAACAGGTGGTATCGCCTTTGGTACAAATCCTGAAATTGCTGCTGATTTAACGAAGCGAGTAAAAGAGGTTTCTGAAGTACCTGTATACGTGAAATTGTCACCGAACGTGGCAAACATAGTAGAAATTGCAAAAGCGATTGAAAATGCAGGTGCAGATGGTTTAACGATGATTAATACATTGCTTGGTATGCGTCTAGATTTAAAAACAGCTAAACCAATTTTAGCAAACCGTACAGGCGGATTATCAGGTCCTGCGATTAAGCCAGTAGCAATTCGCATGGTACATGAAGTAAGCCAAGCGGTTAACATTCCAATTATCGGAATGGGTGGTATTGAAACAGCTGAAGATGTAATTGAATTCTTCTATGCTGGCGCAAGCGCAGTTGCAGTAGGTACAGCGAACTTTATCGATCCGTTCGTATGTCCGACAATTATTGAAGAGTTACCAGCATTATTAGATGAATTAGGGTTTGATCACATTTCGGAATGTCAAGGAAGGAGCTGGAAGCAAACATGTCACAGTCGTTAATCGTTGCACTAGATTTTCCAGGGAAACAAGAAGTAGAACAATTCTTACACCACTTTGAAGGGGAAGAGTTATTTGTCAAAGTAGGTATGGAGTTATTTTATAAAGAAGGCCCTGCGATTATTACGTACTTAAAAGAAAAGGGACATAAGATCTTCTTAGATTTAAAACTTCATGATATTCCGAATACAGTAAAAAGCGCTATGCGTAGCCTAGCTAGTCTAGATGTTGATATGGTAAATGTTCATGCTGCTGGGGGAAGCAGCATGATGAAAGCTGCGATTGAGGGATTAGAGGAAGGTAAGCAAGAAGGAAAAGAGAGACCGATTTGTATTGCAGTTACACAACTAACAAGCACTTCGGAAGCTATGATGAAAAAAGAGATCGGCATTGAGAAAACGTTAGAAGAAGCGGTTGCTCATTATGCAAAATTAACGAAAGAAAGTGGACTTGATGGCGTTGTTTGTTCAACACTTGAAGTTCCAAAATTACGTGAAGTATGCGGAAATGAATTTGTAACAGTAACACCGGGGATTCGTCTTGCAAGCGATGATGTAAATGACCAAGTGCGCGTAGCAACACCGAAACGTGCGAGGGAACTTGGCTCAAGCTACATCGTAGTTGGACGTAGTATTACAAAAGCAGAAAATCCGCTTGAAGCGTATAAAACAGTAAAACAACAGTGGGAAGGTGTAACAGTATGAAAAAAGAAATCGCATCGCATTTATTAGAAATTGGAGCAGTATTTTTACAACCGAATGATCCATTCACTTGGTCTTCAGGTATGAAATCACCAATTTATTGTGATAACCGTTTAACTTTATCTTATCCAAAAGTACGTCAAGCGATTGCAGCTGGATTAGAAGAGTTAATTAAAGAGCACTTCCCAACTGTAGAAATTATTGCAGGAACAGCAACTGCTGGTATTGCGCACGCTGCATGGGTAAGCGATCGTATGGATTTACCAATGTGTTACGTACGTAGTAAAGCAAAAGGTCACGGTAAAGGGAACCAAATCGAAGGGAAAGCTGAAAAAGGTCAAAAAGTCGTAGTAGTAGAAGACTTAATTTCAACTGGCGGTAGTGCAATTACATGTGTAGAAGCACTTCGTGAAGCTGGATGTGAAGTATTAGGAATCGTATCAATCTTCACATATGAGTTAGAAGCAGGAAAAGAAAAACTAGAAGCAGCTAACGTAGCATCATACTCTTTAAGCGACTACAGTGCATTAACTGAAGTAGCAGCAGAAAAAGGTATGATTGGACAAGCTGAAACGAAAAAATTACAAGAGTGGCGTAAAAATCCAGCAAACGAAGCTTGGATCACAGCGTAACACGAAAAAAACGACTGCGGGGGAACGCGGTCGTTTTTTTATATCATTGTTATAATTTCATGTAACGAACAGATAGTAGGAATATCGTACTTGAGTTGTGAGTTATCCCGATTCAACCATATCCCTTGCATCCCAGCTGCTGTACTACTAATCGCATCAGTCTCTAATCGATCGCCAATATAATAGCAGTCTTTCATTTCAAGATTCGATTGTAATACACTACTGTGAAAAATTTCAGGATCTGGTTTCGATATCCCAAGTTCACTAGAAGTAAATATATATTTGAAATATTGTAGAATGTTTAGAGTAGTTAACTTTTCGACTTGTTGCTCATATTCACCATTACTAATGATACCTAATGAGTACCCTTTTTCCTGCAAGGTCTGTAATGTATAGTTTACATCTTCAAACGCGGTCCAGTTGTTCTTATATAGTTCTATATATTGATTGAATTTATGCTGAGATTCCTCGGGGGATAAGTTTACTCCATATGCTTTAAATAAATGATACATTCGCATCCTTTGTTGTTCCTGAAAAGATAATTCTTTGGACAAAAATTTGTTGAAATATTCTTCTGATAATTCATGCCAGACTTTCGTGGCCTCTAATTCATTGCCTGAAAAAATAGTATTATATATTTGAAAAAAATCTATAATACCATTTCTTTCAGCAGCCTCATATTCAAGTAAAGTTCCATCAATATCAAAGAAAATCATATTACAATCTCCTTAACTACTTAGTGCTTTCTGCAAGCTTATATCCTTTTACAAACAATAGAGTCACATAAGAAACAATAAATGAGAAAATGCTATACATGCCGACCCAAAAGAAAAATTTTGGAGTAAAGGCGATAACACCTATTATTAAAAAACTAGCAAACGTTACAATCGGCATTACGTAATACGTTTTCGTCTTGCGCGTTCCAATAACAGAAACGATAAAGATAAGTAACGGACAAATTAATAAGACGAAAATCAATTCATTCATAGTTATGTCCCCTTTTCTAATTGCAGTAATCTGTTTCTCGTAAACGTTTTGAAAAAATTACTCTCCTAATATAATTTCGCTAAGGGATAACGAATCCCTGTTGAAAACCAGTAATTCATGATGAATTTTACAAGAAAAAACGTAAGCAAGAGAACACTTGCTTACGTTATAAAATAAACATCGCAAAGATAGTGGTGACAATTAAACCGATAACAACCGGTAAAAAGTTTCGGCGTGCCAGTTCAAATGGATCTACCTTGCAAATTGCAGCAGCAGGAATAAGCGCCCAAGGAATTAACGTCCCGCCCCCGGTCCATATAGCCGCAATTTGTCCGAGTGCTGTTAATGTAGCTGTTCCATGACCTAAAGCTGTTCCGAAAAGGTTTGCAATGGAACCAGCAAGCGATATACCGGAAAAACCAGATCCATCTAAGCCTGTTATGACACCAACGATAGTTAATGTTCCCGCTGATACGTATTGGTTTAAAGGAACAGTTTGAGATAAAGCGATGCCTAAGTCGTTAATGATTCCGTGTGAACCTTTCGGTAAATAGTCTCCGATAATTTTCACAAAGCCACTATCTCCTAAATAAAAGAGTGCAGCGATAGGAATAACTGGTCCGAAAATTTTAAAGCCAAATTGGAGCCCTTCTATGAAATAATCGGTTGTTTTATTCAGTCCATTACCTTTGTAGGCGATGAGAGAAATGATGATAATCATAATAACAGTCGTTCCGCCGATAAGTGCAGTTGCGTCGCTTCCTTGTAGTTTAAATTGAATCATGCAAAGGATATCAATGATATATATGATAGGAATACATATAGCGAGCCATTTTTTTATGCGAGGAGATAATGAAGTGAGCGTTTTAGAAGAATCAGTTGATGGCATAGATTCTTGTATAGATAAGCCTGTATGAAACTCTTTTCGTAAGAAGAAAAAAGCGACGGAAGTTGTCACAATGCCCATAACGATAACGAGTGGAACACTTGCAGATACGACGCTGGAAACAGGGAGACCAGCCGCGTCTGCAGTTAATTTCGGTGCACCTTGAATAACGAAGTCGCCAGATAAGGCGATGCCGTGCCCAAATAAGTTCATAGCAATTGCAACCCCAATTGGAGGAAGGCCGACACGTACAGCAACCGGTAATAAAATAGCTCCCATTAAGGCGACAGCTGGAGAAGGCCAAAAGAAGAAAGAAATGGTCATCATTAAAAGGCCGATAATCCAGTAGGCGAGTGTAGGTGTACGAATCATTTTTGTAAATGGTGAAATCATCGTATCATTTATGCCAGTATGAACGAGTAAATTGCTCATTGATACGATAATGGAGATGATTAATATAGTTGGTAATAGCTCAGTAATGGCGTAAATGAAACTTTGAAAAATCCCGCTAATGGCAAGAGGGATAGAACTTGTTGCAGTTAATGCTAATAAAAAGATAAAAACGATACAAATGATAGTCGTATCTTTCCGGAGAATAAAAAAGGTAATAATAGTGAGTAAACAAATAATGTAGAGAGCGTGTAATAGCGTTAATTCAACTCCCATAACATTCACATCCTTTAGGCATTCGTGTAGTTTATTGTATGAAAGCAGTGAAAGTATGTGAGTATAGGAAAAAGAAAAAAGTAAAATTTCATGTACTGTAATGATGAGAACGATAAATGGATGTTACAATACAGTTAATCCTAAAAAATGAATAAAAGAAAGTGCCACCTTATCTGGTGGCACTTTCTTATTTTACTGCATGAGCTTTTTGCATCTTCCTAATTAAGCGAATTTGTCCGCGATGATTGATTTCATCTTCAAATACGTGAAACCATTTAAAGTAGTTGTTAGCTGGTTTGTCATACCAAAAGTCTGTCGTTTTAAATAGCCATTCATCAGGTAAAGATTGAAATGTTTCAATTGTTTTAGAGCGTACTTCTTGTAATGTATTAATGTAAGATTCTAAAGAGTTTCCTTTTATTTTTTCTCGTCCAAGATTCCCTAACTCAATAGCTGGCAACCAATGTTCTAATTCAGCTTCCGTCGGTTCACGATCCTCAAAGGTATGGATTTGGTAGTAAAATTCAATAGCAGCCATGTGATATAACAGCATGCCAATTGAATTAGCTTCTTTATCATATAAATAATCAAGTTCTTCAATTGTTAAACTTTCCACTGCTTGCATTGTTGTATAACGAGCGTAATTCATCATGGAAACAAGTTTTGAAAACTCAACTTGTAAACCATCTATTTTATCAATTACAAAATTCAATTTAAATTCCCCCTCTTTAAATGAACACTCCAGAGAAGGAATTCTATGTGTAGAAAAAAACTCCTTTTAAAAAGGCCATGATTTTAACAAGGGATTACAATTAGTTCTCTATTTGATTTTGTAATAACTTCATATCCGTCTTTTGTAATGACGATATCATCTTCAATTCTACAACCGCCCCAGTTCGGTATGTAAATGCCCGGCTCAACTGTAACAACCATACCTTCTTGTAAAGTTACCTTACTTTCTTGGGATAGGCGAAGCGGTTCATGTATTTCTAACCCAAGACCGTGCCCAGTAGAGTGGCCAAAGTATTGACCGTATCCATGTTCTGTAATGTAATCCCTCGTTACATCATCGATACTTTTCGCAGTTTCTCCAGGCTTAATCGCTTCAGTCCCACGTTTTAACGCTTCTCGTACAACATTGTATATTTTTTTGAATTCTTCCGATGGTTCCCCTATTGCTACGGTACGTGTTATATCGGAACAATATCCGTCGTAAAGTGCACCAAAGTCTAATGTAACGATGTCGCCTCGTTCAATTATTTTATTTGATGCAACTCCATGTGGAAGAGAAGAACGAACACCAGAAGCTACAATAATTTGAAATGATGAAGATGTAGCACCTTTTTTTCGCATGAAAAATTCTAATTCATCTCGTACAGCATTTTCACTTATTCCTGGTTTTAGAAACGTAAGGATATGATGAAATGCTTCGTCCGCGATATTAGCTGCAATTTTCATTGTTTCTATTTCAGGCGTGTCTTTAATGATACGAATATTTTCGATAATTTCGCACACTTGAATCATTTCCGCCTGTACGTATTTTTGCAAGTTTTTATATTGTTGCAATGTCATGTTGTTTTCTTCAATTCCAAGTTTTTGAATGTTTAATTTCGATACTTGATGTGCAATTTCTTTTTCTAAATTTCCTTTATGCATAATAATTTCAGCATCTTTTATTTGTGATTTCGCTTGATCTACATAGCGGAAATCAGTGATGAAAACAGCTTGATCGGCAGAGATTAAGACGACGCCAGCACTACCTGTAAAGCCTGTTGCATATTGGCGGTTTTCTTTTTTTGTAATAAGTAACCCGTCAATTTCATAGTTTTGTAGTTGATTTTGGATTTTATTAATTTTTAAAGTCATGTTAATTCCTCCTATTCATAGTATTGAATAAAGCAAATAGCGTGCCAAAATGTATATTTGAAGAAAGGATAGTAGGGACAACATATATTTTAGGGGAGATAAAAAAATAGCCCGTAATTTGTGGGAGACGGTTTGTTCATAAAATCTAGATTGCTTCAATGAATAGCAGGGGGATGGGGGGAAAATGATTGGAGTTACACTTGTACTTTATTTACATGCTGTAAAAAAATTTATACAAATGTGAAATGATACTGTCAATTTTTTTGACAATATTGAATGGATATAGCAACGAAATTGAAAACATATAAAAAATGCGCTGCATACAAGCAACGCATTTTTTTATTTACGCTTTTAATTTCATTACAATATCAGCATCTGGTGTTACATATACGGTTTGCTGATTGTCGTACGTAACAAAACCAAGTTTTGCACCACTCGGTTTTTTGACATGGCGTATTTTGGTGAAATCAACAGGTACAGAGCTAGACTCTTTCGCTTTACTGTAATAGGCAGCAATTTTGGCAGCTTCTAGTAAAGTTTCTTCAGCAGGCTCTAAAGAACGAATGACAACGTGAGAGCCAGGTATGTCTTTCGTATGTAACCAAATTTCATCACGGCGGGCAAACTTCGTTGTTAAATAATCATTTTGTTTATTGTTTTTACCAACGAAAATCTCTGTGCCATCACTTGCTACATATTTATCTAATACTGGTTTAGTAGGCTTTTTCTTTGCGTTTTTCGTTTTGCGATTGCGCACATAACCTTCTTCAGCTAATTCCTCACGAATTTCTTCAATATCTTTTGAAGAAGCAGCTTCCATTTGTTGAAGTAAGCTATCAAAATAAAGAATTTCTTCATTTGTTTTTTCGATTTGTTCTTCTACAACAGCAACCGAATTTTTTGCTTTTTGATACTTTTGGAAATAGCGTTGTGCATTTTCAGATGGTGTTTTTAAAGGATCTAATGTGATTTTTACAGTTCCACCATCCTCATCGTAATAATTAACGACCTCAATATCTTTATCGCCCTTTTTTAAAGCGTACATATTGGCTGTAAGTAGCTCTCCAAATAGTTGATATTTATCTGCTTTTCCAGCATCTTGCAGTGTTTTTTCGAGTTTAATGAGTTTTTTCTCGTTTTTATTTTTTTCGTTTTGCATAAAGCGTTCTAAATCATGAGCTTGTTGTTTTACACGATCACGTTCTGCTTTGCCAAAGAAGAAACGATCTAACAATTCGCTCACTGATGAGAATGTTTTTTCTTCTCCTTGCAAGTGTGTAAGAGGGAAAAGATAAAAGAATTCTTTTCCATTTGCAGTAATCATTGTAGGTGTATATGCATGAGATAGTAATGGTGTTTGTATAGAGAAAAATGCTTCTGATAATGCTTTCTCGTTTACCATACCGGCTTTCTTTACTACTTCTTTTGCAAATAATGGGGATATTCCCATGAAAGCACCGACGAGTTGTTTATCCATATTTCCAGATAGAAAGTCTAGCGGTCTAATAAAATCATCTGCGGTTTCAATTTGCAGAGGATTGATTTTATGTTGGGCTGGTGGCGCGACGTACTCAGCACCAGCATATACAGTTCGGTGACGGTTTACGGCTAATGAAACGTGTTTTAAGCTATCTAAAATCACGTTTGCTTTCGTATCTAATAAGATAATGTTACTATGTCGTCCCATTATTTCAATTACTAATGTTTTTAATGATTCGTCTCCGATTTCATTACGACTGCGAACTGTAATTTGAATAATGCGTTCTAAGTCGATTTGTTCAATTTTTTCAATAAATCCACCTTCTAAATGTTTGCGAAGAAGCATACAGAACATCGGCGGTATTGCTGGCGAATCGTAGTTTTGATTCGTTAAGTGCATACGCGCATATGTAGGATGAGATGAAAGAATTAGTTTTTGGTTCTTTCCATTCGCTCGAATATGTAATAAAATCTCGTATTTTGAAGGTTGATATATTTTGGAAATTCTTCCTGTGTAAAGAGAATTTTCAATTTCATGTGTAATCGCTCTTGTAAATAATCCATCGAATGCCATAAATGAACACTCCTTTCTAACTAAATGTTAATTATAGCATTTTTTTGGACGAGGCTGAATAAGCTTTCAATAGAGTATGTCTGGAATCAGGAGGTCGATAGCAGGATGAACTGGTATGGAATGCGAGCACATGAAGTGGAAGAAAGAACGAATACGAATGTAAAGGTTGGACTTACAGAGAAAGAAGCAGAAGGGCGAGTAAAGAAATTTGGTACTAATGAATTAGAAGAAGCAAAAAGGCCTTCTGCACTAATGGTATTTTTAGCACAGTTTAAAGATTTCATGGTACTCGTTTTGTTTGGAGCAACAATTGTTTCTGCGTTTTTAGGTGAATACATTGATTCTATTGCTATTGTTGCCATTGTTATTATCAATGGTATTCTCGGCTTTTTTCAAGAAAGAAAAGCTGAAAAATCATTGGAAGCTTTAAAGGAACTAGCTGCCCCGCAAGTTACTGTAATGCGGAATGGAAAGTGGGTAAAAGCACCATCTAAAGCACTTGTTTTAGGTGATATTATTAAGTTTTCCAGTGGTGATCGTATTGGGGCTGATGTGCGTCTTGTTGAGGCATCAAGTTTATATATTGAAGAGTCTGCTTTGACAGGGGAGTCCGTACCTGTACAAAAGAAGGTAGAAGCACTGCAAGGGCAAGATGTTGCAATTGGGGATCAAAAAAATATGGCTTTTATGGGGACAATGATTACGCGAGGATCTGGTACAGGAGTCGTTGTAGCAACTGGTATGAATACAGCGATGGGGCAAATTGCAAATATGTTGCAAAATGCAGAGCAAATGGAAACGCCACTGCAAAGAAGGTTAGAACAGCTCGGAAAAATATTAATTATTGTAGCTCTTATTTTGACAGCGCTCGTTGTATTGGCTGGTGTGTATCAAGGGAATGAAGTATATCATATGTTTTTAGCTGGCGTATCGCTAGCTGTTGCGGCTATTCCAGAAGGATTGCCAGCAATTGTTACAGTAGCTTTATCACTTGGTGTACAGCGTATGATAAAAAAGAGAGCAATTGTAAGGAAGTTACCGGCCGTAGAAACGTTAGGCTGCGCTTCTGTTATATGCTCTGATAAAACGGGAACAATGACACAAAACAAAATGATGGTAACACATATGTGGTCAGGCGGAGAATTGTGGAAAGTGACAGGGCAAGGATATGAACCTAATGGCTCTTTTATGAAAGGTGAAAAAGAAGTGAATCCAGCTAAGACAAAATCACTTTATCAGCTACTTACATTTGGTTCACTATGTAACAATGCAAATATTATTCAAAAGAAAAAGGCGTACGTATTAGATGGGGATCCAACAGAGGGAGCGCTTGTAGCTGCAGCAATGAAAGCTGGGATAACACGTGAGGCATTGAAAGGGAAATTTGAAATTATTCGTGAATTTCCATTTGATTCAACTCGAAAAATGATGAGTGTTATTATACGAGATCGAGAGGGGAAAAAGTTTATTGTTACGAAAGGAGCACCGGATGTTCTTTTGCAAATGAGTCAAACAATCTTATGGGGGGATAAGCAGCAGCCGTTAAGTGAGCTATATAGAAAAGAAGTACAGGCGGCTATTCATAGCTTAGGTAGTCAAGCGCTTCGAACAATTGCAGTTGCGTTTAAACCTTTAAAAGTCACGGATTCTATTGAACATGAAAGAGACGTTGAAAAAGATTTTATGTTGGTTGGGATACAAGGTATGATTGACCCGCCAAGGCCAGAAGTCGCGCAGGCGGTAAAAGAGTGTAAAGAAGCTGGTATTCGAACAGTAATGATTACAGGTGATCATAAAGTGACAGCAATGGCGATTGCTGAACAATTAGGAGTTTTACCACCAGATGGACGCGTTGTTGAAGGAGTAGAACTCGCGAATATGGATGTGGAGGAATTAGAAAATGTTGTAGAAGATACGTATGTATTCGCTCGTGTATCACCTGAGCATAAATTGAAAATTGTTAAAGCATTGCAAAATCAAGGACATATAGTAGCGATGACAGGTGATGGAGTGAACGATGCTCCAGCGATAAAAACAGCGGATATTGGGATAGCGATGGGGATTACAGGGACAGATGTTGCAAAAGAAGCCTCTTCACTTGTTTTACTAGATGATAATTTTGCTACAATTAAGTCAGCGATTAAAGAAGGAAGAAATATATACGAGAACATACGTAAGTTCATTCGCTACTTATTGGCGTCAAATGTTGGAGAAATTTTAGTTATGTTATTTGCGATGTTACTTGCATTACCACTGCCGATGGTTCCTATTCAAATTTTATGGGTGAACTTAGTTACTGATGGTTTACCAGCGATGGCATTAGGTTTGGATAAGGCTGAAGGAGATGTGATGAAGAGAACACCGCGTCACCCGAAAGAAGGGGTATTCGCTAGAGGGCTTGCGTGGAAAATAATAAGTCGAGGGTTTTTAATTGGAGCAGTGACGTTAGTGGCGTTTATTATTGCGTATAACCAACATCCAAATGAACTGAAATATGCACAAACTGTAGCGTTCGCGACGTTGGTACTTGCACAGCTTATTCATGTATTTGATTGTCGTAGTGAGCATTCTGTCTTTCACCGTAATCCATTTGGGAACGTGTATTTAGTAGGGGCGGTTATTATTTCGTTACTACTTATGCTAGTGGTTATATATTATCCACCGTTACAACCGATCTTTAGCACAATGCCGATACAAGCAAGAGATTGGTTATTAATTGGAGGTTTGTCATCAATTCCGACTTTCTTACTAGTAGGTTCTTTATTAACAGGGAAAAAGGCTAAGAAGAAAAAGCCGATGTTATATAAGAAGGGATTAAACTTGAAATAGTCAATGTTATGAAAATGTGATATAATTTATAGAAGGTAGTAGAGCCTTGTCTCTATTACCTTTTTCATTGAGTTATTTTATGGCTTGGATGTGATAAAAATGATTTCTAGTATGACAGGGTTTGGAAGATCGAAAGTAGAAAGTGATACTTTTCAAATTACAGTAGAAATGAAATCGGTGAACCACCGTTTTTTAGAGATGAGTATTCGACTTCCTAAGCAAATGATGGTATTTGAGGACAAAATTCGTAAAATAATTGCACAGCAAGTTCGACGTGGACGCATCGAAGTGTCTATTAGTATAGCAGGTGAAGGACTTGTTGAAAGAAAATTAAGTGTGAATTGGTCACTTCTTGAGCAGTACCAATCGATGATGGAAGATATAAAAGGGAAATTTCAATTACAAGATTCTATTACACTCGAACAATTAATGGCAATGCCAGAAGTAACAGCAATTGAAGAAATAGAAAATGTAAATGAACATTTTGAGAACAGTTTATATGAGGCTGTTCGTCAAGCTGCTCATATGTTGAAAACGATGAGAGATGGCGAAGGAGAACGATTACATAAAGATATAGCGTATCGTTTACAAGAGATTAGCAATTGTGTAAATGCGATTATTCCACATGCACCAATTGTTACACAAAAATATCGTGAACGATTAGAAAATCGCTTAAAAGAATTACATAATCAAGATCTAGATGAACAAAGATTGCTAACAGAAGTCGCAATCTTTGCAGAGCGTTGTGATATTCATGAAGAGTTAGTTCGTTTGCAAAGTCATTTAGAGCAATTTCGTGAAACATTGCAGATTGAAGAGCCTGTTGGAAGGAAAATGGATTTCATCGTGCAAGAGATGCATAGAGAAATTAATACGATTGGTTCTAAGGCAAATGACTTAACAATTTCAAAATATGTTGTAGAAATGAAAAATAACCTTGAAAAAATTCGTGAACAAGTACAAAATATTGAGTAGCTTTCAAAAAATATATAAAGTTATACGTGGTGGAGAAATCGGATAGACTTACTAGGAGGCGCAAACTATGGCCATGCGGTTTTTAAATATTGGATACGGAAATATTGTATCTGCTCATCGAATTATTGCTATTGTAAGTCCGGAGTCAGCTCCTATTAAACGAACAGTACAAGAAGCACGCGAACATAATGCTTTGCTTGATGCTACGTATGGGAGAAAAACAAGGGCGGTTATTGTTATGGATGATGGGCATGTTGTATTAAGTCCAATTCAACCAGAGACGATTGCACATCGTTTGAATAATAAAGAAGATTTAAGTGAGGAAGGGTAGGTTTTACATATTTATGAGAAGTAGAAGAGGATTGCTCATCGTTCTTTCAGGGCCTTCTGGGGTTGGAAAAGGGACGGTTCGTAAAGAGCTGTTTAGCCATGAGGATACACGTTTTCAGTACTCTATTTCAGTAACGACACGTAAGCCGCGTGAAGGTGAAGTAGATGGTGTGGATTATTTCTTTAAAGAAAGAGAAGAATTCGAGGAAATGATTCGTAATGAAAAATTACTTGAGTGGGCTGAGTTCGTAGGTAATTATTACGGAACACCGATTGACTATGTTGAAAAAACATTACAAGAAGGAAAAGATGTATTCTTAGAAATTGAAGTGCAAGGAGCAATTCAAGTTAAGAAAGCTTTCCCAGAAGGTGTATTTATTTTCTTAGCACCTCCAAGTTTATCTGAACTAAAGAGCCGTATTGTCGGACGTGGTACAGAGACTGAAGATGTTATTGAAAATCGTTTAACTGTAGCGAAAGAAGAAATCGAGATGATGGACGCTTACGACTATGTAGTAGAAAACGATCAAGTTGAATTAGCTTGTGATAGAATTAAAGCAATTGTGGTTGGCGAACATTGCCGCCGCGAAAGGGTAGCAAAATATTATAAAGAAATGACGGAGGGTCTATAATTATGTTAAATCCATCAATTGACTCATTACTACAAAAAATCGATTCTAAGTACACTTTAGTAACAGTGGCTGCAAAACGCGCACGTGAAATGCAACTTGCTAATAACTGTGTTGTAGAAAAACCTGTTTCTCATAAATGTGTAGGTAAAGCATTAGAAGAAATCGATGCAGAAGCATTAAGCTACGTACCAAGTGAAGATAAAGTAGCTGAATAAGCCTTTGCCTTCGACAAAATAAAACATAGACTTTATAATTTTCTATGTAACGGTAACAACCTATTTACAAGTAGGTTGTTATTTTTTTACGAAAGGAATGAAATATTGGTACTGACGAGCTGAGAATTCTATTTCAGTATTATAAGTTTGAAAAAGAAAGAGGACGAGTCATATGCTAAAAGGGAAAAAGATACTTCTATGTGTAACAGGAGGCATTGCGGTTTTTAAAGCAGCTGCGTTAACGAGTAAATTGACACAATCTGGCGCGATTGTCAAAGTAATGATGAGTGAGTCGGCAATGAAGTTTGTTACGCCTCTTACATTCCAAGCGCTTTCTCGCCATGATGTATATACGGATACATTCGATGAGAAAGACTCAGCTGTTATTGCTCATATTGATTTAGCAGATTGGGCGGATGTTGTACTTGTCGCACCTGCTACTGCCAATTGTATTGGAAAGTTAGCTGGTGGTATTGCAGATGATATGATTACAACTACTTTGTTAGCTACTACAGCTCCGGTATGGATTGCGCCTGCTATGAATGTGCATATGTATGAAAATAAAATAGTTCAAAAAAATATGATGACATTGAAAACGCTAGGATATACATTTATTGAGCCTGGGGAAGGCTTTTTAGCATGTGGATATGTAGCGAAGGGACGACTAGAAGAACCTGAAGCAATTATTGCACGGTTAGAGGAAGCTTTCTCAGAACACAAACCATTGCAGGGAAAAAGAATATTAATAACTGCTGGCCCAACACGTGAAAAGGTTGATCCAGTTCGTTTTATGACGAATTTTTCTTCTGGGAAAATGGGGTATGCGATTGCGGAAGTGGCAGCGAATTTAGGCGCTGATGTTATACTCGTTTCAGGACCGACAGCATTAAATCCACCGTTACATGTAACGACAGTGCAAGTGGAATCTGCACAAGATATGTTAGAAGCAGTTCTTCGACATTATCAAAACGTAGACGTTGTCATTAAAACAGCAGCAGTTGCAGATTATCGTCCGAAATATGTGCATGAGAATAAAATGAAAAAGCAAAATGGTGATGCTGTCATTGAACTTGAAAGAACGGTGGATATTTTAAAAACATTAGGTCAGAAAAAGGATAAACAGTTACTTATCGGTTTTGCTGCTGAAACGACAAATGTAGAGGAATATGCAACGAAAAAACTACGTGAGAAAAATGCAGATATGATTGTCGCGAATGATGTAAAAGCGCAAGGAGCTGGATTTGGCACGGATACGAATATTGTAACAATGTATAGAAAAGATGGAAAAGTTATTGAGTTGCCACTTTTAATGAAAAAAGAGGTAGCTCGTGAAATATTGAAGCAAATTGAAATGATGTTAGAAGATGATCGTTTATGAAATTTGCAAGTGTAATTGTTGATGTACCTGCCCGTCAGACAGATCGACCATTTGATTATATTATTCCTAAAAAATGGGAAGATATTGTACAGACAGGAATGCGTGTAGTAGTTCCGTTTGGGCCAAGAAAATTGCAAGGTTTTATTATTGGGATTAAAGATTCGGTGGATGTAGAAAGTAAGAAGTTAAAGACAATCCATGAAATATTAGATGTAACACCGGTTTTAAATGATGAATTATTAAAGCTTGGATATTGGCTTACAAGTGAAACGTTATGCTACATGATTTCAGCTTTTCAAGTGATGCTTCCAACTGCGATAAAAGCAACGTATAAAAAACGTCTACAACTTTGTAAACAGGAAGAAATAGCACCTGAAATACTATATTTATTTCAGGATAAAGAAGCAATTGATTTTGAAGTAATCGAGCAACAGCCACATTTATACCGAACTATTCAACAAGAAATTAAAAATGGTACGGTTGAAGTCGTTTATCAGGTGAAAGATAAAGTACAAAAGAAGAAGCAAAGAGTGGTTCAGCCGGAGTTGCCAGAAGATAAATTGGAATTAGCGGCATTTGAACTGAAAAGTAAAAAACAACAAGATGTACTTTATTATTTTGTGGAAAATTATAAAAGTACACCGTTGAAAGTAATTACAGAAGAGTTACAAATAACAGATGCTCCAATAAAAGCACTTGTTAAAAAGGGATTCATTTCAGAAAAGTATGTGGAAGTATACCGAAATCCGTATGACGATGATGATTTTGAACAAACAAAACCATTTCCACTTACGGAGGAACAAAAACAAGTTATTACACCGATTTTATCATCAATTACAAATGAAACTTATAATCCATTTTTACTATATGGTGTTACAGGAAGTGGAAAGACAGAAGTATATTTACAATCTATAGCAGCAGTGCTCAAGAAAGGAAAAGAAGCTATCGTTCTTGTTCCTGAAATTGCACTAACGCCCCAAATGGTGGATCGTTTTAAAGGTAGGTTTGGCTCGCAAGTTGCAGTTCTTCATAGTGCGTTGTCTGTTGGAGAAAAGTATGACGAGTGGCGTAAGATTTTAAGAAAAGAAGTGAAAGTTGTAGTAGGTGCGCGTTCAGCTGTTTTTGCGCCTTTTGAGAATTTAGGGATTATTATTATTGATGAAGAGCATGAATCAAGTTACAAACAAGAAGATAATCCGAGGTATCATGCAAGAGATGTAGCTGTCTGGAGAGGACAATATCATAAATGTCCTATCGTTCTTGGTAGTGCGACACCAACACTTGAATCGTTTGCAAGGGCGAAAAAAGGTGTTTATGAACTATTAACAATGGAAAAACGTATGAATGAACAAGCTTTACCAACGGTAGAGATTGTTGACATGCGAGAAGAACTTCGTGACGGGAATCGATCAATGTTTTCTAAGGCGCTGCATGAAAAAATAGCAGATCGATTAGAAAAGAAAGAACAAATGGTACTCTTTTTAAATAGAAGAGGTCATTCTACATTTGTTATGTGCCGTGATTGTGGGTATGTTGTCCAATGTCCGCATTGTGATATTTCATTGACATATCATAAAATGAATCATCGTTTAAAATGTCATTATTGTAGTTACGAAGAGAATATGCCAACTGAGTGTCCAGCTTGTCAAAGTACATACATTCGTTTCTTTGGTACAGGTACACAAAAGGTAGAAGAAGAAATTACAAAACTATTTCCAGGGGCACGAGTCATTCGAATGGATGTAGATACGACAAGTCGAAAAGGAATGCATGAAAAATTATTAAAGGCGTTTGGGGAAGAAAAAGCAGATATATTACTTGGAACACAAATGATTGCTAAAGGATTAGATTTTCCGAAAGTAACGCTCGTTGGGGTTTTAACTGCAGATACGATGCTTCACTTACCTGATTTTCGGGCGAGTGAAAAGACATATCAGTTATTGACGCAAGTAAGTGGACGAGCGGGTAGACATGAATTGCCAGGGGAAGTTGTGATTCAAACGTATACGCCAGAACATTACAGTATAGAGTTAGCGAAGAACCAACAATATGATGTGTTTTTTGACCAAGAAATGCAAATGAGACGAACAAGACAATATCCCCCATATTACTATGTTGTACTCGTAACTGTATCTCATCCAGAATTATTAAAAGCGGTACAAGTGACGGAAAAAATTGCCTCGTATTTACGAACGCATTGCTCACAGCAAACAATGGTGCTAGGACCAGTTGCTTCAGCGATTCCAAGGATAAAAGATAGATATCGTTATCAATGCATGATAAAATACAAACGGGAACCAAACTTAAAGAACGTGCTCAAAATGGTAAATGAACATTATCAAGCAGAAATGCAAAAAGAGCTACAAATCTCAATTGATTTTAATCCAACAATGTTAATGTAGCGGAGGGAAATATGGCAGTTTTAGAAATAATAAAGCATCCAAATGAAGTGTTAGAAACACCATGCGAAAGAGTAATTAACTTTGATAAAAAGTTAGTGAAATTGTTGAAAGATATGCATGAAACAATGTTAATTGCGGACGGAGTCGGTTTAGCTGCGCCTCAAGTAGGTGTAAGCTTGCAAGTAGCGGTTGTTGATGTAGATGATGATACTGGGAAAATCGAGTTAATCAATCCATCAATATTAGAAAAACGTGGTGAACAAGTAGGTCCCGAAGGCTGTTTAAGCTTCCCGGGACTTTATGGTGAAGTAGAACGTGCCGATTATATTAAAGTAAGAGCGCAAAATCGCCGTGGGAAAGTATTCTTATTAGAAGCGGAAGGATTTTTAGCGCGTGCAATTCAACATGAAATTGATCATTTACACGGTGTTTTATTTACATCGAAAGTGACAAGATATTATGAAGAAAACGAACTAGAATAGGTGTTAAAAGGAGCGGTTTTTAAATGATAAAAGTAGTGTTTATGGGAACACCGGACTTTTCAGTGCCGGTGCTTCGTCGTCTTATTGAAGATGGCTATGAGGTAGTAGGTGTTGTGACGCAACCTGATCGTCCAGTAGGTAGAAAAAAAGTATTAACACCTACACCTGTTAAAGTTGAAGCGGAAAAACATGGTATCCCTGTGTTACAGCCGTTAAAAATTCGTGAAAAAGATGAATATGAAAAAGTATTGGCATTAGAGCCAGATTTAATTGTAACAGCTGCATTTGGGCAGATTGTACCAAATGAAATTTTAGAAGCACCAAAGTATGGGTGTATTAATGTTCACGCTTCTTTACTTCCTGAACTTCGTGGTGGTGCACCAATTCATTATGCAATTATGGAAGGTAAAGAAAAAACAGGTATTACAATTATGTATATGGTAGAAAAATTGGATGCTGGTGATATCTTAACGCAAGTGGAAGTTGAAATTGAAGAGCGTGAAACGACAGGCTCATTATTTGATAAATTAAGTGAAGCAGGAGCACACCTTCTATCTAAAACAGTGCCTTTATTAATTCAAGGTAAGTTAGAACCGATTAAACAAAACGAAGAAGAAGTAACGTTTGCGTACAATATAAAACGTGAGCAAGAGAAAATTGATTGGACAAAAACAGGTGAAGAAGTATACAATCACATTCGCGGATTGAATCCATGGCCAGTTGCTTATACAACATTAGCAGGACAAGTTGTTAAAGTATGGTGGGGGGAAAAAGTGCCTATAACTGAACCGGCTGAAGCAGGTACGATTGTTGCAATCGAAGAAGATGGTTTTGTTGTAGCAACGAGTAATGAAACAGGTGTTAAAATTACTGAATTGCAACCTTCTGGTAAAAAGCGTATGAGTTGTTCACAATTTTTACGTGGAACAAAACCTGAAATTGGAACGAAGTTAGGAGAAAATGCATGAGACAAAATGTTCGTGAATTAGCTCTTGATGGTTTAATTCAAGTGGAAAAAAGTGGTGCATATAGCAACTTACTTTTAAATAATCTAATTGAAAAAAGTGCAATTGATAGAAAAGATATTGGTTTATTAACTGAAATTGTATATGGAACGATTCAACGTCGTGACACATTAGATTATTATTTACAGCCTTTTTTAAAAAAGAAGGTTGAGGCGTGGGTAAGAGTATTGCTTCGCTTATCTTTATATCAAATGATTTATTTAGACCGAGTGCCAGAAAGAGCGGCTATTCATGAAGCGGTTGAGATTGCAAAGCGTCGCGGGCATAAAGGAATTGCTGGTATGGTGAACGGTGTATTACGTTCGATTCAGAGAGAAGGTGTACCTTCTGTAGATGAAATCAAGGATCCAGTAGAACGTCTTGCAATTACAACAAGTCATCCAGTTTGGCTTGTCCAAGAGTGGACTTCAGAATACGGTTTAGAAACTGCAGAAAAAATGTGCGAAGTAAACATGTTACCCCCTGTACCAACAGCGCGTGTGAATGTTGATAAGGTAACTGTAGAAGAAGCGATTGAGTTGTTGGCAAGTGAAGGTATAGAAGCAAAACGTGGTGACTTATCAGATGATGCTATTCAGATTGAAAGAGGAAATGTAGCGCATACAGAAGCGTTTAAAAAAGGATTTCTTTCTATTCAAGATGAAAGTTCTATGCTTGTAGCACGCGCTTTAGAACCGAATACGGGAGATGCAGTTCTTGATAGTTGTGCTGCTCCAGGCGGAAAAACAACGCATATCGCGGAACGATTAAAGGGAACTGGTAAGGTCATGTCCCTTGATTTACATGCACACAAAGTACGTTTAATTAAACAGCAAGCAGAGCGACTTGGTCTAGAAAATGTCGAAACTAAAGCGCTAGATGCTAGAAAAGTGCAAGAGCACTTTGCAAATGAAACGTTTGATAAAATATTGGTAGATGCACCGTGTTCTGGATTTGGTGTAATTAGACGTAAACCTGATATTAAGTTAGGAAAAGATAAAGGCGATAGTGAAAGATTATCGACGATTCAAATTGCAATACTAGAAAAAATAGCACCATTATTAAAACAAGGCGGTCGTCTTGTTTATAGTACGTGCACAATTGAGAAAATAGAAAATGAACAAGTAATAGAGAAATTTTTACAAGAACATCCTGAATTTGAATGGGATACTACGCTTAAAGAGCGTATGCCAGAAAAATTAACTCCGTATATTGATGAAGGTCAAGTGCAAATTTTACCGCATTATTTTGCGACGGATGGCTTTTATATTGCTTGTTTAAGGAAGAAGGTGTAGCATCATGGAAACGACTGTAAGAAAACAAAAGAAAAATTTAGAAACGAAGAAACCATCAATTTACTCTTTACAACTTCATGAAATGCAAGATTGGTTAAAGGAACAAGGAGAACCGAAGTTCCGTGCTGGACAAATTTTTGATTGGTTATATAAAAAACGTGTAAAAAATTATGAGGATATGTCAAACCTTTCTAAAGGATTGCGTGATAAATTGTCGAATTCCTTTGATATTACTACTTTAAAAACGTTAGTAAAACAAACGTCTTCGGATGGAACAATTAAATTCTTATTCCAATTATATGACGGATATTCTATTGAAACGGTATTAATGCGACACGAATATGGAAATTCCATTTGTGTAACAACGCAAGTTGGTTGTCGTATTGGGTGTACGTTCTGTGCTTCGACACTTGGTGGATTAAAGCGAAACCTAGAAGCTGGAGAAATCGTAGCGCAAGTAGTAGAAGTTCAGCGTGCGCTTGATGAAACAGAAGAACGTGTAAGTTCTCTTGTTGTTATGGGGATTGGAGAACCATTTGATAACTATGATAATTTAATGGGATTCTTACGCATCATTAACCATGAAAAAGGACTTCATATTGGTGCGAGACATATGACTGTTTCGACGAGTGGAATTATCCCGAAAATTTATAAGTTTGCTGAAGAAGATCTACAAATTAATTTTGCGATTTCATTGCATGCTCCAAACTCAGAATTACGTTCAAAATTAATGCCGATTAACCGTGCTTATAAATTACCAGATTTAATGGAAGCTATTAAATACTATGTAAATAGAACAGGGCGTCGTATTACTTTTGAATATGGATTATTTGGAGGAGAAAATGACCAAGTAGAGCATGCTGAAGAGCTTGCTGCGCTCTTAAAAGGTGTAAAATGTCATGTGAACTTGATTCCGGTAAACTACGTACCTGAACGTGATTATGTACGTACGCCACGTGAACAAATTTTCTTGTTCGAGAAAACGTTAAAAGATCGTGGAGTGAATGTAACGATTCGCCGTGAACAAGGTCATGATATTGATGCAGCCTGCGGTCAGTTGCGTGCGAAGGAGCGCAAAGAAGAGACGAGGTGACGAGATGAAAGCCGTATTTCTATCGGATAAAGGAAAAGTTCGTCAACATAATGAAGATAGTGCAGGAGTTTTTCACAATTTAGATGGAAATGTATTAGCGGTAGTAGCAGATGGAATGGGAGGTCATCGAGCTGGTGATGTAGCTAGCTCGATGGCCATTCAATTATTCCATGATTATTGGAAGCAAACACATAATATGAATGAGCCGAAAAAAGTAGAACAATGGTTACATACTAGTGTTGGGATTATTAATGAGCGTATATATGAATATGCTCAGCAAAATGCAGAATGTAATGGTATGGGAACAACGCTTATAATAGCTGTTTGTACACCAAACTTTGTGACAATAGGGCATATAGGAGATAGTCGTTGCTATATGGTATCAGAAGGAGAAATGACGCTAGTAACGGAAGATCATTCACTTGTAAATGAGCTGGTGAAACATGGTGAAATTTCAAAGGAAGACGCAGAGTATCATCCGAAAAAGAATGTGTTATTAAGAGCATTAGGAACAGAAGAAAAAGTTGGGTTAGATGTTAAAACGTTGGTGATTGAGGAAGATGATCAATTACTTCTTTGCTCTGATGGGTTATCAAACAAAGTTTCTATTGATGATATGCGACAAATTTTACAGTTAAATGAACAGCTTGAAGGTAAAGGGCAGTGTCTCATTCAATTGGCAAATGATCGCGGTGGAGAAGATAATATCACACTTGTTCTTATTGATTATGCGGGTTCGACAAACGAAAGTAGGTGAAGTGCAACGTGCTGATTGGAAAACGCTTAAATGACCGTTATAAGCTGCTGAAAATGATTGGTGGTGGCGGAATGGCCAATGTATATTTAGCTCATGATGATATACTTGGCCGAGATGTAGCGGTAAAAATATTAAGACTCGACTACTCAAATAACGAAGAGTTTATTAAACGTTTCCATCGAGAAGCGCAGTCTGTTACAACGTTGTCGCATCCAAATATTGTGAATATGTATGATGTCGGAGAAGAAGATGGTATATACTATCTTGTCATGGAATATGTACCAGGGCAAACATTGAAGCAATACATAATTGAGCGAGGGATGTTACCTATAGGAGAAGCTCTTGATATTATGGAGCAGTTAACATCCGCTATGGCACACGCCCATCATTTTGAAATTGTGCATCGTGATATAAAGCCGCACAATATTTTAATTCGAGCTGATGGAATAATAAAAGTAACAGATTTTGGAATTGCGACAGCTACAAGTGCAACAACAATTACACATACAAATTCAGTGCTCGGTTCAGTCCATTATTTATCACCAGAACAGGCACGTGGCGGGATAGCAAATAAACAATCAGATATCTATTCTCTTGGGATAGTTATGTTTGAATTGTTAACAGGAAGACAACCGTTTTCTGGCGAATCTGCTGTTGCTATAGCTTTAAAACATTTACAAAGTGAAATCCCATCACCAAAAAGATGGAATGAAAATATTCCGCAAAGTGTTGAAAATATTATATTAAAAGCAACTGCAAAAGATCCGTTCCATCGATATCAATCTGCCAATGCGATGAAGCGAGATATTGAAACTGCGCTATATCCAGAGAGGATAAATGAGCAACCGTTTTACATACCAGAAGATATGGAAGCGACGAAAGCGATTCCAATTATTCAACAAGAACAATTATTTGAAAATGTAAGTGATGAAACGATTGTTTTAAAAGGGAGTAAGGTGGAAGAACCGATAAGAGCAGAAGCAGCTGAGTTAGATAAGAAGAAAAAACGGAGTAACAAGTGGCTTAAAGTTTTAATTTCAACATTTTTATTTTTAGCAATAGGAATAACATTAGCGCTTACGGTTATTCCAGGATTATTTATTCCGAAAGATGTGAAAGTTCCTGATGTGGCTGGTATGAAATACACGACAGCTGTAAATACATTAGTAGAAAAGGGCTTTGAGGTGACTGAGCCTAATATTGTATATACAGATGATGTTGAAGTTGGGAATGTAATAAAAACGGACCCTGTAGCAGGAAGAGTCGTAAAAGAAAACGCTAAAATTACTATCTATCAATCAGGTGGGAAAAAGAAAAGTAAGATGGCGAATTTCACAGGGCAAAACTTTGAGAGTGTAAAAGCTGAGTTAGAAGAAAAATATAAACAAGTTACAGTAAATTATATTGAAAATGATAAGCCGAAAGGTGAAATTGTAGAGCAAATTCCGACGCCTGATCAAATGGTTATAGAAGCGGAGCAAGAACTGAAAATCTGGGTAAGTAAAGGTCCTTATCAAATTAGACCAGGTGACTTTTCGGGGTGGACTGAAAATAGTGTAACTGGTTATTTGAATGAGAGAAAACTAACGTCAGATATAAAACGAGAGTATTCAGATACAGTCGAAAAAGGACTTGTAATTTCGCAATTTCCAAAACCAGGTACACCATTAAAAGAGGGAGATAAAGTAACTATTATTATCTCTGATGGTCAAAAGCCTAAAGTGACTAAAACGGTAAAATTGGACAATATCTCTATCCCATATGAGCCTGCTGTAACAGGTGAAAAAAAGCCGCAAACAATAGAAATTTATAAAGAAGACATGCAGCAAAAAATGGATAGACCGGTTGAAACGAGAACAATTACTGAATCAGCGACTATTTCTTTAGAATTTGTAATTCAAGAGGGTTCAAAGGGACACTATAAAATTGTACGAGATGGAGTAACGATTATTGATAAAGAAGTACCATATCCAACTCAATAATAGTGAAAGTCTACTTATTATTATTGCCTGTTATGCTGTCTACAAAGTGGACGGTATAGCAGGCAAAAATATATGATTCAAAAAGCTAGTAAAGTGATGCAGCTGTAAATATTTTTTTGCATTTAATGGGAAATTTAATGTATATTAGCGAAAGTATATATGGTAGGTTTTGAAATCGTTATTTAGAAAAATTTAAATCCATTCATTTTTAAATTCAGCATCACCTTATACAAAAAAGGAGAATTCTATGCCAGAAGGAAAAATTATAAAAGCTTTAAGTGGGTTTTATTACGTGCAGCATGAAGAAGGGGTTACGCAATGTCGTGGACGAGGTGTATTTAGAAAAAATAAAATTACACCACTTGTAGGAGACCAAGTTGTTTTTCAGGCAGATAATCCAACTGAAGGTTATGTGCTTGAAGTGTTTGATCGAAAAAATGAACTTGTTAGACCTCCTATTGCTAATGTCGATCAAGCGATCCTTGTGTTCTCTGCAGTAGAACCAGATTTTAATCCTGGACTGTTAGATCGATTTTTAGTGCTGATTGAATATCATAACATTAAGCCAATTATTTGTATTAGCAAGATGGATTTAGTAGATGAAAAGATGAAAGCAACTGTTGAAGCTTATGCGAATGATTATCGTGAGATGGGTTATGATGTTTTATTTACTTCTATTAATACGTCAGAAAGTATTGATATATTAAAACCATACTTAGAAAATTGTGTTTCTGTCGTTGCGGGTCAATCTGGTGTGGGGAAATCTTCAATGCTTAATGTGCTACGTCCAGAATTAGAGCTGAAAACAAATGATATTTCCTCCCATTTAGGACGCGGGAAGCATACGACAAGACACGTAGAATTAATTGCAATTGGGAGTGGACTAGTAGCAGATACACCGGGGTTTAGTTCACTAGATTTCATTGATATAGAAGTCGAAGATCTTACATATTGTTTTCCAGAGTTGAAAGAAGCGAGCCAATACTGTAAATTTAGAGGGTGTACACATCTTTCTGAACCGAAATGTGCGGTGAAAGCTGCGGTTGAAGAAGGGAAGATTACAGAATATCGCTATAAGAACTATAAACAATTCGTAGAAGAAATTAGAGAGAGAAAGCCGAGGTATTAGTTATGATTAAAATTGCACCATCGATTTTATCAGCAGATTTTTCAAAATTAGGGGAAGAGATTAAAGATGTAGAAAAGGGTGGAGCGGATTACATTCACGTTGACGTAATGGATGGACATTTCGTACCAAATATTACGATTGGACCGTTAATTGTAGAAGCAATCCGTCCGATTACATCATTACCATTAGATGTACATTTAATGATTGAAAATCCTGATAACTATATCCCGACTTTCGCACAAGCGGGAGCGGATATTATTACTGTTCACGTAGAGGCGTGTCCGCATCTACATCGTACAATTCAGTTAATTAAATCTCATGGTATTAAAGCGGGCGTTGTATTAAATCCACATACGCCAGTTTCAGTAATTGAGCATGTATTAGAAGATATAGATATGGTATTACTTATGACAGTAAACCCTGGATTTGGTGGACAGAAGTTTATCCATTCTGTATTACCGAAAATTAAACAAGTTGCAGACATGGTGAAAGAGCGCAATCTAGAAGTAGAAATTGAAGTTGATGGTGGTGTAAATGCTGAAACAGCAAAGCTTTGTGTGGAAGCAGGAGCAAATGTACTTGTAGCTGGGTCAGCAGTATACAATCAAAAAGACCGCGGTGAAGCAATTCGCGTAATTCGTGGGTAGTGATGAACTTTTATCCTAGTAAGGTATTTATAGGATAGGGTAAAAATATGTAAAAAGGCAATCTACCGAATGGCAGATTGCCTTTTTACAATGGAAGGGGAAGAAAAAATGATTATTCATATTTTGGCAGGAGGGCCTTCGGAATATTGCGCAGATTTTGCTCGATATGAGAATGAGGAAGTAGTGTGGGCAGCGGTTGATAGGGGAGTATACCGTCTATTAAAGAAAGGGATTACACCGGCTGTTGCGTTTGGAGATTACGATTCAGTTACTGAAGAAGAATTAGTATGGATGGGACAGCAAACGAACGAATTACATATTGTTCCGCGAGAAAAAGATCAAACGGATTTAGAAATTGCAATTAACTGGGCATTAGGACAGAAGCCGGCACTAATTCGTATTTTTGGTGCTACCGGTGGAAGGCTTGATCACGGTTTGGCAAATATACAGATGCTTTTAAAAGGGTTAGAACTAGAGATAGAAATGTGTATTGTGGACAATAAAAATGAAATAACAGTTAAAAAAGTGGGTACACATATAATTGAAGAAAATAAAAACTTTCCTTATGTATCTTTTGTACCAGTTACTGAAATAGTGGAAGGGATTACATTGTTTGGTTTTAAGTACCCGCTTACTAATAAAACAATAGAGTGGGGATCAACACTTTGTATTAGTAACGAACTCGTTGAGGAAAAAGGTACTTTTTCATTTACTTCTGGCATATTAATGTTGATAAGAAGCACTGATTGAAGAAACAATTTTGCTCCTTACATCATATAGTGACCAAGTGGAGTAATGGGGATTAGGAGGGAAACCATGAGATTTTATACAATTAAGTTACCTAAATTTCTTGGTGGAATTGTTCGTGCAATGTTAAATACCTTCAAAAAAGATTAAAAAAAGCACCTATCACCGGTGCTTTTTCCATTGTTATAGTAAAAAAAGAGCCTATCGGCTCTTTTTTTTATTATTAAACACGTTCGATTTTGCCAGATTTTAATGCTCTAGCAGAAACGTAAACACGTTGAACTTTTCCGTCGATGCGTACGCGAACTTTTTGAAGGTTAGCGCCCCACTTACGTTTTGTAGCGTTCATTGCGTGAGAACGAGAGTTACCAGAACGAGCTTTTCTTCCAGTAATAGCACAAACACGAGCCATTTATATTTCCCTCCCTTGATACCTTACCATACGTAATTTTTCAATGTTAGTCTTTTATGCGATGCTAAAAACACTACTATAATTTAACACAACTAAAAAGAGAATGCAACACCGTAGAAAAAAGAAATCAAGAAAATTTACTTGACACTATATGTCAATGAAGAAAAGTTGAAATCCATAAAAATTGCTTGACATATTATAGTGGTACATGTTGTATAATAACAATGGACTATTTTGCTCATCATAAAAAAGTGTAATTTAAAACATAAAATATGAGAGTGAAAAGAAAGAACGATGGAATTTTCTTTAAAAAGATTATATGATAGTAACTAAAGTAGTCTAGCTCACTTTCACCATTTATGAAGGGGGAAACGAGATGTCAATTGAAATTAAAACGAAGTACGGTCAAATTGATATTAGTACAGATGTAATTGCAACAATTGCTGGAGGTGCCGCGGTAGATTGCTACGGTATCGTAGGTATGGCATCAAAAAATCAGTTAAAAGATGGATTAACAGACATTTTACGAAAAGAAAACTTCACTAGAGGTGTTATTGTTCGTAAAGATGAAGATGAAGTACATATTGATATGTATATTATTGTGAGCTATGGTACGAAAATTTCAGAAGTGGCACATAATGTGCAGACGAAAGTGAAATATACATTAGATCAAACTGTAGGACTAGCAGTAGATTCTGTAAACATCTACGTACAAGGAGTTAAAGTAATAAACTTGTAATGTGCATTAAGGAGGAAAATCTGTGTCAATTCAAAAAATTGATGGAAAACGTTTATCACAAATGATCATGCAAGGAGCGAATAATTTAACAAATAATGTTCAGCTTGTTGATGCATTAAACGTATTTCCAGTTCCAGATGGCGATACCGGTACAAACATGAACTTATCTATGACTTCAGGTGCGCGTGAAGTGAAAGCAAATCCTTCACAGCATGCTGGTAAAGTCGGCGTAAGTTTAGCCAAAGGATTATTAATGGGAGCTCGTGGTAACTCTGGAGTTATTTTATCTCAGTTGTTCCGTGGTTTCTCTAAATCCATTGAACAAAAAGAAGAATTAACAACAGTTGATTTTGCTGCAGCACTAGAAGCTGGAGTAGAGGCGGCTTATAAAGCGGTTATGAAACCGATTGAAGGAACGATTTTAACGGTTGCAAGAGAAACGGGTAAATATGCAGTAACAGTTGCGAAAAAACAGCGCGACTTTGTTTTGTTTATGGAAGACGTTGTGAAAGAAGCAAACGCATCGTTAAATCGTACGCCAGATTTATTACCTGTATTAAAACAAGTTGGCGTTGTAGATAGCGGTGGTAAAGGTCTTGTAGTGGTATACGAAGGATTTTTAGCTGACTTAAAAGGAGAAACGATTTCTTCTGATGCACCGACGCAACCATCTATGAATGAAATGGTACGCGCAGAACATCACCGTAGTGTACAAAGCCAATTGAGTACAGAAGATATTAAGTATGGATATTGTACGGAGTTCATGGTGAAATTAGAGGCTGAAAAGGTGAAAGAGCATAATTTCTCTGAACAAAAATTCCGTGAAGATATTAGTGTATATGGTGATTCTCTACTAGTTGTGTCTGATGATGAAATTGTAAAAGTTCATATCCATGCAGAACATCCTGGAGACGCTATGAACTACGGGCAAAAATACGGTAGTTTAATTAAGATTAAAGTAGAAAATATGCGTGAACAGCATACTGCTTTGTTAGATGAACCTACTATGGTTCCTGAGCAACCAGCTCAATCGAAGGAAAAACAACCATATGGTATCGTAACTGTAGCTATGGGTTCTGGTATTAAAACTTTATTTGAGAGCATCGGCGCAACGAAAGTTATCGAAGGTGGTCAAACGATGAATCCAAGTACGGAGGATATCGTGAAGGCAATTGAAGAAGCAAATGCTGAAAAAATCATTATTTTACCGAATAACGGAAATATTGTAATGGCAGCAGAACAAGCGGCATCAGTTGTAGATCAAGAAGTTATTGTTGTTCGTTCGAAAACAGTTCCTCAAGGTATGGCAGCAATGTTAGCATTTAACCCAGTTGGAACGTTAGAAGAGAATGAAGAAAACATGCAAGAAGCTTTATCTCATGTGAAAACAGGTCAAATTACGTATGCTGTACGTGATACGGAAATTGATGGTGTAGCAATTCAAAAAGATGATTTCATGTGTATTGCAGATGGGAAAATTGTATCTACAAATGCTGAAAAAGTAGGAGCTGCGAAGCAATTACTAGAAGCGCTTATTGATGAAGATTCTGAAATCGTAACGATTCTACAAGGGGAAGATGCAACTGATGAAGAAGTAGCGGAGTTAGTTGAATTTGTAGAAGAGAAATTTGAAGATGCAGAAGTAGAAGTACATGCTGGAAACCAACCAGTGTATTCTTTCATCTTCTCTGTAGAATAAGATAAGATTCGTTTTGAAAATAAATGGATTACTTACTTGCTAATGGATAAGAAGTAGTAATATGAAGTTTATTACTAGTTTTTATTCAAAAGGCTAGCATATTGAAGAGAGAAAAGAGCCTTGCTGCTAATAGTGAGGCTCTTTTTTACTTGTTTTATATAAGGGATTTGAGTAGTTTCTCTTAGAATGCCTATGATAGAATATATAAGGTGAAAGAGAGCGATTACAGATGCTAATTGGTACTCAAATAAAATGCAATAAAGAAAATAATGTGACGGGGTGTGAGAATCTTGAATGATGTTGTACAAGTTCCTGTTACGGATGTAAAGGGGATCGGAGGAGAAACATCTGAGTTACTACATGAGATGGGTATTTATACAGTTTCTCATCTATTAGAACATTTTCCGTACCGTTATGAAGATTATGCGATGAAAGATCTTGCTGAAGTAAAGCATGATGAACGTGTAACGGTTGAAGGGAAGGTTCATAGTGCTCCTTTGCTGCAATATTATGGTAAGAAGAAATCGCGTTTAACAGTTCGTGTTCTCGTCGGTCGTTATTTAATTACGGCGGTATGTTTTAATAGGCCTTACTATAAGCAAAAATTAAAGTTAGATGAAACGATAACGATTACTGGTAAATGGGATCAACATCGTCAAACAATTGCTGTATCAGAACTTCATTTTGGACCGGTTGTACGTCAACAAGAAGTGGAACCTGTTTATTCAGTAAAGGGGAAACTTACAGTAAAACAGATGCGTCGTTTTATTGCTCAAGCGTTAAAGGAATATGGAGATTCTATAGTCGAAGTGTTACCGGATGGTTTGTTAGGGCGATATAAATTATTACCAAGATATGAAGCGCTCAGGGCATTGCATTTTCCGGTAGGACAGGAAGATTTGAAGCAAGCGCGTCGCCGTTTTGTATATGAAGAATTTTTCTTATTTCAGCTGAAAATGCAAACGCTCCGGAAAATGGAGAGGGAAAATTCAAAAGGGACGAAGAAAGAGATTCCGTCAGCAGAATTACAAGAATTTATCGATGCACTGCCGTTTCCATTAACGGGTGCGCAGCGCCGAGTTGTAGATGAAATTTTGAAAGATATGACATCTCCTTATCGGATGAACCGACTATTGCAAGGTGACGTTGGTTCTGGGAAAACAGTTGTTGCTGCGATTGGTCTTTATGCATCGAAATTAGCTCATTATCAAGGTGCTTTAATGGTTCCTACAGAAATTTTAGCTGAGCAACATTATCAGTCGCTTGCTGAAACGTTTTCGCATTTTGGTATGAAGGTGGAACTGTTAACAAGTTCTGTTAAAGGGGCGAGACGTCGAGAAATTTTAGCGGAGTTAGAACAAGGAGAAATAGATATTCTTGTTGGAACGCATGCCTTAATTCAAGATGAAGTTATATTTCATAGGTTGGGTCTCGTTATTACAGATGAACAGCATCGATTTGGTGTAGCGCAGCGCCGAGTTTTACGGGAGAAAGGTGAAAGTCCAGATGTATTATTTATGACAGCGACACCAATTCCGCGTACGCTTGCAATTACTGCATTTGGAGAGATGGATGTTTCGATAATCGATGAGATGCCAGCAGGTAGAAAGGTGATTGAAACATACTGGGCAAAACATGATATGTTAGATCGCGTTCTCGGTTTCGTTGAAAAGGAGATAAAAAAAGGAAGACAGGCATACGTTATTTGTCCTCTAATTGAAGAATCTGAGAAACTTGATGTGCAAAATGCTATCGACTTACATAGTATGCTGACGCATCATTACCAAGGGAAATGCCAAGTTGGATTGATGCATGGGAGATTATCGTCTCAGGAAAAAGAAGAGATAATGGGACAGTTTAGTGAAAATAAAGTACAAATTCTTGTATCGACAACAGTTGTTGAAGTAGGTGTGAACGTACCGAATGCGACTGTAATGGTTATTTATGATGCAGAACGTTTCGGTTTATCGCAGCTTCATCAGCTTAGAGGGCGTGTCGGCCGTGGTAGTGAACAATCATATTGTTTATTAATAGCAGACCCTAAATCAGAAACAGGGAAAGAAAGAATGCGCATAATGACTGAAACAAATGATGGATTTGTATTGTCAGAAAAAGATTTAGAATTACGAGGTCCTGGAGATTTCTTTGGGAGTAAGCAAAGTGGCTTACCAGAATTTAAGGTTGCTGACATGGTACATGATTATCGAGCGTTAGAAACGGCAAGGCAAGATGCGGCGATACTAGTAGATTCAGAAGCGTTTTGGCACAATGATCAGTATGCTGCCTTGCGTACGTATCTTGATGGGACAGGTGTGTTCCAAGGAGAGAAGCTCGATTAAAGGGAGTCAACAAAAGTTTTTGTTGCATTCTACTTTTAATGATTATATACTACTGTTAGTACCTAGTCATAAAAATGGATGGTGCGGTATGAAAAAAAGAAGAAGTAAAAAAGAAAGACAAGAGTTATTACAACAAACAATCGAATCAAATCCTTTTATTACGGATGAAGATTTAGCGGAAAAATTTCAAGTGAGTATACAAACGGTACGACTTGATCGTATGGAATTGTCTATTCCTGAATTAAGAGAGAGAATTAAACATGTAGCTACAAAGCAACATGAAGAAGATGTGAAATCTTTACCGTTAGAAGAGGTTGTTGGAGAAATTATTGATATTGAATTAGATAGACATGCAATCTCTATCTTTGAAGTAAAGATAGAACATGTATTTAAAAGAAATCAAATCGCTCGTGGGCATCATCTGTTTGCGCAAGCAAACTCACTAGCTGTTGCGGTTATTGATGAAGAATTAGCTTTAACTGCAAAGTCTACCATTCGATACATTCGCCCTGTAAAATTAGGAGAGCGTGTTGTTGCAAAAGCGCGCGTTGAAGATGTAGAGAATGATAAAGGACGGACGGTTGTCAAAGTGCGTAGCTTCGTTGGAGAAGAACTTGTTTTTACAGGCACTTTTGAAATGTATCGATCTAGTAATTATAGTGAGGAAGGTAACAACTTATGAAAATCGCAATAGATGCAATGGGCGGAGATCACGCTCCAAAGGCTGTAGTATTAGGGGCAATGAAAGCTATTAAGGAATATTCTGATTTACATATTACGTTAGTAGGGAAAGAAGAGGAAATTCGTCAATACTTAACGAGTGATGAACGAATTACTATTCTTCATACAGACGAAAAAATAGAATCAACGGAGGAACCAGTAAGAGCGGTTCGTCGAAAAAAACAAGCTTCAATGGTGCTTGCGGCACAACAAGTAAAGGATGGAGAAGCAGACGCTTGTATATCCGCAGGTAGTACAGGAGCTTTAATGGCAGCTGGATTATTTGTAGTCGGTCGTATGGAAGGAATTGAGAGACCAGCTTTATCGCCTACAATGCCAACTGTAGATGGAAAAGGTTTTGTTATGTTAGATGTTGGAGCAAATGTTGATGCAAAACCAATTCATTTATATCAATATGCAGTAATGGGATCTGTTTATGCTGAGAAGGTAAGAGGAATTGAAAATCCTCGCGTTGGACTATTAAACGTTGGAACAGAGGATGGAAAAGGAAACGAGCTTTCAAAGCAAGTATTTGCAATGCTTAAAGATGCGCCAATTAATTTCGTGGGGAACGTTGAATCAAGAGATTTATTGCAAGGTGTAGCAGATGTTGTTGTATGTGATGGTTTTACAGGGAATGTAGCGTTGAAATCATTAGAGGGAACAGCACTTGCGCTATTCTCTATGTTGAAAGAACAGTTAATGAGTTCATTTACGAGCAAATTAGCAGCGGCGGTATTAAAGCCAAAACTTATGGTATTAAAAGATAAAATGGATTATTCGGAGTATGGAGGAGCTGCATTATTTGGATTGAAAGCACCTGTCATTAAGGCTCACGGTTCTTCTAATGATCAGTCGATATTTAGTGCGATTCGTCAAACGAGAGAAATGGTAGCGAAAGAAGTAATTCCTACGATTTCAAGCGTAATGGAGAAAGAGTCACTCCAATAAGAGGAGGATTTGAAATGGGAAAAATAGCATTTCTTTTTCCGGGCCAAGGTTCACAGGCAGTTGGAATGGGTAAACAATTAGCAGAGAATAATAAAGAGGTTGCAAAAGTGTTTGCAAAAGCAGATGAGGTGTTGGAAGATTCACTTTCAGAAGTGATTTTTGAAGGACCGCAGGAAAAGCTTACATTAACAACAAATGCGCAGCCTGCATTATTAACAACGAGTTTTGCTATTTTGACAGCTTTGAAAGAGTATGACATTACACCTGACTTTGTCGCTGGTCATAGTTTAGGTGAATATAGTGCTCTTGTAGCAGCTGGTGCATTAACTTTTGAAGATGCTGTATATGCTGTAAGGAAACGTGGCGAATATATGGAAGAAGCTGTTCCGGGCGGGGAAGGCGCAATGGCAGCTATATTAGGTGCTGACCCACATATGCTGAAACAAGTTACAGAAGAAGTAACAAGTGAAGGATATGCAGTGCAAATCGCTAATATGAATAGTACGAAGCAAATTGTGATTTCTGGAACGAAGCAAGGCGTAGAGGTTGCTTCTCAAAGAGCGAAAGAAAATGGTGCAAAGAGAGCGATTCCACTAAAAGTAAGTGGGCCATTCCATTCTTCACTTATGAAGCCGGCAGCTGAGAAGTTCCAAAGTGTTTTAAATGAAATTACAATTCATGACACGAATATTCCTGTTATTGCAAATGTTACGGCGGAAGTTATTACACGTGGTGCAGACATTCAAGAAAAGTTAATCGAACAGCTTTATTCGCCTGTATTATGGTACCCGTCTATTGAATATATGGTGAACCAGGGAGTAGATACATTTATTGAAATTGGACCTGGAAAAGTACTTGCTGGACTTATGAAGTCAATTGATTCATCAGTAAAAGCATATGCGATATACGATGAAGAGACATTAAAAGATACCATTTCAAATTTGAGAGGAGAAAACTGATGTTAAAAGGGAAGGTAGCATTAGTAACTGGCGCTTCACGTGGAATTGGTCGCGCGATTGCGATTGATTTAGCGAAACAAGGGGCAAATGTAGTAGTAAATTATGCTGGTAATGAACAAAAAGCAAATGAAGTAGTAGATGAAATTAAAAAATTAGGTTCTGATGCAATTGCGGTAAGAGCAGATGTTGCAAATGCTGATGATGTTACAAATATGGTGAAACAAACAGTAGATACATTTGGACAAGTTGATATTCTTGTAAATAATGCTGGTGTAACGAAAGATAATTTATTAATGCGTATGAAAGAAGAAGAATGGGATACAGTTATTAATACGAACTTAAAAGGTGTATTCTTATGTACAAAAGCAGTATCTCGTTATATGATGCGTCAACGTCACGGTAGAATTATAAACATCGCTTCGGTTGTTGGTGTTATAGGAAACCCAGGACAAGCTAACTATGTTGCTGCTAAAGCGGGTGTTATTGGATTAACAAAAACATCTGCAAAAGAGTTAGCAAGTCGAAATATTACAGTGAATGCAATTGCGCCGGGCTTTATTGCGACTGATATGACGGATGTACTAGATGAGAATATTAAAGCCGAAATGTTAAAAGTTATTCCAGCTGCTCAATTTGGTGAAGCGAAAGATATCGCGAATGCTGTAACGTTTTTTGCTTCTGATCAAAGCAAATATGTTACAGGTCAAACGTTAAATGTTGATGGCGGTATGGTAATGTAATAAAAGAATCGATTTCACCTAGTTTTTTTGGTCAATATTTAATATAATATTTGAGGGGAGGTGAATGGAATGGCAGATGTTTTAGAGCGCGTAACAAAAATCATCGTTGATCGTTTAGGAGTAGAAGAGACTGAGGTAGTACCAGCTGCAAGCTTCAAGGAAGATTTAGGAGCAGACTCCCTAGATGTAGTAGAACTTGTAATGCAATTAGAAGATGAATTCGAAATGGAAATTTCTGATGAAGATGCTGAAAAGATTGCTACTGTTGGCGATGCTGTGACTTACATAGAGAGTCATCTATAATGCTTAAGTGAAGTCCCGTTTTTTAGCGGGGCTTTCTGGCTTATATCTGGAGGGACCTATGCCGTACCGAAAATATAGAGAAAAAAAATACGAAACAAAATATCGTGAAGCATTTAAAGTGTTTCAAGAAAAGATAGGTATTACGTTTACAGATGAAAAATTATTGATTCAAGCATTTACGCATTCATCGTATGTGAATGAGCATCGAAAAAAACCGCATGAAGATAATGAGCGTCTTGAATTTCTTGGAGATGCAGTATTGGAACTGACTGTATCGCAGTATCTGTTTCAAAAATATCCGACAATGAGCGAAGGAGAGTTAACAAAACTACGTGCAGCTATTGTATGTGAGCCATCTCTTGTTCGTTTTGCGAACGAATTGTCATTTGGTAGCCTTGTTTTATTAGGAAAAGGTGAAGAAATGACAGGTGGACGTGAACGACCAGCTTTATTAGCGGATGTCTTTGAAGCGTTTATTGGTGCCCTTTATCTTGATCAAGGGCTAGAAACAGTTTGGGAATTCTTAAAAGAAATTGTATATCCGAAAATTAATGAGGGTGCTTTTTCTCATGTGATGGATTATAAGAGTCAGTTGCAAGAATTGATTCAGCGTGATGGCAGTGGCAATGTTGAGTATCAAATTTTGCAAGAAAAAGGACCAGCTCACAATCGAGAATTTGTGTCACGTGTTACGTTAAATAACGTAGCTTTAGGTCTTGGTAGTGGTAAGTCGAAAAAAGAAGCAGAGCAACAAGCTGCTGCAGAAGCATTGAAAAAATTAAAAGAACAACTATAAGGAATCCCCCTTTGAATGAGGGGGATTCCTTGTGCATAGAATGAAACTTTCTTTTTGTTTATAATGAAAAAGAAGGTAAATCCGTATAATACTTGTTTTTGTATAGAGAACATTTATAACGACGGAGAATAGGAGGAAGGCCTTTCGTGTTTTTAAAAAGATTAGAAATAGCAGGGTTTAAGTCTTTTGCTGAGCGTGTATCTGTTGATTTTGTCCCAGGTGTAACTTCTGTAGTAGGACCTAATGGAAGCGGGAAAAGTAATATTACTGATGCAATTCGCTGGGTACTTGGTGAACAATCTGCAAAATCATTACGTGGTGCAAAGATGGAGGATATTATTTTTGCAGGCAGTGATACGAGGAGAGCGGTTAATGTTGCTGAAGTAACAATAACTTTAAATAATGAAGATCAACGTTTACCAATTGAATACAACGAGGTGTGTGTAACACGTCGTGTATCTCGTTCAGGTGATAGTGATTTTTATATTAATAAACAATCATGTAGATTGAAAGATATTATCGATTTATTTATGGACTCTGGTATGGGAAGAGAAGCTTTTTCAATTATTAGCCAGGGGAAAGTGGAAGAGATTTTAAGTAGTAAGTCAGAAGAGCGTCGAGGTGTATTTGAAGAAGCGGCAGGCGTACTAAAATACAAACTTCGCAAAAAGAAAGCTGAAGGGAAATTAGCAGAAACACAAGAAAACTTAAATCGTGTACAAGATATAATTCATGAATTAAGTAGTCAAGTAGAACCTTTAGAAAGACAAGCTTCTATTGCGAAAGATTATCTTGAGAATAAAGAAGAATTAGAGAAAGTAGAAGCTGCGCTTATTGTCCATGAAATTGAAGAATTGCACGAGAAATGGGAAGCGCTTCGAAATCAGTTTGGGCATAATAAAAACGAAGAAGCTAAAATGTCAACGAATTTACAAAAAAGTGAAGAAGAGCTTGAGGAATTACGAGGACAATTACAAGCGGTAGATGAGTCTGTAGACTCGTTGCAAGAAGTACTTCTTCTTTCTAGTAAAGAGCTAGAAAAACTTGAAGGGCAGCGCGAGTTGTTAAAAGAGAGAAAGCAAAATGCTACGACGCATTGCGCGCAACTTGAGCAGTTAATTGTTGAATTAACAGAGAAAGCTAAAAGTTACGATGGTGAGATTGAGTCAAGTACAGAAGCTTTAATGCAATTTGTGAATGAAGTAAAAGAGTTGGAGCAAAAATTGCATGATAATGAGCAACTGCTTGCTACTTTTGCTGACAATTTAGAGGAACAGATTGAGAATTTAAAAGGTGACTATATTGAGCTTTTAAATCAACAAGCTAGTCATCGTAATGAATTATCTATGATTGAAGAACAATCTAAACAGCAAACGTCTAAAAACGAGCGTCTAGATGAAGAGAATGCGAAATATGTAGAAATGCGTATGGAAATTACAGCGAAAAAGACGAAACTTGTAGAAAGTTACGAACAAGCGAAAGAAAAAGTAGCTGGCATTCTCTCAAACATACAGAAGACAGAGGCGGCGCTTGGGAAATGTAAGACGCAGTATAGTGAAAATGAAACAAAACTGTATCAAGCATATCAATTTGTGCAACAGGCACGTTCTCGAAAAGAAATGCTTGAAGAGATGCAAGAAGATTATTCTGGATTCTATCAAGGTGTACGTGAAGTATTGAAAGCTAGAGAAAATAGGTTGCAAGGTATCGAGGGTGCTGTTGCGGAACTGTTAACGGTACCGAAAGAATACGAAGTTGCAATGGAAATTGCTCTAGGTGCAGCGATGCAGCATATTGTTGTACAAACAGAGGAGCATGCTCGTAATGCGATAGCATTTTTAAAGCAAAATAAACATGGACGTGCAACGTTTTTACCGCAAGCTGTTATTAAAAGCAGGTCTTTATCATTTGAGCAATTACGCATTGCAAATCAACACCCATCGTTTGTAGGTGTGGCGGCAGAACTTGTGCAGTACAACAATAAATATGAAAATGTAGTTTCAAATTTATTAGGTACGGTTATTGTTGCGAAAGATTTACGCGGAGCAAATGAGTTGGCGAAACAACTGCAATACCGTTATCGCATTGTAACAATCGAAGGTGATGTAGTGAATCCTGGCGGTTCTATGACTGGTGGGGCGGTAAAGCAAGCGAAATCTTCTTTATTAGGACGCCAACGTGAACTGGAAGAGTGGACTCGCAAGTTAACTAATATGGAAGAAAAAACAATGAAGTTAGAAAACTTTGTTAAAGCAGTAAAACAAGAGATTCAAGAAAAAGAAGTGAAAATACGCGAACTAAGGCAAACTGTAGAAGTAGATCGTGTAGATGAGCAGAAATTAAGAGAAGAGATTAATCGTCTAGAATTAGAAGAACATCGTATTAATGATCGATTGTCTATTTATGATTTAGAGATTGAAGGGTTTTTACAAGATCGAGTAAAAATGCAAGGGCGTAAAGAGGAGTTAGAAGGGATTTTAACGAATCTTCAAGCTGATATCACTAAGTTAGATAGTAAAATTGTAGCTTTAACAAAACAAAAAAGTGAGCAACATTCTTCGAAAGAAAAAGTTCAAAAAGAAATGACAGAGTTAAAAGTGCTGGTAGCTGAAAAGCAACAACGCTTATTTAATCAAAAAGAAAAAGTTGAACGATTGACGAAGGAAAAAGAAGAAAGGGATGCGACACTTGTAAAAACGAAAGAGGATTTAGCGTTCTTAAAACAAGAAATGACATCTAATTCAAGTGGTGAAGAGCAAATTACGAATATGATTGAGAAGAAAGCATATGATCGTAATCAAACTTCAGAATTAATTCGCTCTCGTCGTGAACAACGTGTATCGTTGCAAGAGAGGGTAGAACATTTAGAGCGCAATTTGAAAGAAACGACAGGTAAACATAAATATATTCTTGAAATGTTGAAAGATCAAGAAGTGAGAATAAATCGACTTGATGTAGAGTTGGAAAATAGATTACAACATTTACGTGAAACATATACGATTTCATTTGAAGCGGCAAAACTAAAATATACAATGACAATGCCTGCAGAAGATGCGCGTAAGAAAGTAAAATTAATCAAATTATCTATAGAAGAGTTAGGTACAGTGAACCTAGGGGCAATTGATGAATATGAACGTGTAGCGGAGCGTCATACATTCTTACTAGAGCAGAGAGACGACCTAGAAGAAGCGAAAGCGACATTGCACCAGCTTATTACCGAAATGGATGAAGAAATGAAAAAACGCTTTTCTACTACGTTCGAAGGCATTAGAATGGAGTTTCAATCGGTATTCTCTGAATTATTTGGAGGCGGTAGAGCGGATTTAGTAATGACTAATCCAGAGGATTTACTAAATACGGGTATTGATATTGTAGCACAACCGCCAGGGAAGAAACTGCAGAACTTAGGTTTACTTTCAGGTGGAGAGCGTGCTTTAACAGCAATTGCGCTTTTATTTGGTATTTTAAAAGTACGCCCAGTACCATTCTGTGTACTAGATGAGGTAGAGGCAGCCCTTGATGAGGCGAATGTAGCTCGTTTTGCACAGTATTTAAAGAAATTCAGTAATGAGACGCAGTTTATTGTAATTACACATAGAAAAGGTACAATGGAAGAGTCTGATGTGTTGTACGGTGTAACAATGCAAGAATCAGGGGTATCTAAACTTGTTTCGGTTCGTTTAGACGCCGGAGAAGAACTTATTGCAAGTGAATAGGAAGGATGGGAAAGTATGAGTTTTTTTAAAAAACTAAAAGAAAAAATTTCAAAACAAACGGATACAGTTACAGAGAAATTTAAACAAGGATTAGAAAAAACGAGAAATTCATTTGCGGATAAAGTGAATGATTTAGTGTATCGTTACCGTAAAGTGGACGAAGATTTTTTCGAAGAGTTAGAAGAGATCTTAATCGGTGCAGACGTTGGCGTTGCGACGGTAATGGAATTAATTGACCAATTGAAAGAAGAAGTACAACGTCGTAACATTCAAGATCCAAAAGAAGTACAAGCTGTTATTTCAGAAAAACTAGTAGGAATTTACAAAGGCGACAGCGATTTTAGTAACGAAATTAATATGCAAGAGGACCAATTAACGGTTGTTTTATTTGTTGGTGTTAATGGTGTAGGAAAAACGACGACAATTGGTAAACTGGCGCATAAGTTTAAATCAGAAGGTAAGTCAGTCCTATTAGCGGCAGGAGACACATTCCGTGCTGGAGCGATTGAACAATTAGAAGTATGGGGCGATCGCGTTGGTGTAGAAGTGATTAAACAAGGATCTGGATCTGATCCAGCGGCGGTTATGTATGACGCTGTACAAGCTGCGAAAGCACGTAAGGTAGATGTATTACTATGTGACACAGCAGGACGCTTGCAAAATAAAGTAAATTTAATGAAAGAATTAGAGAAGGTGAAGCGTGTAATTGAGCGTGAAGTACCAGGTGCTCCTCATGAAGTATTACTTGTTATTGATGCAACAACAGGACAAAACGGTTTAAGCCAAGCGAAAACATTCCGTGAAGCAACGAATGTAACTGGTATTGTTTTAACGAAGTTAGATGGAACTGCTAAAGGTGGTATTGTATTAGCGATTCGTAACGAAATGGATGTACCAGTGAAGTTTGTTGGATTAGGAGAGCAAATGGATGACTTGCAACAGTTTGATCCAGAACAATATGTGTATGGTTTATTTGCGAACTTAGTAGAAACAGAAGAAGTATAAGTGAAAGGAGCGGTATTTCCGCTTCTTTTTCTATAAAAAATATATGATGTTAAGAAAAAAACTTGACACTCTTTTGGACTACATGTAAACTAATTCATGTAAAGGGAAATCACTTAACAAAGGATGATCCAACATGCTCGAAAAAACAACGAGAATGAACTATTTATTTGATTTTTATCAATCGTTGTTAACGCAAAAACAAAGAAGTTATATGTCGCTTTATTATCTAGATGATTTATCTCTTGGTGAAATTGCGGAAGAATTTGATGTAAGTCGCCAAGCCGTGTATGATAACATTAAACGGACTGAAGCGATGCTTGAAGAATATGAAGAAAAATTAGTATTACTTCAAAAGTTTCAAGAGCGACAGCGACTTGTTGCAAAGCTAAAACAGCTAATCAGCGAAGAAGAGCATGTAAATGAAGAAATGAAACAAGTTGTTGAAGCTATCGAAAAATTAGATTAGGAGGGCGGCAATATGGCATTTGAAGGATTAGCCGACCGACTTCAACAGACAATGCAAAAAATCCGCGGCAAAGGAAAAGTTTCTGAAGCCGATGTGAAAGAAATGATGAGAGAAGTTCGTCTAGCTCTTTTAGAAGCAGATGTTAACTTTAAAGTAGTAAAAGATTTTGTGAAGCGTGTGTCTGAACGTGCTGTCGGACAAGATGTAATGAAAAGTTTGACACCTGGACAACAAGTAATTAAAGTTGTACAGGAAGAACTTACAGAACTTATGGGCGGAGAGCAAAGCAAAATTGCTGTTGCTAATAAGCCACCGACTGTTATTATGATGGTTGGTCTGCAAGGTGCGGGTAAAACAACGACGACAGGTAAGCTTGCGAATTTGCTTCGTAAAAAGCATAACCGTAAACCGATGCTTGTTGCAGCGGATATTTACCGTCCAGCAGCGATTAAACAGCTTGAAACATTAGGGAAGCAATTGGACATGCCTGTATTCTCTTTAGGAGATCAAGTAAGTCCTGTTGAAATTGCGAAACAAGCGATTGCAAAAGCAAAAGAAGATCATCACGATTATGTTTTAATCGATACAGCGGGTCGCCTGCATATTGATGAAGAACTAATGGATGAATTAGCGAAAGTTAAAGAAGTTGCGAAACCGGATGAAATTTTCCTTGTTGTCGATGCGATGACGGGACAAGACGCGGTAAATGTTGCGCAAAGTTTCCATGAACAGTTAGGTTTAACAGGTGTTGTATTAACGAAATTAGATGGTGATACGCGCGGTGGTGCTGCATTATCTATTAAGGCTGTAACAAACACGCCGATTAAATTTGCTGGTATGGGTGAAAAACTAGATGCAATTGAAGCGTTCCATCCAGAGCGTATGGCATCCCGTATTTTAGGGATGGGCGATGTCTTAACATTGATTGAAAAAGCGCAAGCTACAGTTGATGAAGAGAAAGCGAAAGAACTTGAGCAAAAAATGCGTACGCTTTCGTTTACGCTTGACGATTTCCTAGAACAACTTGGACAAGTGCGTCAACTTGGGCCGCTTGATGAATTGTTAGGAATGCTTCCTGGTGCAAATAAAATTAAAGGGCTGAAAAATGCACAAGTTGATGAAAAACAAATTGGGCATATTGAGGCAATTATTCGTTCTATGACTAAATTAGAACGAGAACAACCGGAAATAATCAATGCTAGTCGCAAAAAGCGCATTGCCAAAGGTAGCGGTACAACTGTACAAGAAATCAATCGTCTAATTAAACAATTCGATGACATGAAAAAAATGATGAAGACGATGACGGGAATGCAAAAAGGTAAGAAAAAAGGACTAGGTGGATTGAAGTTTCCATTCATGTAAGGAAAAAAAGATGGCTCTGTTAAGAAAAAATACTTTACAAAGCAATAGTCTTTTTGCTAATATAATTATCTGTGTGAAATAAATTCGGAGGTGCTTTATAAATGGCAGTTAAAATTCGTTTAAAACGTATGGGAGCTAAAAAAACTCCTTTCTATCGTGTAGTTGTTGCAGATTCTCGTTCTCCTCGTGACGGACGTTTCATTGAGGAAATCGGAACTTACAATCCAGTTGCTCAACCAGCTGAAGTTAAGATCAACGAAGAAGCAGCATTAAAATGGTTAGGAAATGGTGCTAAACCATCTGATACAGTTCGTAACTTATTCTCTAACCAAGGTATCATGGAGAAATTCCACTTATCTAAACAAGGTAAGTAATTGAGGCAATGACTATGAAGAAGTTAGTCGAGACGATTGTCAAGCCTCTTGTCGATTATCCTGAAGATGTAAAAGTTACACAGGAACTTTGCAACGGAGAGATAAAGTATCGATTAACTGTACATCCTGAGGATGTTGGAAAAGTCATTGGAAAGCAAGGGAGAGTTGCGAAAGCGATTCGAATGCTCTTGTATTCAGTGGGACATCATAATGATGAAAAAGTAACACTGGAAATTCAATAAACGTAAAAAAGGGCGAGGAGTTATTCCTCTCCCTTTTTTAACATTTAAATAGAGAGTGCATGTTCCATCTGTGAAATGGAGATGCTTAATTTATATAGAAACCAGGGGTGACATACTATTTATGACAAAATGGTTTAACGTAGGGAAAATTGTAAATACTCATGGCGTAAGAGGAGAAATCCGTGTTATTTCTCGTACTGATTTTCCAGAAGAGCGATATAAAGTAGGAAACACGTTATACATATCGAATGAGAAAGGCACAGACTACCTTCCGGTGAAGGTAACTTCTCATCGCCAACATAAGACATTCGATTTATTAACATTTGAAGGATATAACAATGTAGATGAAGTAGAGAAGTTTAAAGGTTCTTTAATAAAAGTACCAGAAGAGCAGTTAGGTGAACTTGCTGAAGGTGAATACTACTATCATGAAATTATTGGTTGCAGTGTTGTAACGGAAGAAGGAGAAGCGCTAGGGACAATCAAAGAGATTCTATCTCCTGGTGCAAATGATGTTTGGGTAATTAAACGCCCGAAGGGTCAAGATCTCTTAATTCCTTATATCGATGACGTTGTACTTCAAGTTAATATTGAAAATAAATTAGTAACCATTCATGTAATGGAAGGGCTGCTATAATGAAAATTGATATTTTAACGTTGTTCCCAGACATGTTTACCGGTGTATTTGGATCTTCTATATTAAAGAAGGCACAAGAAAAAGAAGCGGTAAACCTTCGTGTTGTTAACTTTCGTGATTATACAACAAGTAAGCATAATAGCGTAGACGATTATCCTTACGGCGGAGGAGCTGGTATGGTGCTTACTCCTCAGCCTATTTTTGATGCTGTAGAAGATTTGACGAAAGAGACAGAGCGTAAGCCTAGAGTTGTCTTAATGTGTCCGCAGGGCGAAAGATTTACGCAGAAGAAAGCGGAAGAGCTTGCAGGGGAAGAACATTTGATCTTCGTATGTGGGCATTATGAAGGGTATGACGAACGAATTCGTGAGCATCTCGTAACGGATGAGATTTCTATTGGTGACTATGTATTAACGGGCGGAGAATTAGCCTCTATGGTTATTACTGATAGTGTTGTACGTCTCTTGCCAGGTGTGCTAGGAAATCATGCTTCACAAGTAGAGGATTCGTTTAGTACAGGTTTATTAGAGCATCCTCATTATACACGTCCGGCTGATTTTCGTGGTATGAAGGTACCGGATGTATTAATGTCAGGGAATCATAAAAACATTGATGAATGGCGACATAAGGAATCTTTGCGTCGAACGTATACGCGTAGACCTGATTTGTTAGATGAGAGAGAGTTATCTAAACAAGAGAAAAAATGGCTTGAGGAAATAAAGCGAGAGCAGTAATAACTTCATATATTTGCTATTGCAACAGGCCTAGTAATATGCTATTATAACATTTGTGCTACTGAAATCAGTAGCCGTATTAACGATGTTCCGCTGTAATTTATTAAGACTTTATAAGAGCATCTGTTTAAAGGAGAGAATTTAATATGCAACAATTAATCGCAGAAATTACAAAAGGCCAATTAAAAACTGACCTTCCTTCATTCCGTCCTGGTGACACTTTACGTGTACACGTAAAAGTTGTTGAGGGAACTCGTGAAAGAATTCAGCTTTTCGAAGGTGTTGTAATTAAACGTCGTGGTGGCGGAATCAGTGAAACATTCACAGTTCGTAAGATTTCTTACGGTGTAGGTGTTGAGCGTACATTCCCAGTTCACACGCCAAGAATCGCGAAAATCGAAGTACTTCGCCGTGGTAAAGTACGTCGTGCTAAGTTATACTACTTACGTAACCTTCGCGGTAAAAAAGCACGTATTAAAGAAATTCGATAAGACATGTATGGGAGCTTGTAAATGCACAAGCTCCCTTTTTCCAATCTATATGAAATTTTGGTATAATACGAGCAGTTTACATAACCGTGGAGGGGAAATGCATGAAAAAAGAGAAGAGTTCACTTTGGGAATGGATTAAAGCAATTTTGATTGCTGTTGTATTAGCTGGTGTTATTAGACAGTTTTTCTTTGCGCCAATTCTCGTAGACGGGGTATCGATGGCACCTACTTTACATGATCGTGATCGAATGATTGTGAATAAAATTGGTTATCACATTGGAGATCCAAAACGCTTTGATATTATCGTATTTCGAGCAACAGAAGATAAAGATTACATTAAGCGCATTATAGGCCTGCCAGGCGATGAAATAGAGTATCGTAATGATAAACTGTATGTTAACGGAAAAGCTTATGAGGAGCCGTATTTAGACAAGCAGAAAAAGCAAATTGCTGACGGACCGCTTACATATGATTTTAATCTTGAAGAAATGACAGGCAAGAAAACCGTTCCAAAAGATCAATTATTTGTTTTAGGTGATAATCGTCGTTTTAGTAAAGATAGCCGTTCAATCGGTACGATTTCAATGGATCAAGTAATTGGTAAAGCTAATATGTTATATTGGCCGTTAGAAGACGCACGTATTGTGAAATAAATGAAAAAGAAGGTGGCAACATGGTAATTCAATGGTTTCCAGGGCATATGGCGAAGGCTAGACGCCAAGTAACGGAGAAATTAAAATTAATTGATGTTGTAATTGAACTTGTAGATGCTCGATTACCATTATCATCTCGAAACCCAATGATTGATGAAATCATTACACATAAGCCAAGGCTTGTTGTTTTAAATAAAGCGGATATGGCGGATGATCGTTTAACAAAACAATGGATCGCATATTTTAAAGAAAACGGCCATATGGCAATTTCGATTAACGCGCAAGCTGGACAAGGTATGAAGGAAATTGCAGCAGCTTGTAAAGTGCTTGTTAAAGAAAAATTTGATAAAATGGTTGCAAAAGGTATTAGACCGAGAGCGATTCGTGCATTAATTGTAGGTATACCAAATGTTGGTAAATCTACATTGATTAATAAATTGGCAAAGAAAAATATTGCTAAAACAGGAGATCGTCCAGGTGTGACAACAGCTCAACAATGGATTAAAGTTGGGAAGGAAATGGAATTGTTAGATACACCAGGTATTCTGTGGCCTAAATTTGAAGATCAATTAGTGGGTCTTCGTTTAGCGACAACGGGTGCAATTAAAGATTCAATTTTAAATTTACAAGATGTAGCTGTTTACGCATTACGTTTTATGGAGAAACATTATCCAGAACGCTTGAAAGAACGCTATAATTTAAATGAGATTCCAGAAGATATTGTGGAATTATTCGATGCAATTGGAAAAAATAGAGGTTGCTTAATGGGCGGCGGAATGATTGATTATGATAAGACATCTGAGCTTGTGCTTCGTGAGCTTCGTGGTGGCAAACTTGGAAAAATGACGTTTGAAACACCAGAAGAGTTTGGAGAGCAAGTGGAAGATGTGGAAAAAATAGAAGAAGTATAAGACGTGCGTTTGTGCGTCTTTTCTTTTTGGATATGTTTAAAAAGGAGCTTGTATAAATGCAAACTATGACGATAAAAGAAGCGGAAAATGTATTGAAAGAAATTATGAATGAAGAAGATGATCGCTTTCAACTGTTAATGAAAGATGATCGAAAAGGTGTTCAAAAGCTCGTTTTGAAGTGGTATAAACAAAAAGAGTTAGAACAGAAAGAAAAAGAGAAGTTTTTTGAAATGTCCAAGTATGAAAATGCTTTGCGTGAAAAAGGGGTCACATATATCGCGGGTATTGATGAAGTAGGGCGCGGGCCATTGGCTGGGCCTGTTGTGACGGCAGCTGTCGTTCTTCCTGAGGATTTTTATATTCCAGGGTTAAATGACTCGAAAAAGTTAAGTGAAGCGAAACGTGAGCGTTTTTATGATGAAATAAAAGTACAAGCAATTGCAATTGGAGTAGGAATTGTATCACCGCAAGTTATTGATGACATTAATATTTACCAAGCAACGAAACAAGCGATGTTAGATGCAGTTGCAAATTTATCTTGTACACCTCAACATTTATTAATTGATGCGATGAAGCTTCCTACACCAATTCCGCAAACATCAATTATTAAAGGTGATGCGAAAAGTGTTTCGATTTCAGCAGCATCCATTATAGCAAAAGTAACGAGAGATCGTATGATGAAAGAACTGGGAGAGAAGTATCCTGAATATGGATTTGAGCAACATATGGGATATGGCACAAAGCAACATTTAGAGGCAATTGAAGTGCATGGAGTACTAGATGAACACCGCAAGTCATTCGCACCAATTAAAGATATGATTCAAAAATAAGCTGTAAATATACAGCTTATTTTTTTATTTTGGCATATAAACATTACTATTTTCGAAAAAGAATAAAGCGATTTCAGTTTTCTGACACTTTATTGTAGACAGCGTGCCAATCATCTTATACAATGGCAATGTAATGTTTTTTAAACATTAAAAAACTTTTCGAGTAAAACAGGAAAACAGGGGAGGATGGGACCATGAATATCCATGAGTACCAAGGTAAGGCAGTCCTTAGAAGCTATGGGGTTAGCGTTCCGAACGGGAAGGTTGCATTTACAGTAGAAGAAGCTGTAGAAGCAGCGAAAGAATTAGGAACAGATGTATGTGTAGTGAAAGCACAAATTCACGCTGGTGGACGCGGCAAAGCTGGCGGAGTAAAAGTTGCGAAAAATTTAGATGAAGTTCGTACATATGCAGAAAGCATTTTAGGAACTACACTTGTGACACATCAAACAGGTCCTGAAGGTAAGGAAGTAAAACGCTTACTTATCGAAGAAGGTTGCGATATTAAAAAAGAATATTATGTAGGTCTAGTTTTAGATCGTGCAACTTCTCAAGTTGTTTTAATGGCGTCTGAAGAAGGCGGAACAGAAATTGAAGAAGTAGCAGAAAAAACACCTGAAAAAATCTTTAAAGAATATATTGATCCAGCAGTAGGCTTGCAAGGTTTCCAAGCGCGCCGAATTGCATTTAACATCAATATTCCAAAAGAGCTTGTAGGACAAGCTGTGAAGTTTATGATGGGCTTATATCGTGCGTTTATCGAAAAAGATTGCTCTATCGCTGAGATTAACCCACTTGTTACAACAGGCGAAGGTAAAGTTATGGCATTAGATGCAAAATTAAACTTTGATTCTAATGCGTTATATCGCCATAAAGACATTTTAGAGCTTCGTGATCTTGATGAAGAGGATTCAAAAGAAATTGAAGCTTCAAAATACGACTTAAACTACATTCCTTTAGATGGAAATATCGGTTGTATGGTTAATGGTGCAGGTTTAGCGATGGCTACAATGGATATCATTAAACATTACCACGGTGACCCAGCTAACTTCTTAGATGTTGGTGGCGGTGCAACTGCAGAAAAAGTTACAGAAGCATTCAAAATTATCCTTTCTGACAAAAATGTAAAAGGTATCTTCGTTAACATTTTTGGTGGCATTATGAAGTGTGATGTTATTGCAGAAGGTGTTATTGAAGCAACGAAACAAGTAGGTCTTGAGTTACCTTTAGTTGTACGTCTTGAAGGCACAAACGTAGAACTAGGTAAGAAAATTTTAAATGAGTCTGGCTTAAATATTGTTGCAGCAGAATCTATGGCAGACGGTGCACAAAAAATTGTTTCACTAGTGGGCTAATAGAAAGCGGGGGAGAAAAATGAGCGTATTAGTTAATAAAGATACAAAAGTTATTGTTCAAGGTATTACAGGTTCTCAAGGTTTATTCCATACAAAACAAATGATTGAATACGGTACGAAAATTGTCGGTGGTGTAACACCAGGTAAGGGCGGCACTGATATTGAAGGTGTACCAGTATTTGATACAGTAGAAGATGCAGTGAAAGCAACAGGCGCAAACGCTTCAGTTGTATACGTTCCACCCGCTTTTGCGGCAGATGCAATTATGGAAGCTGTTGATGCAGAAATTGATTTAGTAGTATGTATTACTGAAGGGATTCCTGTATTAGATATGGTAAACGTAAAGAGATATATGGCGGGTAAACATACACGTTTACTTGGACCAAACTGCCCAGGTGTAATCACACCAGATGAATGTAAGATTGGTATTATGCCAGGATATATTCATAAAAAAGGTCATGTTGGTATCGTATCTCGCTCTGGTACATTAACTTATGAAGCTGTACATCAGTTAACACAAGAAGGTATTGGCCAATCTACTGCTGTAGGTATCGGCGGAGACCCTGTTAACGGTACAGACTTTATTGATGCGTTAAAAGCATTTAATGAAGATGAAGAAACACATGCTGTAATTATGATTGGTGAAATCGGCGGTACAGCAGAAGAAGAGGCAGCTGAATGGGTAAAAGCTAATATGACAAAACCTGTTGTAGGCTTCATTGGTGGTCAAACAGCGCCTGCTGGCAAACGTATGGGCCATGCTGGTGCAATCATTTCTGGCGGTAAAGGAACTGCTGCTGAAAAGATTAAAACAATGGAAGCTTGTGGCATTAAAGTAGCTGAAACTCCAGCAGTTATGGGAGAAACGCTAATCTCTGTTTTAAAAGAAAAAGGTTTATTTGAGACTTGTAAAAACTATTAATCTGTTGAAAGACACCTTCTTACTTGAGGGTGTCTTTTTACACTTTTTTCTGTTTACATAATAAAAATTATGGGTAAGGAGAATTAAGATGAAAAGAGAGAGATTATTACATCTTCATTACTTGCTAGCAGATTATTGGAAAGCGATGGAGAGGCTACTATATGTCGATCCAGAATTAAAGAACATATATAATTTTAACGAAAAACAAATGGAACACTACACTGGAATATCCTCGAAAAAATCTTCAGAACTAGTAAAATTTCTTCAAAGTTCAAATCTTCCGCAATATATATCTTATTTAGAGAGAAATCGTATTTTTTATATAACGATATGGGATGAAGATTATCCGCAATTATTACGTGAAATACAAGACCCTCCCTTCGTTTTATATGGAAAAGGAGAGAAAGATTTCCTGAATAAAGTAAATAAATTAGCAGTTGTTGGAACGAGAGAACCATCATTATATGGTCATGAGAGTTTGAAGTTTATTTTACACCCTTTATTAGAAAGAGAGTGGCTTATTGTCAGTGGGTTTGCAAAAGGGATAGATACAATGTCTCATGAGATTACAGTAAGGCATCATCGCCCGACTATTGCGATATTAGGGCATGGATTGTCTTTTATGTATCCGAAAGAAAATAGACATTTATATGAAATGTGGAAGGAATATATATTGTTATTGACAGAGTATCCGCCGCACTATGCACCGAAAAAATGGTATTTTCCAAAAAGGAATCGGATTATTAGTGGTATAAGTAAAGGTGTTTTAGTTGTAGAAGCGAAATCGAGAAGTGGAACACTTATTACTGCAGACCTTGCGTTAGAGCAAAATAGAGAGGTGTTTGCGCTTCCTGGACCTATATTTATAGAGGGGGCATCGGGAACGAATCATCTTATTCAGCAAGGAGCAAAACTAGTAAGAAATGCAGAAGATATCTTGGAAGAGATTTTAAATTAACCTTATATTTTTATGTTTTTATTAAACAATTATTGACAAATGGTAGATTGGCACTGTATGGTATATTCATTCTTGATTGACAAAAACAAGAGAAATCAATAAGATTAATGAAGACTTGAATCCACCTCTTAAGGAGGCACTAGCATGTCAGATTACCTCGTAATCGTGGAGTCGCCTTCTAAGGCGAAGACCATTGAGAAATATTTAGGGAAAAAATACAAAGTTGTCGCGTCTATGGGACATGTTCGCGATTTGCCAAAAAGTCAAATGGGGATAGAAGTAAAGAACAACTTCACCCCGAAGTATATTACCATTCGTGGTAAAGGTCCCGTCTTAAAAGATTTAAAATCAGCGGCGAAAAAAGCAAAGAAAGTCTATCTCGCGGCCGATCCAGACCGTGAAGGGGAAGCGATTGCTTGGCATTTAGCGAATACGTTAAATGTGGACGTTGAATCAGATTGTCGGGTTGTGTTTAATGAGATTACGAAAGATGCAATCAAAGAATCATTTAAACATCCTCGTGCAATTAATATGGATTTAGTGGATGCACAACAAGCAAGACGTATACTTGATCGTCTTGTTGGTTACAATATTAGTCCTTTATTATGGAAGAAAGTAAAAAAAGGATTAAGTGCAGGACGTGTACAATCTGTAGCAGTTCGTTTAATCATCGAGCGTGAAAGGGAAATTCAAAACTTTGAACCTGAAGAATTCTGGACAATTAAAACAGAATTTGTAAAAGGAAAAGACACATTTGAAGCAAGCTTTTACGGTGTAGATGGTGAAAAAGTTCAATTAACAAATGAAACGCAAGTGAATGAAATAATTGAACAGATGAAAGACAATGCGTTTTCAGTTGAAAATGTAACGCGCAAAGAGCGAAAACGTAATCCTGCATTACCGTTTACAACATCTTCCTTGCAACAAGAAGCAGCACGTAAGTTAAACATGCGAGCAAAGAAAACAATGATGCTTGCACAGCAATTGTATGAAGGGATAGATCTTGGAAAACAAGGAACTGTAGGTCTTATTACGTATATGAGAACTGATTCAACACGTATCTCAGAAACAGCTCAAACAGAGGCTCGTACTTACATCACTGAAGCGTATGGTACGGAATACATAGGAACAGAAAAGAAGAAAGAAACGAAAAAGTCAAATGCACAAGATGCGCATGAGGCAATTCGTCCTACTTCAGTAATGAGAAAGCCAGAGGAACTAAAAAGTTTCTTAGGTCGTGATCAACTTCGATTATATAAATTGATTTGGGAGCGATTTGTTGCAAGTCAAATGGCGTCTGCTATAATGGATACTGTGACAGCGAGACTCATTAATAACAATGTTCAGTTCCGTGCAAGTGGATCGGTTGTAAAGTTCCCAGGATTTATGAAAGTGTATGTAGAGTCGAAAGATGATGGTGCTGAAGAAAAGGATAAGATGTTGCCACCTTTAGAAGTAGGGGAAACTGTATTTTCAAAGGATTTAGAACCAAAGCAACATTTTACACAACCTCCTCCGCGCTATACAGAGGCTCGCCTAGTAAGAACACTTGAAGAACTTGGAATTGGAAGACCGTCAACATATGTACCTACACTTGAAACAATTCAAAAGCGTGGGTATGTAGGTTTGGATAATAAACGCTTCGTTCCGACTGAACTTGGTGAAATAGTAATTGAACTTATTTTAGAGTTTTTCCCAGAAATTATTAACATTGAATTTACTGCCAATATGGAGCAAAGCCTTGATGAAGTAGAAGAAGGAAATGCGAATTGGGTAAAAATTGTTGATGATTTCTACGTAGGTTTTGAACCGCGTTTAGAAAAAGCGGAAAAAGAAATGCGTGAAGTGGAAATTAAAGATGAACCAGCTGGGGAAGATTGTGAATTATGTAATCACCCAATGGTCTTTAAAATGGGTAAATACGGGAAATTTATGGCTTGCTCGAATTTCCCAGATTGTCGTAATACAAAGCCGATTGTGAAAGAAATCGGTGTTACTTGTCCAAAGTGTGATAAGGGTCAAATTATTGAACGCCGTAGTAATAAAAAGAAACGTCTTTTCTATGGGTGCGGTACGTATCCGGAATGCGACTTTGTATCTTGGGATAAGCCAATTGGTCGTAAGTGTCCGAAGTGCGAAGGCATGCTTGTAGAGAAAAAGTTGAAAAAAGGCGTGCAAGTACAATGTATTTCGTGCGATTATGAAGAAGAACAACAAATGTGAGCGTAACTGCTCACATTTTTTTCGGGAAGAAAAGGAAAGGTGATATAAATGACAACACAAGTAGTAAACGTCATTGGCGCAGGTCTTGCAGGAAGTGAAGCAGCTTACCAAATTGCAAAACGTGGTGTCCAAGTTAGATTATATGAAATGAGACCGGTAAGGCAAACGCCAGCTCATCACACAGATAAATTCGCTGAATTAGTATGTAGTAACTCACTTCGTGCAAACACTTTAACAAATGCAGTTGGGGTTATTAAAGAGGAAATGCGCTTAATGGATTCTGTAATTATTCGTGCGGCGGATGAGTGCTCTGTACCAGCTGGAGGTGCTTTAGCTGTAGATCGTCATGAGTTCGCAGCTAAAGTAACAGAATATGTAAAGAACCATCCAAATGTAACTGTAATGAATGAAGAAATTACAGATATCCCAGAGGGAACGACAATTATTGCTACAGGTCCATTAACATCTCCTGATCTTTCTGCAAAATTGAAAGAATTAACAGGAGAAGATTATTTCTACTTCTATGATGCTGCAGCCCCAATCGTAGAAAAAGACAGCATTGACATGAATAAAGTGTATTTAAAATCGCGTTATGACAAAGGTGAAGCTGCATATTTAAATTGCCCAATGACAGAAGAAGAGTTTGATCGTTTTTATGAGGCTCTAATTGCTGCTGAGACAGTGCCTTTAAAAGAGTTTGAAAAAGAAATTTTCTTTGAAGGTTGTATGCCAGTAGAAGTTATGGCAAGTAGAGGGAGACAGACGTTAGTATTTGGACCTATGAAACCTGTTGGATTGGAAGATCCAAAAACAGGGAAAACGCCATATGCTGTTGTTCAGTTACGTCAAGATGATGCAGCGGGAACTTTATACAATATCGTAGGTTTCCAAACTCATTTAAAGTGGGGACCGCAAAAAGAAGTGCTACAGTTAATTCCGGGATTGGAAAATGCAGAGATTGTACGTTATGGTGTAATGCATCGTAATACGTTTATTAATTCACCTAATTTGCTTCGTCCAACATATCAATATAAACAACGTGATGATTTATTCTTCGCTGGTCAAATGACTGGAGTAGAGGGATATGTTGAATCAGCAGCATCAGGATTATTAGCAGGAATTAATGCTGCGCGTCTTGTGCAAGGTGAAGAGCCAGTTGTATTACCGCCAGTAACTGCGATGGGTAGCATGGCAAATTATATTACGGCAACGAACGCTAAAAACTTCCAGCCGATGAATGCGAACTTCGGTCTATTTGCACCGTTAGAGAAGAAGATTAAAAAGAAAGCAGAACGAAATGAAGCGTACGCAGCACGCGCTTTAGAAACGATTCAAAATTTTGTAAATATTTAGTTAAATTTCTTGCAAAGGCTACTAAGTTGTGATACGATTTAGTAGCCTTTATTGAGGTGAGTTGTGTGAATGTGAAGAAATTGTTACAATTATTCGTTGGATATTTACAAATTGAAAGAAATTATTCAAAATATACAATTGCAAGTTATCAAAATGATTTAGAACATTTTGTGCAATTTATGGAACGAGAAGGCATATCCTCTTTTTTAGACGTTACATACGCGGATGTTCGTTTGTACTTAACGACGTTGCACGATGAAAAGTTAGCCCGTAAATCTGTCGCAAGAAAAGTATCAAGCTTACGAAGTTTATATCGTTTTTTGATGCGTGAAGGTTATCGAAAGGATAATCCGTTTGCACTTGCGTCACTCCCCAAAAAAGAATTGTCAATCCCAAAGTTTTTATATGCTGAAGAGTTAGAGGAATTATTTGAAGTTTCTGACACGGAAACGCCATTAGGTCAAAGGAATCAAGCTTTATTAGAGTTGATGTATGCGACTGGGATCCGTGTGAGTGAATGTGTCAATTTACAACTTACCGATATTGACTTTGCGGTGGGAACAATTTTAGTAATGGGAAAAGGAAAAAAACAAAGGTATATTCCGTTCGGAAGCTATGCGCAAGATTCTTTAATTACTTATATAGAGAATGGGAGAAAACAGTTAGTTAATAAGACTGACGAAGATTCTCATATGGTATTTTTAAATGCGAAAGGTACACCGCTAACAAGTCGTGGGGTTCGTTATGTTTTAAATGAACTCATTAAAAAGGCTTCGCTGACAATGCGGATAAGTCCCCATATGTTAAGGCATACATTTGCTACACATATGCTAGATGAAGGGGCGGATTTACGTACTGTACAGGAGCTATTAGGCCATGAAAATTTGTCGACGACACAAATTTATACGCATGTCTCTAAAGAAAGATTGCGTTCTGTTTACATGAAGCATCACCCGCGGGCATAAATTGCTTTAAAAGCTATAAAAACAAATAAAGGAGTTTTTTCTATGGGAAATTTCCACGCTACAACGATATTTGCAGTTCATCATAATGGAGAATGTGCAATGGCTGGAGATGGCCAAGTGACAATGGGAAATGCTGTTGTAATGAAACATACAGCTCGTAAAGTTCGTAAACTTTTCCAAGGTAAAGTTTTAGCTGGTTTCGCAGGATCGGTTGCTGACGCATTTACTCTTTTTGAAATGTTTGAAGGGAAATTAGAAGAGTATAATGGCAACTTGCAGCGTGCTGCTGTTGAAATGGCAAAACAATGGCGTGGCGATAAAATGTTACGTCAGCTAGAAGCGATGCTCATTGTCATGGATAAAACAACTATGCTCCTTGTTTCAGGTACAGGAGAAGTGATTGAACCGGATGATGGTATTTTAGCAATTGGATCTGGTGGGAATTATGCACTTTCTGCAGGTCGTGCTTTAAAGCAATATGCAAGTGAACACTTAACAGCGAAGCAAATTGCGAAAGCGAGTTTAGAGATTGCTGGCGATATTTGTGTTTATACGAATCACAACATAATTGTTGAAGAATTGTAGAATCGTAAGGGAGGCATTTTATATGCATTTACATTTTACTCCGCGCCAAATTGTGGAAAAATTAGATCAATACATCATCGGTCAAAAAGACGCAAAGAAAGCGGTTGCTGTAGCGTTGAGAAATCGATATCGCCGCAGTAAATTAGCTGAAAATTTACGTGACGAAATTGCACCTAAAAATATTTTAATGATTGGACCGACAGGTGTTGGGAAAACAGAGGTAGCACGACGAATGGCGAAACTCGTTGGAGCACCTTTTATTAAGGTTGAGGCTACAAAATTCACAGAAGTTGGATATGTGGGTAGAGATGTAGAGTCGATGGTACGTGACTTGGTGGAAACATCGGTTCGTATCGTAAAAGAAGAAATGGTAGTGAAAGTTCAAGATAAAGCAGAAGAGCAAGCGAATCAACGTCTTGTTGAAATTTTAGTGCCGAGTCCGGAGAAGCAATCTGGATTCAAAAATCCATTAGAGATGCTTTTTGGAGGCGCTCAAAATTCGAATCAAACGTCTGATACACAAGAAGATGTTGAAATCGAAAAGAAACGTCAAGATGTGGAGAGAAAGCTTGCTGCAGGGCTTCTTGAAGAAGAAATTGTATCGATTGAAGTGACTGAACAACAGTCTTCCATGTTTGATATGTTACAAGGAACTGGCATGGAACAAATGGGAATGAATTTCCAAGATGCGCTAGGAAGTTTTATGCCGAAAAAAACGAAAAAACGTAAACTTTCTGTAAAAGAAGCAAGAAAACTCTTGACAAATGAAGAGGCACAGCGCTTAATTGATATGGATGAAGTTACACAAGAGGCTGTTTATCGTGCTGAACAGCTCGGGATTATTTTTATCGATGAAATTGACAAAATTGCTGGTAAGCAGTCGAATAGCGTAGATGTATCACGTGAAGGTGTGCAACGTGACATTCTGCCAATTGTAGAAGGGTCGAATGTTGCGACAAAATACGGATCAGTAAAAACGGATTATATTTTATTCGTTGCAGCTGGAGCGTTCCATATGTCTAAACCGTCGGATTTAATTCCGGAATTGCAAGGGAGATTTCCGATTCGAGTAGAATTAACAAAATTATCGACAGACGATTTTGTTAAAATATTAATCGAGCCTGACAATGCGTTAATTAAACAATATATGGCATTATTAGCGACTGAAGGTATAGAAATTGAATTTTCAGACGAAGCTATTCGTAAGATTGCTGAGATTGCTTATCAAGTTAATCAGGATACAGATAATATTGGAGCAAGAAGACTTCATACGATTATGGAGAAGCTCCTTGAAGATTTATCGTTTGAAGCATCTGAAATTACGTTAGAGAAAATAACGATAACACCTCAATACGTTGAGGAGAAATTAGCAACAATTGCTAAAAATAAAGATGTGAGCCAGTTTATTTTGTAATAGTGTCATCAGGTGACTCGCCCTAGTTTCCAAGTGATGAAAAAATATGTGAGTAACATGTAGGAGGAACTTTTGAAATGGAATTATTAGCAAAAACGAGAAAATTAAATGCGTTATTACAGAGCGCAGCAGGGAAGCCTGTAAACTTTAGAGAAATGTCTGACACAATGTGTGAAGTAATCGAAGCAAACGTATTCGTAGTTAGCCGTCGTGGTAAATTACTAGGTTATGCAATTCACCAACAAATCGAAAACGAACGCATGAAGCAAATGCTTGCAGAACGTCAATTCCCAGAAGAATATACACAAAGCTTATTCAACATTACAGAAACATCTTCAAACTTAGATGTGAACAGTGCTTACACAGCATTCCCAGTAGAAAACAGAGAATTATTCGGTCAAGGTTTAACTACAATCGTACCAATCGTTGGTGGCGGTGAGCGTCTAGGTACATTAGTATTAGCTCGTCTTGGTCAAGAGTTCTTAGATGATGATTTAATCCTTGCTGAGTACAGCTCAACTGTTGTAGGTATGGAAATCTTACGTGAAAAAGCAGAAGAAATCGAAGAGGAAGCGCGTAGTAAAGCTGTTGTTCAAATGGCAATCAGCTCATTATCTTACAGTGAGTTAGAAGCAATTGAGCATATCTTCGAAGAATTAAATGGAACAGAAGGTTTACTTGTTGCAAGTAAAATTGCTGATCGCGTAGGAATTACTCGCTCTGTAATCGTAAATGCACTACGTAAATTAGAAAGTGCTGGTGTTATTGAGTCCCGCTCTTTAGGTATGAAAGGAACATACATTAAAGTGCTAAACGACAAGTTTCTACAAGAACTTGCTAAATTAAAAACAAACTAATTTATAAAAAACTCTCCTCAATTGAGGAGAGTTTTTTTGTGCAATGGATAGAAGATGCTTGTGAAAAGTGTCATAAGCGTGTTTTCTGGGAAAACTATTAATTGTATTTACTTTTTTGCTTAAAAGAAAAGAAGGTTGGTAATACTAGAATTCGAGTATGAACAAAGAAAGTTTTACATTGTTCGCATTTTCGACTTGATTGTAATATTTCAGTATGATATAGTAAGCAGTGGTGTCAGTACAAAGTACACACGTTTACTGATTTAAGTGTTGGTGCTACGTTTGTAGTTTCGCTTAGAGATGAAGTAAACGGAGGATATCAAAAACCATTTAGGAGGAACTATATTATGTCAGTAATTTCTATGAAGCAATTGCTTGAAGCTGGTGTTCATTTCGGACATCAAACTCGTCGTTGGAACCCAAAAATGAAGCGTTACATTTTCACAGAGCGTAACGGTATCTACATCATCGACTTACAAAAAACTGTGAAAAAAGTTGAGGAAGCTTACAGAACGATGCGCGACATCGCTGCTGAAGGCGGAGACATCTTATTCGTAGGTACTAAAAAACAAGCACAAGAAGCTATTAAAGAAGAAGCAACTCGTGCTGGTATGTACTTCGTTAACCAACGTTGGTTAGGTGGAACTTTAACAAACTTCCAAACAATCCAAAAGCGTATCAAGCGTCTTAAAGACATCGAAAGAATGCAAGAAGATGGTACTTTCGAAGTACTTCCTAAGAAAGAAGTTGTTCAACTTAAAAAAGAGTTAGAGCGTCTTGAGAAATTCTTAGGCGGTATTAAAGATATGAAAGGTCTTCCAAGTGCATTATTCGTAGTAGACCCTCGTAAAGAGCGTATTGCAGTTGCTGAAGCACGCAAATTACACATTCCAATCATCGGTATCGTTGATACAAACTGTGATCCAGACGAAATCGATCACGTTATCCCAGCAAACGATGATGCAATTCGTGCTGTAAAACTTCTTACATCTAAAATGGCAGACGCGATCCTTGAAGCAAAACAAGGTGAAGAAACTGTTACTGCGTAACAAAGTTGGAAAGGTGATAAGGGGTTCGGCCTTTTATCACCTTTTTTAAGGTATAAACACCTTTATAAAAGGTATAAATACATATTTTAGGAGGATGAAAAGTATGGCAATCACTGCTCAAATGGTAAAAGAATTACGTGAAAAAACTGGCGCAGGTATGATGGACTGCAAAAAAGCTTTAACAGAAACTAATGGCGACATGGAGAAGGCAATTGACTTCTTACGTGAAAAAGGTATTGCGAAAGCTGCTAAAAAAGCAGACCGCATTGCTGCTGAAGGTTTAACTTTCATCGAAACAAACGGTAACGACGCTTTAATCTTAGAATTAAACTCTGAAACTGATTTCGTTGCGAAAAACGAAGGTTTCCAAACACTAATTAAAGAATTAGCTGCTCACTTATTAACTAACAAACCAGCTAACGTTGAAGAAGCTATGGCTCAAACAATGGAAAACGGTAAAAAAGTTGAAGAGCACATCAACGAAGCAATCGCTAAAATTGGTGAAAAACTTACACTTCGTCGTTTCGAAATCGTATCAAAAACTGATGCAGATGCATTCGGCGCTTACCTACACATGGGTGGACGCATTGGTGTATTAACAGTTCTTGAAGGTTCTACTGATGAAGCTGCTGCTAAAGATGTTGCAATGCACATCGCTGCAGTTAACCCTAAATACATCGACCGCGATGCTGTAACAGCTGAAGAAGTTGAGCATGAGCGTCAAGTATTAACACAACAAGCATTAAACGAAGGCAAGCCTGAGAAAATCGTTGCGAAAATGGTTGAAGGCCGTCTAGGCAAATTCTTCGAAGAGATTTGCTTACTTGACCAAGCATTCGTTAAAAACCCTGATATGAAAGTTCGTCAGTTCGTTGAGTCTAAAGGCGGAACATTAAAAGGATTCGTTCGCTACGCTGTTGGTGAAGGTATCGAAAAACGCGAAGACAACTTTGCTGAAGAAGTAATGAACCAAGTAAAAGGTAGTAACTAATACAGATTAGGGAACACATTGTGTTCCCTTTTTTAAAATAAAGATGTAAGCAATTGGAGGTTCATTATGAGTAAACCGAAATATAATCGTGTCGTTTTAAAGCTAAGTGGAGAAGCTTTAGCTGGAGAGCAAGGATTTGGAATTAACCCAACTGTTATTAAGTCAGTTGCGGAACAAGTAAAAGAAATTGCAGAACTTGATGTAGAGGTTGCTGTTGTTGTTGGTGGCGGTAACATTTGGCGTGGAAAAATTGGAAGTGAAATGGGCATGGATCGTGCAGGGGCAGATTACATGGGCATGTTAGCGACAGTTATGAATTCATTAGCTCTTCAAGATAGCTTGGAGAATATCGGAATTCAAACTCGTGTACAAACTTCAATTGAGATGCGTCAAGTTGCAGAACCTTACATTCGTCGTAAAGCAGTTCGTCACTTAGAGAAAAAACGTGTTGTTATCTTTGCAGCAGGTACAGGTAACCCATACTTCTCTACAGATACAACAGCAGCATTACGTGCGGCAGAAATTGAAGCAGATGTAATTTTAATGGCGAAAAACAATGTAGATGGTGTATATAATGCGGATCCATCTATTGATCCAACAGCTACAAAATACGAAACGCTTACTTACTTAGATGTATTAAAAGAAGGTTTAGGTGTAATGGATTCTACAGCTTCTTCTCTATGTATGGATAATGATATTCCACTAATTGTATTCTCAGTTATGGAAAAAGGTAATATTAAACGTGCCGTTTTAGGCGAAAATATCGGAACAGTGGTAAGGGGGAAATAAATATGGGACAACAAGTATTGAAGTCTTCAAATGAAAAAATGGAAAAAGCAGTTGCTGCTTATTCTCGTGAATTAGCAACAGTTCGTGCTGGCCGTGCAAACGCGTCTGTATTAGATAAGGTACAAGTTGATTACTATGGTGCACCAACACCAGTTGTGCAATTAGCGAACATTACAGTTCCAGAAGCGCGTTTACTAGTAATTCAACCTTATGATAAAACTTCTATCGGTGATATTGAAAAAGCAATTTTAAAAGCAGATTTAGGCTTAAACCCTTCTAATGATGGAACTGTAATTCGTATTGCATTCCCTGCACTAACAGAAGAGCGTCGTCGTGATCTTGTAAAAGTTGTGAAAAAATATGCTGAAGAAGCAAAAGTTGCTGTTCGTAACGTACGTCGTGACGGAAATGATGATCTTAAGAAGCTTGAAAAAGCTGGCGAGATTACAGAAGATGATTTAAGAGGATATACTGAAGATATCCAAAAAGAAACAGATAAATATATTGCAAAAGTTGACGAAATCGCAAAAAACAAAGAAAAAGAAATCATGGAAGTGTAATAGCGATAACTTCGCAAATATGACCCTCTTCTTAAGGGGGTCTTTTTACACTTTTAGGCATACGTCTGCTTGCTGGAGGGTATGAATGATGTTTAAAAACTTTCCTTTTTTTAAAGGTAAAAAGGACACATCGTTTGATCATCTCGTTGAAGAAGTGAAAAAAGGATATATCCCAGAACATATTGCCATCATTATGGATGGGAATGGAAGATGGGCAAAGAGGAGAGCAATGCCTCGTATTGCGGGACATCATGAAGGTATGCAAGTTGTAAAGAAAATTACAAAATTTGCAAGTAAACTTAATGTGAAAGTGTTAACTCTCTATGCTTTTTCAACTGAGAACTGGAAAAGACCGAAAAAGGAAGTTGATTATTTAATGAAGCTTCCAGAAGAATTTCTAGGTACATTTTTACCAGAATTGATTGAAGAAAACGTACAAGTCCGAGTAATAGGGCAAAAAGATCGTCTTCCTACGCATACACGCAGAGCGATGGAGAAAGCCATGGAAGATACGAAAGAGAATACGGGATTAATTCTTAATTTCGCGTTAAACTATGGAAGTCGAGATGAAATCGTTTCTGCTGTGCAACATATGATGAAAGATAATGAGGAAGGAAAAATTCGTTCTGAAGAGGTAAGTGAAGAAATGCTTTCCTCCTACTTAATGACGAGTTCTTTACCTGATCCAGAGTTGTTAATCCGAACAAGCGGAGAGCTACGTATTAGTAATTTCATGTTATGGCAAATTGCATATTCGGAGTTTTGGTTTACAGACGTGTATTGGCCAGACTTCAAAGAAGAACATTTGCTAAATGCGATTACTGACTTTCAACATAGAGGGCGCAGATTCGGAGGCGTGTAGAAAGAGAGGGTTTGATAGTGAAACAGAGAATTATTACTGGAGTGGTTGCTGCCGCGCTATTCATTCCCATCGTAATATACGGTGGCGTGCCTTTTACGGTTTTAGTGTATGCACTTGCTTCTATAGGTTTATATGAATTAATTCGTATGAATAAGCTTACGCTTATTTCAGTACCGACAGTTTTAGCTGCAGTATTATTGTGGATTCTTTTAATTCCAAGTAGTGCATCAGAACTGTTTACATGGATTGGATTAGGTAAATTGGAAATCACATTTGTGATTGTTTTATTACTTTTATCATATACAGTCCTTTCTAAGAATACATTTACTTTTGATAATGCTTCATTTTTACTGATGGCAACGACATATGTGGCAATGGGATTCTTATATTTAAATGAAACGAGAATATTAGGAATTAAATATGTATTTTGCGCATTATTTGTTATATGGGCTACTGATTCAGGCGCATATTTCGTAGGAAAAGCATTGGGCAAGAGAAAATTGTGGCCAGAAATTAGTCCGAATAAAACGATTGAAGGTTCATTAGGCGGTATCGTTTGTGGAATTATTGTGGCACTTGTTTACAACGTGTTCTTCCCAGTCGAATCGAATGTAGTAATTTTAATTGTGCTGACAATTATCATTTCTATTTTTGGACAAATTGGTGATTTAGTACAATCTGCTTTTAAACGTCATTATGGCGTAAAGGATTCAGGTACAATTTTACCTGGGCATGGTGGTATATTAGACCGAACAGATAGTTGGTTATTCGTTTTACCAATTCTCTACTTCTTATTACAATACAATTAATAAATGAACGAGGGGTTGGAGTCATGAAAAACATTAGTTTATTAGGTGCAAGCGGATCAATTGGTACACAAACTTTAGATGTATTACGCTCGCACCCAGACCAATTCCGTCTCGTTGCTTTTTCTGTAGGGAAAAATATTGACTACGCAGTAAAGGTAATTCAAGAATTTTCTCCGCAAATCGTCTCTGTGCAAAGAGAGGAAGATGTTTTAAAATTACAATCTGTTTCTGGTAATACAAAAATTGTATATGGTAGTGAAGGACTTTTAGAAGTAGCATTACATCCAGATGCGGAGATTCTAGTAAATGCTGTTGTAGGTAGCGTAGGGTTGTTACCAACACTTCGTGCAATTGAGGCGAAAAAAACAATTGGAATTGCAAATAAAGAAACGTTAGTAACTGCAGGACATCTTGTAATTGAAGCAGCACGAAAACATAATGTTTCGTTACTTCCAGTAGATAGTGAACATTCGGCTATTTTTCAGTGCTTGAATGGTGAAAATGAAAAAAGAATTTCTCGTCTTATTATAACGGCTTCTGGTGGAAGTTTCCGTGATAAAACGAGGGATGAATTGCATCATGTGACCGTAGAAGATGCGCTTCGACATCCAAACTGGTCAATGGGTTCGAAAATTACAATTGATTCTGCTACAATGATGAATAAGGGACTAGAAGTAATTGAAGCACATTGGCTTTTTGGTATCCCTTATGAGCAAATCGATGTTGTTTTACATAAAGAAAGTATTATCCATTCTATGGTTGAATTTGAAGATCGTAGTGTAATGGCGCAGCTTGGTTCACCTGATATGCGAGTACCAATTCAATACGCACTTACATATCCTGATAGATTGCCTCTTTCAGACACAAAACAGTTAAACTTATGGGAAATAGGGACGTTGCATTTTGAGAAAATGGACCAAGAACGATTCCGTTGTTTACGTTTTGCGTATGAAGCTGGAAAAGCAGGTGGAAGTATGCCAGCTGTAATGAACGCAGCGAATGAAGTAGCTGTTGAAGCCTTTTTACAAAAGAGAATTGGTTTCTTAACAGTGGAAGACCTCATTGAAAAAGCAATGAACCATCACAATGTCATTGCACGACCGAGCTTAGAGGAAATTTTGGAAATTGATGCGGCCACAAGACGGTTTGTGATGGAACAAATTTAGCAAAGGTGGTTATGGAATTGAATACAGCGATTGCCTTTATATTAATTTTCGGTGCACTCGTATTTTTCCATGAGCTAGGGCATCTATATTTCGCAAAAAGAGCAGGTATTTTATGCCGCGAGTTTGCGATTGGTTTTGGTCCGAAAATATTCTCATTTGAAAAGAATGAAACGGTGTATACGATTCGATTACTGCCCCTTGGTGGCTATGTAAGAATGGCCGGCGAGGATGCGGACACAGTTGAGTTAAAGCCTGGGAAAAAGGTTGGCCTTGTATTAAATGAAAAAGACGAAGTTGTGAAATTAGTTTTTGATGGATATGAAAAGTATCCAAATGTTCGTGTTATTGAAGTCGAACAAGCTGATTTGGAGCATAATTTAACAATTTCGGGCTATGAAGAGTACGAGGAAGAGCTTCAAACATTCCGAGTGAATGAAAAGGCTCGTATTATTACTGCGGGGGAAGAAATTCAAATTGCTCCGTATAATAGACAATTTGGCTCGAAAAAACTAGGGCAACGCGCTTTAACAATCTTTGCGGGTCCTGCAATGAACTTCATTTTAGCATTTGTTATTTTTGTGATTCTTGGATTTGTACAAGGGGTTCCTATTGACAAACCAATGGTCGGAAAAGTGATGGATAACAGTGCAGCACAGCAAGCTGGATTGAAAGAGAATGATACAATTCAAGCTATTGATGGGAAAAACACAAGTACATGGAAAGATGTTGTTACTATTGTACGTGAAAACCCAAATAAAGAAATTACGTTACAAGTAAAGCGTGATAATGAACAGTTTAATGTGAAAGTAACGCCAACACTCGATAAAGAAGGAAAAGACGAAGTTGGTAGAATCGGTGTGTATTCTCCTGTAGAGAAAACAGTAATGGGTTCTATTAAATCAGGATTTGAACAAACGTACCAATGGACGAAACTAATTTTTGAATCTCTTGTTAAATTAGTAACTGGTCAATTTTCTATTAATGAGTTATCAGGTCCAGTAGGAATTTATAATCTAACAGATCAAGTTGTAGATTATGGGTTTACGCGTGTACTAAGTTTAGCTGCAGTTCTAAGCATTAATCTTGGTTTATTTAATTTATTACCAGTTCCTGCTTTAGATGGTGGCCGTTTATTCTTCTTCTTAATTGAAGCGTTACGAGGGAAACCAATTGATCGCCAAAAAGAAGGAATGGTTCACTTTATTGGTTTTGCATTATTAATGTTACTTATGTTAGTTGTAACTTGGAATGACATTCGTAAGTTTTTCTTGTAAAATAAAGTGAAACTTATAATGAAATAGAGCTCGTAGAATAAAATCCCTCACCTAACTCGAGGTGAGGGGTTTTACTGCGTGTAAGAGTAAAATGAAGAGGTGCAAATAAATGAAACAAAGTATGGTATTCAGTCCTACATTACGTGAAGTTCCAGCTGATGCTGAAATTAAGAGTCATCAGCTATTACTTCGTGCAGGTTTTATGCGTCAAAATGCTTCTGGTATTTATAGCTTTCTACCATTTGGATTAAAAGTATTACACAAAGTAGAACGTATCGTTCGAGAAGAAATGGAGCGCGCAGGAGCTGTAGAATTATTAATGCCAGCTATGCAAGCTGCGGAATTGTGGCAAGAATCAGGTCGTTGGTATTCTTACGGATCTGAATTAATGCGTATGAAAGATCGTAATGCTCGTGAATTCGCATTAGGAGCGACACATGAGGAAGTAATTACGGATCTTGTGCGTGATGAAGTGAAATCATATAAAAAATTACCGTTAACATTATACCAAATTCAAACAAAATTCCGTGATGAGCAAAGACCTCGTTTCGGCTTATTACGTGGAAGAGAGTTTCTAATGAAAGATGCATACTCTTTCCATGCTACACAAGAGAGCTTAGATGAAGTATACGATCGTTTATATAAAGCATACTCTAACATTTTTGCTCGCTGTGGCTTGAATTTCCGTGCAGTTATTGCTGATTCTGGAGCAATGGGCGGAAAAGATACACATGAATTTATGGTATTATCTGATGTTGGTGAAGATACAATTGCATACTCTGACACATCTGATTATGCAGCAAACATCGAAATGGCTCCTGTTGTAGCTACGTATACGAAGAGTGACGAAGCAGAAAAAGCACTTGAAAAAGTAGCAACACCAGACCAAAAAGCGATTGAAGAAGTATCTGCATTCTTAAACATTGCAGCTGACAAGTGCATTAAGTCTATGGTGTTTAAAGTAGATGAGAAATTAGTAGTGGTACTTGTTCGTGGTGATCACGAAGTAAACGATGTGAAAGTGAAAAATGTATACGGCGCTTCAGTTGTTGAGCTTGCTTCTCATGAAGAAGTAAAAGCATTATTAAATTGTGAAGTTGGTTCATTAGGACCGATTAATGTAACAGGTGATATCGAAATTATTGCTGATCATGCTGTAGCATCAATTGTTAACGGATGTTCAGGAGCGAATGAAGAAGGATTCCATTATGTAAATGTAAATCCAGAACGTGACTTTAAAGTAAGTCAATATACAGATTTACGCTTCATCCAAGAAGGAGACCAATCTCCAGATGGAAACGGAACAATTCTTTTTGCACGCGGAATTGAAGTTGGTCATGTATTCAAATTAGGAACTCGTTATAGTGAAGCAATGAACGCAACATTCCTAGATGAAAACGGAAAAACACAACCACTTATTATGGGTTGTTACGGTATCGGTGTATCTCGTACAGTGGCAGCAATTGCAGAGCAGTTTAACGATGAGAACGGCTTAGTTTGGCCAAAAGCTGTAGCACCGTTCCATGTGCATGTAATTCCAGTAAATATGAAATCGGATGCACAACGTGAAATGGGTGAAAATATCTACAACTCATTACAAGAACAAGGCTATGAAGTGTTATTAGACGATCGTGCAGAACGTGCAGGTGTTAAATTTGCAGATGCAGATTTATTCGGTCTTCCAGTTCGTGTTACAGTTGGTAAAAAAGCAGACGAAGGTATTGTAGAAGTGAAAGTACGTGCTACAGGTGAGTCTGAAGAAGTAAAAGTAGAAGAACTTCAAACATATATTGCAAATATTTTAAAATAAGAAGAGGTACCTCGTAATGGGGTACCTTCTCTTTCTTTGTAAACGTATTTTGTAAAAGAAGAGGTGAGAAATCTTTCTTTGTGGTACGTTTCAATTTATAATAGCAAATGGAAGGAGAGTGCTTATGTCTTTAACAAATGAACAACAAGAGCGATTTCAAATTTTGCTCCAGCAGTTGCAAATACCAGACGACCTTATAAATCAATATTTACAAGGCGGTGGTATTGAAAGGCTCGTTATTGATAAAGCGAATAAAAGTTGGCGTTTTGATTTACAAGTGCCACGTATTTTGCCTACAGAATTATATGAATTGCTAGAAACAAAGCTTAAGCAATCATTTTCTCATATTGCAAGAACAACATTTGCATTAGAAACAGAGAATAAACAATTTACAGAAGAAGAAGTGAGGGCGTATTGGCCGCTTTGTACGGAACGAATTACATTTTCACCTATGTTCGCATACTTAAAGAAGCAGCTTCCGCAGGTGAATGGAGTGAAGTTGCTAATAAATGTGAATAACGAGCTGGAGTCTACTGCTTTAAAGAAAAACGTTGCGAAACCAGTAGGGGATCAATACGAAGTTTTTGGATTCCCGCGTTTTCAGTTAGACACACATATACAGCAAAATACAGAAGAAATGCAAAAGTTTCGTGAACAAACGCAGCAAGAAGACCGCGAGCGTGTTATACAAGCTATGGAAGAAATGGCGAAGAAGCAAGCTGAAGAAAGCAGCGTTGTGTATGAAGGACCGATTACACTCGGGTATCTTATTAAGCCAGATGAAGAGATTACACCGATGCGAGAAATTCAAGATGAAGAAAGAAGAAAAACGGTTCAAGGATATGTCTTCCATGTAGAAACAAAAGAGCTTCGTAGTGGACGTACGTTATTAACTTTAAAAATAACGGATTATACGGATTCTATTATGATCAAAATGTTCTCGCGTGACAAAGAAGATATTCCAATGCTGCAATCCTTGAAAAAAGGAATGTGGGTGAAAGCGCGTGGTTCTGTTCAAAACGATACATTCGTTCGAGATTTAGTAATGATTGCAAATGATATTAATGAAATAACAGGACCGTCTCGTAAAGATAAAGCACCAGAAGGCGAAAAACGAGTAGAGCTGCATCTCCATACTCCGATGAGTCAAATGGACGCTGTCACTCCAGTTTCTAAGCTTGTTGCTCAAGCTGGTAAATGGGGACATGAGGCTATTGCGGTTACAGACCATGCCGTGGCTCAGTCTTTCCCAGAGGCGTATTCTGCGGGGAAGAAGGCTGGAGTTAAAGTTATATATGGTGTAGAAGCAAATCTAGTTAATGATGGTGTACCGATAGCATATAACGAAGCGCATCGTTTACTTGCAGAGGAAACGTATGTTGTTTTCGACGTTGAGACGACAGGTTTATCAGCTGTATACGATACAGTTATTGAGTTGGCTGCTGTAAAAGTAAAGGGTGGCGAAATTATTGACCGCTTTGAATCTTTTGCAAATCCGCATCAACCATTATCGGCGACGATCATTGAATTAACAGGTATTACAGATGATATGTTAACTGATGCACCTGAAGTGGACGAAGTGTTTAAAAAGTTTGAGGAATGGATGGGCGACCATACACTTGTTGCCCATAACGCGAGCTTTGATATGGGCTTTATTAACGTAGGTTTTAAAAAGGCTGGACTAGAAAAAACGAATAACCCCGTTATTGATACGTTAGAACTTGCACGATTCTTATTCCCAGAAATGAAAAATCATCGATTAAATACGATGTGTAAAAAACTTGATATTGAATTAACACAACATCACCGTGCGATTTATGATACAGAAGCGACGGGATATTTACTTGTGAAAATGTTGAAAGACGTAATTGAAAAGGGATTTGAATATCACGATCAATTAAATGATAGCATGGGACAAGGGGATGCGTATAAGCGTGGCCGTCCAAGTCATATGACGTTACTTGCCACATCAGATGTTGGATTGAAAAATTTATATAAACTTGTTTCATATTCTCACCTTAATTACTTTTACCGTGTACCACGTGTGCCGAGGTCACTATTAAAAAAATACCGTGAAGGAATTTTAGTAGGAACGGCTTGTGATAAAGGTGAAGTGTTCGAGGCAATGATGCAAAAGGCACCTGAAGAGGTAGAAGAAATTGCCCAGTTCTATGATTACATTGAAGTAATGCCTCCAGAGGTGTTGCGTCATTTAGTAGAACGTGAACTTGTTCGAGACGAAGGTCAATTAAAAACAATTATTTCTAACTTAGTAAAACTAGGTGAGACGTTAGATAAACCAGTTGTTGCTACAGGAAACGTGCATTATTTAGACCCTGAGGATGCAATGTATCGTAAAATTTTAGTCAGTTCGCAGGGCGGAGCCAATCCGTTAAATCGACATTCATTACCGCCAGTACATTTCCGGACAACTGATGAAATGTTAGAATGTTTTTCATTCTTAGGTGAAGACAAAGCGAAAGAAGTTGTTGTAACAAATACACAAAAGATTGCGTCATTAATTGGTGATGTGCATCCAGTAAAAGACGATCTATACACACCGAAAATTGAAGGTGCTGATGATGAAACGCGTGATATGAGTTATAAAATGGCGCGTAGCATTTATGGTGAAGAGCTACCGGAAATTGTAGAAGCACGTTTAGAAAAAGAATTAAAAAGTATTATTGGGCATGGATTCGCCGTAATTTATTTAATTTCACATAAGCTTGTGAAAAAATCGTTAGTAGACGGATATCTAGTAGGTTCGCGTGGATCGGTAGGATCATCATTTGTTGCAACGATGATGGAAATTACAGAAGTAAACCCATTACCACCACACTATGTATGTCCGAAGTGTAAGCAATCAGAATTCTTTAATGATGGTTCTGTAGGCTCTGGTTTTGACTTACCAGATAAAGAATGTCCTGCTTGTAATATTCCATATGTAAAAGATGGACATGACATTCCGTTCGAAACATTCCTTGGATTTAAAGGAGATAAGGTACCCGATATCGATTTGAACTTCTCCGGGGAATACCAACCACGTGCCCATAACTATACGAAAGTACTGTTCGGTGAAGACTATGTATATCGTGCGGGAACGATTGGTACAGTTGCGGAAAAAACTGCTTACGGATATGTAAAAGGTTATGCAAATGATCATAACTTAACGATTCGAAATGCAGAGATTGATCGCTTAGTAGCAGGGTGTACCGGTGTAAAACGTACAACAGGACAGCATCCAGGCGGTATTATCGTTGTGCCAGATTACATGGATATCTTTGATTTCTCACCAATACAGTATCCAGCTGATTCAATTGGTGCTGAATGGAGAACAACGCATTTTGATTTCCACTCGATTCATGATAATTTATTGAAACTTGATATACTAGGACACGATGATCCGACCGTTATTCGTATGTTACAAGATTTAAGTGGTATTGATCCGAAAACAATCCCAACGGATGATCCAGAAGTAATGAAAATTTTCTCTGGTCCAGAATCGTTAGGGGTAACGGAAGAACAAATTAACTGTAAAACAGGTACACTTGGTATACCAGAGTTTGGTACAAAATTCGTAAGACAGATGTTAGAAGAGACAAAACCGACGACATTCTCAGAGTTAGTCCAAATTTCTGGACTATCACATGGTACCGACGTATGGCTTGGTAATGCAAACGAGTTAATTTATAACGGTACATGTACGCTGAGCGAAGTTATCGGTTGTCGTGATGACATCATGGTATATTTAATCTATCAAGGTCTAGATCCATCATTAGCCTTCAAAATCATGGAGTCGGTTCGTAAAGGTAAAGGTGTACCGGAAGAATGGGAAGAAGACATGAAAAATAATAATGTACCAGGTTGGTATATTGATTCATGTAAGAAGATTAAATACATGTTCCCTAAAGCCCATGCGGCTGCTTACGTACTTATGGCTGTACGTATCGCATACTTTAAAGTACATTTTGCACTGTTATTCTATGCCGCATATTTTACAGTTCGTGCAGATGATTTTGATGTAGAGGCAATGGCGAAAGGTTCAGCATCTATACGTGCAAGAATTGATGAAATTGCTCAAAAGGGACTCGATGCTGCGCCGAAAGAGAAGAGTTTATTAACAGTACTAGAAATGACACTTGAAATGTGTGAGCGTGGATACTCATTCCAAAAGGTGGATTTATACCGCTCACATGCAACAGAATTTATTATTGATGGAGATACATTAATCCCTCCATTTAATGCAGTACCTGGTCTTGGCACAAACGCAGCTTTAAGTATTGTAGAAGCACGTAAAAATGGAGACTTCTTATCAAAAGAAGACTTGCAACAGCGAAGTAAGGTTTCGAAAACAATTATTGAGTATTTAGATAGCCAAGGTTGTTTAGGAGACTTACCAGATCAAAACCAGTTATCACTGTTCTAGTAGGTAGGAAAAGTCTTTGCAAATCAACATTTCCTATGATATACTATTAACCGAGATAACCATGTCATGTATATTGTGTAAAGAAAAGAGTGGGGAAACCCACTCTTTCGTGTTACTATCTATGTTTTATCTACGTAGATAGGTAAAAGATTTCTGTCGTATATACATATTTTGTTACAAGTTTTACTTCTTAAATTTGGTAATACTAAGACAGATAATCCCTGCTGAACAGCAGGGGCTTTTGTTAGCTAACGAGAAAGAATAAGATAGACCGTTTTTAAATTGGCGGGGTCTTCTTCTTTTAAATGGTACATGACGGCAGGAAGGAGGCTGTTTATGGATAAGAAAGTCACAGAAGTTGTAGAAGCATTTGCGCAGCCGATCGTTGAAGAGTTAAATCTTGAACTTGTAGATGTAGAGTATGTGAAAGAAGGACAAGACTGGTTCTTACGCGTATTCATCGATTCTGAAAAGGGAGTCGACATTGAAGAATGCGGAGCGGTAAGTGAACGTTTAAGCGAAGCTTTAGATAAAGAGGACCCAATTCCTCATCTTTACTTTTTGGATGTATCATCTCCTGGAGCGGAACGCCCATTAAAGAAAGAAAAAGACTTCCAGCAAGCGGTAGGAAAACAAGTGGCAATTAAAACATATGAGCCGATTGATGGTGAAAAGATGTTTGAAGGAAAACTGCTTTCTTACGATGGTACAACAATAACATTATTATTAACAATTAAAACACGTAAAAAAGAAATCCAAATTTCGATGGATAAAGTCGCAAATGCGCGACTTGCTGTTACGTTTTAGTTAGAAGGGGGATCTTCATGAGCACTGAGTTATTAGATGCTTTGCTCGTATTAGAATCTGAAAAAGGCATTAGCAAAGACATTATTATTGATGCGATTGAAGCAGCTTTAATCTCTGCTTATAAGCGCAATTTTAATCAAGCACAAAACGTTCGTGTGAGCTTTAACCCAGAAGTGGGAACAATTCAAGTTTTAGCACGTAAAGACGTAGTAGACAATGTGTTTGATCCACGTCTTGAAATTTCTGTAGAGGAAGCAAGACAAATTAATCCAAACTACCAAGATGGTGACGTACTAGAAATTGAAGTAACACCAAAAGATTTTGGTCGTATTGCAGCACAAACTGCAAAACAAGTTGTAACACAACGAGTGCGTGAAGCAGAGCGCGGTGTTATTTACTCTGAGTTTAGTGATCGTGAAGAAGATATTATGGTAGGTATTGTACAACGTCAAGATGCTCGTTTCATCTATGTAAGCTTAGGAAAAGTAGAAGCTTTATTACCTGTAAGTGAGCAAATGCCTAATGAGCAATACAAACCACATGATCGTATTCGCGTATTCATTACGAAAGTAGAAAAAACGACAAAAGGACCACAAATTTACGTATCACGTACACATCCTGGTCTTTTAAAACGTTTATTCGAAATGGAAGTTCCTGAAATCTATGATGGAACTGTAGAAATTCGTTCTGTAGCACGTGAAGCTGGCGATCGCTCTAAGATCTCTGTATATGCAGAGAACACTGATGTTGATCCAGTTGGTTCTTGTGTAGGACCAAAAGGGCAACGTGTACAACGCATTGTAGACGAATTAAAAGGTGAAAAAATTGACATCGTTCGCTGGTCAAATGATCCAGTTGAATATGTTGCAAATGCATTAAGCCCATCACAAGTTGTTAAAGTACTTGTAGATGAAGAAGAAAAAGCGACAACAGTAGTTGTTCCAGACCACCAGCTATCATTAGCTATCGGTAAGCGTGGACAAAATGCACGTCTTGCAGCTAAATTAACAGGCTGGAAAATTGACATTAAGAGTGAGTCTGATGCGAAACAACTGGGTATTGTAACAGAAGAAGATAGCGTAATCGCATTTGGATTCGATTCAGTGGAAGACGAAATCGAATAGAGGTGATGAGTATGAGCAATCGAAAAGTTCCGTTACGAAAATGTGTTGCAACGCAAGAAATGAAATCAAAACGAGAGCTCGTTCGCATTGTTCGTTCCAAAGAGGGAGAAGTGTCCATTGATTTAACTGGGAAAAAATCAGGACGAGGTGCTTACTTGTCGAAGGACAAGGAGAGCATTCTTCAAGCTCAAAAGAAAAATGTTTTGGAACATCATCTAAAAGCGAAAATCGACGGTTCTTTATATGAAGAGCTTCTTGAGCTTGTTGAGAAGGAGTCGAAATAAGTGTCCGATTGGAAATCGTTTTTAGGACTAGCAAACCGGGCTCGGAAAATTATTTCGGGTGAAGAACTCGTTTTAAAAGAAGTACGAAGTGGCAAAGCAAAACTTGTATTGCTATCTGAAGATGCGTCAGTAAATACTACAAAACGCATCACAGATAAAACTACGTACTACAACGTACCAATGAGAAAGGTCGAAAATCGACAACAATTAGGGCATGCGATTGGGAGAGATGAGCGAGTCGTTGTAGCTGTGTTAGATGAAGGCTTTGCGAAAAAGCTGCGTAGCATGCTCGATACAAATTACCGGGGGTGAAGGTATGAGTAAAATTCGAGTGCATGAATATGCAAAAAAACATAATATCTCAAGTAAAGATCTTATGACAAAACTAAAAGAAATGAATATCGAGGTTTCGAATCATATGACAATGTTAGACGATGAAGTAGTAAATAAATTAGATAATGAATATCAAACTGAAAAACCTTCTGTTGCAGATGAGTTTGAAGTAGAAGAAAAAGTTGTTCGCAGTAAAAAGAACAGCAATAAGAAAAAGAAAAAAGGCAAAGGAAACGAAGACAAACGTCAAGAGAACTTTGCTGGTAGACAACAAACTCAAATTGTAGAAACACCAGATAAAATTACTTTCTCTGGAAGCCTTACAGTAGGAGATCTTGCTAAAAAATTAAGCAAAGAGCCATCTGAAATTATTAAGAAGCTCTTCATGCTTGGAATTATGGCAACAATTAACCAAGACTTGGATAAAGATACAATTGAGTTAATTGCTAACGACTACGGTATTGAAGTAGAAGAAGAAGTAATTGTGAGCGAGACTGAGTTTGAAACATTCATTGATGAGCAAGATGATGAAGAGAACTTAAAAGAACGTCCAGCTGTAGTTACAATCATGGGACACGTTGACCACGGTAAAACAACATTACTGGATTCTATTCGTAACTCAAAAGTAACTGCAGGCGAAGCGGGTGGAATTACTCAGCATATCGGTGCATATCAAGTTGAAGTAAACGATAAGAAGATTACATTCTTAGATACACCTGGTCACGCAGCATTTACAACGATGCGTGCTCGTGGTGCACAAGTAACGGATATTACAATCCTTGTTGTTGCAGCGGATGACGGTGTTATGCCACAAACGGTTGAAGCAATTAACCATGCGAAGGCAGCAGGAGTACCAATTATTGTTGCTGTGAATAAAATGGATAAACCAGCTGCAAACCCTGATCGCGTAATGCAAGAACTAACAGAATATGAATTAGTTCCAGAAGCTTGGGGCGGAGATACTATTTTCGTACCAATTTCTGCAATTCAAGGCGAAGGCATTGACAACTTACTAGAAATGATCCTTCTTGTAAGTGAAGTAGAAGAATACAAAGCAAATCCAAACCGCTATGCAACTGGTACAGTAATCGAAGCACAGCTTGATAAAGGTAAAGGAACTATCGCGACATTACTTGTTCAAAACGGTACGCTTCGAGTTGGAGATCCAATCGTTGTTGGAACTTCATTCGGACGTGTTCGTGCAATGGTAAGTGATATTGGTCGTCGTGTAAAAGTTGCTGGTCCATCAACTCCTGTTGAAATTACTGGTTTAAACGAAGTACCACAGGCTGGAGATCGTTTCATGGCATTCGCTGATGAGAAGAAAGCTCGTCAAATTGGTGAATCACGTGCACAAGAAGCGTTAGTTGCACAACGTGGTGAGAAATCTAAATTAAGCCTTGAAGATTTATTCCAACAAATCCAAGAGGGCGATGTAAAAGAAATTAACTTAATCGTAAAAGCAGACGTACAAGGTTCTGTTGAAGCGATGGCAGCATCACTTCGTAAAATTGATGTTGAAGGCGTAAAAGTTAAAATCATTCACACTGGTGTAGGTGCGATTACAGAATCTGATATCATTTTAGCTTCTGCATCTAATGCAATTGTAATTGGATTTAACGTACGTCCAGATGTGAACGCGAAGCGTACAGCTGAATTAGAGAACGTTGATATTCGTTTACACCGTATTATTTATAAAGTAATCGAAGAGATTGAAGCAGCGATGCAAGGTATGCTTGATCCAGAATTCGAAGAAAAAGTAATCGGTCAAGCAGAAGTTCGTCAAACGTTTAAAGTAACAAAAGTTGGAACAATCGCAGGTTGTTATGTAACAGACGGTAAAATTACGCGTGATAGTGGCGTACGTATTATCCGTGACGGCGTAGTAATTTTCGAAGGACAACTTGATACGTTAAAACGTTTCAAAGACGACGTAAAAGAAGTTGCACAAAACTATGAGTGTGGTATTACAATTGAGAGATATAATGATCTTAAAGAAGGGGACATCATTGAAGCGTACATTATGGAAGAAGTGAAGCGATGATTATCGCTTCACTCTCATTCGAGTGTATGATTTACGATGTGCATTCTTTAAAAGAGAAACGTGCAATTTTACAACGTGTGTTAACTCGTGTGAAACAGCGCTATAATGTAGCTGTTTCTGAAGTTGGGCACCAAGATGTATGGCAACGTACAGAAATTGCAATTGTTTCCGTATCCTCAAATCGTGTTATCTGTGAAAAAGAAATGAATCGTGTACTTGAGTACATCGATTCATTTCCTGAAATTGAACGTACAATAACACATTTGGAATGGTATTGAATGAGGTGAAGAGTTATGAAATTACGTGCGAACCGTGTGGGCGAGCAAATGAAAAAAGAATTAGGCGATATTATCAGTCGTAAAATCAAAGACCCACGTATTGGATTTGTTACAGTAACAGATGTACAAGTGAGTGGTGATTTACAAATTGCTAAAGTATATATTTCTGTTTTAGGTGACGAAGAACAGAAAGAAAATACTTTAAAAGGTTTAGCGAAGGCAAAAGGCTTTATTCGTTCAGAAATTGGCCAACGTATTCGTCTTCGTAAAACACCGGAAATTACCTTTGAGTTTGATGAGTCTATCGGATATGGTCATCGAATTGATACACTTTTACATGAAATTAATAAAGACGGTAAACGTGAAGAATAATGGATAGACATTTGTCTATCCATTTTTTCAATGCAAAATAAGTTTTGGATATTTAATACGAAAGAATTATGATGAGGTGAACATATATGGAAGGTGTAGTATTATTACATAAGCCAAAAGGCATGACATCACATGATTGTGTATTTAAATTAAGAAAGATATTGCGAGAAAAGAGAATTGGTCATACGGGAACATTAGATCCAGATGTAACAGGAGTATTACCAATTTGCGTTGGAAGAGCAACGAAAATTGCACAATTTTTAACAAGTGAAACGAAAACATATGAAGGTGAAGTAACATTAGGGTTTTCAACGACAACTGAAGACGCTTCTGGTGAGGTTGTTGAAACGAAAAATGTAGATCGTACTATTACTCGTATGGAAGTAGAGAAAGTCCTTGCGGAATTAACAGGCACGATTGAACAAATGCCACCAATGTTCTCGGCTGTAAAAGTAAACGGGAAAAAATTATATGAATATGCAAGAGCAGGACAAGAGGTGGAACGTCCAGTTCGTACAATTACAATTCATGAATTCGTATTACTTGATGATCGTGAAGTTTTTGAAGGAGAAAATATTTCATTCCGTTTCCGTGTAACGTGTAGTAAAGGAACATATGTAAGAACGTTAGCTGTAATGATCGGGGAGAAACTTGGTTTCCCATCACATATGTCTCACCTTGTAAGAACGGCATCTGGTGAATTTTTATTAGAAGATTGCATATCATTTGAAGAAATTGAAGAAAACGTGCAAAATGGAACAGTAGAGTCTATCTTCATTTCAATTGATGAAGCATTAAGTAAGTTTCCAAAAATGGTTGTAGATGAAAAGCAAGCAGAGAAAATAAAGAATGGTATGTTCTTAAAGAATGAATTAGAAATAACAGCACCATTTATTACAGTGTTTGATAAAAATGATCGTTGCTTAGCAATTTATGAACATCATCCGAAACATCCTGGCATGTTAAAGCCGATGAAAGTACTTGTGAATAATCAAGAACTAAAGCTATAATGAATTATTGGAAGGATTATTACAGAAAAAGGTGAATTCAAGCGTGAAACTTATTCATTTAACTCATCCACATGAACAAAATAAATTAGAATTACCACCTACTGTAATGGCATTAGGATTTTTTGATGGCATTCATTTAGGACATCAATGTGTAATTCGAACTGCGAAAAAAATAGCGGACGAACGAGGATATAAAAGTGCAGTTATGACATTTCATCCTCATCCATCTGTTGTTTTAGGGAAAAAGGATGCGCATGTGGAGTATATTACACCAATGCGTGATAAAGAAAAAATAGTCGAAAGCTTAGGAATCGATATATTATATGTGATTAAATTTGATGAATCATTTGCAGGGTTATTACCGCAACAATTTGTAGATGATTATATTATTGGTTTAAATGTAAAGCATGTAGTAGCAGGGTTTGATTATTCATATGGACGTTTAGGAAAAGGAAAGATGGAGACTTTACCATTTCATGCAAGAGGGGAGTTTACACAGACTGTGATTGAAAAAGTTGAATTTCAAGAAGAGAAAGTAAGTTCTACAGCATTACGAAAGTTAATTCGAAATGGCGAAATGGAGCAAATTCCATCTATTTTAGGTAGAGCCTATACTGTAGCGGGAACAGTTATACACGGCGACAAACGTGGGCGTCAAATTGGTTTCCCGACAGCTAATGTAGGTTTAAGTGATGAGTATTTATTGCCACCTGTAGGTGTTTATGCAGTGAGATTAAAAGTTCACGATGAATGGTACGATGGTGTATGTAATATTGGATATAAACCGACTTTTAAAGAAGATGAGCGTCAATTATCAATTGAAGTGCACTTATTTGAATTTAACAAAGATATATACGATCAAAATGTTACAGTAGAGTGGCATATGCGTATAAGAGCAGAAAAGAAATTCAACGGTATTGATGAGTTAGTTGAACAAATCGCAAAAGATAAGAAAACAGCACAAGAATATTTTATGAGCGAAAAGAATATACTTGCTTTTTCAAATGAAAAGTAGTATTCTATGTTATGTACTTTATGACAACCATTGCTTGGCATTGCGACTCACCGACGCTTGCTAGGTAATTGGGGGTTTAATTAATAGGAGGTGAAATAGGATGGCTTTAACACAAGAACGTAAAAATGAAATCATTGCACAATTTAGAACTCATGAGACTGATACTGGTTCTCCAGAGGTTCAAATTGCTGTCCTAACGGAGCAAATTAACACTCTAAACGAGCACTTACGTACTCACAAGAAAGATCATCATTCACGTCGTGGTCTATTAAAGATGGTTGGTAAACGTCGTAACTTACTAACTTACCTTCGTAATAGCGATATCACACGTTACCGTGAATTAATCACAAAGCTTGGCTTACGTCGATAGTCAAAGAAGCGGGAATATTCCCGCTTTTTTGTTAGGTAAAAATATATCTTCTACGCTTTATAGCTTACTTAATTTTAGGCAATACTAGAGGTAGAATATTGTGATATACTATCCATTTACATAGAAGAATTGAATACTTTAAATTGAGAGGGGTACTTAAATGAGTCAAGAAAAGCAAGTCTTCTCGATAGATTTAGCTGGTCGCCAGCTAACAGTTGAAACTGGTCAGCTTGCAAAACAAGCGAACGGAGCAGTATTAGTAAGATATGGCGATACAGCGGTTCTATCTACAGCAACTGCATCAAAAGAAGCAAAAAATGTAGATTTCTTCCCACTTACAGTAAACTATGAAGAGCGTTTATATGCAGTCGGAAAAATTCCTGGCGGTTTTATTAAGCGTGAAGGTCGTCCAAGTGAAAAAGCAATTTTGGCAAGTCGTTTAATCGACCGTCCAATTCGTCCGCTATTCGCAGATGGCTTCCGTAACGAAGTACAAGTTGTCAGCATTGTAATGAGTGTTGATCAAGATTGTTCTTCTGAAATGGCAGCTATGCTTGGTTCTTCATTAGCGTTATCGATTTCAGATATTCCATTTGAAGGTCCAATCGCTGGTGCGACAGTTGGCCGTATTAATGGCGAATTCGTTATTAACCCAACAGTAGAACAGCAAGAACAAAGTGATATCCACTTAGTTGTAGCTGGTACGAAAGATGCGATTAACATGGTTGAAGCAGGAGCAGATCAAGTACCTGAAGAAACAATGTTAGAAGCAATTATGTTTGGTCATGACGAAATTAAACGTCTAATTGCATTCCAAGAAGAGATTGTACAAGCTGTAGGTAAAGAGAAATCAGAAGTGAAACTTTATGAAGTTGACGCTGATCTTAACCAAGCTGTACGTGAAATGGCTGAAGAAGATATGCATTCAGCAATTCAAGTACATGAGAAACATGCACGTGAAGATGCAATTAACGAAGTGAAAAAGCGTGTTATTGAGCATTACGAAGCGCAGGAAGCTGACGCTGATACATTAGGACAAGTAAATGAGATTTTATATAAAATTGTAAAAGAAGAAGTACGTCGTCTTATTACAGTTGAAAAAATCCGTCCAGATGGCCGTAAAGGTGACGAAATCCGTCCATTAGCATCAGAGGTTGGTATTTTATCTCGTACACACGGTTCTGGTTTGTTCACTCGTGGACAAACACAAGCATTAAGTATTTGTACATTAGGTGCATTAGGCGATGTGCAAATTTTAGATGGTCTTGGTGTAGAAGAATCAAAACGCTTTATGCACCATTACAATTTCCCATCATTTAGTGTTGGTGAAACAAGACCAATGCGTGGACCAGGTCGTCGTGAAATCGGTCACGGTGCACTAGGAGAACGCGCACTTGAGCCTGTAATTCCATCTGAAAAAGATTTCCCATACACAGTACGTCTTGTATCTGAAGTTTTAGAATCAAATGGTTCTACTTCACAAGCAAGTATTTGTGGTAGTACTTTAGCAATGATGGATGCTGGTGTTCCACTTAAAGCTCCAGTTGCAGGTATTGCAATGGGTCTAGTTAAAACTGGTGAGCATTACACAATTTTATCTGATATTCAAGGTATGGAAGATCATTTAGGTGATATGGACTTTAAAGTAGCAGGTACAGCACAAGGTGTAACTGCACTACAAATGGACATTAAAATCGATGGTCTATCTCGTGAAATTTTAGAAGAGGCATTACAACAAGCGAAAGTTGGTCGTGTGCACATTCTAAATCATATGTTATCTGTTATTCCAGAGCCACGCACTGAATTATCAGCGTACGCTCCAAAGATTATTACAATGACAATTAATCCAGATAAAATCCGTGACGTTATCGGACCGAGCGGTAAACAAATCAATAAAATTATTGAAGAAACTGGCGTTAAAATTGACATCGAGCAAGATGGCACAGTATTCATTTCTTCAATAAACCAAGAAATGAACGACAAAGCTAAGAAAATTATCGAAGATATCGTTCGCGAAGTACAAGTAGGTGAAATCTACGAAGGAAAAGTGAAACGTGTTGAGAAATTCGGTGCTTTCGTTGAATTATTCAGCGGTAAAGATGGATTAGTTCATATTTCTGAACTTGCACTTGAGCGTGTAGGTAAAGTAGAAGACGTTGTAAAAATCGGTGATGTAATTACAGTTAAAGTTATCGAGATTGACAAGCAAGGTCGCGTAAATCTATCTAGAAAAGTATTGCTAAAAGAAGAGCAAGAAAAAGAAGCTGCTAAAGAAGAAAACAAACAAGAGCAGCAATAAGTAAAAGCCAGTTTAACTGGCTTTTTTTGTTATGTAAAAATATGATTTATATATATTTTTATGTCAGCATAGGTATAGTTTTCATTATAACGCTCAAATTAACAAAGATAAGAAGAAAATGTTTTTATATAGTTAATTTGGGAGGGTTTATATGAAAGTTCGTATATTGGCATACATATGTATATTTTCTTTATATGTCAGTTTAGGCTCTTATTCTGTTTTTGCACAAGATAACTTGCATGAAGAAATTCAAAAGCATGCAAAAAAGTATGAGATTGCACCTCAAAATGCGATGATTGATAAAATATGGAAGGCAACACCTGGATATAATGGAAGACAAGTGGATATTGAAGCATCGTATAATAATATGAAGAAGCTAAAGGAATTTGATCAAAAATATCTTGAATTCAAAGAAGTCTCACCGAGTGTTCATTTAGAAGATTTATCACCCGCTCCAATTTATAGAGGCCATCCAAATAAAAAGATGGTAGGATTAACAATAAATGTGGCATGGGGAAATGAGTATTTGCCTCGCATATTAGAGATATTGAAAAAGCATGATGTGAAGGCCACTTTCTTTTTAGAAGGACGTTGGGTGAAAGAAAATTTACGATTTGCAAAAATGATTGTCGATGCAAATCAAGAAGTCGGAAATCATTCTTATACTCACCCTAATATGAAAACGCTATCGTCTGATGAAATACGAGAGCAGTTACAAAAAACAAATCGAATGATAGAAGTAGTAACGAATCAAAAAGTAAGATGGTTTGCCCCGCCGAGTGGAAGTTTTCGGGATGAAGTCGTGAAAATCGCTGATGATTTCCAAATGGGAACGATTATGTGGACTGTCGATACAATCGATTGGAAGCGACCTGAGCCAGATGTACTATTGCAGAGAGTAATGAGAAAAATACACCCAGGTGCTATCGTATTAATGCATCCTACTTCGTCAACGGCAGAAGCATTAGATACAATGATTAAAAAATTGAAGGAACAAGGATATAAAGTGGGGAATATAACAGAATTACTGGATGAAAAACGTGTGGATTAAATACATTTGCATGACATTCATCCTTAAACTTGTTATCATTAAATAATAGCACTTATTTAGAGAAACTGGCAGTAGGAGGAAAGTTTTTGATTAAAAAATATACTTGTAAAAATGGTGTAAGAATAGTTATGGAGAATATACCAACTGTAAGATCGGTTGCGATTGGTATTTGGATCCATGCGGGATCAAGAAATGAAAATGAAAAAAATAACGGGATTTCTCACTTTTTAGAGCATATGTTCTTTAAAGGGACAGAAACACGTAGTGCACGCGAAATTGCAGAATCATTTGATAGCATTGGTGGGCAAGTGAATGCTTTTACTTCAAAAGAATACACTTGTTACTATGCAAAAGTACTAGATGAACATGCTAAATATGCTTTAGATGTTTTAGCAGACATGTTCTTTAATTCAACATTTGATGAGGAAGAACTGAAAAAAGAGAAGAATGTCGTATGTGAAGAAATTAAAATGTACGAAGATGCTCCAGATGATATTGTGCATGATATGTTAACGAAAGCAACATATGAAACGCATCCACTTGGATATCCTATTTTAGGAACAGAAGAAACGCTTAATACGTTTACAGGTGATACGTTACGTCAATATATAAAAGATCATTACACACCTGAAAATGTAGTTGTATCAATCGCAGGAAATATTGATGAAGCATTTTTACAAACAGTGGAGCAATATTTCGGTAGTTATGAAGGAACAACAAACCGTGAACAAGTACATAGCCCAATTTTCCATTTCAATAAGGTAGCCCGTAAAAAAGAAACGGAACAAGCTCATTTATGTCTAGGATATAAAGGCTTACAAATGGGACACGAAGATATTTATAACTTAATTGTATTAAATAATGTTTTAGGCGGTAGCATGAGTAGCCGTTTATTCCAAGAAGTACGTGAGCAACGTGGATTAGCTTACTCAGTATTTTCTTACCACTCTTCTTATGAAGATACAGGCATGTTAACACTTTACGGTGGAACAGGTAGCCAACAATTAGATACATTGTATGAAACAATGCAAGAAACATTAGAGACATTGAAAAATACAGGTATTACAGAAAAAGAGCTTATGAATAGTAAAGAGCAATTAAAAGGAAACTTAATGTTAAGTTTAGAAAGTACAAATAGCCGTATGAGCCGTAACGGTAAAAATGAATTGCTTCTTCGTAAACATCGTTCACTTGATGAGATTATTGAAAGTGTAAACACTGTAACAAAAGAAAATGTGGACGGATTAATTCGCAATATGTTTACTGACGAGTTCTCTGCGGCACTTATTAGTCCAGACGGAAAACTTCCAAAAGGAATAAAACTATAATCAATTTTTACGATGTATCTGAAAATAACCTTCTTTCTTTTTAAATGAGAGAAGGTTATTTTTTTTATACATATAGAATAGGTACTAATTATAGACAATGCAAATGAAAAATTCATTAGGGGAGTGGAGTGTGTATGCGATTAAGTGAATTAAGTGGTAAAGAGGTTGTAGATATAGAAAAAGCGGAAAAAATGGGAGTCTTAGGTTATATGGATTTAGAGATTAATGAGAAAGACGGACAAATACAAACACTTATAATACCTGTAGGGAAGTGGGGAGGTTTTAAAAAGGAACCACAAGAAGTAAGGGTGGCATGGAGTCAAATAAAGAAAGTCGGACACGTGCTCCTTTGTGATAGTATAGATCGTTCAAATTCGGAGTGAAGGATGGCCATTTTGGTCATCTTTTTTTGTATCTACATAGAAACCTGATAAATCATATGTGCATTTGGATTTTCAATCACCATAAACTCGTACATTACATATGATGTGGAGGAAAAAGAAAAAGTAGGCACTTTTCTTATAAATGACAGAAAAAGAAGGTGAATTAGGGAATGTTGACTGAGATGCATATTGCTGTCATAGGAGGAGATGCAAGACAGCTAGAAGTAATTCGTAAGCTAGTTGAATTGGATGCGAAACTTTCTTTGATAGGTTTTGATCAGTTAGATCATGGTTTCACAGGGGCAGCAAAAGAAAGTATACAAAATTTAGATTTCACTTCTGTAGACGCAATTATTTTGCCGGTTGCCGGTACAAATGCCAAAGGAGAAGTAGATACTATTTTTTCAAATGAAAAAGTTTCAATAACGAAAGAACAAATTGAAAATACACCAGAACACTTTACTATATATTCAGGTATTGGTACACCTTACTTGGAAAATCTCGTATCTACTACGAACCGAAAACTTGTTAAATTATTTGATCGTGATGATGTAGCAATATACAATTCTATTCCAACGGTAGAAGGTACATTAATGATGGTAATTCAACATACCGACTATACAATTCATGGGTCCAATGTAATGGTTCTAGGATTTGGTAGAACAGGAATGAGTGTTGCGAGAGCATTTCAATCATTAGGAGCCCATGTCAAAGTTGGAGCAAGACGATCTGAACATATTGCACGTATTACAGAAATGATGTTTTCTCCTTTTCATATGCAAGACATAGAGAAAGAAGTAGGAAATATCGATATTGTAATTAATACGATTCCGCACCTCGTTGTAACAGCGAATGTTATTGCAAAAATGCCAGCTCATACGTTAGTGATTGATTTAGCTTCTAAACCAGGCGGTACCGACTTTAGATATGCAGAAAAAAGAGGAGTCAAAGCATTGCTAGCACCTGGATTACCAGGTATTGTTGCCCCAAAAACGGCTGGGCAAATCTTAGCAAATGTTCTTTCTCATTTATTAGCAGCAGATGCAATCGCAAAGGAGGAGGAAAAGAAATGAGTTTGAAGGGGAAACGAATTGGTTTCGGATTTACAGGTTCACATTGTACGTATGAGGAAGTTATGCCGCACTTAGAAAAATTAATTGCTGAAGGAGCAGAAGTACGTCCTGTTGTTTCATACACTGTTCAATCAACAAATACTAGATTTGGAGAAGGAGCAGAGTGGATTAAGAAGATTGAAGAAATAACAGGTTTTAAAGCAATTAATTCAATTGTTGGAGCAGAGCCACTTGGACCTAAAATTCCATTAGACTGCATGGTAATCGCTCCTTTAACAGGAAATTCTATGAGTAAATTTGCAAATGCAATGACAGACTCTCCAGTACTAATGGCAGCAAAAGCGACGCTAAGAAATGGCAAGCCTGTCGTATTGGCAGTTTCGACGAATGATGCTTTAGGATTAAATGGGGTAAATCTCATGCGCCTAATGGCCACAAAAAACATCTACTTCGTCCCATTCGGGCAAGATGCACCAGAGAAAAAACCGAACTCAATGGTAGCTCGTATGGAGTTGCTTGAAGATACAGTATTAGAAGCGCTGCAAGGGAAGCAATTGCAACCGGTGGTCGTAGAAAAATTCAGATATATGAATTAAAAAACGAAAAAAAACGGACAATTTTTGATGAAACCATCATTCTTACTGTAGAATATGATAAAATTAACGTTATTAAGATTAGAAGGGGTATTGTATACTCCTTCTGATTCTAAGTTATAGAAGGATTGGTATCTAGAAAGGGGCATAGTGATGGAAAAGCAAAAAACTTTTCATGTCGCTGTAGTTGGAGCAACCGGCGCAGTTGGTGAACAAATGTTAAATACTTTAGAGAAACGAGAATTTCCAATCGGGAAATTAACGTTACTTTCATCTAAACGATCTGCAGGTAAGAAACTTGTATTTAAAGGCGAAGAATTTACAGTTCAAGAGGCAACTCCTGAAAGCTTTGAAGGAGTAGATATTGCACTATTTAGTGCTGGTGGATCTGTATCGAAACAATTAGCGCCAGAAGCAGCAAAACGCGGTGCGATTGTTGTTGATAATACAAGTGCATTCCGTATGACAGAAAACGTGCCACTTGTTGTACCTGAAGTAAATGAAAACGACTTAAAAGAACATAATGGTATTATTGCAAATCCAAACTGTTCTACAATTCAAATGGTAGTAGCTCTTGAGCCAGTTCGTCAGCAATATGGTTTAAAACGAGTAATCGTTTCCACATATCAAGCTGTATCAGGTGCTGGTGCGGCAGCTATTGAAGAACTGCATGAACAATCACAAGCAATCTTAAATGGCGAAGAAGTTAAGGCAAATGTTCTTCCTGTATCAGGTGATAAGAAGCATTTCCCAATTGCTTTTAATGCGATTCCACAGATTGATAAATTCCAAGATAATGGATTTACGTTTGAAGAAATGAAAATGATTAACGAAACGAAAAAAATTATGCATATGCCTGAATTAGAAGTAGCGGCAACATGTGTACGTTTACCAGTTGTATCAGGACACTCTGAGTCTGTTTACATCGAAGTAGAAAAAGAAGGCGTAACAGTAGCAGAATTAAAGAGCTTACTTGCAAATGCGGAAGGTATTGTTCTACAAGATAATCCAGAAGAGCAGTTATATCCAATGCCAGCTACTGCAGTAGGTAAAAACGAAGTATTCGTTGGAAGAATCCGTAAAGATTTAAATAACGATAAAGGATTCCATCTTTGGGTCGTATCTGATAACTTATTAAAAGGCGCTGCATGGAATTCTGTTCAAATTGCAGAGCGCTTAGTAAAATTACAATTAGTGTAAACGGCTAAGAGAAGGTGCAAAATATGAAAATAATTGTTCAAAAATTTGGTGGCACATCAGTACGTGATGACAATGGACGTAAGCATGCGCTTCATCATATAAAAAAATCATTAGCTGCTGGTTATAAAGTAGTTACTGTCGTATCTGCTATGGGCCGTAAAGGTGAACCATATGCAACGGATACGTTATTAAGTCTTGTAAATCAAGAGGAATCTACTATTTCTAAGCGTGAGCAAGATTTATTATTATCGTGTGGAGAGTTAATCTCTGCAATTGTTTTCTCTAATATGTTGAATGAGAACGGTATAAAAGCAGCAGCATTAAATGGTGCACAAGCTGGTTTTGTAACGAATGATGACTTTACGAATGCAAAGATTATTGAAATGAATTGCGATCGTATACATGAAGAGTTAGAAAATGTAGATGTAATCGTCGTTACAGGATTCCAGGGACAAACGAAAAAAGGTGATACGACAACACTTGGACGCGGAGGTAGTGATACTTCAGCTTCAGCATTAGGTGTTGCACTTCATGCTGAATACATCGATATATTCACTGATGTAGAAGGTGTTATGACTGCGGATCCTCGTATTGTAAAAGATGCACGTCATCTTCAAACTGTAACGTATAACGAAATTTGTAACATGGCTTATCAAGGTGCGAAAGTCGTTCATCCACGTGCAGTTGAAATTGCGATGCATGCAAAAGTGCCACTTCGTGTACGTTCTACGTATTCTGATAGTGAAGGTACGCTTATTTCAGCATATGACGGTGCTACAAGAGGTCGTGATGTAGAAGAACGTCCTGTTACAGGCATTGCCCACGTATCAAACGTAACGCAAATTAAAGTGCTTGCAAAAGAAACGGCATATGATTTGCAACAACATGTGTTTAAAGAGATGGCGAACGAAGGAATAAGTGTTGATTTAATTAATATTTCACCTACTGGCGTAGCATATACAGTGAGTGATAATGTATCAAGTCATGCAGTTAAATTATTACAGAACCTTGGATATGAGCCAATTGTGACAGAACATTGTGCGAAAGTATCTATCGTTGGGGCTGGAATGGCAGGATACCCAGGGGTTACTGCGAAAATCGTTACAGCTTTAGCGGAAAAAGGTATTCAAATCCTGCAATCGGCAGATAGTCATACAACAATTTGGGTTCTTGTAAAAGAAACTGATTTAGTGGAGGCTGTAAATGCATTACATAGTGCGTTTGAGCTTTCAAAAGAAAAGCAACTGGAACAATAAGGAGTGAGACCATGATAGATTTTGGGACAATTGCAACCGCGATGGTAACACCGTTTGATATAAACGGGAATATCGATTTTGCAAAGACAACGAAATTGGTAAATTATTTAATTGATAACGGTACAACAGCAATCGTGGTAGGAGGAACGACAGGAGAATCTCCTACATTAACTTCAGAAGAGAAAGTAGCGTTATATCGCCATGTCGTATCTGTTGTCGATAAAAGAGTGCCCGTAATCGCTGGAACAGGTAGCAATAATACGCATGCTTCTATTGACTTAACTAAAAAGGCAACAGAAGTTGGTGTGGATGCAGTAATGCTAGTAGCACCGTATTATAACAAACCGAGTCAAGAAGGAATGTATCAGCATTTTAAAGCAATTGCTGAAAGCACGCCGCTTCCGGTTATGCTATATAACGTTCCAGGACGATCTATTGTACAAATCTCCGTTGATACAGTTGTTCGTTTATCAGAAATAGAAAACATTGTTGCTATTAAAGATGCCGGCGGCGATGTGTTAACAATGACAGAAATCATTGAAAAAACAGCGGACGACTTTGCGGTATACAGCGGTGATGACGGTTTAACGTTACCAGCTATGGCAGTTGGAGCGAAAGGTATCGTTTCGGTAGCCTCTCATGTTATCGGAAACGAAATGCAAGAAATGATTACAGCATTTCAAGCAGGAGAATTTAAGAAGGCACAAAAATTACATCAATTACTTGTAAGAGTAACTGATTCATTATTTATGGCGCCAAGTCCAACTCCAGTAAAAACAGCGTTACAAATGGTTGGATTAGATGTAGGTTCTGTACGTTTACCACTTCTTCCATTAACAGAAGAAGAAAGAGTAACGTTACAATCTGTAATGCAATCTATCCCTCGTTAATAAAAAATGACCTAGTGTAGAACTAGGTCATTTTTTATTATATGCAAATCTTTTCCTCTTTTTCTTACTTATATGTGTTCTTATAAGAATATTAATCGCTTCTTCATTATGTGTATAAGAAAATAATCGTACCCCTTTAACTGAGTCGAAAAATGATAGATATTATGGCATAAACGTAATAAACTACGGTGTCTGTTTTTAGAGAAATCCCCTCAAATGTGACGTAATTCATAAAAAAACTCCATTTTGTAAGTGTTTTTGTTGGATTCTAGAAAAATAAATCTTGAAACTCCCTATTATGAAATGAATTTAGCGTATGTATGGCTAGTTCTTCAAAATAATATGGAGTATAAAATCGGAGTAAATATAAAGGAAATACGTTCGATACTTTTGTTGTCATTCCGTTCTTTTCCTCTTTCTTTCGCACGATTTAACTTGTGTTCTATTTCTTGTATCAGGTATAATATGGCTAAGTAGCTTAGTACGGGTATGCTTAGCAAAATTGGGAAAAATTATAATTTAATTAAATTTTCATATCATATCGAATAAGATATTTGATTTATATAATGAAAGAGAGGTGAAACCTGGTTTAAAAAATAAACAAGGACATGATATCGCATAACGGTAAGGACATTCGTCTTGGACGGTGAAAATATGGTGGTTGTAGAGTTTCCCCTGGTGTCTCTGCAATTTTAGTGAAATCAGTGTTTGCAAGATTTTTAAACCAGGCAACAACATGAAGAGAAAAGAGAATGAGTCTGTTAAAGTATTTGCTCTTGGTGGAGTAGGTGAAATCGGGAAAAACATGTACTGTGTTGAAATTGATTCTGAAATCTTTATCGTAGATGCAGGGTTAATGTTCCCGGGAGATGAAATGTTTGGAATTGATATCGTTATTCCTGATATTACATATTTAGTGGAAAATCAAGAGCGAGTAAAAGGTTTATTTATTACTCACGGTCATGAAGATCATATTGGTGGAATTGTGTATGTACTTCGTAAATTATCTATTCCAGTCTATGCAACGAAATTAACAGTAGGACTTATACAAGAAAAACTTGGTGAAGCGGGCATGTTAGGCCGTGTAGACCTAAAAACAATCGATTCAAATTCAACAGTAGAATTTAACACTACAACGGTGTCATTCTTCGGAACGACACATAGTATTCCGGATTCTGTTGGCGTTTGTTTCCATACATCAAAAGGTGCAGTCGTATATACGGGAGACTTTAAATTCGATCAAACTCCAATTGGAAATAGTGGAGCAGACCTTGGTAAAATGGCACAAATCGGAAATGAAGGCGTACTTTGCTTATTATCTGATAGTACAAACGCAGAGCGCCCAGGCTATACAGGTTCAGAAAAAGAAGTTGGTGTAGAAATCTCTAAAGTGTTCTACGGCGCAGAAGGTCGCATTATCGTTGCTTCATTTGCATCGAATGTACATCGTATTCAACAAGTATTTGATGCAGCTGCTGAAACAGGGCGAAAAGTAGCAGTAGTAGGACGTAGTATGGTGAAAGTAGTAGACATTGCAAGACGTCTTGGTTATTTAGATGTTCCAGAAGGTATGGTTATTTCATTACAAGAAGTAGACAACTTCCCAGAGAAAAAGGTAGCTATTTTAACGACAGGTAGTCAAGGTGAACCGATGGCTGCTCTATCTAGAATGGCAAAACAAGCGCATAAACAAATTTCAATTCGTAAAGGTGATACTGTTATCATTGCTGCTTCGCCAATTCCGGGTAATGAAATATCTGTATCAAAAATTATTGATTTGTTATTTAGAGCTGGAGCTGAAGTTGTTTATTACGGTGAACGAAAAGTTCACGTGTCAGGTCACGGTAGCCAAGAAGAATTAAAATTAATGTTAAATTTAATGAAACCAAAGTACTTTGTACCCGTACATGGTGAGTTCCGTATGCAAAAAGCACATGCATATTTAGCTGAAGATGTAGGTATTACAAGAGAAAATATCTTTATCGTAGAAAAAGGCGATGTAATTGCTTTTGGTGACGATGAAGCAAACTTAGTCGGTAAAGTACAAGCTGGTAATGTTTTAATTGATGGATTAGGTGTAGGTGACGTTGGTAATATCGTTCTTCGAGATAGAAAGATGTTATCTCAAGATGGAATACTAGTAGTTGTTGTAACGCTTGGTAAAGATGAAAAGAAAATTATCTCTGGCCCAGAAATCATTTCACGTGGTTTCGTATATGTTCGTGAATCAGAAGCGTTAATTGAACGATCTACAGAGATTGTACGTATGATTGTTGAGCAGTCAATTAAAGAATATTCAATTGAATGGTCAATGTTAAAACAAAATATTCGTGAATTATTAGGACAGTTCTTGTACGAAGAGACAAAGAGAAAACCTATGATTTTACCGATTATTATGGAAGTATAAAAAGATCACCCTTATGGGTGATCTTTTTTCTTTTTAACCCTATCGAATGAAATTTATAACTTAAGAAATAATAGTTATATACGAGTGAAAGGGGATGCGAAATGACAGAACGTGATCGATATACAAATGAAGAAAAAGAAGCTGAGCCAAAAGAAGCTGGAAAAGAGGCTTCAATAGTTGAAAAAATTCAACAGCTTGGACAGACAAATGTACCACAGATGAATGAATCACGTATTCATTGTTTAACGATTATCGGACAAGTGGAAGGTCATGTTCAATTACCACCGCAAAATAAAACAACAAAATATGAGCATATCATTCCGCAAATTGTTGCGATTGAACAAAATCCGAAAATTGAAGGTTTGCTTTTAATATTAAATACAGTTGGAGGTGACGTTGAAGCTGGGCTAGCAATTTCTGAAATGGTAGCTTCACTTTCAAAACCAACAGTATCTCTAGTTTTAGGTGGGGGACATTCCATCGGTGTACCGATTGCTGTTTCTACTGACTATTCGTTTATTGCGGAAACTGCGACGATGACAATTCATCCAATTCGTTTAACAGGTCTTGTCATAGGTGTGCCACAAACATTTGAGTATTTGGATAAGATGCAAGAAAGAGTCATTCGTTTTGTGACGAAGCACTCGAAAGTAACAGAAGATCGTTTTAAAGAGCTTATGTTTGCGAAAGGAAATTTAACGCGAGATATTGGGACGAATGTAATTGGTGGGGATGCAGTAAAGTACGGTCTTATAGATGATGTCGGCGGTATTGGAAATGCGATTCGAAAATTAAACGAATTAATAGATGTTCGTGCGGAAGATAGTACAGAAGGGACAATGCTACAATGATTTTATATACAATTATGCCAGAGCAACTTGTGTATCCGGTCGATTATTCACAATGTGAAAGTCAAAAAGTTGTAAATATAAATGGTGTGGAATTAATGGTTTCTGAAGAGGAACATGGATGTTATTCTATTGTACGTGTGCTAAGTACGGACCCACTTCACTATTTAGAGTTTGAGCCCGGTCAGAAAATAACCTTTTAGCAAAAAGAAGGATTTTGTTTAGAAGCTATGGTATAATATAAAAAACAAGACGGTTGAGCAGCCATGAGTAGGCTGCTTTCTTCTGTTTATTTAGCATTTTACAAGAAGTGTAAAAATAGAAGATATAAAGACCAGAAAAATAGAGAAAACAGACATATAAATAGAGCGTTTTGAAGGGAGCTTTACTTATATGTAGAACACGAGGTGAAGAAATGGCAAAACAAAAGCAAAGAGGGACGAAGGCAAAGGCAAGACGTACGATAAAGCCAACTTTGTATTATGAAATCGTCGGTTTAACTCTTTTTGCACTTTCAATCATTACGATTTTACAGCTAGGCGTTGTAGGGAAATCGTTTGTGTTATTTTTTCGCTTCTTCTTTGGTGAGTGGTACATAATTGGTGTGTTAGGTGTAATAGCTTTATCGGTTTCCTTTGTTATAAAACGCGGATGGCCGAACCTTTTAAATAAACGATTAATTGGATTTTATTTAATTGTATTGGCGATATTAATGTTTAGTCATATTACATTATTTAACCTTCTTACAAAAGATGGAGCAGTGCAAAATACTTCTGTTATTGTGAGTACGAAAGATAACTTCTTTCTTGAAATGAAAAAGGGGCCAGATAGCGTTCATTTAGGTGGTGGTATGTTTGGTGCGCTTATGTTCGCAACATGTTACTTCTTATTTGACGAAGTAGGAGCTTATATCATTGGTATTATTCTAGTTATTCTCGGTATACTTTGTATAACAAATAAGCATATTGGAGAAGTGTTAGCTCCAGTTGGTAGAATTCTTAGAAGTCAGTTTCAAGTGATGCAAGGGGATTATAAAGATTGGAGAGCCAAAAGAACGGCTGAACAAACAGAAAAGAAAAAAACAACAAGAAGCACAAGAAGCAAACGTGCTGCAGAACAAGAAGAAATTATTGAGCCGATGGAAGAAATCTCAATTGATCCTCCGATTATTTCGAATTTCACTGAGAATTATCCTGTAAATGAAGAAGAGGATAAACGAATCGAAGTAGAGCAAGAAGAGTTGATCACTTCACCGTTTATTGAAGAGACTCCGCCAATTGAAGAACCAAAGAAAAAGCGTGGAGAAAAAATTGTTGAATCGTTAGAGAGTGAAGCGCAAGCACCTCCTATGCAATTTTCAAATGTAGAAAATAAAGATTACAAGCTTCCTTCACTTGATATATTAAAATTTCCAAAGAATAAGCAAGTTACAAATGAAAATGCGGAAATTTATGAGAATGCTCGTAAATTAGAACGTACATTCCAAAGTTTTGGAGTGAAAGCGAAAGTAACAAAAGTGCATAGAGGTCCTGCAGTTACAAAATATGAAGTGTATCCTGATATGGGGGTAAAGGTAAGCAAAATTGTCAGTTTAAGTGATGATTTAGCCCTTGCTTTAGCTGCAAAGGACATTCGTATTGAAGCGCCAATTCCCGGGAAATCAGCTGTAGGGATCGAAGTTCCAAACTCAGAGGTTTCGATGGTAACGCTGAGGGAAGTTCTTGACTCTAAGGCTAATAATCATCCGGAAGAGAAGTTGTTAATTGGTCTTGGCCGAGATATTACAGGTGAAGCTGTATTAGCCCGTCTAAATAAAATGCCTCATTTACTCGTAGCTGGTGCGACAGGTAGCGGGAAAAGTGTATGTATTAACGGTATTATTGTTAGTATTTTAATGCGTGCAAAACCACATGAAGTAAAATTAATGATGATTGACCCGAAAATGGTAGAGCTAAATGTATATAACGGTGTGCCTCATTTGTTAACGCCAGTTGTAACTGATCCGAAAAAAGCATCGCAAGCATTGAAAAAAGTTGTGAGTGAAATGGAACGTCGTTATGAATTGTTTGCTCATAGTGGTACACGTAACATTGAAGGATACAACGATTATATAAAAGAGCATAATAGTCAATCAGAAGCGAAACAACCCGAATTACCTTATATTGTAGTAATTGTGGACGAGTTAGCAGATTTAATGATGGTTGCTTCGTCTGATGTAGAGGATGCGATTATGCGTCTAGCGCAAATGGCTCGTGCTGCTGGTATTCATTTAATTATTGCAACGCAACGTCCGTCAGTTGACGTTATTACGGGTGTTATTAAAGCAAATATTCCATCACGTATTGCATTCGCTGTATCTTCTCAAACAGATTCTCGTACAATTCTTGACGGTGGTGGTGCAGAGAAGCTACTAGGTCGTGGAGACATGCTGTTTATACCTATTGGTGCATCGAAACCTGTACGTGTACAAGGCGCATTTCTATCAGATGATGAAGTTGAGAGAGTTGTAGAATATGTTATTGGACAGCAAAAAGCACAATATCAAGAAGATATGATTCCGCAAGATGTTCCTGATACGAAGCAGGAAGTAGAAGATGAATTATATGATGAAGCGGTTCAACTTGTAGTGGAAATGCAAACAGCATCTGTTTCTATGTTACAACGTAGGTTTAGAGTAGGTTATACGCGAGCTGCTCGCCTAATTGATGCAATGGAAATGAATGGTGTAGTAGGTCCGTATGAAGGGAGTAAACCGAGGGAAGTACTCATTAATGATGTACAAGAAAAAAGTTCTTAAAAAAAGCCTAATTGTTTTTACAATTAGGCTTTTTTATATAGTGTTTTTGTTATATACTATACTCAGTGATAAAGAAAGGGCTTACATTTAGGGGTGCCCTTTAGAATACGAATACTTTTAGTATGTTTTATGTAAATGTTCGATATTTAATGCAGAAAAATGTTAGATTTTGTTGACACGTATGAGAGCAAGTGGTAAGATTACTTCGAAAAGAATCACTGCCTCATATAATCTTGGAGATAAGGTCCATAAGTTTCTACCTGGCAACCATGAATTGCTAGACTATGAGGGGAAAAGTGTGTAACAAAGGATGTAAAGGATCTTTGTGCCGAACTTTTTCTCGAAATGAGGAATGTTTATGGTGCAAAGTTTTTTTTATGCAATAAAGAGTGAAAATTTTATTTTAAAAAATTATTATTATTTATTCGACAATTACACTTATTTTGGTGTTTAGTCATTTGTACTATGTTGTAAGTTGAAAAAAGAGAAAAGAAGTCTTACATCAGAGGTCGAATAATTGAAATGCGGGGGAGTCTTATGTCAGTAAAATCTGATAGTCGTCACCTATATCTACGGGTGATTGATCACATCAAAGAAAAAATTAAAGATGGCGCTTATAAAGAACGACAAAAGTTACCATCAGAGTTTGATTTAGCGAAAGAACTTGGCGTAAGTAGAGCGACTTTAAGGGAAGCGTTGCGTATTTTAGAAGAAGAAAATGTTGTCATTCGTAGACATGGTGTAGGGACATTTGTAAATGCAAAGCCATTATTTTCTTCTGGAATAGAACAACTTTCTAGTATTACAGATATGATTTCTAGTGTGGGGAAAACACCAGGAACAATCTTTTTATCATCATCTACTACAACTTTAACAGAAGAGGAAAAAGAGAAGTTTAATAGTGAAGATGGTTTTAATGCAGTGATGATTGAACGCGTGCGTACAGCAGATGGGGAACCTGTTGTGTATTGTATCGATAAACTTGCAAAAGAAATATTGCCAGACTTATCGGGTTACAATGAGGAATCATTATTAACGGTGATACATAATAACACGCATAAGCGCATAACATATGCGGTTGCTCACATTGAGCCAATTGGCTATCACCCTAAAATCTCACCAATTTTAGAATGTGAGCCTGAAACAGCACTGCTTGTATTAAAACAAATGCACTATGATCAAAATGATGAGCCAATCTTATATTCTATCAATTACTTTAGAGCTGATAAATTTAGCTTCCACGTATTAAGAAAGCGTATGTAGGTAAATTCCTTTTTAGGGAGGTGACAGCAAGAAGTAAGGAACAGCAGCGTAAGAATAAATAAATATATATCATTTTTGGAGGGGTTTCTAGTATGAAGAAAAAAGCAGGCCTTTTATTATCATTAACTTTAGCAGCAAGTACAGTTTTAGGTGCATGTGGTAACTCGGATAAGGCGAGCAGTGACAAGAAAGACACGAAAGACAATAAAGATTTCAAGGTTGGTCTTGTAACGGATGTTGGGGGCGTTGATGATAAGTCATTTAACCAATCTTCTTGGGAAGGGTTACAAAAGTTTGGTAAAGATAATGGTTTAAAAGAAAAGACAAATTATCGTTACCTTCAGTCTGAAAAAGAAGCTGATTATATTCCGAATTTAAAAAAATTCTCAAAAGATAAATATGATTTAACATTCGGAATTGGTTATAAATTAGAAGGTGCAATTAAAGAAGTAGCAAAAGAATCTTCAAAACAACAATTTGCAATCGTAGATACTGTTGTAGATGCACCGAACGTAACGAGCATTACGTTTAAAGATCATGAAGGATCATTCCTTGTAGGTGCGGTAGCAGCTATGTCAACAAAATCGAATAAAGTAGGATTTGTTGGTGGAATGAAAAGTGATTTAATTAGTAAATTTGAAAATGGATTTAAAGCTGGTGCAAAGGCAGTAAATCCAAACATTGAAATCGTATCTGAATATGCAGAAGCATTCGATAAGCCTGAAAAAGGTACAGTTCTTGCTTCAGCAATGTATGGTCAAGGCGTAGACGTAATTTATCATGCTGCTGGTGGTACAGGTAACGGTGTGTTCACAGAAGCGAAAAACCGTAAGAAAAAAGGTGAAAATGTTTGGGTAATCGGTGTTGACCGTGACCAACATCAAGAAGGTATGCCTGAAAATGTAACATTAACTTCAATGATTAAACGTGTTGATGTAGCTGTAGAAAAAGTAGCTAAAGAAGCAAAAGATGGGAATTTAAAAGGTGGGAAAATTGAAGAGTTTGGCTTAAAAGATGACGGTATTGGTATTTCAAAAACAACTGATAACGTGAAAAAAGTTAACCCTGAAATTTTAACAAAAGTAGAAGAGCTTGAAAAGAAAATTACAGCCGGTGAAATTAAAGTGCCAGCTACAGATAAAGAGTATAAAGAATACGAAGCTTCTCTAAAAAAATAAATAGAGAAATAGCAAAGGTTAGTTCATAGAACTAACCTTTGTATGTATAAAACTTCCGAATTGCTTAATAAGTTAATAGTGTAATAGGGAATGTTCCCTGTTAAAAGGAGGAACACAATGGAATACGTAATTGAGATGAATAACATTACGAAAGTATTCCCAGGCATTGTAGCGAATGATGATATTACGCTGCAAGTAAAGCAGGGTGAGATACATGCTTTACTTGGAGAAAATGGTGCAGGGAAATCCACATTGATGAATGTACTATTTGGTTTGTACCAACCAGAGCAGGGCGAAATTAAAATTAAAGGTAAACCTGTAAAAATCACAAATCCGAATATAGCAAATGACCTTGGTATTGGAATGGTCCATCAACACTTTATGCTTGTTCATAATTTTACAGTTACAGAGAATATTATTCTCGGAAATGAACCGAAGAAAAAAGGGAAAATTGCTGTTGAGGAAGCTGCTAAAGAAATTCAAAAACTGTCTGAACAATACGGTTTATCTGTAGATCCATATGCGAAAATACAGGATATTTCAGTTGGTATGCAGCAGCGTGTTGAGATTTTGAAAACTCTTTACCGCGGTGCAGAAATTTTAATATTTGATGAACCAACAGCTGTGTTAACACCGCAAGAAATTCATGAGCTAATTCAAATTATGAAAAAGCTTGTGCAAGAAGGAAAATCTATTGTTCTTATTACACATAAGTTGAAAGAAATTATGGAAGTTTGCGATCGTTGTACGATTATTCGTAAAGGAAAAGGGATTGGAACGGTTGACGTTGCAAATACGGATGAAAATAAACTTGCAGAATTAATGGTCGGACGTCAAGTGAATTTTAAAACAGAAAAAATAGACGCGAAGCCAAAAGAAGAGGTACTTTCAATTGCAAACCTTGTTGTTCACGATGCACGTCAACTACCTGCTGTAAAAGGCCTTGACTTAACTGTTCGTGCGGGGGAAATTGTTGGGATTGCAGGGATTGATGGAAACGGACAAAGTGAATTAATAGAAGCAATTACTGGTTTACGAAAAGTTGAGTCAGGTTCTATTGCAATTAAAGGAAAAGAAATAACAAATTGGCCTGTTAGAAGAATAACAGAAGAAGGAATTGGTCATATTCCAGAAGATCGTCATAAACACGGACTCGTTCTTGATTTTTCTGTTAGAGATAATATAGTTCTGCAAACGTATTATAAAAATCCATTTTCAAAGAAAGGGATTTTAAATTTCAGCAAAATTACAGAAAAAGCAAAGGCTCTTATTGAACAGTTTGATGTGCGTACACCTAGTGAGCAAACGTTAGCACGTGCTCTATCTGGGGGGAATCAACAAAAAGCAATTATTGCACGTGAAGTAGACCGAAATCCAGATTTATTAATTGCGGCACAGCCAACACGTGGTTTAGATGTAGGAGCAATTGAATTTATTCATAAGAGATTAATAGAGCAAAGGGATAAAGGAAAAGGTGTATTACTTTTATCATTAGAGTTAGATGAAATCTTAAATGTTAGCGATCGAATTGCTGTTATTTATGAAGGGGAAATTGTAGCAATAGTTGATGCGAAAGAAACGAATGAACAACAGCTTGGATTGTTAATGGCTGGAGGAACAAAGAAGGAGCAGGTGGGTACAAATGGCTAAAAAGCTTTTAACAGAACGAACGATAAATATTTTAGTCCCAGTACTATCCGTTATTTTCGGCTTACTTGTAGGAGCGATTGTAATGCTAGTTAGTGGCTATGATCCAATTGTTGGTTATAGTGCACTTTGGACAGGAATGTTCGGCAGCGCAAGTGCGATTGGTGAAACGCTTCGTACAATGATACCGCTTATTCTTGCTGGCTTATCGGTGGCGTTTGCATTTCGTACAGGTTTATTTAATATCGGGGTAGAGGGTCAATTGTTAGTTGGTTGGCTTGCAGCGGTTTGGTTCGGTTATGCAGTCTCACTACCAGCTTTCCTTCATATTCCATTATCTATTTTATTTGCAGCATTGGTGGGCGGAATTTGGGGCTTCATTCCGGGATATTTAAAAGGGAAGTTTCAAGTGAATGAAGTTATTGTAACTATTATGATGAACTATATCGCTTTGTATGTAACGTATGACATCATTAAGCGTTTCTTACATGCGGGTAATGACAAAACGTATGATATTAAAGAGAGTGCGTCACTATCTTCAGACTGGCTTGCTTCTATTACTGATGGTTCACGTCTACACTGGGGAATTATTGTAGCAATTTTAATCGCTATTTTAATGTGGTTCTTATTAGATCGAACAACTTTAGGTTACGAATTAAAGTCAGTAGGATTTAATCAGCATGCTTCTCAATATGCAGGTATGAAAGTTTCTCGTAATGTAGTATTCTCCATGACAATTGCTGGTGCATTTGCGGGGATTGGTGGAGCGATGGAAGGATTAGGGACATTCCAGAGTATGACAGCGATGTCTTCGTTTACAGGAGTAGGATTTGATGGGATTGCCGTAGCATTACTTGGAGGGAATAATCCGTTTGGTATAATCCTTTCAGCTTTATTATTTGGTGGTTTGAAAAGTGCTTCCCCTCAAATGAACTTTGAGGCAGATGTACCGTCAGAGCTTATTAATGTAATTATTGCATGTATCATCTTCTTTGTTGCATGTAGTTATGTGTTAAGATGGGCGCTTACACGCATGAGCAAGGAGGGGAAATAAATGAGTTTTTTAGATATATTAGCCATTCTTGTGACGGGTACGTTATATACATCGGCACCTATCATTTTCACAGCACTAGGTGGTGTATTTAGTGAACGATCGGGTGTTGTAAACATCGGATTAGAAGGACTAATGCTATTTGGTGCATTTATTGGAGTCGTTACAAACTTATTAATGGGTGATACTTGGGGAACGATGACTCCGTGGATTGCGTTACTATTTGCGGCAATTGGTAGTGGGTTATTTGCATTACTTCATGCGGTAGCTTCTATTACATTCCGAGCAGATCAAGTTGTAAGTGGTGTAGCCATTAACTTCTTATCTCTTGGTTTAACAGTATTTGCAATTAAGAAGATTTTTGATAAAGGGCAGACTGACTTTATTCAGTATCGTATTGAAAAGATTGATATTCCAGGCCTTTCGGATATTCCGGTTTTAGGGAAAATATTTTTCTCGAACGTACCAATAACGTCATATATTGCCATTATTTTAGCATTCGTTGTTTGGTATGTTATTTATAAAACACCGTTCGGTCTTCGTCTACGTGCTGTTGGTGAACACCCAATGGCAGCGGATACGATGGGGATTAACGTATATAAAATGCGCTATATTGGAGTCTGTATTTCAGGAGTGTTTGCTGGAATTGGTGGAGCGATTTTTGCAATGTCAATTTCTAATAACTTCTCAGGGGCAACTATTACAGGACAAGGTTTCTTAGCTTTAGCTGCTATGATTTTTGGAAAGTGGAATCCACTAGGCGCACTAGGTGCAGCTCTATTCTTTGGTTTTGCGCAATCTCTAAGTGTAACGGGCGGAACAATCCCTGTATTAGATCAAATTCCAAGTGTTTTATTAACGATATTACCATATATATTCACAATATTAGCGCTTGTCGGTTTTGTAGGTCGTTCTGAAGCTCCGAAAGCTTTAGGAACTCCTTATGAAAAAGGAAAACGATAAGTATTTTATAAGTATAAAAAAGCTCGCACATTAGTGTGGGCTTTTTTACATAGAATATATTTAATACGGAATTTTACTATGTTCCTTACATATTAAAGTTTTTAGAAAGAATCATATGTAAGCATAATAAGGGAGAAAAGTTGATTTTTTATTTCTAAAAACTGTATATTGAAGAGGAATATTCCTATATACGTAAAGGAGGGCTATAAATGAAACTAATGGAACAACAACTACATGAGTTAGGTGGTTTGCGCGTACATATTATTCCGACTGATAAATATAAAACGAATACCTTTGTATTTCGTTTTAAAGCGCCTTTAAATGAGGAGACGGTGACAGAGCGTGCCCTATTGCCATACGTATTGCAAAGTGCGACAGAAAAATTACCTTCTGTAATTCGTCTTCGTCAATATTTAGAAGAATTATACGGATCTTCTTTAGCGGTAGATGTAAGTAAAAAAGGGGAAGACCATATTATCTCCATTTATGTAGACATTGCAAATGAAGTTTATTTACATGATGCACCACCGTTATTTGAAAAAGCGCTTTCTATGTTGTCAGATATTGTGTTACATCCAGCAACGGAGGGGAACGGTTTCCTATCTTCTATCGTAGAAAGTGAAAAAAGAGCACTGTTACAGAGAATTGAAGCTACTTATGATGATAAAATGCGTTATGCAAACGAGCGTTTAATTGAAGAAATGTGCAAAGTAGAACCGTATCGTTTAAGTGCAAATGGAAAAAAAGAGAGTGTTATGTCTATTACAAATGAAAGTTTGTATCAATATTATCAAAAGGTGTTAGCGGAAGATGAAATGGATCTATATATTATTGGTGATATTTCAGAAAACGCCGTTGATCTTGTAAGTAAGTATTTTTCTATTTCAACTCGTCCAGTGAGAGAAAGAAATGTACTCCTTCATAGACGAAATAATGAAGAAAAAGAAGTTGTTGAAAAACAAGAATTAAAACAAAGTAAATTACACATCGGTTATCGTACATTTGTCACATATAAAGATGAAGATTATTTTGCATTGCAATTGTTCAATGGATTGTTTGGTGGCTTTTCTCATTCGAAGTTATTCGTAAATGTGCGTGAAAAAAATAGTTTAGCGTACTATGCAGCATCGCGCTTTGAAAGTCATAAAGGTTTATTATTTGTTATGTCAGGAATCGAAGCGAAAAATTATGAAAAAGCAGTTGAGATTATTAAAGAACAAATGCTTGCGATGCAAAACGGAGAGTTTTCTGAAGAAGAAATACATCAAACAAAAAGTGTCATCCAAAATCAAATATTAGAGGCAATTGATACACCACGTGGCTTTGTAGAAATGCTATATCATGGTATTATTTCAGATCGTACACGTCCAGTTGAAGAATGGCTTACAGGTATAGAAAGTGTGACGAAAGAAGAAATTGTAAAAGTTGCTAAAAATATTGAACTAGATACAATTTACTTTTTACAAGGAACGGAGGGAGAGTAAATGGAGAAAATTGTTTATGAGCAATTAAAAGAAACACTCTATTATGAAAAACTTCCTAATGGATTAGATGTATATGTTTTACCGAAACAAGGATTTAATAAAACATTTGCGACGTTTACGACGAAATATGGTTCTGTAGATAATACATTTGTACCATTAGGGAAAGAAGAAATGATTCGTGTGCCTGATGGAATTGCACATTTTCTTGAGCATAAATTATTTGAAAAAGAAGATCACGATGCTTTCCAATTGTTTAGTAAACAAGGAGCATCGGCAAATGCTTTTACATCCTTTACACGAACAGCTTACCTTTTTTCATGTACTTCAAACGTAGAACAAAATTTAAATACATTGCTAAACTTCGTGCAAGAGCCTTATTTCTCTGAAAAAACGGTTGAAAAAGAGAAGGGGATAATTGGGCAAGAAATTCAAATGTATCAAGATAACCCAGATTGGCGTTTGTACTTCGGGTTAATTGATAGCTTGTTTGTAAAACACCCAATTAAAATTGATATTGCAGGGACAATCGAATCTATTAGTAAAATTACGAAAGATTTATTGTATGAATGTTATGAAACATTTTATCATCCGAGCAATATGTTATTATTTGTTGTGGGTGCAATTGATCCAGAGAAAACAATGGATTTAGTACGTGAAAATCAAGCGAAAAAAGATTATAAAAACCAGCCAGAAATTGTGCGTTCATTTGAAGAAGAACCAAATGAGGTAAATGAAAAGAAAAAAATTATTTCAATGCCTGTGCAAACACCGAAATGTTTAGTTGGTATTAAAGCGACTAATTTAAAGGAAAAGGGGCAAGCGCTTTTAAAACAAGAAATTGCGCTTACGTTACTCTTAGATTATTTATTTGGGAAAAGTTCTGTTCATTACGAAACTTTATATAATGAAGGGCTTATTGATGATTCATTCTCGTATGACTATACAGAAGAAAATAACTTCGGTTTTGCAATGGTTGGCGGTGATACGAAACAACCTGATGAATTGGCAAATCGTTTAAAAGATATTTTATTAAAAACAGATTATGATCAATTAGATGCGGCGGCATTAGAACGAGTGAAGAAAAAGAAAATTGGTGGTTTTTTACGCTCGTTGAATTCACCAGAATATATTGCAAATCAATTTACACGATACGCGTTTAATGAATCTAGCCTATTTGACGCATTGACTGTATTAGAAGGACTAACCGTTCAAGACTTACAAGAAGTAGCGAAATTATTGTTATCAGAAGACAAAATGAGTATTTGTCAGGTGTTACCGAAAAAATAAAATTAAAAAGATACCCTCATCTTATCATTGAAAAATTGTAAGATGAGGGTATTATTTAGTTATGTGAAAATTGAACTTGTAGAGATAAGAGAGGGACTTTATGAAAAAGTATGCGTTAGTAACTGGAGGGAGCGGAGGAATTGGCTCTGCTATTTCGAAACAATTAATTCAAGATGGATATACAGTTTATGTTCATTACAATAACAGTGAAGAAAAGGTATTGGAATTGCAGAAGGCATGGGGAGAAGTTATCCCTGTTCAAGCGAATTTAGCTTCTAGTGATGGAGCAGAGCAATTGTGGGGACAAATTGAACATCCTATTGATGTTATTGTATACGCAGCTGGGAAGAGTATTTTTGGACTAGTAACAGATGTAACAAACGATGAATTGGATTATATGGTAGAACTTCAAGTGAAGAACGTATATAAATTACTTTCTATGGCACTTCCGCCTATGATCGGGAGAAGAAGTGGTAATATTGTAATTGTTTCATCTATATGGGGACAAATAGGGGCTTCTTGTGAAGTGCTTTATTCAATGGTAAAAGGGGCACAAAATTCATATGTGAAAGCTTTAGCGAAAGAAGTTTCTTTAAGTGGATTACGTGTGAATGCAGTAGCACCAGGAGCAATTGAAACGGAAATGTTAAGTGTTTTTTCTGAAGAAGATAAAATGGGAATTGCTGAAGATATACCATTAGGTAGAATAGGATTACCAGAAGAAGTAGCGAAAACAGTTTCATTCCTCGTATCACCAGGAGCGTCTTACATAACTGGACAAATTATCGGAGTGAATGGCGGTTGGCACTGCTAAAAAATTCTTACATAAAAAATGAATAGTTGCACAAATTAAGGATGATTTTATTACTCAATAGTGAGGTGCTTAATTATGTCAGTATTAGATAATTTTGATCAGTGGAAGAGCTTTTTAGGAGAACGTTTAGAGCAAGCGCAAGACAAAGGTTTAGATGGCGGTGCGGTATCAGATATGGCGTTTCGTGTTGGCGACTATCTTGCTAATGAGGTAGAAGGACGCAATGACCAAGAGAAATTATTAGCTGAGCTTTGGAAAGTTGCTGATGAACAGGAGCAACATACAATTGCAAATTTAATGGTTAAGTTCGTACAACATAAGTAAAAGTAGAGAGGAGATTCTCCTCTCTACTTTTTTTGTATAATAATTACACAGGGTAGATTATACATTTAGCTTCCCTATTAAGGTGAAATCATATAATATAGTACGTAGGTGTAAAGTAAGCAAGGGGAGTGATCTTGGATGATTGAATGGTATTTTGAATATGAAATACATAAAAACCGACCTGGCTTGCTTGGTGACGTTTCTTCGTTAATCGGTATGCTCGGCATTAATATTGTCACAATTAATGGTGTAGATAATGCACGACGTGGGTTACTTCTTATGTGTGATAATCAAGAGCAAATCTCTAGACTTGAATCAATTTTAAATACGATGGATAACATAACGGTAACGAAATATCGTCCGCCCAAGCTAAGAGATAAGCTAGCGGTTAGACATGGTAGGTACATACAACGAGATGCAGATGATAAGAAAACATTTCGATTTGTGCGTGATGAATTAGGCTTACTTGTAGACTTTATGGCAGAAATTATGAAAAAAGAAGGCCATAAACTAATTGGGATACGCGGAATGCCTCGTGTCGGAAAAACAGAATCCATTGTTGCTGCAAGTGTTTGTGCAAATAAAAGGTGGTTATTTGTATCATCTACTCTTATTAAGCAAACTGTTCGTAGTCAATTAATTGAAGATGAGTATAGCGATGACAATATTTTCATCCTAGATGGAATTGTGTCAACGAAGCGTGCTAACGAAAGACATTGGCAGCTCGTTCGTGAAATTATGAGATTGCCTGCAACGAAAGTTGTGGAACATCCTGATGTATTTGTGAGTCAGTCAGAATACACATTGGATGATTTTGATTATATTATCGAGTTGCGTAACGATTATGATGAAGAAATTCAATATAATTTAGTAGATGAAATTGAGCAAGGTACGCAAAATAATTTCTCTATGTTTGACTTTTAAAGAAATATTGAGGTGTTAGTAGTGACGGAATTGGGACAAAAGCTGAAAGAAGCAAGAGAAGCGAAAGGCTTGTCTATTGATCAGCTACATGAGATTACAAAAATTCAAAAACGCCATTTAGTGGCAATTGAAGAAGGCAATTATGATGTATTGCCAGGAGCTTTTTATGCGCGTGCATTCATTAAACAATACGCAGATGCGGTTGGATTAAATGGAGAGGAACTGCTCGTAGAACATCAGAGTACGATACCACAATCTGAAAAGCGTGAAGTTCCACAAGTATCAACGGGACAAAAAACACAAGAAACAATGCAAAAATCTTCATCATGGCCAATTGCAGATCACATGCCGAAAATCTTAGTTGCGCTGTTAGTAATCGCAGTTGGAGTGGTAATCTGGTTTGTGTTTCAAGCGTTAACTGGAAAAGATGATGAAAAAGTTCCGAGTGCTCAAAGTGAGAAAATTGAAGTTCAAAAAGCGAAAGATTCTCCGTTAGATACGAAGAAAGATGAAGTGAAAGCGGAAGAGCCAAAAAAAGAGGAACCAAAGAAAGAAGAACCAAAGAAAGAGGAGCAACCAGCACAACCAACTGGACAGCAAGAAGTGAAAGTAGTTGGAACAACTGGAAAGGTATCTACTTTGGAAATTCATAATAATAAAACATTAGAACTGGAATTATCGGGTAAAGGTGCGAGTTATGTAGATGTTAAAGATGATGCTGGGAATGTGATTCTAAACGCTACAGTACAAGAGGGCCAAATAGAAAAACGTGATGTATCAACATTAAAAGAAGTGCGACTTAATATTGGAAATGCAACGAATGTTGAAGTTAAACTGAATGGCCAAGTGGTCGCTTATCCATTGGATCCAGAAAAAGAACTTCACCAAAGATTGGTGATAAAAAACCAAGGGATAGAGCAACCTGCACAATAACAGTCATCGCTTCGATGACTTTTTTTCGATGAACAAATGTTTTTGATATGATGGAGGAATAGCTGTGAATTTACCAAATAAAATTACAATATCTAGAATCTTCTTAATTCCAATTTTTATGGTAATTATGTTAGCACCCTTTGATTGGGGTTCATACAAAATTGGTGATGTTGATTTACCGATTCAACATTTAGTGGGGGCACTTATCTTTATCATTGCTTCAGCTACAGATTGGATTGATGGACATTACGCAAGAAAATATAATCTTGTAACGAATTTAGGGAAGTTTCTTGACCCGTTAGCTGATAAATTACTTGTTTCGGCAGCACTTATTACATTGGTAGAGATGCAATATGTACCGGCTTGGATTGTTATTGTAATTATCAGTCGTGAGTTTGCGGTAACTGGTTTACGTCTTGTACTTGCTGGAACAGGGGAAGTAGTTGCAGCAAACCAGCTAGGAAAAATTAAGACATGGACACAAATTATTGCGATTGCAGCATATTTATTACACGATGTACCTTTAAATTTAATCCATATTCCAGTTGCGGATATCTTCATATGGATTGCATTAATCTTTACTGTTATTTCAGGATGGGATTATTTCTGGAAAAATAGAGCTGCTTTTGTAAACTCAAAATAGAAGTTTATGGGGGAATTGGGATGAATGCTGAGATTATTGCGGTTGGAACTGAATTATTACTTGGACAAATTGCAAATACAAATGCCCAGTTTTTATCTGAAAAGTTAGCTTCAATCGGAATTAACGTGTACTATCATACTGTTGTTGGTGATAATAATAAGCGATTGCAAAAGGCGATTGAAGCTGCGGAAGAACGTGCTGATATACTTATTTTTACAGGTGGATTAGGACCGACAAAAGATGATTTAACGAAAGAAACGATAGCTGCTAGTTTAGATGAAGAGCTTGTGTATGATGAAAAGGCATTAGCCTTAATAAGTAATTACTTTAAGCGTACAGGCCGTGAATTTACGGAGAATAATAAAAAGCAAGCGCTCGTTTTAAATGGAGCAACAGTATTTGCAAATGACCACGGTATGGCGCCGGGTATGGGGGTAAATAAGAACGGAAAAGTTTATATTTTATTACCAGGGCCGCCAAAAGAAATGAAACCAATGTATGTAAGTTACGTAGAGCCTTTTTTACGTAATTTTACAACAGGAGAAAACATTTATTCTCGTGTGCTTCGTTTCTTCGGCATTGGGGAGTCCCAATTAGAGGTGAAAGTTCAAGATTTAATTGATGGACAAACAAACCCAACAATTGCCCCGTTAGCAAATGATGGAGAAGTGACATTACGTTTAACCGCTAAGCATCAAAATGTTAGCGAAGCGGAGAAACTAATTCAACATGTGGAAGATTTGATTTTAGAAAGAGTAGGAGAATTTTTCTACGGATATGACCAAGAATTTTTGCATTATAAGGCAATCGAGTTATTGAAGAGAAAAGGGTTAACTTTAGCGTGTGCAGAAAGTTTAACAGGTGGTCTTTTTGGAAATCAAGTAACTGAAAACGCTGGTGTTTCTTCTGTGTTTAAAGGCGGTGTCATTTGTTATCATAATGATGTGAAGCAATATGTTTTACGTGTGCCTGAAGAAGTGTTGCATACTGATGGTGCAGTTAGTAAAGAATGTGCTCGTTATCTTGCTGAAAATGTTAAGGATGTACTAAAAGCGGATATTGGAATTAGTTTCACTGGGGTAGCAGGGCCAGATGCTTCAGAACAGAAAGAACCAGGAACAGTATTTGTTGGGCTTTCGATTAAGGATGAACCAACTGTAGTCTTTCCTCTTAATTTAAGCGGAAGTCGTCAACAAATTAGAGAACGAACAGCAAAATATGGATTTTATCATTTATATAAAAAGCTAGAAGAGATATAAGTTTCTTCTAGTTTTTTTACGGTTAAATTTAGATATTATTTGATAGAAAATAAAAAAATCGAATAAATGTTCGATTTTTGTTGGCAAATTGAATTGAAAATAGGTATAATAAGATTAGCAATTCAGTTAAGGAGGAATTTTGAATGAGTGATCGTCAAGCAGCGTTAGATATGGCGTTAAAACAAATAGAGAAGCAATTCGGTAAAGGTTCAATTATGAAATTAGGAGAACAAGCGGAGCGTAGAGTTTCTACGGTTTCTAGTGGTTCTTTAGCACTTGATGTGGCACTAGGGGTAGGCGGATATCCACGTGGCCGTATTATCGAAATTTACGGACCTGAAAGTTCAGGTAAAACGACAGTTTCATTACATGCAATTGCAGAAGTACAACGTCAAGGTGGACAAGCAGCATTCATCGATGCGGAGCACGCAATGGATCCTGTATATGCACAAAAATTAGGCGTTAACATAGATGAATTACTATTATCACAGCCTGATACAGGGGAGCAAGGATTAGAAATCGCGGAAGCACTTGTACGAAGTGGTGCGGTTGACATTATCGTAATTGACTCTGTAGCAGCTCTTGTACCGAAAGCAGAGATTGAAGGCGACATGGGTGACTCACACGTAGGTTTACAAGCACGTTTAATGTCACAAGCACTTCGTAAGCTTTCAGGAGCAATCAACAAATCAAAAACAATTGCAATCTTTATTAACCAAATTCGTGAAAAAGTTGGGGTTATGTTCGGAAACCCAGAAACAACTCCAGGTGGTCGTGCGTTGAAATTCTATTCAACTGTTCGTCTTGAAGTGCGTCGTGCGGAGCAATTAAAGCAAGGTAACGACATCGTTGGTAATAAAACAAAAGTAAAAGTAGTGAAAAATAAAGTAGCACCACCATTCCGTGTTGCTGAAGTTGATATTATGTACGGAGAAGGTATTTCAAGAGAAGGTGAAATCTTGGATATGGCTTCTGAGCTTGATATCGTTCAAAAGAGCGGTGCTTGGTATTCTTATAATGAAGAACGCCTAGGACAAGGTCGTGAAAATTCGAAGCAGTTCTTAAAAGAAAATACAGATTTAAGAGAAGAAATTGCTTTCTTTATTCGTGAGCATCACGGAATTAGTGAAGATTCTGGTGCTGAGGGCGCAGAAGATTCAACTCTTCTTGATTAAAAAAATAAAAGACACGGCCTCGTGTCTTTTATTTTTTTATCTACTATTAAGGAGCATAATACTATAGATAAAAAATATTTTTTTACTTCAAATGCGTTGTGTAAAGAGGGATATATAAATATTTTAAGTAAAAGAAATGGGAATTACTAAGGTTTTCCAGTATAGTAGGCTCCTTACTTTTAAAATTTAGGTCACATTCAAGGCTGAAGGCAAAGAAAGTAAAAGTAGACAACGCTTGACAATGAAAATTACGATAGATACAATGAGAATGTATATTTTTTCTTATATACAATATACTCTTCTCAAGAAGAGAAGTAATATTCGGAGTAAGGTTTAAATCTTACCGAAATAATAATATGACATTTTAATTGTGAAATGAAGAAAGTCCCTTAAAAAAGCGGGACGACGGTCTTTGCTGTATGTTGTAATTCAATGTACATGCCGACAGTCTTTTTTCATTCATAGCAAGGGGAGGTGAAATCATGACGAGTACAGTTTGGATACTCATCTCCATTTTGCTTGCAACAGTCGGTGCAGTTGTTGGCTTTTTTGTTCGAAAGTCTATTGCTGAAGCGAAGATTAATGGTGCGGCTAATGAAGCGAGACGTATTTTAGACGAAGCGAATCGTGATGCTGAAGCACTTAAGAAAGAAGCGCTTTTAGAAGCAAAGGATGAAATTCATACACTTCGTACAGAAGCTGAATTAGAAATTCGTGACCGTAGAAGCGAATTACAAAAACAAGAAAATCGTTTAATGCAAAAAGAAGAGAACCTTGATCGTAAAGACGAAACGCTCGATAAACGCGAGCAACAGTTAGAGAAGAAAGAGGAATCTCTTGTAGCGAGACAACAACAGATTGAAGAGTTGGAAAGCAAAGTGGGAGAGTTAGTTCAAAAGCAACAAACAGAATTAGAGCGCATTTCCAATCTGACACGCGAACAAGCGAAAGCAATTATTCTTGGTAAAGTAGAAAGTGAAGTTTCTCATGAAATCGCTGTTATGGTAAAAGAGAGTGAAGTTCGCGCGAAAGAAGAAGCGGATAAGAAAGCAAAAGAGATTTTATCTCTTGCAATGCAAAGATGTGCAGCTGATCATGTTGCTGAAACAACCGTTTCGGTTGTAAATCTTCCAAATGACGAAATGAAGGGACGTATTATCGGGCGTGAAGGTCGTAATATTCGTACGTTAGAAACGTTAACGGGTATTGACTTAATTATCGATGATACACCAGAGGCAGTAATCCTTTCTGGATTCGACCCAATTCGTCGTGAAACAGCTCGTATCGCTCTTGATAAACTAGTACAGGACGGACGTATTCACCCAGCGCGTATTGAAGAGATGGTCGAAAAATCAAGACGTGAAGTGGACGAGTATATTCGCGAAGTCGGAGAGCAAACAACTTTTGAAGTGGGTGTTCATGGATTACATCCAGATTTAATTAAAATTTTAGGTCGTTTAAAATACCGTACAAGTTATGGTCAAAACGTCTTAAAACACTCTATGGAAGTTGCATATTTAACTGGACTTATGGCGGCAGAGCTTGGCGAGGATGAAAAACTAGCAAGACGTGCAGGTCTATTACATGATATCGGAAAAGCGATTGACCATGAAGTAGAAGGAAGCCACGTTGAAATTGGTGTTGAACTTGCAACGAAATATAAAGAGCATCCTGTAGTTATAAACAGTATCGCATCTCACCATGGTGACACAGAACCAACTTCTATCATTGCAGTTTTAGTTGCAGCAGCAGATGCTTTATCAGCTGCAAGACCGGGAGCTCGTAGTGAAACACTTGAAAACTATATTCGTCGTCTTGAAAAGTTAGAAGAGATTTCAGAGTCTTATGAAGGCGTTGAAAAGTCATTTGCAATTCAAGCAGGACGTGAAGTTCGTATTTTGGTAAAACCAGATACAATCGATGACTTAGAAGCTCATCGTTTAGCTCGTGATATCCGAAAACGTATTGAAAATGAACTGGATTACCCAGGACATATTAAAGTAACTGTTATTCGTGAAACACGTGCAGTGGAATACGCAAAATAAAGTGGTGAAACACCACTTTATTTTTTTGTGTTGGAATTGGATAAAATAAAGACAGTTAGTTATATAGTATAAAAGTGAAACAAACTTATAATAAACATATTATAAGGAATTTACTTGATGCTATAGCAATAAAAAATGCAGTACATAGAAAGGGTAAGACATATGAGAATATTATTTGTTGGGGATGTAGTAGGATCTCCTGGTAGAGGTATGATTCAACAATACGTACCGGCATTAAAGAAAAAATATACACCTACAGTAACAATCATTAATGGAGAAAACGCAGCAGGTGGCCGTGGGATTACAGAAAAAATATATCGAAACTTTTTAGAATGTGGGGCGCAAGCAGTTACACTTGGAAACCACGCTTGGGATAATCGTGAAGTATTTGAATTCATCGATGATGCAAAATATCTTGCAAGACCAGCTAACTTCCCAGAAGGAACTCCAGGAAAAGGACTTATCTTTGTGAACTGTAATGGAACAGAAGTTGCAGTTATTAACTTACAAGGACGTACTTTCCTTCCTCCGATTGATTGTCCATTCCGTAAAGTGGATGAATTAATTAATATTGCGAAAAAACGTACGAATATTATCTTTGTTGACTTCCATGCGGAAACTACAAGTGAAAAACAAGCGCTAGGTTGGTATGTAGATGGACGTGCTACAGCAGTAGTAGGTACGCATACGCATGTCCCTACAGCAGATAACCGTATTTTACCAAGCGGAACGGCATACATTACAGATGTTGGAATGACAGGGCCGTATGATGGAATATTAGGTATGGATAGAGAAGCAGTATTGAAGAAGTTTTTAACAAACTTACCAGTACGATTTGAAGTAACAAATGGTAGAACGCAATTAAGTGCAGTGTTAATTGATGTGGATCCAAATACAGGAAAAGCAAAGAAAATTGAACGTATTTTAATTAATGACGATCAACCATTTTTTGAGTAAATTCCCGTTAAATTTTAGATAAGTTATTATATTTTAATTTTTTAGAAAAATTACGAAAATTTAGCAGGAATACGTGCCATTCCTCGTGAATATAAGTTAAAGTGAAATAATTGCTAATACTTTTTAAAGAAACGAGGAGGAAACGCGGAATGGAAATATTAAAAGTTAAAGCAACGTCGGTCCCTAATTCTGTAGCTGGTGCACTTGCAGGTGTTATTCGCGAACGCGGAACAGCAGAAATTCAAGCTATTGGTGCAGGTGCATTGAACCAAGCGGTAAAGGCAGTAGCAATCGCAAGAGGATTTGTAGCGCCTAGTGGTTTGGACCTGATTTGTATCCCAGCGTTTACAGATATTATGATTGATGGCGAAGAGCGTACAGCAATAAAATTAATTGTAGAACCTCGTTAAGTTTTAAACAACCTGTTTGCAGTATGCAAACAGGTTGTTTTTATAATGGAGGAATGAAAATGAAAATTTTTGATGCTCATTGTGACGTGCTTCTTCAGTTATGGAGTGCACAAGGGAAAAGGAATTTTAACGATGATTCACAATTACATATTACATTTGAACAGTTAAAGAGAAGAAAAGGAAGTATACAATGTTTTGCTATATATGTACCAGAAACAGTGGCATATGAAAACCGATTTGAAGCAGCATTACAAATGGTAGATATTTTTTATAATGAAATTTTATCCCTACCAGGTGTAAAGTTTATTCAGACAAAAGATGATATTAACATGTTAAAACAGGACGAGGTTGGAGCGATATTAACACTAGAAGGATGCGAAGCAATTGGAAAAGAAGCAATGAAATTACGGTTGTTGTATCGCCTAGGAGTACGTTCTTTTGGACTAACATGGAATTATGCCAATCTCTTAGCTGATGGTGCGCTAGAGACACGTGGGGCGGGTTTAACGAATTTTGGTAAACAGGTTGTACAAGAACTGAATGCGCTACATGTATGGACTGATGTGTCTCATCTGAATGAAAGAAGTTTTTGGGATGTTATAGAGATTGCAAAAAATCCTATTGCTTCCCACTCAAATTGTATGAAACTTTGCGAGCACCCACGTAATTTAAACGATGAACAACTTAAAGCTCTTATAAAGAAAAATGGCATGATCGGTGTCACTTTTGTACCGCAGTTTCTAACGAATGAAAATGAAGCAAATATAACAGATATAGTAAGACATATCGAATATATTTGTTCATTAGGTGGAGAGTACAATATAGGATTTGGTTCAGATTTTGATGGGATTTTAGAAACAGTTGTAAATGTATCAGTTTATCGAGATTATGAAAATGTAATGAATGAGCTTTGTAAACACTATGCTGCATCTACTGTAGAACGATTTTTATATGATAATTTTGTAGAACATATGAGTTTTTAAGTTTTGGTTTAAAATTCAGAAAAATTAAAATTAATTCATTTGATTTTATTGCTTTTTTTAAGACCTAATACTAGAATGAAAAACAAAATAGCTTTATACTAAAGATTCAGGGAAATCAGAAGAGGCATAATTTGCGTCCGTTGTAGTTTATTTGCATAAAAAATGCTAAACTATTACTGTAAAAAAATACACTACAATGAATGCAGCCAAAAGGGGTGTAGGAGATGATTAGTCAACTTTCATGGAAAGTTGGAGGCCAACAAGGTGAAGGAATTGAAAGTACAGGAGAAATCTTCTGTATTGCATTAAACCGATTAGGATATTACCTATACGGTTACCGCCACTTCTCATCACGTATAAAAGGCGGCCATACAAATAATAAAATTCGTGTAAGTACAACAGAAGTACGAGCGATCTCAGATGATTTAGATATTTTAATTGCTTTTGACCAAGAAACAATTGATTTTAATTTCCACGAACTACGTCCAGGTGGAATTGTAGTTGCGGATGCGAAATTTAATCCAACAATACCTGACAATACAGATGTAAATCTATATGTGATACCGTTTACAGATATTGCTTCAGAATTAGGCACATCATTAATGAAAAACATGGTTGCTGTTGGAGCGTCAAGTGCAGTATTAGGATTAGATGAAACAGCTTATTTAGATGTTGTTGAAGAAATCTTTGGTCGTAAAGGAGAGCAAGTCGTTCAAAAGAATATGGACGCAATTAAACGTGGCTCTCAATATATGAAAGAATTACTAGGTGAGAAAGTAAACATGATGCAGCTTGAAAAAGCTGATGGTAAAAAACGCATGTTTATGATTGGGAACGATGCAATCGCATTTGGTGCGGTAGCTGGTGGTGCTCGTTTTATGTCAGCATACCCAATCACACCTGCATCAGAAATTATGGAATACTTAATTAAAAAATTACCGAAAGTCGGCGGAACAGTAATCCAAACTGAGGATGAAATCGCAGCTTGTACAATGGCAATCGGTGCAAACTATGCTGGTGTTCGTACATTAACGGCATCTGCTGGTCCAGGTCTTTCATTAATGATGGAAGCAATCGGTTTAGCAGGTATTACAGAAACTCCATTAGTAATTGTTGATACACAACGTGGCGGCCCAAGTACAGGATTACCAACTAAGCAAGAACAGTCTGACTTAATGGCGATGATTTACGGTACGCATGGTGAAATTCCAAAAATCGTAATGGCGCCAAGTACAGTTGAAGAAGCTTTCTATGACATTGTAGAAGCATTTAACTTATCTGAAGAATATCAAGTTCCTGTTATTTTCTTAACAGATTTACAGCTTTCTTTAGGAAAACAAACAGTAGAACCACTTAAATTAGATAAAGTGGAAATTCGTCGTGGTAAGCTTGATTTAGAAGTAGAATTACCAGAACGTGAAAATAAAGCATACTTCAAGCGTTATGAAGTAACAGAAGACGGCGTTTCACCACGTGTTTTACCTGGTATGAAAAATGGTGTTCACCATGTTACAGGTGTAGAACATGATGAAACTGGAAAACCATCGGAATCAGCAATAAACCGTAAAGATCAAATGGACAAACGTTTCCGTAAAATGGAGAACTTGAAGTTTAATACCCCTGTTTATAAAAATGTTAAGCATGAAGAAGCAGACGTATTGCTTGTTGGATTTAACTCAACTCGTGGTGCGATCGAAGAGGCAATGACGCGTTTAGAACAAGAGGGTATGAAAGTAAACCATGCTCATGTGCGTTTAATTCACCCGTTCCCAACAGCTGAAATCGATCCACTTGTGAAAAAGGCGAAGCGTGTTGTAGTAGTAGAAAACAATGCAACAGGTCAGCTTGCTAACATTATGAAAATGAATCTTGGTAATGGTGAGAAAATTTCTAGTCTTTTAAAATATGATGGAAACCCATTCTTGCCGAAAGAGATTTACAACGAATGCAAAAAAGGGGTTGTATTAAATGGCAACATTTAAGGACTTTCGTAACAGTGTAAAGCCAAACTGGTGCCCAGGTTGCGGAGACTTCTCAGTGCAAGCTGCAATTCAACGTGCGGCAGCTAACGTTGGCCTAAATCCAGATGAACTTGCTGTTATTTCTGGTATCGGCTGTTCAGGCCGTATTTCAGGTTATATTAATTCATATGGTGTGCATAGTATTCATGGTCGTGCCCTTCCAATTGCGCAAGGTGTGAAAATGGCAAATCGTGATTTAACAGTTATCGCTTCAGGTGGTGACGGTGATGGATTTGCGATTGGTATGGGTCATACAATCCATTCTATTCGTCGTAATATCGACATTACGTACATCGTAATGGATAACCAAATTTACGGATTAACAAAAGGGCAAACTTCACCACGTAGTGAAGCTGGATTTAAAACGAAAAGCACACCACAAGGTTCAATTGAACCATCACTAAATGTAATGGAAATGGCCTTAACAGCTGGTGCGACATTTGTGGCGCAAAGCTTTTCGAGTGATTTAAAAGAATTAACACAAATTATTGAAGCTGGTATTAACCATAAAGGATTTTCATTAATTAACGTATTTAGCCCATGTGTTACTTACAATAAAGTAAATACTTACGATTGGTTTAAAGAGAATTTAACGAAACTAAGCACAGTAGAGGGATATGATCCATCTAATCGCATGATGGCTATGCAAACTTTAATGGAAAATAACGGTTTAGTAACAGGGTTAATTTATCAAAATACTAAGCAACCATCATATCAAGAACTTGTTAAAGGCTATAGTGAAGAGCCTTTAGTGAAATCTGATTTAAATATGGATCAGAAAATGTTTGATGAGCTTGTTGCTGAATTTATGTAATGTAAGAAGAGGAGGTTGCCGATTTGGTAACCTTTTTTTATGTACAAAAATATAGGGTAGTCTTATTTACTTAGAAAATTCAGAATGATAAAATAATATATAAATCGTTGTATGAAAATGGCAAGTTCATTGCTTATGAAATGTAAGATAATAAAGGGCCTCTTTATTGTTAAAATTGGCGAAATACATCATACTATGGTAATGTTTATAGGGATAAAGCAATATGCTTTTTGGTAGGACAACAAGAAATGATAAAAAGGGAATGTCTATTTGCGTGGGGAAGACTTCATTCTTATGAATGATTAGATTGATTACTCAAGTTTCAAAGGACAAGTTATCTCTCAAGCTATCTAACCATTTTTGAGGTGAGTCTAGGCGCATTAAAATGGACTATAGAGTATGTATAGTTAAGGGTGAAAGGAGATTACCAATGAACGAGCAACAACGATTAGCAAGTCAACAAGCAAATTCCTCTACGAAAAAAGAAGAGAAAGATTATAGTAAATACTTTGAAAGTGTATATCAACCACCTTCCTTAAAGGATGCGAAAAAGCGCGGGAAAGAAGAAGTTAAAATTGAACGGGATTTTGGCTTACCTGAAGAGTTTCGCAATTTTGGTACAGGAAGAAAGTTCTATATTCGTACATATGGTTGTCAAATGAATGAGCATGATACGGAAGTAATGGCAGGCATTTTCACCGCACTTGGATATGAACCAACTTTTTCAACTGAGGATGCAGATGTAGTTTTATTAAACACTTGTGCAATTCGTGAAAATGCTGAAAATAAGGTGTTTGGTGAGCTAGGCCATTTAAAGTCACTCAAACGAAGAAATCCAGACCTTTTAATTGGTGTATGTGGTTGTATGTCTCAAGAGGAATCTGTTGTAAATAAAATTATGCAAAAAAATCAGCATGTAGATATGGTATTTGGAACGCATAATATTCATAGATTACCGTACATTCTAAAAGATGCGATGTTCTCGAAAGAGACGGTAGTTGAAGTATGGTCAAAAGAAGGTGACGTAATTGAAAACCTTCCGAAAGTACGTCGTGGTGATATTAAAGCTTGGGTAAATATTATGTATGGCTGTGATAAATTCTGTACGTATTGTATTGTACCGTATACACGCGGAAAAGAGCGAAGTAGACGTCCAGAAGATATTATCCAAGAGATTCGTCATTTAGCTGCAAATGGTTATAAAGAAATTACTTTACTTGGTCAAAACGTAAATGCATATGGTAAAGACTTTGAAGATATAGAATACGGTCTTGGCGATTTAATGGACGAACTTCGTAAAGTTGATATTGCCCGTATTCGTTTTACAACGAGCCATCCACGTGATTTCGATGATCACTTAATTGAAGTGCTTGGCAAAGGTGGCAACCTAGTAGAACATATCCATTTACCAGTTCAATCTGGAAGTACGGATATGCTGAAAATTATGGCACGTAAATATTCGCGTGAGCATTATTTAGAACTTGTAAGAAAAATTAAAGAAGCAATTCCAGATGCAGTATTAACAACAGATATTATCGTTGGTTTTCCAAATGAAACAGATGAGCAATTTGAAGAAACGATGTCGTTATATCGTGAAGTAGGGTTTGATACTGCCTTTACATTCATTTACTCTCCTCGCGAAGGTACACCAGCTGCAAAAATGAAAGATAATGTACCGATGGAAGTAAAGAAAGAACGTCTTCAACGCTTAAATACACTAGTAAATACGTTGGCAATTGAAAAGAATAGTCGTTACAAAGGTCAAATTGTAGAAGTGTTAGTTGATGGGGAAAGTAAAAATAATCCGGAAGTACTTGCAGGTTATACTCGTACGAATAAACTTGTAAACTTCGTCGCTTCAAAATCTTTAATTGGTCAGCTTGTGAAAGTAAAAATAACGGAAGCAAAAACTTGGTCTCTTAACGGGGAATTAGTTGAAGAGCCGATTGAGGTGAAATAATAGATGAAAGTATATTCGAAAGATGACATTGTTGAACAAGCGAAAGAATTAGCAAAAATGATTTCTGAAACAGAAGAAGTTGATTTTTTTAAGAAAGCAGAGGCGCAAATTCATAAAAATGAAAATGTAAAGCGCGCAATCGATGAAATTAAAGCACTGCAAAAACAAGCAGTAAACTTGCAACATTACGGGAAATGGGAAGCTTTAAAAAAGGTAGAAGCTGAAATTGATGCATTGCAAGATAAGTTAGACAGTATTCCAGTCGTACAACAATTTAAATCTTCACAAACATACGTAAATGACTTATTACAGTTAGTTGCTAGTACAATTTCTAACAACGTAACAGATGAAATATTAATTTCAACTGGTGGCGATGTACTAAAGGGTGAAACTGGCGCAGCAGTAGAAAGTAAAAAAGGAAATTGTGGTTGTTAAAGAGATGTCATATTGACATCTCTTTTTTTGTGGATTAAACGTAAGGTCTTCTCAAAAAAAAGAATGACACATTCCGCTATTGTCACGCATATGATTAAGTGAATAGTGATTGAGGAGGGTTACGAATGTCCGAATTTAGAGAGATTATTACAAAAGCAGTGGTTGGAAAAGGACGTAAGTATACAAAGTCAACGCATACATGTGAATCGAATAATGAGCCAACAAGTATTTTAGGGTGCTGGGTAATTAACCACTCGTACGAAGCAAGAAAGAATGGAAAACATGTGGAAATTGAAGGTTTCTATGATGTGAACACTTGGTATTCATTTGATGGAAATACAAAGACTGAAGTTGTAACAGAACGTGTGAACTACACGGACGAAGTAAGTATTGGTTATCGTGATAAAAACTTTTCTGGTGACGATTTAGAAATTATTGCTCGTGTTATTCAGCCGCCAAATTGTTTAGAAGCACTTGTATCACCAAATGGTAATAAAATTGTTGTAACTGTAGAACGTGAATTTGTAACAGAAGTAGTTGGAGAAACGAAAATTTGTGTAAGTGTAAATCCTGAAGGTTGCGTAGAATCAGATGATGATTTCCAAATTGCTGATGATGAATTTGAAGAATTAGATCCGAACTTTATCGTTGATGCAGAAGAAGAGTAATAGAAAGCTAGGGAGAAGTTCTTCCTAGCTTTTTACTTTACATAAGTGGCGCTGAATGAACATGATTCTTTATGAAATATGTTATAATGAAGAAAGACTCCTGAAATAGGAGATAAGAGTGTCCGTGAAATGCGACATATATGAAAATAGATTATCATGTAAGAATTATGGAGGAAAAGTATGACTCAATATACGCCTATGATACAGCAATATTTAAAGGTTAAGGCAGATTATCAAGATGCCTTTTTATTTTTTCGCTTAGGCGATTTTTATGAAATGTTCTTTGAGGATGCTGTTAAAGCAGCCCATGAACTTGAAATTACATTAACGAGCCGAGATGGTGGTAGTAGTGAACGTATACCAATGTGCGGTGTACCATATCATGCGGCTAAAAACTATATTGAACAACTTGTTGAAAAAGGATATAAAGTAGCTGTTTGTGAGCAAGTAGAAGATCCGAAAACAGCTAAAGGTGTAGTACGTCGTGAAGTAGTACAATTAATTACGCCAGGAACGATGATGGAAGGGCGTACAATTGATGAGAAAGAAAACAACTTCTTAGCCGCATTAACACATTTTGAAGATGGATCATATGCATTAGCTTGTAACGACTTAACGACTGGACAAAATACAGTAACGTTACTGACTGGTTCAGTAGAAGATATTTTATTAGAAGTGTATGCAACTGGTTCGAAAGAAATTGTTGTTGATTCTTCATTTTCTAAAGATGAACTAAACAAGTTAACTGAAACATTGAAAATGACGATTTCGTATGAAGATGCAACGGCAATTCCGGAAGGATTAGAACATCTTGTGAAAAATGTTTCACAAGCAAAATTAATTAAAGCAGTTGGACGTTTATTTAACTATGTAATAAGAACGCAAAAACGTTCTTTAGATCATTTGCAACCAGTAGAAATTTATTATACGAATCAATTTATGAAAATTGATGTACATTCAAAGCGAAACTTAGAACTGACAGAAACACTTCGGACGAAAGAAAAAACAGGATCACTATTATGGTTATTGGACAAGACGAAAACAGCTATGGGTGGTCGTATGTTAAAACAGTGGATGGAACGTCCACTTATACAGAAAGAAAGAATTGAAGAGCGTTTAGAAATGGTTGAAACGTTTGTAAATGATTACTTCTTACGTGAAGATTTAAAAGAAAAGTTAAAAGAAGTATATGATTTAGAACGCTTAGCAGGAAAAGTTGCATTTGGTAACGTAAATGCAAGAGACTTATTACAATTAAGACGTTCATTACTTCAAGTGCCAGCTATTTTAGAAGCAATTAGTTTGTTAGATAACGCTTATGCATCGAGATTAATTCAAGGTGCAGATCCATGTGAAAGCTTAACAGAATTACTAGGAAGAAGTATTCAAGAAAACCCACCGCTTTCAATTAAAGATGGAGATATTATTAAAGATGGTTATAATGACAAGCTTGATCAATATCGTTACGTGAGTAAAAACGGGAAAACGTGGATTGCTGAGCTTGAAAAAAGAGAACGTGATATTACTGGAATTAAATCGTTAAAAATCGGATACAACCGTATTTTCGGTTACTACATTGAAGTAACGAAAGCGAATCTTGCAGCACTTCCAGAAGGTCGCTATGAACGTAAACAGACGCTTGCTAATGCTGAACGTTTCATTACAGATGAACTGAAAGAAAAAGAAACGTTAATTTTAGAAGCAGAAGAAAAAATTGTACAACTAGAATACGATTTATTTACAGCGCTTCGTGAAGAAGTAAAAGTATTTATTCCGAAATTACAACATTTAGCAAAAGTAATTAGTGAATTAGACGTACTGCAAAGTTTTGCGACAGTTAGTGAAGAAGAACAGTTTGTAAAACCTGTACTAACAACGAAGCGTGAAATCTTTATTAAAGATGGTCGTCATCCTGTCGTTGAAAAAGTATTGAACGGGAAATTGTATGTACCGAATGATTGTATTATGCCAGAGAAGATGGATGTCTTTTTAATTACAGGACCGAACATGTCTGGTAAAAGTACGTATATGAGACAATTAGCACTTGTAACTGTTATGTCGCAAATCGGTTGTTTCGTACCAGCAACAGAAGCAGTATTACCTGTATTTGATCAAATCTTTACGAGAATTGGTGCAGCGGATGATTTAATATCAGGTCAAAGTACATTTATGGTCGAAATGTTAGAAGCGAAAAATGCAATTGCAAACGCATCAGAAAGAAGTTTAATTTTATTCGATGAAATTGGACGAGGTACATCTACCTATGATGGTATGGCACTTGCACAAGCAATCATTGAACATATTCATGACCAAATTGGTGCAAAAACGTTATTCTCTACGCATTATCATGAATTGACTGTGTTAGAAGAGAGTTTAGATCAACTGAAAAATGTACACGTTTCAGCAATTGAAGAGAATGGAAAAGTAGTATTCCTTCATAAAATTCAAGACGGGGCAGCTGATAAAAGTTACGGAATTCACGTTGCGCAACTTGCAGAGCTTCCAGATAGCTTAATCGCCCGCGCGAAAGAAGTGTTAGCACAGCTAGAAGGACAGGAAGAAATTATTATTCCAAAACGAGTAGAAGTGAAAGTACAAGAAGCTGCTCCAGAACCTGTAGTTGTAAAAGAGGAAATAGCAGAAATACAGGAAACGAAAGTAGAGACTGAAGAAGAATCGCAACTATCTTTCTTTGGAGGAGAACAGTCTTCGAAGAAACAAGACAAACCTCTGCTAGATCAAAAAGAAACAGCAGTATTGGCGCAAATTAAAAAAATCGATTTACTTGATATGACACCTTTAGAAGCGATGAACGAATTGTATCGCTTACAGAAAAAGTTAAAGAAAGGATGAGTAAGTAGATGGGGAAAATTCGCAAACTCGATGACCAACTCTCTAACTTAATTGCGGCAGGGGAAGTAGTAGAGCGCCCTGCTTCAGTCGTAAAAGAACTTGTGGAAAATTCTATCGATGCGAATAGTACATCTATTGAAATCCACTTAGAAGAAGCTGGGTTATCGAAAATTCGTATCATTGATAACGGTGATGGTATTGCAGAAGAAGACTGTATCGTCGCTTTTGAACGCCATGCGACGAGTAAAATTAAAGATGAAAACGATCTGTTTCGCATAAGAACACTCGGTTTCCGCGGTGAGGCATTGCCGAGTATTGCCTCTGTTAGTGAATTAGAATTAATTACTAGCACAGGTGATGCGCCTGGTACACACCTCATAATTAAAGGTGGAGACATTATAAAACAAGAGAAAACTGCGAGCCGAAAAGGAACAGATATTACAGTACAAAACTTATTCTTTAATACACCAGCGCGTCTTAAATATATGAAAACCATTCATACGGAGCTCGGGAATATTACAGATATCGTGTATCGTATTGCAATGTCACATCCAGAAGTATCGTTAAAACTGTTTCATAATGAAAAGAAATTGCTTCATACATCAGGTAACGGTGATGTAAGACAAGTACTTGCATCGATTTACAGTATTCAAGTTGCGAAGAAGCTTGTTCCAATTGAAGCTGAATCTTTAGACTTTACAATTAAAGGCTATGTAACATTACCAGAAGTAACGAGAGCATCTCGTAATTATATGTCAACGATCGTAAATGGTCGTTACGTTCGAAACTTTGTACTAATGAAAGCAATTCAGCAAGGCTACCATACATTACTGCCAGTTGGCCGGTATCCAATTGGCTTCTTATCGATTGAAATGGATCCAATGCTAGTTGACGTTAACGTACATCCAGCGAAGTTAGAGGTTCGTTTTAGTAAAGAACAAGAATTGCTAAAGCTGATCGAAGAAACATTGCAAGCTGCATTTAAAAAAATACAGCTCATTCCAGATGCAGGCGTAACAACGAAGAAAAAAGAAAAAGACGAAAGTGTGCAAGAACAGTTCCAGTTTGAGCATGCGAAGCCGAAAGAACCATCTATGCCGGACATTGTTTTACCAACTGGCATGGATGCAAAACAAGAAGAACCGCAGGCTGTGAAACAGCCACCACAACTGTGGCAACCGCCGAAACAAGAATGGCAACCACCACAGTCGCTCATAAGAGAAGAACAAAGTTGGCAACCATCCACTAAACCGATAATCGAAGAACCAATTCAAGAAGAGAAATCGTGGGACAGTAATGAAGAGGATTTTGAACTAGAGGAATTAGAAGAAGAAGTTCGGGAAATAAAAGAGATTGAAATGAACGGGAATGACTTACCACCGCTTTATCCAATTGGACAAATGCATGGAACATATATTTTCGCTCAAAATGATAAAGGCTTATATATGATTGACCAGCATGCCGCGCAGGAACGTATTAATTATGAATACTTCCGTGATAAAGTAGGAAGGGTAGCGCAAGAAGTACAAGAGTTACTTGTACCGTACCGTATTGATCTATCTCTTACTGAATTTTTACGTGTCGAAGAACAGTTAGAAGAACTAAAAAAAGTTGGGCTATTTTTAGAACAATTCGGCCATCAATCCTTTATCGTCCGCTCGCATCCAACATGGTTCCCGAAAGGACAAGAAACAGAAATTATCGATGAAATGATGGAGCAAGTTGTCAAACTAAAAAAAGTGGATATTAAAAAGTTACGTGAAGAAGCAGCCATCATGATGAGCTGTAAAGCATCCATTAAAGCGAATCAATATTTAACGAACGATCAAATATTTGCCTTACTGGAAGAATTACGTACAACAACAAACCCATACACATGCCCACACGGAAGACCGATTCTTGTGCATCATTCTACTTATGAGTTGGAGAAGATGTTTAAGAGGGTTATGTAGAGTGAATAAATTATATTTCAAAAGGGAGCAACATTTACTGTTGCTCCCTTTTCATATGTAGATTTAATAGTTAAACGAGAATATGGTGGAGTAATTTTACCGTTTATTTCTTGGTTGTGTTAGCTTAAATTTATCTATGTATAAAAAAGCGCTGTATACAGCACTTTTTAAAATGTGCATGAATTGTATCATTACTAACTAAATAACTATGCATGGTTGAATGTTGCTTCTTATTTAGCTAATTGTTATAAAGATCTATACAATTACTTATTTTTATTATTATTAATTTTTTCAGTGTATAGAACTTGCTCTTTATAGTGCTTCTTAATTGGGAAGTTATGTGTACCTGTGCCGTTCTTGAATTTTTTATCAATGGGGTTCTTTAGAGGAACTGTTGTAGTTTCAGTAAATTCATATGGGTAATTTATTTTAGATTTATCTTCAAACATGAAAATGCCTCCTTTTAGGATCTCCTAAATTCTTTACTATAACATGATATGCATATAGATATTTTTTGGACTAGTTATTTATATAGGTTAATGGAATTTAATTACATAACTACTGAAACATTTTAAAGGAAAACAATTTGAGAAAGAAATGGTATGAATAGCTGTTGGCTCCTATTGTTGTTTTTTTTGTTTGACAGCACAGTTAATTATGTATATAAATTCAATATAGATTGTTTTTATAATATGGTTTATATGGGGTTTTCTTGATAATATAATGTGGAATATTATAGTGTTATTAGGTTATTAGGAACATTTAATGCTGTTTCATAACTGAAAGGTAATTGAAAAAAAACTGAAACTTTTCTCATAAAAATTCAATCTAACTTGAAAAATGAAAGGAAAATGAAATTTTCCAAAAGATATTCTTTGTTAAGATAAAAAGCATACATACAAAAAGTATTGACATATCTTAAAAATGTATTTTCAAGATATAGTGGGGGAAAAGATGAGATTAGAAAAACAATTAATAAAAAAGATGTATTATGAAACATTCCTAATGGAGAATGAAACAAAACCAACTCTTGACGTACTTGGACAAGCTTATGTAAACGAAGAAAAAAATGAGATTTCTGATGGGTCTTATATTCGTTTTGCACAAGGTGAATTTTATTATCGTCATCAAGATTTTGAAGCAGCTATTTTTAAATGGGAGAAGGTTAGTAATGAATTAGCACCATGGGCACAAAAAAATATTGCGGATGCTTATTTCGAACTGAATCAGTTATCATTTGCTGAAAATATTTATACTTCTATTACTACTGATAATAAAATATTGATGACCGAAATTAGACTACAATTACTTTCTCTTTACATTGAGCAAAATAATTTTGACTCAGCTTTCGGTGTTATTAAAGAAGCAGTTTCTTTAAATCCTGATTATCCGAATGTCACAAAAATTGCCCGTTCCTTTTATGAGGAACAGCAAGATTTTGATAGTGCAGTAGAGCTTGCTGTGAATGAGTTAATTCGCATAGAATCGTATCCTTGGTTTGAGGTGTTAAAAGGATATATCGATAAAGGGTTTACTAAACATATTTCACCAGACTATTTTTATGATGCATTAGCTACATTAAATAATGTAGATCAAGTACAATTTACGCAAATGGTTTCATCACTCTGGAACAGTTATAAAAATGAAAAAAATTACTTATTGTGGCTTAACACAATAAATGAATTTTTCTTACATATTGAAATACATTCGTCCGATATATGGAACAAAGTTTCTGCTCTTTACGAAGAAACGTACTTTGCATTAATTCAAGGTCAATATACGCTTAGACAATTAAACGATATCATACCAAATCTGTTAGCAAATTGGTTAAAGGTAGTCAATCCATCTTATGCTGTATTTCCATCTGCAGCTGTATTGGCATGGGATGAGATTTTCCCTTCCAAAATAGATTCAGCAAATATAGAACATGCGGAAAACTTACTGTCACATTCTATTAATCATGTAAATGGCTTAGAGTACAGCTTACACCTTTTTGAATCTATTACACAGTGGGCACAAAAGCAGAATATAGAAATAGGTCACCGATTTAAATGGTTAGTTGACGAGCTCGCAGATTTAAGAACAAATCGTATTTTAGTAACGGGAACTTCAGGGAACGGAAAAACTACATTTATTAACTCTATATTAGGAGAAAATATATTAGAAAAATCAATTTCAAATGTAGTAGTTTTAAAAAATGATGCTCATATAGAAATAAACGCTATAACAGACTCAGCAATTACAACAACGGAAGATGTCTCTGATTACCATAATATGATGTCTCAGCACCATCAAACATATAGAGATAGAGCGTGTGTTGAATTTAAATTACCATGCAGATTTTTAAATGAAAATAAACTTACATTTGTAGTGACACCTGGCTTTAATAGGAATAACGACACTAGAGATGAGATATTCGAATATTTAAATTCTGTAGACGAATTACTGTTCGTATTGAATGCGGATTCACCTTTTACTGATAAAGAACGTGACATTCTATTAAGTATTCAAGAACATACGCCAAATTTACAAATTCATTTCTTATTAAATAAAATCGATAACATTTACAGTGAAGCAGAAGTGAAAAGGGTATTACATGATACGGCAACGAGAATAAACACATATTTCCCGTATGCGAGAATTTTCCCTTATTCCTCGTTATATACAAGTAGTCAACAATTAAATGATTTAACTGAGTTTATTCATTTTAACTTTAATCATAAAAATATCGATGCAGAACGTACTGAAAAGTTATTATTTTTCATTCGAAAAACAATTACATATCTTTTGGATAAACGTGTTGAGAAAGAAAATAATCTGGTGGATGCTATTAATTGGAATGAAGATATGCTAGTGAAACTAAACGGTAGCATTAATAACCTTACTACATTTGAGAGGGAAAAAATTCATTTAATTACACAATCATATCGTTCAATGAAGACTGAAATTACAAATGATCTTACTGAAAATATTCCGAAGATATTAAAGAGCTGTTCTAATTTAATTAGTGAAGAAAGTGATTTCGGGCACATGGATACGGAACTAAATAAAGCAATGAATGAAAGAGTGCATAAATATTTAGAACAAACTGTGTTACCTAATCTGGCTCTTTCTATGCAAAATTGGATTGCAACTTCTAATAATGAGCTTCTTCAAAGTCAAACGTATTTAGAAGAACTTAGTGAAGGGCTTAATTCACTATTTGGAGAAAATAGAATACAGTTAGAATGTGACTTTAAAGTGCTTGATGACTGGCGCAGAGATACTGACAGGATGACGACTAGAATACAAATGGATGAAGTAAATATTTTACGTCGATTTACGCCAGCACAATTTTTACTGAAAAGTGCCGGTAAATTGTTTGGAGTTCTTCCTAAAAATAAATCTATGCTATATAACAAATACAAACAGTATGTAGAAAATGAAGATTATACTGAAGTAACGGCTTCTATTATGAAGAAATTTTTCTTGCAATTTGAGCTGTTTGAAAACACACAAGAGCGAGATATTAATATATTCTTTAGGAATCCATTTAACTCTTTAAAGCAAGCTGTAGAAAACACGCATTTAGAAATACAAGAAAAACAAGAGATATTACATAAGATGAAATCAAATCCTGAAATCTATCATGATTCTATCATGCTCTTTGAATTGAGATTGCGTCAATGTGAAGTAATTTTAAATATAGGTAATGATAATACCTATACGGATGTAGCTTTAGAAACAAGCGTAGAATAAAAGTAAAAGGGAGCAACTGTAATAAGTTGCTCCTTTTTCATATATAGATTATTTTTCTGTTTCTTTAATTTTAGTTTGTACTTCGCCAGTTTTAATTTTATTGCTTTCTGAGAAGCGTAATAAATCGCCTTCAATAATTTTGTCAGACATTCGTAATTCATTTTGGGCACGTTTAATGAGGGCTTGAGCTTCTTTTTTTGGTAAATCTACAATTTCACCTGTTATACGGTCGTAGAAAGTGTTGTTTTTGTATGCATACTTATCTGTAACGAAGCTACCATCACGTAAAACAACAAAGCCAGTATATTCATCTGAAAACATATCATGGCCAAAACGAATATCATTCGTAGAATCAACACCTAATAAATTTAGAATAGTAGGTTTCATATCGATTTGTCCAGTAGGCTTTGAAATAGTTTGACCTTCTGTTTGTCCAGGAATATGAATATATAAAGGTGTACGTTGTAAATTTAAAGTATCAAATTCTGTTATTTGATCTTTTTCTAAAAACTGTGCCATTGCACGATTATGTTTTTCGGAAATACCATAATGATCACCGTATAACACAATAATAGAATCATCGTAAAGCCCCTCGGCCTTTAGACGTTCAATAAATTTTTTAATTGATTCGTCTAAGTAACGTGCTGTTACGATGTAACGATCAAATACGCCATTACCAGAGTTGTATGGTTCAATGAATTTTGTATCTTCATCATACGTAAATGGATAATGGTTTGTTAAAGTAAGGAAACGAGCATAGAATGGTTGATTAACAGTTTTTAATATATCTACTGATTGATCAAAGTATTCGATATCTTTTAATCCCCAATTTAAATTTGTTTCTGGTGTAATTTTGTAATCAAGCTCATTATAGTAACGATCATAACCAAGAGCAGAGTACATGATATTACGATTCCAAAATGTTGCGTTATTCGCATGAAATACAGAAGTGAAATAACCTTGCTGACGTAAAATTTCTGGAGTTGCAGTATAATCATTGTTACCGTGTGTAAAGAATACAGCTCCTCGATTTAATGGATACAACGACGTATCGATTAGAAATTCAGAATCAGATGTTTTCCCTTGACCAGTTTGATGGAAAAAGTTATCAAAGTAATAACTTTCATTTATGAATTCATTTAGGAATGGTGTAACTTCTTGCCCGTTCACTGATGCGCCTATTAAGAAGGTCTGCAAGGATTCAAGAGTGACGACAATTACGTTTTTTCCTTTCGCTGCACCAAACATATTAGGGTTTGGCTCGCTTTGATTTGCTTTTACGTAGTTTTCAGTTTCTTGTAATTTACTACTATCAGCAAGTGCTTTTTGTGACCCAGCTTTTACTTGCAGTGTTAAGTCATATACTTGGTGAGTATATAAGCCTAAATTTTTGACAAGCATGACTCGGTCGAATGATCTTGTTAATAATTCAGGGCGCTCTTTTTCTGCAAGATGTAGATTCGCAAAGAATACACCAATCGTTAAAAGAAAGTATAACAAGCGCGTAGAATGAGTTACACGTTCTGTTTTAAAGACCAATGATTTCTTTTTTAATAAAATAAAGAAGAAAACAATGTCTACGAATGCGAGTATAATTTTGTAGTTTAATATTTCTATAATACTGCCGCCTAATTGGCCGAAGTTTGAGGTTTGTCCAAGTACTGGTAATGTAACGAAATCACTATAAAAATCATAGAACATTACATTTCCAACAAGCACGATTGTTAATAAGAAATTAATACAGAGCGCTATATAATTTCGCTTTTCACCAGTTGCAAATAATGCTAATCCAACAAATGCTAATGATGCGGCTAGAGGGCTAATAAACAAAATGAGCTCTTGCGTTGAAGACTCGATTTTTAAATCAAAACTGAATCGCGTAATAAGATATGTTTTTAACCATACCGCTAAAGCCATTATTATAACAAAACTTATATTTTGCATTTGTAAATTTATTTTGTTCTTCATTTTTACACCTTCTTTATATAATTTATTTAACTAAAGTTATATATTATATTTTTATAACTATTAGAGTGTAATGAACCATTTAGACTTTGTTTTCTAAAGGGAATAATTTGAAGTATTCATATATATACAATGGGGATTTTTAAAGCGTAGTAGCATAAATATAACTCTTTTTGAGAAACGGGCAGAACAAGTCATAGTTGTAGTGAAATTGACTTATAGACATCCTACCATATTAAACACTATGATGATGTTACAAAATATCGAACAAATAAAAGTGAAAATGGATAGAGACTTTTAAAACTGTTGACATTCAATTTATTAGAATTGAATGTCAATCGTTTTAAATATACAGTTATATTACATATGTATTTTGTAAAATCCCGATTTTTTGTCGGTTAATTATTAGCAGGGAAGGATAGGGGGTTTATTAATATAATTTTACTATATGTAAGTAAAGTGTTTTGAAATTGAAAATATTTGACTGACATTTTAATGATAGAAATTAAATGTCAGATAAGTACTTTCCAACATACAGACCACTTGCAGCTGCTTGAGATAATGAATGCGTAACGCCTGAACAATCTCCAATTAAAAATAGCCCATGTATACTAGTTTCAAAATGATTATTAATTTTTATCGTAGGAGCATAGAACTTTCCATCAATTCCATATAGTAAAGTATGTTGATCAATAGGTTCTTGTATAAATTGTTCTAAACGTAATAAAAATTCTTTGAGCCCTTCAATATATAATTGAGGAATTTCTTGATTCAAATCTCCATAATCCCCCTGTAGTGTAGGCTGTATACGGCTATGTTCCATGCTGTTTTCCGCCGTAGGTTGTTTCTTTAGTAAGTCCTCTAAGCGCTGTATAACAATCCGATCTCGTCCTTGGTTAATGCCTTTAATAATTGAACCTGCGTATACATTTGCTTCTTTGAGAGTTGGAAAATAGCTAGGAATAAATAAAGTGAAATTTAAATTAGAAGTGCCAGTTCCTTGCTCTCGAAAATTTTGACCGTCAGGCATAACTAAACCTTCTTCGTACTTTCGAATGATGCGTCCTTTTGGATTCATACAGTAAGTAGTTGCTGTGAAATGCTCACCTTGATAAGAAAGTTTTGTTTCAAAAGTATCTTTTAATATAGAACGTAATTGATGTTCTTTCATTTCTACTCTAATTCCTAAATCTACACGTGTTTGCTCCTGAGAAATATTTAGGGAACTGCACATTTCTTTTAACCAATCGGCCCCAGAGCGCCCAGTTGCAAATACTAGTTGCTTAGTTTGAACTGTTCCTTGATTTGTATCTATTGTAAAATGATCTTCCTGTTTCAGAATATGTTGTACATCTATATGAAATTGGATCTTTATTTTCGTCAGTAAAAATTCATAGAGCTGCTGAAAAATGTTACTGGAAAGTGTAGTACCAAGATGTCTTACTTCTGTTGTTAGCATTTGTAAACCACACGCTTCAGCTCTCTTAGTGAGACTTGAATTTTCAGTAGAATATTTTGAAACCGAACTTCCACCAAACTGACATAGAATTTCATCTACTTCAGCCATGAGTTGTAAAAAAACCTCTTTACCGACTTTTTTCTCAAGTTCTCCGCCAAATCCGTTTGTATAATTAAATTTCCCTTCAGATTTGCCTAAACCACCAAACCCGAAATATTTATCACATGTAGTACAATTACACACTTTTCCTTCGTCTAAAGGACAATGGCGATCTTCTAGCGCTTTACCTTTATCAAGAATTAAAACTTTTTTGTTACTTTTAGCTAGTGAATAAGCCATAAAAATGCTACTTACTCCAGCGCCGATAATCGTAACATCATACATATTCTTCCACCTGCTAACGAATAGTTTGTTTTTTATTTTTCTAGTGTATAACAATTTTATGAAGTTAAGAAATAGCTTTTATTAATAAAGTGGGAGTTTTTGAACTTGATGCTTTATTAATTTCTACGAGTGGTGGAGTAAATACAAAAATTTTTATTTGAAAGAAGAAACAGTTTAAAAAATAACTATGTCATATGATTAATAACATCTTACATAGAAAAAAACAGACCTTTTAAGTGAAGAGGTCTGTTAATGATTTTAAATCTTATTTAGCAAACACATGATTACCAATTACTGCTACTGTTTGACGTGTCGTAATCCACTTGTCCGTTGATGTTTTTGGATTGTAGAAATAAATCCAGTCTGAATCTACTCCATTTGTGGAGATAGCCTCTTCTACAGCCATTTTTGCTTCTGCACTTGCAGGTTGATTAATTCTTCCATCTGTAACAGGAGTAAATGCATATCCGTATTTAATAGGTTCATAAATAACGCCTGTTATTGTATTTGGAAAACCTTTTGCATTTACACGATTTAGTATAACTTTGGCTACTGCTACTTTTCCTTTATAGGATTCGCCACCTGCTTCAGCGGTAACTAAGCGTGCCATTAAGTCTTTTTCTTTTTGTGAAATACTTGAGTTGATTTTTAAATGTTGTCCTGTATAAAGCTTGTTTCCGACTGTATTGTTCATTTGTTTTATAGATTGGACAGTGACATTGTAACGCTTTGCTATCGTTTCTAATGAATCTCCCGGTTGTACTTGATAAATAATTTGTTCAGAAATGTTCGCAGGCTTGGCATTTTGAGGAACAGTGATTTCATTTGATTTCACGGACCCTGGAATATGTAACTGTTCGCCAATAAAGGTTTTATCGTTTCCTTTATTATTAGCCTGTTTAATGGATTGTATTGAAACTCCGTATTGTTTACTAATGCCCCAAAGTGTATCGTTCTTTTTTACTGTATGAATGGTAGAAGCTTCAGCTGTACTTTGACTACATACGAATGTAATTGCGGCCGCAGATAAAGGAATTATATGTTTTATTTTTAGTAATTTCATTGTAAATCCTCCTAAGAAAAAATTAAGGTGAAACGATTAAGTAATGTAGTTTGAAATGTGTATATGCGTAATATATTAATGTAAGTATATTAGCACATATAAAATAAATAATCACTATAAGTTTCATATTCGTTTAGTGTAGAGTCAGAATATGAAATATTGCATATGAAAATACATTGAAGTTCATATTTCTGATTACTATAATCTATTTAGTAGAAAGGGAATACGTTATAGAATTAATCATTATAGATTAATATAATGATTAATAATTATTAATAGGAGGATTGATGTAATGAAAATATTTCAAAAAATGTGTGCGTCAACTGTAATCATTACAACACTTTTAGGAACAGGAGGCACTATCAATAGTGTATATGCTGATTCTATAGAACAGCAGAGTAAATTAGGGATAGAACAAGAAACAGATAAGCAAATCATTGTAAAATTTAAAGCGGATTTGGATTTGCCATATGAAGATGGTATTGAAAAACAAATACAATCTCAAACGAATGATAAAATAATAAAAGATCTTTTGACAGAATATCCAGATGTAACATTTACTCGTTTATTCACATCTGTAAGCCCGGAACAAATACAAAACCTTGAAGTGAAAGCACCTAATCATGTATCTACAAGTCTATTAAACTACTATATTCTTCAAAATCAAAATAGTGGGTATGAAGAAGAAATAGTAGATAAGTTAAAGGCATCTTCTTTAATAGAAGATGCGTATATGAAGAAACAAGAGAAAATAATGCCACCTGAAGTGCAATCATCAAGTGTAGCTCTTAATCCTAATAACAATCCTAGATTTAAAAAACAAGGTTATCTTGAAGCAGCCCCATACGGTATTAATGCGCCTTTCGCCTGGGGAATTCAAGGCGGTAATGGAAATGGTATTACTTTTGTTGATATGGAATACGGATGGCTATTAAATCATGAGGATTTATTACATCAAAATATTGAATTAATGTCTGGAAGAAATATAGATCAGCATGTCGGTCATGGGACGTCTGTACTAGGAATTGTATCCTCTGAGGACAATGAAGTCGGGAATATTGGGATTGCGCCAAAAGCGAAAGCAAAGGTTATCTCTCAAATAAGAGATAACGGACAGTATAATACGGCTGATGCAATATTAAGCGCTGTAAATCAGTTAGAAGCTGGGGATGTTTTATTATTAGAGGCGCAAGCATCCTTTGATGGATATGGTGATAAATATTTACCTGTTGAAGTACAACCAGATATTTTTGATGCAATTCGTGCTGGTACAGATAAAGGGATTGTAATTATAGAGGCTGGAGCAAATGGGTGGAATGATTTAGACCAGTTCAAAGATAGAAAAGGTAAGCAAGTCTTAAATCGTAATAGTAAAGATTTTAAAGATTCGGGTGCAATTATGGTAGGCGCTGGCTCTTCATCTTTCCCTCATGAACGTATGTGGTTTTCGAATTATGGAAGCCGTATTGATGTGTACGGATGGGGAGAAAATGTAGATACAACTACAGCTGAACAAAGTAGAAGTGCTGTAAATCTATATACTTCAAGCTTTAGCGGAACATCTAGTGCCTCGCCAATTATTGCTGGGGCAGCGACTTTAGTACAAAGCATTGCTAAAGAAAATTTAGGACAACCATATAGACCTAGTGAACTAAGAGCAATATTAAGCAACCAGAGCACAGGAACAAAATCTAAAGATCCATATGCAGATAAAATTGGTGTTTTACCAGATTTGAAGTCTATACTATTAAACTTAGGCTATGAACAAAGAAAACCAAACGGTGGGAATGAATTACAAGTAACAGAAAATGAACCAAATAATGAGCCTAGACAGGCAAATAAAGTTAACTTTCATACACCGGTGAAAGGAATGCTACATAATAGTGATAGAGTAGATGTATTTACTTTCCAAATTGACTCGCCGGAAAATATTAATATTTCTCTACTAAATGAACAAAATATCGGAATGACATGGGTACTTCATCATGAATCAGATTTAAATAACTATGTAGCATATGGTGAAAATGAAGGCAATGTAGTTAAAGGAACTTATAATGCAAAGCCAGGTAAATATTATTTATACGTCTATAAATATGAGAATACAGATGGTTCATACGTATTGAACATAAAATAAGTAAAAGGAACTTCAGATGAAGTTCCTTTAAATTTTTCTAATTTAGTATATGTGAATGATTTTTTAACTTTACTTCTATGCAATATTTCATATTGATGAAATGTTATTTATTTTTTCTGAACTAGCTTATATTATATTCAATAAGTTTGATATAAAAACAGAAAAAGAGAGGGATAATAATGAGCAATAAGAAGTTAATTTTGAAATTATTCATATGTAGTACAATATTTATCACATTTGTATTTGCTTTACATGATAAGCAAGTAGTTGCAGCTAGCTCTGTTAATGAGCTTGAAAATTGGTCGAAATGGATGCAACCTATACCTGATAATATCCCGTTAGCACGAATTTCAATTCCAGGAACACACGATAGTGGGACGTTCAAGTTGCAAAATCCGATTAAGCAAGTATGGGGAATGACGCAAGAATATGATTTTCGCTATCAAATGGACCATGGAGCTCGCATTTTTGATATAAGAGGACGTTTAACAGATGATAATACGATAGTTCTTCATCATGGGCCATTATATCTTTATGTAACACTGCATGAATTCATAAACGAAGCGAAACAATTTTTAAGAGATAACCCGAGTGAAACGATTATTATGTCTTTAAAAAAAGAGTATGAGGATATGAAAGGGGCAGAAGATTCATTTAGTAGTACGTTTGAAAAAAATTATTTTGTTGATCCTATCTTTTTAAAAACAGAAGGAAATATAAAACTTGGAGATGCTCGTGGGAAAATTGTACTACTAAAAAGATATAGTGGTAGTAATGAATCTGGAGGATATAATAATTTTTATTGGCCAGATAATGAGACGTTTACCACAACTGTAAATCAAAATGTAAATGTAACAGTACAAGATAAATATAAAGTGAGTTATGATGAGAAAGTAAAATCTATTAAAGATACAATGAATGAAACGATGAACAATAGCGAGGATTTAAATCATCTATATATAAATTTTACAAGCTTGTCTTCTGGTGGTACAGCATGGAATAGTCCATATTACTATGCCTCTTATATAAATCCTGAAATTGCAAACCATATAAAACAAAAGAATCCTGCGAGAGTAGGCTGGGTAATTCAAGACTACATAAATGAAAAGTGGTCACCATTATTGTATCAAGAAGTTATAAGAGCGAATAAGTCATTAATAAAAGAATAAAGATGATGAGAGTGAGAAGCGATAAAATATATCGCTTCTTATTTCTTTTCCAATAACCAACAATATAAATTGTACTTTTATAATAGAAAAAAATAAAAACATAAGATATAATCATACATATAAAATTTGTACCTATAAATTTTATATGTATGATTGAATTTGATTTGTTGTAATGAAATGGAGGTATATACTATGAAGTTTCCACATGATTTTTTATTCGGAGCTGCTTCAGCTTCTTATCAAGTAGAAGGTGCATGGAATGAAGATGGAAAAGGTGTTACGAATTGGGACGAGTTTTCAAAAATTCCTGGCAAAACATACAATGGAACAAATGGTGATGTAGCTGTTGATCATTATCATCGATATAAGGAAGATGTTCGCTTAATGGCTGAGATGGGATTAGAATCGTATCGTTTTTCTATTTCTTGGGCGAGAATATTGCCGACTGGAGATGGAAAGGTAAATGAAAAAGGGATTGAATTTTATAACAACTTAATTGATGAATGTTTAAAATACGGGATTGTGCCGTTTGTCACTTTATATCATTGGGATTTACCATTACCGTTAGAAAAAGATGGTGGATGGACGAATAAAAGAACAGCAGAGACTTTCGTAAAATATGCAGAAACTTGTTTTAAGGCATTTGGTGACAGAGTTAAGCATTGGATTACTTTTAATGAGACCGTAATGTTTTGTGGATTAGGTTATTTAAAAGGTGCACATCCACCAGGAATACAAAATGATGTTCCAAAGTATTTTCAAGCGACTCATTATGTATTTTATGCACACGCGAAAACAGTTGCGGTGTACAAGCAGCTGAAACAATATGGTGAGATTGGGATTACACATGTTTTCTTACCAGCTTATAGTGTGGATGATCAAAAAGAAAATATACAAGCAGCAAATCATGCGAATGAATATGAAACGTATTGGTATTATGATCCAATTTTAAAAGGCGAGTATCCGTCTTATGTTGTACAACAATTAAAGGAAAAAGGATGGACTCCTAATTGGACGGTTGAAGAATTAGAAATCATTAAACAAAATGCAGAAGAAAATGATTTTATTGGCTTGAATTATTATCAACCAATACGAGTAGAAAGATACGATATGGATATAAAGAGTGAGGAACATTCTCGAGAAAACTCAACGCTTGCTCCAGGTAACCCTTCTTTTGATGGTTTTTATCGAACAGTTAAAATGGATGATAAAACATATACAAAATGGGGATGGGAAATATCTCCCGAAGGTTTCTTAGAGGGATTGCATATGTTGAAAGCGCGTTACGGTGACATAAAGATGTATGTAACGGAAAATGGACTTGGTGATGAAGATCCAATCATTGACGGAGAAATTGTAGATGTTCCGAGAATTAAATTTATTGAAGCGCATTTAAAAGTAATGAAGCGTGCAATTGAAGAGGGAATTAACTTAAAAGGTTATTATGCATGGTCAGTGATTGATCTTTTAAGTTGGTTAAATGGATATAAAAAGCAATATGGCTTTATTTTTGTCGATCATAATGATAACTTAAAACGTAAGAAGAAACTTTCGTTTCATTGGTATAAACGTGTGATCGAAACGAGAGGGGAAGAGTTATAACAGATAAAAGCGTATTTTAGGAGAAAGTGTATGAGTGCAAAGTATAAACAAATTGCAGATGTGTTAGAGCAAAACATTCGAGATGGGCTTTTTAATGAAACGAAAAAACTACCTACAGAAGAAGCGTTGATGAATCGATTTGAAGTAAGCCGTAATACGATACGTAAAGTAATTAGTCAGCTTGTGAATAGAGGTTATATTTTTCAAGTGCAAGGTAGTGGCATGTTTTTACGCGAAACTTCTGTAACAGATTACATTAATTTAGGAAGTTTACGTGGATTAACGAAAAATCTTGTTTCACAAAATATTGAAACGAAAGTGTTAGAGCTGGAAGTAATAGATGCGGACGAAGAGATAGCAAAGCGGATGCAATGCGAAGCTGGAACTAGGTTGTATTTTTTGAAGCGCTTAAGAATTGTAGATGCTAAACCATTCTCTATTGAAGTAAGTTATTTCAAAAAGGATATTATTCCATATTTGAACGAAGAAATAGCATTAAGCTCTGTATACAGTTATTTCATTGAAGATTTACGATTAAATATTGGTTTTGCTGATAAAGTTATTAGTTGTGAAAAAGTAAATAAAGAAAATGCACAGCTTTTAGAATTAAATGAAGGTGATCCGGCGCTTCTTATTGAAAATACAGTGTATCTTGTAAATGGAACAATTTTTGAGTTATCTCAGTCGATGTTTCATTATGAAAAGGCGAAACTTTTAAATCGAATTAATTTTAAATGAAAAATTATCGTTTGAAAAAAGCAACTGGTCCTAAGTGATCAGTTGCTTTTTATTTTTTAAGTGGATGAGCAAAAAAACATGAAAGTGGTTGGTCCGCTTTTTGCAAACATCTATTATGATAAGAGAAGAAAGGTAGTATGTTATCAACGTTTTAAAGAGGAAGGTTTTTATGTAAGTTCTTTAATTAAAATAGATGGGTCTTAGAGAGGTGAAAAGACAATGAATTTTGCAATTTCACTAGTCGTTATTATTGTAATTGTATCGCTATTTGGGACTGTACTAGTTGCAAGAAACGTGGAGGAGAATTACGGTAAGTCTACAAAAAGAAATGTGAAAAACTTATCTGCAATCTATATTCTTCTTCTTTTTGTTCTACTGGCCGGGGTAACATGGTACGCGGTAATGATTTAATAGTTTGTAAAAGAACTGAAATGAGAGTATGAAGTTGGAATTTCAGAAGCTATTGAGTAATCAGAAAGAGAACCATTTTGGATATATCCATTTACGGATAAGAAAATGTGACTAATTAATACTATTTTTACGGTGAATACTGTTAGTAAAAAATGAGGATAGTTCGTTTTGAAAGGAGGAAACTAGATGGAATGGAAACCAAATCGTGCAGATAAGACACCTGTATATAAACAAATTGCGGATTATATTGAAAGAGGCATTTCTTCAGGTGAATTTCCTTCTGATAGTAAGTTACCTTCTGAGCGTATGTTAGCAAAGGAATTACAGGTGAACCGGAGTACAATAGTAGCTGCGTATGAAGAATTAAAATCACTTGGAGTAGTAGAACGGCAAAAGGGAAGCGGAACACGGGTCAATACAGACATATGGGGTGTCTCACATAAACGAATACCGAACTGGGGTAGGTACGTGGAGGATGGATCGTTCTTACCTAACGTACCACTCGTTCAACAAATTCGAACGGAAACACAAAAAGATGATTTAATTAATTTAGCAAGCGGTGAACTGTCACCAGAATTAATTCCAAGTGATAGATTTCGAACAATTTTGTCGGAGAAAACATTTATGGAAAACCTCGGTTATGATCATCCACTTGGAAATGAGATGTTGAGAAAAACAATTGCAGCACATGTTCAGCAATATAAACAAATTGAAGCAGATTCAAGCTCTATTCTTATTACGTCAGGAGCACAACAGGCGCTTAATCTTATCGTTCAATGTTTATTAAAACCTGGTGATGCGATCGCGATTGAAGATCCTTCGTATTGTTTTTCGCTTCCAATGTTTAAATCGGCCGGTTTGAACATATTTCATTTACCTGTTGATGAGCATGGAATGAATCCAGATGACTTAATCGATTTGCACAAAAAGCATCGCATTCGTATGGTGTTTTTGAATCCAGATTATCAGAATCCGACGGGGACTGTGCTTTCATTAGCGAGACGTAAAAAAATTTTAGAACTGTCTTCTGAGTTCGGTATACCAATTGTAGAAGATGATCCGTATAGTTTAATCTCTTTTAATGGAGAAGTGAACCCGACATTAAAATCAATGGACCAAAATGGAAATGTTCTTTATATAAGTTCATTATCAAAAATTGTTGCATCAGGATTACGTATTGGATGGATAATTGGTCCTACACGTGTAATTGAGCGTTTAGCAGATGCAAAGCAACAAGTTGATTTTGGCCATAGTGTATTTACGCAGTGGGTAGCAAATCAATTTTTAGAATCAAAGGATTTCCATAAACATATTACGATACTTCGTGGACAATTGAAGCAAAGAAGAGATGTATTAATTGCAGAGCTTGAAGGAACATTGGGAGACCGAGTTGAATGTTTCGTGCCAGAGGGTGGAATACATGTATGGTGTAAAGTGAAAGGAAAGTTTGATGAATATCACTTATTAGGTGAATCTATACAGAATGGTGTCGCATTTGTTCCGGGCAGTGTTTTAGGTTCGAAAAATGAATATATACGATTTACGTTTGGTAGAGCGAATATAGAACAAATTCAACTTGGAATTAAACGGTTTGCCGACACGCTAAATGAGATTTCATAATATGGATGTGTGATAGTGAAATGAGGGAAAGAAATGAAGTACGTGACGCTTTTACTTCAAGTAGGCGTGCTATATGTATTTAGCCTAGTGGGTACGTGGATTCAAGGAGTATTCCATCTATCAATGCCAGGAAGTTTAATAGGGATGTTAATACTGTTCCTGCTCCTTTCCACTCGCGTTTTACCGTTAAAATGGTTTGAGTTAGGTGCGGAAAAGTTAATCGTATTTTTACCGTTATTTTTAATCCCTTCGACAACAGGGCTCATGGAATACGGGTCTTTTCTTTTCAGTAAGGAGAGTATTATATTCCTTTTAGTAGTTGCAAGTACTGTAGTAACTTTGATTGTTTCAGGGTATATAAGTCAATTATTAATAACAACAAAAAAATAAAATCGACAAGGTGCACGATTCAAATGGTCTTAATTATTATTACTGTAGCAATTTATTTCTTGGCGACAAAGCTATATAAAAAATTTACGTTTGCATTTACGTTACCGGTGTTAACAGTTACGGCAATTATGATTTGTTTATTTTTCATTTTTGGTATTTCTCATCATGAGTATAGGGAAAATGGAGGAGACATTCTTTCAAGCTTATTGAGCCCTGCAATTGTAGCATTAGCCATACCTCTATTTAAAGAGCGAAAGATACTTATGAAAAATTTTTTATCGATACTTATTGGAGTAGTGATAGGTATAGTGGCTGTAACGAGTATGAATGTAGTGATTGGCGGAATTTTAAATATAGATAAGGAACTTATATTAACTACTTTACCACAGTTAGCAACGATGCCTATTGCCCTGTCATTAGCGGATCAAATTGGTGGTATTCCATCTATGACTTCTAGTTTTGTAGTTGTTGCAGGAATAACAGGCGCTATTATCGGACCAACAGTACTTAAGTTTTTCAGTATAACAAGTACGATTGGAAAAGGAGTTGGAATGGGCTGTGCATCACATATTATCGGTGTGAGCCGTCTCGTGAAGGAAGGCGAGAAAGAGGCGACAATCGGTTCGGTAACGATGATTGTAACTGGAATACTCATTAGTATACTAATACCGTATGGAACGAAATTTATTTTTTAAATGTAATGGAGATGATAACAATGACAACATGGTTTATAGTTACATTATTTGTTTTTGGAGCTATTAAAGTATTAGTTTCTAGCATGCCCACTTCTGTTGTGGAATCAATTATTAGTAAATTTGAATTGCATCAAAAGCTTGAGGCGGAAAATACTTCTATATCGATAGATGGAAAAAATATAGAGGGAGAAATGAAACTACAAGTTATTCATGAATTTAATGAGGCTTTGTTTTTAGATAAACATTATTTCCCGCCGCACGGAGAAGGGACACCCATAGTCATTGATACGAAGAAAGGGAATAAAGAGATTAGATTTTCGCTATATAGCTATGAAGAACATGTTGATGTCATTAAGCAATATAAGAAGAAAGTCGTTGCCTATCGTTTACGCTCTAAAAGCCTTCAAACATTGGCACCATTAGCAATAACGGAAGAGTATGCTTAAGAAGGGACCTATAATGGTCTCTTTATTTTTTTATCCAATTATATACGTTCCAAATAAAAGAATGAAAAATCATATAACCAAATAAAGAATATGTATGGTTCCAATTCGCGTTATGTACAAATAAACCTAAACTTTCAGCAATCTGTTCAAAAAGGCTAGCACAAATACCGATTGAAATAATAAATAAAATTCTAGAAACTTTAGATAATTTTTTTGAAATGTGTATAAAGATAACTGTTAAAATCGGCAGTACGAACAATGTAAAAGCTATATTAACCGAAAATGTGGATGAGAAGGGCCTAGCCGGAAAGGAATATATTTGTTTATGAACAAAAAAGGCATCTAAGCAAGTTCCAATAATAGAAGAGAGAAAGATTGTAACTACTAATGCTAGAAACTCATTCTTCTTCTCGGAGGAGGACATTTTTCTTTGCGAGAATGGCGAGTTCAATTTTTTCGAGTGTTTTGCAGTAGTCTTCTGTAATTTGTCCATTTATATTTTCCTCCTTATCAACTAAGTAATTTACAACTTGCCAATCGGTAAACCAATCTTCACTGTCAACTTCTTCATGCTTCATATCTCGCCATGCATAGATGAGTGCAGGGCTGTATATGCGATAAGCGCCATTTCGTAACTGGCATTTCTTTATTCGGCGCTTATAAAACTCACGGGAAAAAGATTCATTTACACTTGAAAATAAATGGGGCCAGTAATCTTTCCTTGATCCTGTATGTGGATGGTGTTGAGCCCAGCTTATTATTTGAGATAAAACATGTGTATCTCGAAATAATAATGAGTACAATCTTTTTCCAATTAATATCCGTTCATGTAAGGAAGTGAAATGTTTCATTGTATCACCAAATAGTAATACTTTTTGTTTCTTATCATTTTCGTAGAATGGGAAAAGAATATGATTAAACTGAAAGAAATCAAAGAGTTTAAATCCAATACTATTTAGTACAGTCTTTTTAAATTGTACATTTTGAATCACTCTTTTTTCTAAGTAGTTTTGTTCATTAATAATAGTGGCAATCGCTAAAGTTTTTTTGTTACCTGTTTTCCAAAAATGGTGCCACATCGTTTCCATAAATGTAGAAACATTTAGGTGAGGGAGAAGGTGAAATAACTTTTGTGATCTCTTTACACTTTGTTCGTAAAGTAAAAATTGAGGGTATACATCTTGGAAAATAAGCCAATTCCCTTTTTCTAAAAAAGAAAAAAATATGAATTGATCTTTCTCTGATAAAATTCTCGTATATAAATCCCCCTTTAAATCAGTCATATTCCAACCGCCGTTACGTGATACCATATGTCCAAGCAGTGCCCAATGTATTTCTGGATATTGAATGTAAAATTGGTAGTATGCGCGTGTTCTTGTAACATTATTTTTATTTAGTTGTTCTGTTTGTATTTTAATTTTGTTGATGATGAGTTGTTCTTCTTTCGTTAATTTATACATGGTGTCAGAAGGAATAAGCTTGCTTTTTTGTTTTAATTCATTTTTTATGTCGAATAGGGAGAGAGGCAGTGCTTTGGAAGGTCCGTTATATGTATGATTTGAATTGCTTCGGTCCATTCCGTTACCTCCCTTTTTCATAAATTTAAACATGATTATTGGCTATGAATCATTCTATTTATTTTATTACGAGTATAAGAAATAAATGAGCGGTGTTTTTTTACAAGGAATTTATTTATCATGCAAACAGTATGGAAAATCTTACTGTTGTGAGGTGAAATGAAAAACAGAAACTAAGTTTAATAGTTTCTGTTTTTTTATTTTGTCAATTAAATGTAACAAACGACGATTATGATTTGAATCAATTGAAAATAATTCAATAAATATTATTTAAATTGAGATGTTTCGTAGGAGGAAAAGGAATGTTAAATAAAATAATTTTAATTACTGGTGGTACAGGTTCGTGGGGGCATGAACTTATAAAACAACTATTAGAAAAATCACCGAAAGAAATTAGAGTTTTTTCAAGAAATGAAACGGTTCAGTTTGAAATGCAGCAACAGTTTATAAATGATCATAGGCTAAAATTTATTATTGGAGATATTCGTGATAAAGATCAACTAGTCTATGCATGCCAAGGTGTACATTATGTATTCCATCTTGCAGCTTTAAAACACGTTCCAGTATGTGAGTATTATCCTTATGAAGCTATAAAAACTAACATACATGGTACGCAAAATGTAATTGAAGCCTCTACACAGATGCAAGTTGAAAAAGTTATATATGTTTCAACGGATAAAGCAGCTGATCCATCAAATACGTATGGGATGACAAAAGCAATTGGTGAAAAATTAATGGTTCATGCGAATATACAAACGAAGAAAACAAAATTCATTTGTGTTCGTGGTGGAAATGTTTTAGGAACGAGTGGAAGTGTAGTACCGCTTTTTAAACAACAAATTAAAAGATCTTCAGAAGTAGGGATTACCGATGCGAATATGACTAGATTTTTCTTAACAGTTGAAGATGCTGTTGGATTGTTATTTAAAGCCGTATCTCAAGGTAGAGGCGGGGAAATCTTTGTTATGAAAATGTCGGCATGTAAAATAACAGATTTAGCGGAAATATTAATTGAAGATTCAAAAAAAGAAAATATTAAGGTGAAAGAGGTAGGGATAAGACCGGGTGAAAAATTAAGTGAAATGCTTCTATCTGAGGTAGAGAGTAAAACAAGTATAAGTTTTGATCAAAATTATTTTGTGGTACTACCGACGATTCCTATCGAAGGACTTCAAGAATATTATTCTAGCTATCCGCTAGTGGATGTGAAGAGTTTTAGTTCTCAACAAGATTTACTTGCAAAACATGAGGTGAAACAAATGCTATTAAAAGGAGGGTTTTTGCGATGAAAAAAAATGCGAGCCTTTTAATAACTGGTGCAAATGGTTTCACAGGCCGCCATGCTTGCCACTATTTTTTAGAGCAGGGCTTTCATGTAATTCCTATGTTTCAAAATCGTGCACATAGAGAAAAAATTAGAAATGGTATTACGTGTAATTTAACTAATAAGAGCGAAGTAATGAAGGTAATGAAACAAATAAAGCCAGACTACGTATTGCATTTAGCGGGAAGGAATTCGGTTATAGAATCTTGGACAGCTGCTCTTGAGTATATAGAGATTAATGTAATAGGAACGTTATATTTATTAGAAGCAATTAAGCAAGAAGCCTCGCATTGTAGAACATTAGTTATAGGATCTGCTTTGCAAGCAGATAGTATGAACGAAATGAAAATTTCAAATCCATATAGTTTAAGTAAAACGATGCAAGTCATTATTGCAGAGGCTTGGGGAGGATTAATGGATTCAAATATTATCATTGCAAAGCCCTCAAACTTAATTGGTCCAGGGGTATCGAATGGTATTTGTTCGATTCTCGCAAAGAAAATAATAGATATAGAATCAGGTAGAAGTAAGGCTATTATCGAAGTAAACAGTTTGAAAGATAGTAGAGATTTTCTAGATGTACGTGATGCGGTCAAAGCGTATCATGTGTTATTACGAGATGGAATAAATGGAAAACAATATAATATCGGATCAGGAGTAAAACGATCTTTATTAGATGTACTAGAACAATATAAAGAATTAACACAGCTAAATTTTTTTATAGAGGAAACAGAGAAAAGTGGGAGCGACTCAAATGAGAGTTTAGCAACAGAGGAAATAAAAAATTTAGGTTGGATCCCAGAAATTGAATTTCATCAATCATTAAAAGATGTACTTGAGTATGCGAAGTGTAGTGACATCTGCGTGCAATGAAAAACAAAAAAGGGTGTAAGAAATATATGAATGGTTATGAAGTAATAGATAATCAAAATACGCTATTTCTTTCAATTGTTGATACGCTGGACTGGAGAGATGAAGAAGCGCATGTATTGCTTATTTATGAGGCAATACATAAATATCAAGCGTATGTAGAAGAAAAAAGGGTTAATCGAATAAAGTCAGCATTAGAGACGGAAACTAGATATGTGATTCAAATCTTTGCTCAATACGAGTGTAGTGAGTATGGAAATGATTTTTATGAACTCATTAACGATCTTTTACAAGATATAGAGGTGGAGTTAAAGATTTATATAAAAAATAATAAGTTTATTTACATTTAAAAGGTAAAGAGAAAGCTAGATTTTTAATAATAAAGGTGGGTATAAGTTATGAGCAAAACGATTCTTTTTACTGGGGGCGGTACAGCCGGACACGTTATGATTAATATTGTATTAATTCCTAAATTTATAGAGAAAGGCTGGAGAGTCGAGTATATTGGATCCAAAAATGGAATTGAAAAATCATTAGTGCAAAATGTTAAATACAATAGTGTTTCAACGGGAAAGCTTAGGAGATATTGGGATTGGGAGAATTTTAAAGATCCTTTTAAAATTATACGCGGTTGTTTACAAAGTTATAATTTAATTAAGAAAACAAAGCCTGACGTTATCTTTTCAGCAGGAGGATTTGTTTCAGTTCCTGTAGCTATAGGAGCATGGTTAAATCGTGTGCCTATAATTATACGTGAACCAGATAGCACATTAGGGCTTGCCAATAAAATAGCATTACCTTTTGCTACAAAGCTATGCACAACATTTCCTCAGACAGGAGAAAATGTAAGTAATGAGAAGAAGGTTTATGTAGGACCAATTGTAAGGGAAGAAATTGAGAAGGGTAACGTATTACGAGGAAGAAGATATTGTGAATTTCAGCAAGATAAACCAGTATTATTAATTATGGGTGGGAGTCAAGGTGCTAAGTGGATAAATGATATGGTAAGGGAATGTTTAGATACAATACTATTAAACTTTAATATTATTCATATATGTGGTAAAGGGAAGGTAGACCCATCTATTGGCATGGAGGGATATATGCAATTTGAATATATAGGCGACGAGTTGCCGCATATACTAAATATGGCAAGTGTTGTAGTTTCTAGAGCGGGTTCTACTGCTATTTCTGAATTGTTATTTTTGAAGAAACCGATGTTGCTTATCCCGTTAACTAACAGTTCCAGTAGGGGAGATCAAGTTTTAAATGCTGAATATTTTTCACGGCAAGGATATGCTGAAGTTATACTCCAAGACAGAGTAAGTACGAATACATTTATACATGCAGTAAATAAGTTGTATACAAATAAGGAGAAATATATTCAAAACATGAATGGATATAAGAAAACAAATGATGAGGGAATTCATCAAATAATAGATATAATAAATGAAGTGGTGAAGTAATAGAAATGTAAATAGAAAAACAAAAGGAAAGAAGGTATCTTCTTTCCTTTTTGCTATATTTGTTCTAATTAGTTATGTACTATGGGTGAATGCCGTTTTCTAATAGCTCAGTAAATGCATGAATATGAATAGGTTTACTGTAATAATAACCTTGAATAAACTGACATTTATTTTTTTGAAGGAAATTTACGTGCTCTTTCGTTTCTACACCTTCAGCAATGACAGACATTCCTAATGTATTTGCTAATGTGATGATCGTTTTAATAATTTCCATTCCATCATCACATGTTTCAGACATTGTAATAAATTCTCTCGGGATTTTTAACGTATCAATTGGATACAAAGGTAAGTAGGCTAGCGAAGAATAACCTGTACCAAAATCGTCGATAGAAATGTGAATCCCTAAACTTTTTAGTGTACGCAGTTTTATCAATGTTTCTCGCTCATCCATCATTGCAATTCGCTCTGTTAATTCAAGATCAAGAGAGCTTGCTGGTAAACCTGTATTTGTTAAAGTAGAAGAAATAGATTTTACAAAATCCTCTTGTTCAAATTCCTTAGCAGATAAATTTACACCTATTTTTAAATGTGAATATCCGAGTGCGTGCCAACGTTTCATTTGTTTACAAGCCTGCTCTAATGTCCATTTACCTATTGAAATAATTTGTAGTGTTTCTTCTGCAATCGGAATAAACTCGTATGGAGAAATAATACCTAATTCAGGATGATTCCACCTAATTAAAGCTTCTGCACCGATAATTTTATTAGATTCACTATCAACTTGAGGTTGATACAAAAGGAACAATTCTTCATTTTGTAGTGCGTTTGGTAAATCTTTTTCTAATCGCAATCGTCTTTCAATTTTTTTAGCGATTACATCGTCATAAATAGATACAGAGTTAAGTTCTTTTGCTTTTGCATCATACATTGCAACATTAGCGTTTTTCAGAAGTGTAGCGGTATCGATTCCGGAATGTGGATAAATAGCGATGCCGATACTCAGTGATAAAGTTAATTTATGCTCATGTATGATAAATGACTTTTTCATGCATTTAAATAATTGGTTACATAATTGGAATAAGTAATCTTCGTCAGTATAGTTTTCAATTATGATTGTAAATTCATCGCCACCGATTCTTGAAAGATGAGTATGTGATGGAAGACATGATTGGAAGCGCTTTGCTACTTCTTCTAATATGTAGTCTCCTGATGAATGTCCAAGTGTATCGTTAATTGCTTTAAAGCGATCTAAATCTAAATATAATAATGCAAACTCGCTTTCTGTTATTTCAGCATTTTTTATAACTCTCTTTAATTTCTTATGGAAAAAGGCACGGTTACCAATTTTCGTTACAGTGTCATGGAATGCTAAATATTTTATTTCTTCTTGCTGTTTTTTTAGTGCAGTAATATCTTTCACCATAATATAACTTCCTGAAATTTGTCCGTCTATTATAATAGGAATGATTGTAACGTATAAAAAATAAGTAAAGCCATCTTTATATTGAGAACTAAGTTGTAAGGATGCCGATTCTTGTTGTTTCACTTTCTCTAACGCCAATGCTAGCTTATGCTTATCTTCATCTAAAATAATCGAAAAACAAGTTTCACCGAGTAACTCATCTGTTGGTGCTCCAAGTAGTACACTCCCAGCCTTATTTACATTTAAGAATATTCCATTTAAATCAATGGTGAAAATAGGGTCAGGATGATATTCATATAATGATTTAAACTTTTGCTGTTTTTGAGAAAGAGCCTCTGATTTATGAACTAAATCAGAAGTCCGTAAAGTAACTTTTTCTTCTAGTTGGGCATTAAATGCCTGCAAACGTTTTGTTAAGGAATTGTTTTGCATACGTACGATAGAATGACGAATGAGTACGAAAATAAAAGTAATACAATTTCCTGTAATGAGAGTTGAAGATGATGTTTGTTCTTTTAATGTAAACCCGATTAGTATTGCAACAGCAAGATAGGGAAATACAACTAAAGCTTTTTTTCCTATTATAGGGTTTACAAGGAAATAATTTCTATGGCTATTATGATCTTCTGAAATAGAGCCAGCTATTGCAATAAGTAATATAGGTATTCTATATAAAAGACGTAATAATATTATCGTTTCAGTTGATAAGTGGTTATTTAAGTAAAAATAAATATAGTTAAAAGTTGCAGAACTTATTAATACAAAAATAAAGATATAAATTTTCCGTTTGGAATTAAAAATTGTTGGACGGAAAAAGAGACTAACACCTAGCAGTAGAAATAATAAATCTGCAATTGGGTATAAAAATGAAAGGAAAACATCTCCTAGTGAAAGAGCGAATATATTTAAATTTGGTTGATTAAATAAATACCATTCTAATGTAAATATGGAAGTAAGCACTATGCATATATCACAAATAAAGAACGCTTTTTCCCATTTATTGCATTCCTTTAAGATTTTATAGCAGAAAGCGATAAGACAGAAAAATAGAAAAAACATGTAAAATACATCAGAAACCGTAAAACGATGTATTGGAATTTCGAAGAAGCTATCTTGATATGTATATACTATTTTCCCTAATAAAAAACTACCAATTGCTATTGTAATACATATCCAAAACGGATTTGAACTGACTTTTTTAGAATATATAGAGTAAATCAGTGATACAAATGTAATGGCTTCAACGACAAGTGAAGCGAAGCGTACATCTGAATTTGAAAAATGAGTAGGGAACAGATAGAAAAACATAAAATAGATTGAATAGCATATTAATGTTCCGATTAATATACATAATTGTAAATTTTTATTTAATTTCAATGAAATCACCTTCTTTAATTATGCACTATGTTCGTTATATCTATACATAATAATATTATTTAAGAATTGTATCAGATTTCCTTATAAAAATCATGTTTATAAGGAAAGTGTTAAAGAGTGTAAGTATTCTTAAGGTTGAAAAAATATTGCGGTTGATAGTATAGACTGTATCAAGACTTTAAATAGAAATTGTATATTTAGTCATCCTTTGAATTGTAAAGTTTTTTTAGTGATTTGTAAGTGGAGATGCAAAATTGCATATAAAATGATGAGTATCTTTTTTTGGTGAGCTTTTTATTTTTAATCTGAAGATTAATATTTGTGAAAATGTTGAGAAAAGATATAAAATAAGAACGTGTATTCTTACAGAGTGGAATAGTATTGCCACTAAATAGGGAGGCTTTTTTATGATATATCGAATTAAAGATGCAGAAATATACTATGAAATTGTGGGAGAGGGTAAACCGGTCATTATCATACATGGCTGCGCCCCTGACCATAGGTTAATGATGAAATGTATGGAATCAGTATTTCAGAAATATGAAGGTTATAAGCGAATATATATTGATTTACCTGGAATGGGAAAATCGAATGCTCCAAATTGGATAAATAGTTCAGATCGTATAGTAGAAGTGCTTATCACATTTATTGAGGAAATCATTTCTACTGAAAAATTTTTATTGGTAGGAGAATCATATGGAGGCTATTTAGCCAAAGGTATACTTGCAAAGATGTTTGAGAGAGTTAGCGGATTACTATTAGTATGTCCTGTTGTTGTAGCGGAGCCAGAAAAAAGGATTCTTCCAGATAAACAGGTAATTGTACAAGATGAGGAATTTTTAAATACGCTCACTTCCACAGAAAGAGAGGAGTTTTGTGAGTTAGCTGTAATAGCAAATGAATATACATATAAGCGATTTAAAGAAGAAATTAAGCCTGGGTTAGATGTTGCTAATTATGAATTTATTGAAAGGTTGCAAAAGAATTACTCTCTTACTATGGATTTTCAGCATGAAAAATATGAAAATCCCGTTCTTTTACTGACTGGAAGACAAGATATATCAGTAGGTTATCAAAATATTATAGAAATTATTGAAGAATATCCAAGGGCAACATTAGCAGTGTTAGATATGGCAGGGCATAATTTGCAAATTGAGCAGCCTGAATTATTTGAGAGTTTAGTAGGAGAATGGATTAGACGAACAAATCAGCACAGTTTATAAAGTATTTTAGTATTACCCCTAAGTGTTGAAATGGGATAAATGAACGTGATTTATTAACTTATCTCGCTATTTGCCGGGCAGCCCGATTAGTGAGGGCTGATTAAAGTTTCACTTTATAAAAAATTTTAAGGAGAAATTATGAGCACATATATTTATATGGTTAGACATGGTGAATCACCAAAACTAGAAGGAAATGAAAGAATGCGTGGATTAACTGAGAGGGGACATATGGATGCCCGTAGAGTAACTGACATATTAAAAGCGGAGAGGATTGATACTTTTATTTCCAGTCCTTATAATCGGGCTATGCTAACGATAGAGGAGTCAGCTAATTTCCATGAAAAAGAAATAGTAGTATATGAAAATCTTAAAGAGTGTATGTTTTCAAGTGAGGATCAGGTTATATCAGACAAAGAGGTGTATCCACTTGTACAGAAGATGTTCTCTAATCCGGACTTTGCACGAACGGAAGGAGAGTCATATGCAGATTGCCAGAGAAGAGTAGTGAAAGTATTAAAAGAAATCTTAATGGATTTTCGAGGATGCAAAATTGTAATTGGTACACATGGGCTTGTCATGACATTAATGATGAACTATTTTGATAAACAATATGGTTTTGAATTTTTAATGAATACGTCAAAACCGGATATATATAAGATGGAATTTAAAGAAGAACAATTAATGAATGTAGAGAGATTATGGAAAGCTGAATAAAATTAGTTGCATGGATTTTGTTGTAAAAGTTACTTTTATAGCAAAGTCTTTTTTTGAATAGAAAGCATCTTTATCAACTATTGTTAGAATGTTAAATAAATAAGTAATTATTCAGTCTTTGAATAAATTATGGAGAAATTGGTTTAGGGAAACAATTTTAAATGTGTCAAAATTCCAAACGTTGGATTTATATTCAATAGGAGAAAAAGATGTAGAATTTTGTCTTACAGTCCCCGTTTACTTTTCATTTCATTACATATAGGCTTTGTGGTGTAAGGGAGGACATTGCCTTTACGTAAAATCTATAAGGAGGTCATTGTAATGAAACAGATTAAAAAGTTTGCGGGAGTTGCTTTAGCGGGGACGATTGGATTAAGTGGATTACTGTTTTTAGAACCAAGTGTAAGCGTTGCGGAAGCACAGCAAGTGAAAGTAGAAAATTTCAATACAATTGATGTAACGATGAATCTAAATGAATTGTATGTATTAAGTGGCAGAAGCATTGATATTCTTTCTGGAGATAAAGAAGCAATTCAGTTAAATAAATACACAATTAGTTTTAATAAACCTGGGAAGTATGTGATTAAAGTAAATGGCTGTATTTATGATGATGTATATACTTTTATTGTAAATGAGTAGTATATATTCTTAAATTGCGAGATAAAAACAGAAACACCCTATTTGCGATGAGAGTCGTAAATAGGGTGAATTTATTTGTATTAAGCTGTACTTTAAATATGTTCACTAATTTTCTTTTTGTTATGTAAAAGTGTTAACAATGTAAATGAAATATACATCTTCATAGTCAAAAAAGTTAAAATATTTCGTTTTAAGGATTATAATGGAGGGAGGAACATAAAAGGGAGTGAATGAACTTGAAACAAGAACTTATTGAAAGATTTACGAGATATGTAAAAATTGATACGCAATCAAATGAAGAAAGTCATACAGTACCAACAACACCAGGACAAATTGAGTTTGGTAAGTTATTAGTGGAAGAGCTAAAAGAAATTGGTTTAACAGAAGTAACGATGGATGATAATGGCTATGTAATGGCAACACTTCCAGCTAATACGGACAAGGATGTTCCTGTAATCGGATTTTTAGCCCATTTAGATACGGCAACAGACTTTACAGGGAAAAACGTCAAACCACAAATTCATGAAAATTTTGATGGTAATGCAATTACGTTAAATGAAGAGCTAAATGTTGTGTTAACACCAGAGCAGTTCCCGGAATTACCATCATATAAAGGACATACCATTATTACAACTGATGGTACAACACTTCTAGGAGCAGATGATAAAGCTGGTCTTACAGAAATTATGGTTGCAATGAACCATTTAATACATAATCCACAAATTAAGCACGGGAAAATAAGAGTAGCATTTACACCGGATGAAGAAATTGGTCGTGGGCCAGCGCATTTTGATGTAGAAGCGTTTGGTGCATCATTCGCTTATACGATGGATGGAGGTCCATTAGGTGGTTTAGAGTATGAAAGTTTTAATGCTGCAGGTGCTAAGTTAACGTTTAACGGAACGAATACACATCCTGGAACAGCAAAAAATAAAATGCGCAATGCTACTAAACTTGCTATGGAGTTTAATGGGTATTTACCAGTAGAAGATGCGCCAGAATATACAGAAGGCTATGAAGGATTCTATCATTTACTTTCTTTAAATGGTGATGTTGAGCAAAGTAAAGCATATTATATTATTCGAGACTTTGATCGTGAAAATTTTGAGGCACGTAAAAATAACGTTAAAAATATTGTGAAGACTATGCAAGAAAAATATGGCGAAGATGCAGTCGTTTTAGAAATGAATGATCAATACTATAACATGCTTGAAAAAATTGAACCGGTAAGAGAAATTGTTGATATTGCATATGAAGCAATGAAAAGTTTAGACATTGAACCAAATATTCATCCGATTCGCGGAGGCACAGATGGATCACAATTATCATATATGGGATTACCGACGCCGAATATTTTCACTGGTGGTGAAAACTATCACGGTAAATTTGAGTATGTTTCGGTAGATACTATGGAAAAAGCCGTTCAAGTTATTGTGGAAATTGCAAGACGTTTTGAGGAGCAAGCTTAAAAAAGAACCAAGTAGTACGAATGTGCTACTTGGTTCTTTTAATATAGTACTCGCCACAAATAAAAAGTCGCATAAGACTCCCAATTAGCCCAGTTTGCCGCGAAATCTTTTATTTCATTTTTTGTCGGTTTATTTTCGGAACCTGTTATAAATTTAATTGCATTATGCAGACCAACATCATCAATTGGAAAAGCCGAAGGAAATCTTAAACAACGCATTAAAACATAGTTGGCAGTCCATGGTCCTATACCATGGATAGCAGTTAATTGTTTCTCAGCAACCTTTACATCTTGTGTTTGCAGTAAATCCTCTTTTGATAATTTTCTCTCTGTAATAAGCTTCGCAATACCGATTAAATATTCACATTTTCTAGTCGTCATTTTTAATTGTTGAAGATTTTCTACATGTAGATTTGCAATTGTTTCAGGTGATGGGAATATCCAATGTTTTCTACCGTCCCATTCTACATAACTTCCAAATTGCTCAACTAATCTCCTTTTTAGTGTATAAGCATATGTTAGGTTAATTTGTTGACCGATAATTCCCCAGGAAAGTGCCTCAAATAAGTCTGGAATGCCTAAAGTACGAAGGCCATAATATTGTTCAATTGGTCCTTGAAGGAGTAAATCATGTTTAGCTAATGTATAAAATGGGGCTAAATCAGTAGTTAAATCAAACCATTCTTTTACATAGTTAACTACAGCTTCACGTATCGATTTTTCAGATGTATATGGTTCTTCTAAACAACGTATTTGAATATTCCCATCTGTATTCACACTAATTTCAACTAAAGGATTTACATCTTGAACAGGGATAACTTTATAAATTTTGTTATCTTCAATATGGAACATACATTCATTGTTAGAGCGTGATAGATAACGTAAATTTTCTTGGAAACAAAATTCTTTTGGAACTGCTATAGATAATACGCTATTATATTCTGCTGTCATATGAATTCCACCTGCAACTTTTCTAATGTAAGCAATTTTTTCTTCATTTCTAATCCACCCCTAAATCCGGTTAGTTTCCCATTCTTCCCAATAACGCGGTGACAAGGAATGGTGATAAGAAGAGGGTTAGCAGCAATAGCAGAAGCAACGGCGCGCACAGCTTTAGGTTTTTGAATTCTTTCAGCAATTTCTGTATAAGAATATGTCTTTCCATAAGGAATTTCACGTACCGTATTCCAAACAGATAATTGAAAATTAGTTCCATAAGCATCGATAGGAAATGTAAAAGTTTCTCGCTTGTTTTCTAAATACTCGATAACTTCTTGCGTATATATTTGCAAGTAATCTGGACTATGGGTCAATATATGTTGGGGCAGTTTTTTTCTAGCCCATATATTTAATTCTTCAAAGTTTTCGTCTTGTGATCCAATGAAACATAGTCCGTTTTCAGTTGCAGCAATATGAAATCGCCAATTTTTATGTGTAAGTAGCGTCCAATATATATAATTATTTTTGTAGGAATTCATTATCGTATCCCTCTTTCATTTCGTTCTTTTTTCGATATTCAGTAGGAGTAAATCCGGTTTTCTTTTTAAATAAAGTTGCGAAATACTCTGGGTTTTCTATCCCGACAGCAGTACTAATTTCTTTAATAGATTGATTTGTGTGTAAAAGGTATTCGGTTGCTTTAAGAACCCTGAATTGTTGTATATATTCTATAGGAGTTAACCCTATTATTCTTTTGAAAGTACGTTGTAAATGAAAAGGGCTACCGTGACACATTTCCGCAAGCATGTCGAGAGTTAAGGATTCGTCATAATGCTTTTCGATATAGTCTTTAATTTGTTCTACCCACTCTTCATTAGGTAAAGTGATCCCATTTGGCTTACAACGTTTGCACGGGCGAAAGTTCTCACTTAATGCTTGCTCTGCATGATGAAAAATTCGTACATTGTTTCTATTCGGTATTCTTGATTTGCATGATGGTCTGCAAAAGATTCCAGTTGATTTCACAGCATAAAAGAATTTGCTATCATAGGAAGAATCATTATGAATAATTGCTTGCCAATACTCATTTGTTAATGTAACTCCTTCATTGTGCATAGAACATCACCTCTGAAATTAGTATAACCTGAATAAAGTGCGTATGTATGTATTCATAAATGTAAGAGCAAGATTACAAAGGTGAAAATATGATTGTTTTCTATTTTGTGATAGCATGAAATTTGGAAATAAACATCAAGAGGAGGACTATAAATGAAGTTAATTTCATGGAATGTAAATGGTTTGCGAGCTGTTATCGCAAAAGGTGGATTTTTGGAATATCTTGAGGAATCAAGTGCTGACATATTTTGTCTACAAGAGATTAAATTACAAGAAGGGCAAATTGATTTAAATTTAGAGGGATATTATACATACTGGAATTATGCTGTGAAAAAAGGATATTCAGGAACTGCTATTTTTTCGAAAAAAGAACCGCTTTCAGTTACATATGGTTTAGGCATTGAAGAGCATGATCAAGAAGGGCGACTTATTACTTTAGAATTCGAAGATTTTTACATGATAACGTTATATATACCAAATTCAAAACGTGGATTAGAACGATTAGATTACAAAATGAAATGGGAAGATGATTTCAGGTCCTATATCAAACGATTAGATGAGAAGAAACCAGTTATTTTTTGTGGAGACTTAAATGTTGCTCATAAAGAAATCGATTTGAAAAATCCGAAAAGTAATCGTGAAAATCCTGGATTCTCTGATGAGGAACGAGAGAAATTTTCATGTATTTTAGAAGAAGGATTTATTGATACATATCGTTACCTTTATCCTAATCAAGAAGGTGCATACTCGTGGTGGTCGTATCGTATGGGCGCGAGAGCGAAAAATATCGGATGGCGTTTAGATTATTTTGTTGTTTCGGAAAGAATGAAAGACCAAATAACAGAAGCGAAAATTAATAGTGAAGTAATGGGGTCAGACCATTGTCCAGTTGAATTACATATAAATTTCTAAAAAAAAGAAGTATCTCCCTAATATTAGGGAGATACTTCTTTTTTTAATTCAGTTTGTTAAAATTTTTCAAATCATTCTTGAAATAATTTCATATTAAATATATACTTAGTAACGATAATCATTATCAGTGAAAATGATTATCAAGTGATGAAGGCGTAAAAGAATTATAGTCTAGGGGAAGTGAACGGGAATGAGTTCTGGATAAAATTATTAATCTAATGAAATATATATATGGGACAAGGTTCATATAGTTAAATTTTATTGAGAATATAGTTTGAAAATTCGAGAGGAGACATATAAAGATGAACAAGAAATTATTTACTTTAGGGATGGTTACAGTTTTAAGTGTAGGTTTAGCGGCATGTAATAGTGCGGATAAAACTTCAGGCGAGCAAAAACAACAGACAAAAGCTACGGAAACGAAAAAAGATGAAAAACGAAAAATCACATATTTAGGTAAAGAGTATACAGTGCCAGCAAAAGTAGATAAAATTGCGACAGCTAGTTTAGAGTCAATGGAAGATGCGGCAGTACTTGGAATTAAACCAGTTGGTGCCATTACTGTAGGTGGTAAATTACCAAAATATCTTGAAAAAGAGTTAGAAGGTGCTAAATCTGTTGGTGAGAAAATGCAACCCAATTTCGAAACATTACTACAATTAAAACCAGATGTTATTACATCGAGTACGAAATTCCCAGCAGAAACAGCTGAAAAGTTTACGAAAGTAGCTCCTACATTCCCGGTATCACACGTTTCAACAAATTGGGAAGATAACTTAAAGTTAATGGGAGAATTAACTGGTAAAAAAGATAAAGCCGAAAAAATTATTAAGGATTACAATTCGGACGCTGAAAAAGCAAAAGCAAAACTAGGAGATAAGTTAAAAGATAAAAAAGTACTTGTCATAAGACTAAGAGCAAACGAATTATTCCTATATCCAGAAGGAGTATACTTCAATCCTGTAATTTATAAAGATCTTGGACTAACTGCTCCAGAACAATTGAAAACTGTAAAAGCACAAGAGAAAATTTCATTTGAAAAACTTGCTGAACTTAACCCAGATTATATTTTCTTACAATATGAGGCAAGTGAAAATAAAAACCCGAAAGTGTTAGAAGAAATTGAAAGTAATCCAATTTGGCAAAGTATGAATGCTGCGAAGGAAAAGAAAGTATTTGTAAATGTTGTAGATCCAATGGCACAAGGTGGTACAGCTTGGAGTAAAACAGCATTCTTAAAAGAAGCCGTGAAAAATTTATCTAAATAATACAATAAGTAAGGTGCGTTGAATGATATGCAGAAAACAAATGCAGTACCAGTAACTATATTATGTATAGCACCCATACTCATCTTATTTACAATTATACTTTCGATTTTGTATGGGGCAAAAAGTATTGACGCTGAAACAGTGTGGAACGCATTATTTCATTTTGATTCAAGCGATGTAAATCATAATATTATTATTACTTCACGTTTACCAAGGGTAGTTGCAGCTCTTTTAGTCGGAGCATTTCTAGCCATATCAGGAGCACTTATGCAGGGGATGACAAGAAACTATCTTGCATCCCCTTCTATTATGGGTGTGACGGATGGCGCTGCCTTTGTTATTACACTTAGCATGATTTTTCTTCCGGGAATGTCATCAATTGGTATGGTTGTATGTTCAATGATTGGTTCTGCACTAGGAGCCGGTATCGTGTTTGGTTTTGGTTCGCTCCTTCAAAATGGCTTATCACCAGTTAGGTTAGCGATTATAGGAACAGTTATTGGAACATTTTTAAGTAGTGTATCGGCTGCAATGGCTTCGTATTTCCAAATTTCTCAAAATGTTAGTTTTTGGTTTAATGCAAAGTTAGAGCAAGTAGATCCTAATATCATTAAAATCACGATACCGTTTGGGATAATTGGAATAATTTTAGCATTGTTAATATCAAAATCTATTACCATTCTTTCATTAGGCGAAGAGGTTTCTATTAATTTAGGGCAACGTACAAAACTAGTTAAAGCGATGGCAATTTTATCGGTAATTTTCTTAACAGGAACAGCAGTTGCTTTAGTGGGGAAAGTTGGTTTTGTAGGTTTAATTATTCCGCACATTACGCGCTTTATAATTGGGGTAGATTATAAGTGGATTTTGCCATGTGCAGGTGTTATTGGTGGCGTTTTCTTAGCGTTATGTGACGTTTTGAGTAGATTTGTAAACTATCCATTTGAAACACCTATTGGAGTCGTTACCTCTTTAATTGGAATTCCTTTCTTCCTTTATTTAATCCGTACTAGAGGAGGAGAGAGACATGCTTAAAAGTTCAAGTCAACGTTTCGGAATGACGATGGGGATTATTATATTTTTAATACTATGTGCTATTTATATTAGTTTAACAAATGGTACGTTCGACATTACGATTACAGATGTATTTAAAACACTGTTTAGAATTGATCCAGTACCAGAACATGATTTAGTTATTTTTGAGTTTCGCCTTCCGCGCATCGTAATTGCTGGATTAGTAGGATTAGGCCTTGGTGTTGCGGGTGCCGTTATTCAAGGGATTACGAGAAATGGGTTGGCGGACCCAGGTATTTTAGGCGTAAATGCCGGAGCAGGAACAGCGATTGTCATTTTTATGTTTTTCTTTCAAGGGCAATTAAAAAGCACAGACTGGGTTTCTATTATGATGATGCCAATGTTTGGTTTAGTAGGCGGATTAGGTGCAGCTATCATCATTTATCTGTTTTCTTGGAAAAACGGTAAATTAGATTCGCAGCGACTTTTATTAACAGGGATTGCAATTGGATCAGGATTTGGAGCCTTTTCTATGTACTTATCACTCAAAATGAAGTCAACTGATTTTGAAATGGCCGCAGTGTGGGTGTCTGGAAGCATATATAGTGCAAACTGGAAGTATATTGTGGCTATGTTACCATGGCTTATTATCTTAATTCCGCTTATACAAAAGAAAGCTTATTTATTAGATTTATTTCAATTGGAAGAAACGAGTATTACAAGTTTAGGTGTTTCAGTAGAAAGAGAGAAATCGATTTTACTATTAAGTAGTATCGGGCTTGTGAGCGCATGTGTTGCTGTTTCAGGGAGTATCGGTTTTATTGGCTTAATGGCACCGCATATAGCGAAAAGGCTTGTCGGTATTCAACATAAGTATATAATTCCTACGTGCGGCGTAATCGGAATGTTTCTTGTAATTGCTTCAGACTTTATTGCGAAAACAGTTTTTACACCTGTAGAGCTACCAGTGGGAATCGTTATTTCTATTGTCGGTGTACCGTATTTCTTATATTTACTTTATAAGGCGAAAGCGTAAGAGGAGGAATAAAAGTGAGTATTTTAAGTGCAAAAAATTTAGAAACAAGTTATGAAAAGCTTACAGTGTTTCGCGATTTAAATGTGGAAATACAAGAAGGAAAAGTAACGACAATTATAGGTCCAAACGGTTGCGGTAAATCGACATTGTTAAAAACAATGGGAAGAATTTTAAAACAAAAAAGCGGTAAAGTATATTTGCAAGGACAGGATTTACATACAATTCCAACGAAAGAAATTGCGAAGCAGTTAGCTTTACTCCCGCAAACTCCAATTGCACCAGGTGAGCTTAAAGTGGAAGAATTAATTTCTTATGGACGCTATCCACATCGAAATAACGTAAATAAGTTAACGACAAAAGATAAAGAAATGATTGATTGGGCATTAGATATAACGAAAACTTCTGAATTTCGAACGAGACAAATTGCAAATTTATCAGGTGGTCAAAGACAAAAGGTATGGCTAGCGATGGCATTAGCACAAGAGACAGAAGTGTTGCTATTAGATGAGCCAACTACATACCTTGATATGTCTCATCAATTAGATGTATTACAAATTGTGGAGAAGTTAAATAAAGAACATAATTGTACGGTTGTTATGGTATTACATGATATTAACCATGCATCAAGGTTTTCAGATGAAATTATTGCAATGAAGGAAGGCGAAATTGTTACAACTGGTAGCCCAGAAGAAATCATTACAAATGAAGTGTTAAAAGAAGTATTTCATATTGATGCGCGTGTCATGATTGATCCGTATAACGGGGCTCCTGTTTGTTTCGGTTATGATAGCGTTGTATCTCAAGAAGAAAAAATCGAAATATATGTAACAAGTTAAAAAGGGGGGGATAGGGTGAATACTACAGTTGAAAAACAGCAGATTATAACATCTAATACAGAGCAGTGGAAAATGTATTCAAAATTAGAAGGTAAGGAATATCAAATTCATATTTCAAAGCCGAAGCAACCAGCACCGGATTCAGGATATCCTGTCATTTACGTATTAGATGGCAATGCCTTTTTTCAAACATTTCATGAAGCAGTTAAAATACAATCAGTAAGAGCGGAAAAAACCGGTGTTTCACCAGCTATTATAGTAGGAGTGGGTTATCCAATTGAAGGCGCATTTTCAGGGGAAGAAAGGTGCTATGATTTTACGCCTAGCGTAATTTCAAAAGATGCCCCTTTAAAACCAGACGGTAAACCGTGGCCTAAAACAGGAGGAGCACATAATTTCTTTACTTTTATTGAAGAAGAACTGAAACCACAAATTGAAAAGAATTTTGAGATTGATAAAGGTAAGCAAACTTTATTTGGGCATTCTTTAGGTGGCCTATTCGCTTTGCATATACTATTTACAAACTTGAATGCTTTTCAAAATTATTTTATTAGTAGTCCATCTATATGGTGGAATAATAAATCCGTTCTTGAAAAAGAAGAGAACCTTATAATTGAATTAAACAATGCTAAGTTTGAAACAGGAGTGTTCCTTACAGTTGGATCACTTGAACGAGAGCATATGGTTGTAGGTGCAAATGAATTATCAGAGCGCCTTCTCCAAGTAAACCACGATAAACTTAAATTTAAGTTTTATGAAGCTGAAGGGGAGAATCATGCATCTGTTGTGCCGACGTCTTTAAGTAAAGGATTGAGGTTTATTAGTTACGTATAGGAAAAAAGGTTATGGATGAAACATTCCATAACCTTTTTTAATGTGTAGAATTGTCCTTTTCGAAAGTTTTGTTTCAACTTTTCGTCTAAAGAGACAAAAAGTTGTCACAATTCGGTCACAATTAGCATAAACATAAAATAGACGAAATGAACTTATTTCCAAAAGGCTTGGTTTATTACAATCAGGATTCGTAGAGCTGAAAAAGCATGGATGAAAAGTTCACTATATTCCCAAGGAGGTAGATCGTATGAAAACAATTCTTGCTATCGCTGGACTTATTTGGGTTCTATCACATGGCATTCCAATTTATGAAGGAGAACAAATTCGCAGTGCTCTAAATAAAAATTTTAATGAATATCATATCATTGATCGGCAAGATAATGTTGTGACAGTTCGAGTAAATGACTGTTTTCATACGGTAACCGTTGAAGGAACTTCAGTAGTGAATGATACAAAAGTATGTGATCAGCAATAATTATATATGGAAAGAAAAAATTCTCGGGTTAAATATCTGAAAATTTAAATTAAAACATTATAGACGAAGAATAAGCGGGGGCGGGTAATCCCCGCTTATTCTTGTTTCACTTTATTGAATTTTGATGAGAGATATAATGATTTTTTGACAAAAAGGAAAGGGTATACTGAAAATTGAGATTAAGAAGCTAATGCGTTGTTAAGAATAATCATAAAGTGTAAATATACTCTTATGGGGTATCATGCGTAGATATTTAATGCTATAATTGGTATACTCATAAAAAACAATTGTTTTATTGGATGAAGAGAAACTTTAAGAAGGTGATAATATGGATCATAAAGAGCATGAAGCAGTAACACATAGATCAGAAAAAGAAAAAGAACAGATTATAAATAGATTAAAGAGAATTGAAGGACAGGTCCGCGGTATTCAAAACATGATTGAAAATGATCGTTATTGCGTAGATATTTTAGTGCAAATTTCAGCGATTAATGCAGCGATGAAAAAAGTAGGAATGGGCGTTCTCAAAAATCATACGAGTCATTGTGTTTCAGGAGCTATTAAAAATGGAAATGGTGACGAAGCAATTGAAGAATTAATGACAGTATTTGAACGTTTTTCAAAAGCGTAAAAACAAGCTAGTATTTAACTGGCTTGTTTTTTTGTTTACCCTCATATTGGATTTGGGTGTATTGTAGTGAAAAAGTGTGTGTAAAATAAACTTTTAGAAAATAATTGAAAAATCATGATACAAAACCATTGATTACCTTAGGGGGGTATGGTAAGATGTAATTGTGATTAACAAACAATGAATAAACAAGAGGAGGATTTTAAATGGAACAGTTAACATTACAGGTTGAAGGTATGTCTTGTGGACATTGTGTAAATGCTATCGAAAGCAGTGTGAAAGAGCTAAACGGTGTTGAACAAGTGAAGGTTCAATTAGCAGAAGGAACTGTTGAAGTTACTATCGACTCGTCTGCTGTCAAATTAAAAGATATCGTTGCTGTAATCGAAGATCAAGGATACGATGTTCAATAATTATTTTGCTAATCATTATACCTCATAAGGGTATATAGAGGTGAGAGACATGAATGAAAAAAAAGAGGCCAATCTTCAAATATCAGGAATGACATGTGCGGCATGTGCAAATAGAATTGAAAAAGGTCTAAAAAAAGTAGAAGGTGTTCATGAGGCAAATGTAAATTTTGCGCTTGAAAAAACAAAAATAATGTACGATCCAACTAAAACAAATCCGCAACAATTTAAAGAAAAAGTTGAATCATTAGGATATGGAATTGTAAGTGATAAAGCTGAATTTACTGTTTCAGGAATGACATGTGCAGCATGTGCAAATAGAGTTGAAAAGCGTTTAAATAAGTTAGATGGTGTGAACAAGGCGACAGTAAATTTTGCTTTAGAATCAGCCACAGTAGACTTTAACCCTGATGAAGTTAATGTAAATGAAATGAAGAGCGCGATTACGAAGCTAGGATATAAATTAGAAGTGAAACCAGATGATCAAGATGCATCAACTGATCATCGATTACAAGAAATTGAAAGACAAAAGAAGAAGTTTATTATTTCGTTTATTTTATCTTTCCCATTATTGTGGGCAATGGTTAGTCATTTCTCATTTACGTCATTTATTTATTTACCGGATATGTTAATGAACCCTTGGGTGCAACTAGCACTTGCAACTCCTGTTCAATTTATCATTGGTGGACAGTTTTATGTTGGGGCTTATAAAGCGTTACGCAATAAAAGTGCTAATATGGATGTTCTCGTGGCGCTTGGAACGTCGGCCGCGTACTTCTATAGTGTATATTTAAGTATTCAATCTATTGGTTCTTCGGAACATATGACAGATTTATATTTTGAAACGAGTGCGGTACTTATTACATTAATTATTTTAGGTAAATTATTTGAAGCGAAAGCAAAAGGGCGCTCATCAGAAGCAATTAAAAAATTGATGGGTTTACAAGCGAAGACAGCTACAGTTGTGCGAGATGGAACAGAAATAAAAATTTTGATTGAAGAAGTAGTAACTGGTGATATCGTCTATGTAAAGCCTGGTGAAAAAATACCAGTAGATGGTGAGATTGTAGAAGGAAAATCAGCAATTGATGAATCGATGTTAACGGGTGAAAGTATTCCTGTTGATAAGTCAATTGGGGATGTAGTAATAGGTTCGACAATAAATAAAAATGGATTTTTAAAAGTGAAAGCAACTAAGGTAGGAAGAGATACTGCATTAGCTCAAATTATTAAAGTAGTAGAAGAGGCACAAGGTTCAAAAGCTCCTATTCAAAGGGTAGCAGATCAAATTTCAGGTATTTTCGTACCGGTTGTAGTTGTGATTGCGATTATCACATTTGCAGTATGGATGATATTTGTTACACCTGGTGATTTTGGCGGAGCACTTGAGAAAATGATAGCAGTACTTGTTATTGCTTGTCCATGTGCATTAGGTCTTGCAACGCCTACATCTATTATGGCAGGATCAGGAAGATCGGCTGAGTATGGTATTTTATTTAAAGGTGGAGAGCATTTAGAAGCAACGCACCGATTAGATACGGTTATTCTAGATAAAACGGGTACAGTGACAAATGGGAAGCCGGTATTAACAGATGTAATTGTAGCAGATGGATTCAATGAAAATGAACTGCTTAGATTAGTAGGGGCAGCAGAAAGAAATTCTGAACATCCGCTTGCAGAAGCGATTGTAGAAGGAATTAAAGAAAAGAAAATTGATATCCCGAGTTCAGAAACGTTTGAAGCGATTCCGGGATTTGGTATCGAATCAGTTGTAGAAGGAAAACACTTATTAATTGGTACACGTCGATTAATGAAGAAATTCAATATTGATATTGAAGAAGTTTCTAAATCAATGGAAGCGCTAGAACGAGAAGGAAAAACAGCAATGCTTATTGCAATCGATAAAGAATATGCTGGTATAGTTGCCGTTGCAGATACTGTGAAAGATACTTCAAAAGCAGCTATCGCAAGACTGAAAAAAATGGGTCTAGACGTTGTGATGATTACAGGAGATAATACACAAACTGCTCAGGCAATTGCAAAGCAAGTTGGTATTGATCACGTAATTGCAGAAGTATTGCCAGAAGGAAAAGCAGAAGAAGTGAAAAAACTGCAAGCAAATGGTAAGAAAGTAGCGATGGTTGGAGACGGGATAAATGATGCTCCTGCTCTTGCTACAGCGAACATTGGTATGGCAATTGGAACGGGAACGGATGTAGCGATGGAAGCAGCGGATATAACGTTAATCCGCGGTGACTTAAATAGTATTGCTGATGCGATATTTATGAGTAAAATGACGATAAGAAATATTAAACAAAATTTATTCTGGGCATTAGCTTATAACGCGTTAGGAATTCCAATTGCGGCATTAGGTTTCTTAGCCCCTTGGGTTGCTGGAGCAGCGATGGCATTTAGTTCTGTATCCGTTGTATTAAATGCATTACGATTACAAAGAGTTAAATTAAAACCTTAAAAAGCTACATTAAGTAATTGAATAGAATTAAAAAACAATACTTGAATAAGTATTGTTTTTTTGTTCGTATAGAAATTAAAACGATATAATAAAGCAGAAATATAGAATCGTATGTAGTAGAAAAGTTAAGAGGTAGTTTGGTAAGGAGACTTATATATGTTAAAAGATATTATAATTAGAACATTCCAGAAAAAAGATTTAGATCAAGTATTACAATTGTTCTATGAAACAGTTCATACGGTTAATGCAAAAGATTATAATGAGTTACAGCTACAGGCGTGGGCACCGGAGCGACTAGATAGAGAAAATTGGTTACAGTCTTTAGAAAAGAATATTAGCTATGTAGCGGATCATAAAGGTATGATTGTGGGGTTTGGGGATTATAACGATGATCGTTACGTAGATCGTTTATTTACGCATAAAGATTATCAAGGGAAAAGAGTCGCTTCATACATACTACAGAAGTTAGAAAAAGAAGCAGTGAACTTGGGACATAGGGAGATATATACAGAGGCGAGCATTACCGCAAAACCTTTTTTTGAAAGTAAAGATTTTATTTGCATAAAAGAACAAAAGAAACAGCATAATGGTCAGATTTTTATTAATTATGTTATGAAAAAATATCCTTCTCATAAATGAGAAGGATATTTTTCATTATTTTACAGCTTCTTTTAGTTCTTTACCAGCTTTGAAAGCAGGTACTTTAGAAGCTGCGATTTGCATTTCTTCACCAGTTTGTGGGTTACGGCCTGTACGAGCAGCTCTTTCGCGAACTTCGAATGTACCGAATCCGATAAGTTGTACTTTTTCACCAGCAGCTAAAGTGTTAGTGATTGATTCTACTACAGTTTGTACAACTACAGTAGCTTCTTTTTGAGAAATCTCAGCATTTTGTGCTACGTTTTTAATTAATTCTGTTTTGTTCATGTTTTTCACCTCATATGTAAATAATGCTATTTAAGTTGTTATTATAACGTATAAAACATTCGAGAACAAGTGTACGTACATATATTCGCAAAAAAAATGAAATTTGTAATATTTTTAGGGTTCTTTATAGACATTCTATTTAAGCCGACAGAGATTTGTTCTTCATTTCAGTCTTCTCTTGATAAGAAGATAGTTTCTTATTATAAGATATGAAGTAAGGTAGTGCTACAAATAACATACCTCCTACTAAATTTCCAAAGAAAACAAAAATAAAGTTTGGAAAATATTCAGCCCAAGTGAAATGACCGGCAAAAATTGCGGCTGGGATGACAAACATATTTGCTACAACGTGTTGAAATCCAATCGCAACAAAAGTCATAACTGGGAACCAAATACCGATAATCTTTCCGATAAATTCTTTACTTCCCATACTGAGCCAAACAGCTAAACAAACGAGCCAATTACATCCGATTGCAGAAATAAATGCTTGCAATGGTGTATCTTGTAGTTTCGCTTGAGCGATAGAAATAGTTTTCGCTAAAAAAGCTCCTTCAGTTAAGCCAACGATATGGCCGAAAAAGTAGGCTACAAATACAGCCCCTATGAAATTGCTAAACGTAACAATAACTAAATTTCGTATGAAATGAAATAAAGTAATTTTCTTTTGAAGCCAAGCCATAGAAACTGTCATCATGTTACCAGTTACTAGTTCACCGCCTGCAAGAATAACGAGAATAAGACCGATAGGGAATACAGCAGCGCCTAGAAAACTAGTAAATGATCCCCAATATTTTGGCATTGTTCCGATAACATGAATATCGAGTAAATACCCTAATGCGATAAAAGCACCGCCAAAAAAACCGAGAATTAGCATAGGGAGTAATGATAAATGAGCTTTTTTCCTTCCGGAATTCGCAGCAAGTTCCGTAATTTCTTCTGGTGTAAATACAGACATGAATAACCCCTCCGTAATAAAATGATGGAATGAATAGAAAAAGATTCGAAAATATATATATTATAAAAATATGGTATGACTTCTGTATAAAATTGTCAAAGTGAATAGGGAGGAAATTACATATTAATAACATTGTTCATGTTGTCACATTAATGTAACAATAAGGATTTAAAGTGTTTCTAGAGGTGAAAACATGAATACGAATCATGTAAAAAAAGAACGAAAAAAATCAATCGTAAAGATATTTATTATTAGTTTTATAAGTATATTAATGATACTAGTAAGTTTGTATTATTATGCGACAGAAATAGAACGAAAACTAGTAACAGTTACATGGAATGAAATAGAAGCTTCTGCAATTCCTAAAGAATTTAATAATAAAAAAATATTACAGTTTTCAGATGTACATTTAGGGCCAGAGTTTACATTGAAGCAACTTGAACATTTGGTGGAGAAGATGAATGAATTACATCCAGATATAGTAGTTTTTACCGGAGATTTAATAGATAAATTTGGTTCTTATAGTGCAGAAAGAGAGGGAGCGAAGGCTATTTTGCAGAAAATTTATGCTCCCTTAGGGAAATATGCTGTGTTTGGGAATCATGATAGGGGCGGGGGCGGTAGTTTATTTTACAAAAAATATATCGAGGAAGCTGGTTTTTCTGTATTAGTAAATGAAGTGCAGAAAATTAAAGTGGAAAACGGCAAATATATTACAATATCAGGTTTGGATGATTTTCTATTAGGGAAGCCGAAAATAGATTCAACTTTAAAAAACTTGAAACAAAATGATTTCAACATGTTATTAGTACATGAGCCGGATGTTGTAACCAAAATAAATCGTTACCCAGTTGATCTTCAACTGTCAGGACATAGTCACGGGGGACAAGTCCAAATCCCTTTTGTAGGTCCGTTAATTACTACCAAACTAGCTGAGAGTTATGTTGAAGGTATGTATGAAGTGGAGGGGAAGAGTAAGCAGTTATATTTATATGTAAATCGTGGTATTGGGACTACTAGGATGCCTGTTAGATTTTGTAGTGTACCTGAACTTTCAGTTTTTGTGTTGAAGCAAAAGAGTGACTAGAATATTTAACAATATGATTCGGAGGAACGTGCGATGTTGGGCGATGGAAAACAGTTTCTTAAAACTTTAGATGTGACAAAGTAATTTTCATAAATAAAAAACAACAATAGGACCTATAAAGGGTCCTATTGCTGTTTTTATCCTGCATTGATTGCCCATAAATGTCCGATTGATGGGGGCTAATTATAGTTTTACTTTGTTATTTTTGCAAGGAAAGACCATCAAAATATGTTCTATAGTTATTTGAGAATTCGAAGTTGTTTTTTGCATCCCAATTAATAGACCAAGACATTAGGCCGCGGAATGCAGGATAGCCACTCTGGTTAGAAAGTTTATACTTTCCTCCGAACGGAACTCCTTTAATGATATAATTTAAAGCTTTTTTCATTTCAGTTGGCGAAATGTATCCACCACTTGGAGCTGCCGCTGGTGCTGCTGGAAGCCCAATCATGACTTGATCTGAACGAAGAGCTGGGAAAATGTTATTTGCATTACCACCTACAGGAAAACCATGTAAGAGCATATCTGCCATAGCGACCTCGTAGTCTGCAGTACCTTGATTGTAGTTATTACCGTCCATTCCAATCCCGCTACCAGCGTTGTAGTGTTGAACATGAATGTATGTTAGTTTATCTTTCACTCCGTAAATAATTGGTAAATATGCACCCCATATGCTTCCATATGCGCTATAACCGCCTTGAACATAAGCTGTTTCAGGAGCCATGCTTAATAGAAAATCTGGACCATAATGATCTGAGATTGTTCGAATAGCTGATATAAGATTTACGATTTGGGGAGTAGTTGGATTTTTGAAATTAGTATCATTTCCGTTTAAGTAAATACCTGATTCAAGGTCAATATCTATTCCATCAAAACCGTATTTATCGATTAGAGACTGTATGGAATTAATAAAACGATCCTTAGCGGCATTGTCAGGAAGTAAAACGACTCCATTTTGTCCACCTATTGAAAGAACTACTTTCTTTCCTTTACTTTTTAAATAAGAAATATCTGATTTGAAGTCTGCATCTGTACCATACACAGGAGAAAATTCAACAGTGGAACGATCACCACCAGTTTCACCAAAAGATACATTGATTACATCCCATTTTGGTGAAACGTCTTTTAATTTAATAATGCCAGTACCGTTATCAAAGTTATGCCAATATCCAACGAGTAATTTTGAACCTAAATTGTTTGCTGCTTGTGCTTGGAAAGGAGATAGCGGTAGAAGTAAGAACATTACTAAAATACAACAAAAAAATTTGAACTTGTTTAACATATCAACACTCCTATACAAAAAGTTGTCTAGATGTATAATCTTGTTTATTTAATAATATCTGAAAATTCTTTCTTTTGTAAAGGGACTATAATTTTCTCAACAATTGTGTATGGGAAAGTATTAAACCTAATGTAATAATTTTTGAAGAAGGTTGAATTGTAATTGTTAAATTCAGAATATTTTGATATATTTTAACGTATAGAACAAAATCTTTCGCACAGTACTCTTACATAAGTTTCAAAATTTAGTTTGGAAGGGGATGTACAAGATTTGGATAAAAATCTAAAGAAAGACCTCAAAATACGCCACATTACAATGATTTCAATTGGCGGCGTAATAGGGGCTGGTTTGTTTGTTGGAAGTGGTGCAGTTGTACATTCGGCAGGACCAGGTTCTATCGTTTCATATGCATTAGCAGGACTTCTAGTCATTTTCGTCATGAGAATGCTAGGAGAAATGGCAGCTGTTAATCCGACAAGTGGTTCATTTGCAACGTATGCAAGAGAAGCGATTGGTCCTTGGGCGGGTTATACAATAGGCTGGTTATACTGGTTTTTTTGGGTAATTGTTATTGCAATAGAAGCCACAGCAGGTGCTGGTATTATCCAATATTGGATTCCACAAATACCGCTTTGGTTATTAAGTTTAATATTAACAATTTTATTAACGCTGACGAACGTTTTTTCGGTGAAATCATTTGGAGAGTTTGAATATTGGTTTTCTTTTATTAAAGTAATAAGTATTGTTTTGTTCCTTTGTCTAGGTCTTGCTGTTATTTTAGGATTTGTTTCAGGAACAGAAGCACCCGGCACTTCGAATTTAATTGGACAAGGTGGATTTATGCCAAACGGTATAAGTTCGGTCCTGCTTGGAATTACTGTTGTTATATTTTCATTTATGGGATCAGAGATTGTAGCAGTAGCCGCAGGTGAATCTGCAGAACCTGTAAAAGCAGTAAAAACAGCAACAAACACTGTGATTTGGCGTATTCTTGTATTTTTTATTGGGTCTATAGCGGTAGTTGTTACGCTACTGCCATGGAATTCAGCAAACATATTAAAAAGTCCATTTGTAGCTGTACTTGAACATATAGGAATACCAGCGGCAGCACAAATTATGAATTTTATCGTTTTAACAGCTGTACTTTCTTGCTTAAATTCAGGCTTATATACAAATTCAAGAATGCTTTTTTCAATGGCAGAAAGAGGAGATGCTCCAAAGTCATTTTTAAAATTGAACAGTAGTGGTGTTCCCGTTCGAGCGGTTTTATTTGGAACTTTCTTCGCTTATATTGGAGTTGTGTTTAGTTACATTTCTCCAGATAAAGTCTTTTTGTTTTTAGTGAATGCATCTGGCGGGATTGCGTTACTAGTTTATCTCGTTATTGCAGTTTCGCATTTAAAGATGCGTAAAAAAATGGGGAAAGTAGAACAACAAAATTTGAAAGTGAAAATGTGGCTTTTTCCGTATGTAACGTATGTTACAATTGCTGCTATTATAGCAGTTTTAGTTGCGATGTTCGTAATTGATACTTTACGTTCACAAGCATTTTTAACAATGTTTGTTACTGTTCTTATCATACTTTCTTATTTTATTTTTAATAGAAATAAAAATATCACAGTTTTGCATCCTAAAAGTAAGAATGAGGAATCTGTTCGATTCTAATTTTCTTATTTTCGAAGAGAGTTACACCCAATCATTGCTATAAAAGAATCATATATAATCATAGAAACAAGTAATTACTATTGTCATAGTGAATATAAACTTTTTTCTTGACTTTTTATACGAAGGCGAGCAAAATGGTAAAAAAGGAAGGGGGGATGATGATGGAAGAGTACGTATTAGAGCTGTATAACCTGTTATATACGACAGAATGGCAAGATATTGTTTCGTTTCTAGGAATCGTATTTTGCATGAAAATTGTAATTGTATATATGGAAGAGCAAGGTATGTTCTATTCCTTCTCATCTCCGTTCGATGTGCAGCGCGAGCCGTTGCTAAACTATGCCAATGTGAATTACGAACAATTTCCTTTTGTAGTTTTCTTTATGATTCGATTTATTACAGCAATTGTAAGGAAAAAGGAAAGTGACGATGAAGAGTGCCACTCAACTTGTAATATAGCGAATGTTTTTTAAGCTAAATACAAGGAGGAGATTTATATGTGGTTTCGATTTCTTATGATTGGTTTCTTTTCATTAACAGCAATTTCATTAATGGGATATCAAGTGTCTGAAATTTTTCAAGCATATAGCGATACATTTTTTAACAAAAACTAATCGCATTGTTATTTGAATAATAAAGCGATAAAATCCTTCTTAAGAAGTTTTATTAAGAAGGATTTTTTTCTTTGTCTGGTCTTGCTGTGTCAAACTATTGTCACATTTACACTGTGAATAATATGTTAAAATAGTGAGGTTATGTATACATACTTGAAGGAAGAGGGAGTGACCATTTTGGTGGATCAATCAACAAATCAGAAAAGCTATGCTCCTATTGTGATAACGCTTTCTGTAATTGTAAATGCGATTATTTTATTTTTGTTCTTTGGACCTGTTGGCTATGAAGGAGAAGTACATTTTGATGTAACGATTTTACCAATGTTAAACGCGATTTTTAATAGCTTTACGTTCGTATTTTTATTAGCAGCGTTATTCTCTATCATTAAAAAGAATGTGAAAATGCATCGTGGTTTTATCCTTGCAGCATTTACGACAACTTTACTATTTTGTGTGTCGTATTTATCGTATCATTACTTAGCACCGGCAACACATTTTGGCGGAGAAGGATTCATTAAATATGTGTATTTCATCATTTTAATTACACATATTATCCTAGCAGCAATTATCGTACCACTTGCATTGTTTGCGCTTGTATTTGGTTTTACAAATCAATTAACACGTCACCGTAAAATTGTACGTTGGACGATGCCGATTTGGTTATATGTAAGTTTATCTGGTGTTATTGTTTACTTAATGATCTCACCTTATTACCAATAAAAAAATCTCAGCCTGTAGGCTGGGATTTTTTTATTAAGCAAATATTTTTGTGAAATGAAAAAAATATGGTATACAAAAGTATAGTTGCTTTTCATATAGAAGGGATGGTAAAGAAATATGCAAAATTTTGTATTTCGTAATCCAACGAAACTTATTTTCGGTAAAGGTCAATTAGAACAGTTAAAAACTGAAATTCCACAGTTCGGTAAAAAAGTTCTTCTCGTATACGGGGGAGGCAGCATTAAAAGAAACGGTATTTATGATAATGTAATTTCTATTTTAAAGGATATTAATGCAGAAGTATTTGAATTAACAGGTGTTGAACCGAATCCACGTGTATCAACTGTAAAGAAAGGGATTCAAATTTGTAAAGAGAATGGTGTTGAATTTATTTTAGCAGTTGGTGGAGGAAGTGTAATCGACTGTACGAAGGCAATTGCAGCTGGTAGTAAGTACGATGGAGATGTATGGGATATTGTAACGAAAAAAACATTTGCTAATGAGGCATTACCATTTGGTACTGTACTTACTCTTGCAGCAACAGGATCTGAAATGAATGCAGGCTCGGTAATTACAAACTGGGAAACGAATGAAAAGTATGGATGGGGTAGCCCGGTTACTTTCTCGCAGTTTTCGATTTTAGATCCAGTTCATACTACTTCTGTACCGAAAGATCAAACAATTTACGGTATGGTAGATATTATGTCGCACGTATTAGAACAATATTTCCATCATGGAACGAATACAGAACTACAAGATCGTTATTGTGAAGCTGTTTTAAAAACAGTAATTGAGACAGCTCCTAAGCTTTTAAGTGATTTAGAAAATTATGAGCATAGAGAAACTATTTTATATTGTGGTACTATGGCGTTAAACGGCATTTTAGCAATGGGAGTAAAAGGAGATTGGGCGACTCATAATATTGAGCATGCAGTTTCTGCTGTTCATGATATACCACACGGGGGTGGCCTTGCGATTTTATTCCCGAACTGGATGAAGCATGTTGTAGAGGGAAATGTAAGTCGTTTTAAACAGTTTGCTATTCGAGTATTCAATGTAGAAACAGATGGAAAGACTGATCGAGAAATTGCGTTAGAAGGAATTCAGGCGTTACGTCAATTTTGGACTTCAATTGAGGCGCCAGTAACATTATCTGATTACGCTATTGGAGAAAATGAAATTGATTTAATGGCGGATAAAGCGATGGCGTATGGTGAATTTGGTAACTTTAAAAAATTAAATAAAGATGATGTTTTAAGTATATATAAAGCTTCTTTATAAGTGAATTTAGAAAAGAAATCTATTTGATTGTTTGATCGAATAGGTTTCTTTTTTTGCTGTTTATAAATGTTTGTGGATGTTTTTGATTATTTTTGATTGTTTATGGTTGATTTTTGTGACCGTTTTCATTATACTGTAATCAAAGAAGAGGTGAATAAAATGTTAACTCCTGAACGTCATCAAATGATATTGCAACTTGTAAAAGAACAGAAAGTTGTAAAATTACAGCAATTAGTTGAAAGAACAGAAAGCTCTGAGTCGACAATTCGCCGTGATTTAGCACAATTGGAAAAGCAAAGGTTATTAAAAAGAGTTCATGGTGGTGCCGCTGTTTTAACAGGAAAAGGGCAAGAACCAACGATGGTCGAAAAATCATCCAAAAACATTCAAATAAAACAACAAATTGCTAAGTATGCGGCTAGCGTTATTGAACAAGGTGATTGTATTTATTTAGATGCAGGAAGTACAACATTTGAAATGATTCCATTTTTAATAAATAAAGATGTTACTGTCGTTACGAATGGACTTATGCATATTGAAGCTTTAGTTGAAAATAATATTCGTGCGTATTTACTAGGCGGAATGATGAAGAGTAGGACGAAAGCTTTAATCGGTGCTATGGCACAGGAAAGTATGCAGAAGTATCGTTTTGATAAATGTTTTTTAGGTGCAAATGGTGTACATGAACAGCTTGGCTTTACAACGCCAGATCCAGAAGAAGCGCTCTTAAAACAAATGGCATTAACATTAGCAAACGAAGGATATTTCTTAATTGATGAAAGTAAGTTTTCAGAAGTTGCGTTTGCGAAAATTGCAAATGTTGAAGATGCAAATATTATTACAAACCATTTAGAAATTGATTTAGAAAAATATAAACAACAAACCAATGTAATTGAGGCTGATAAACAATGATCTATACAGTTACTTTAAACCCATCTATTGATTATGTAGTGCAAGTTTCTTCCTTTGATTTAGGAACAATAAATCGAGCGGAAAAAGATATGAAGTTTCCTGGAGGAAAAGGAATTAATGTTTCTCGTGTTCTTCAGCGTTTAGGTGTTAAAAATATAGCACTTGGATTTACTGGTGGATTTACTGGTCAATTTATTAAAGAGGTATTACAGACGGAAGGTGTAACAACAAACTTCGTCCAAGTAGATGAAGATACTCGCATTAATGTGAAAATAAAAGGGGAAGAAGAAACAGAATTAAATGGCCAAGGTCCTATTGTAACAAAAGAGCAGTTCGAACAGTTAATGAAAAAAATTGAGAGTATGCAACCTGGAGATTGTGTTGTACTTGCTGGGAGTGTACCAGTTTCTATTCCAAGTACCTTTTACGAATCAATTGCTGCGTTTGGAGCTGAAAAAGGTATTCGTGTAGTAGTAGATGCAAGTGGAAGTGCACTGCAACATGTAATTAAAAATAAGCCATTTTTAATTAAGCCAAACCACCATGAACTTGGTGAGTTGTTTGGAGTGGAGCTTTCAACAGTAGAGGACGTTTTACCTTATGGAAGAAAATTAATTGAACAAGGTGTAAAACACGTTATCGTATCGATGGCTGGAGAGGGAGCTTTATTATTTACGGCAGAAGGTATATATGAAGCGACTGTTCCAAAAGGTGTTGTAATTAATTCAGTTGGGGCCGGGGATTCTCTTGTTGCAGGGTTTGTAGGCAAATATGAACAGACAAAAGATATTGAAAAGGCATTTCAATACGGCGTTGCAACAGGGAGTGCAACAGCATTTTCAGCTGATTTATGTAAGAAGGAAAAAGTAGAAGAATTATTGTCGCAAGTAATTGTAGCTAAGCGATAGGGGGAAGCAACATATGAAAATTACAGAACTATTAAAAAGGGATACAGTCATTATGGATTTGACAGCTTCAAATAAAGAAGCTGTCATAGATGAATTAGTTGAGAAATTAAGCGGGGCAAATCGTTTAAATAGTAAAACGGAATTTAAAGAAGCTATTTTAAAGCGGGAGGCCCAAAGTACGACTGGAATAGGGGAAGGTATTGCAATACCTCATGCGAAGACAAAGGCTGTTAAACAACCATCGATTTGTTTTGGTAGAAGTGTAAGCGGTATCAATTATGAGTCGCTTGACGGACAGCCAGCACACTTATTCTTTATGATTGCTGCAAGTGAAGGAGCGAATAATACTCATTTAGAAACGTTGTCTCGTTTATCGACATTATTAATGGATGAAGGATTTCGCAAGCAACTATTAGAAGCAAAGGATGAAAGTGAGCTTCTTCAACTATTTGATGAAAAAGAGAATGAAAAAGAAGAAGAGATTGAAGTCGCAAAACCAGAAGGAAATGAACCGTACGTACTTGCTGTTACAGCTTGTCCAACTGGAATCGCTCACACATATATGGCAGCGGATAGCTTAAAAGCAAAAGCGACAGAGTTAGGAATAGCGATTAAAGTTGAAACAAACGGATCAACAGGTATTAAAAACGGTTTAACGAAAGAGGATATTGAACGTGCAACAGCTATTATTGTTGCGGCGGATAAACAAGTAGAAATGAATCGTTTTGCTGGTAAACATGTCATTCAAGTGCCAGTTGCTGATGGGATTCGAAAAACGGAAAATCTGCTTAAGCGAGCTGTCAAACAAGATGCACCAATCTTTAAAGGTGTAAAAGAGGACGGGAAATCAGAAAGTATTGAGGGAGAAAAAGGATTAGGAATTTATAAGCATTTAATGAGCGGTGTAAGTAATATGCTTCCATTCGTTGTTGGTGGCGGGATTTTAATAGCGCTAGCGTTTTCGTTTGGTGGTATAAAGGCGGAAGGTCCTTTAGCTGAATTGTTCATGTCAATTGGTGGAGGAAAAACAGGTGCGTTTTTATTCCTTGTACCAATTTTAGCTGGATTTATTGCAAGTTCTATTGCTGATCGTCCTGGTTTTATGCCTGGTGTTGTAGGTGGATTTTTAGCGGCGAATGCGAATGCTGGATTTTTAGGTGGATTAATTGCTGGTTTCTTAGCTGGATATGTTGTTTTAGGGTTGAAAAGATTATTTTCAGGACTACCAGTACAATTAGAAGGAATTAAACCTGTATTGTTATATCCAGTCTTTGGATTATTGATTACAGGAGTTGTAATGCAAAAAGTAGTAATTCCGCCTGTAGTAGCATTAAATGAAATGTTGACAGGGTGGTTAAATGGTTTAAACGGTACGAATGCTATATTACTAGGTCTTATTTTAGGTGGTATGATGGCAATTGATATGGGGGGGCCAATTAATAAAGCGGCATTTACGTTTGGTATTGCTGCAATAGAAGCGCAGAATTTTGGAGTGCACTCAGCAGTTATGGCTGGTGGGATGGTACCACCACTTGCGATTGCATTCGCAACTACATTCTTTAAATCAAAGTTTACAGAAGCGGAACGTAAATCTGGTTTAACAAATTATATTATGGGAGCGTCGTTCATTACAGAAGGTGCGATTCCGTTTGCAGCTGCAGATCCGGTTCGAGTAATCGTAAGTTGTGTTGTTGGTTCAAGTATTGCAGGTGCGTTATCTATGTTATTCCAAATTACATTACCGGCACCGCATGGTGGATTATTTGTAATAGCGTTAGTAAATAAACCGTTACTATATATTTTCTCTATATTAATTGGAACAATTGTCTCGGCTGTTATGCTAGGTGTTTGGAAAAAGAAAGTTCAATAACAAATAAAAAGAGAGCAGTTTTTAGTAGCTGCTCTCTTTTTATTACAAAAAAAATAGGTTAACAATTGAATATTGATGTTTTTTGGTAAAAGATGTAACGAATTGTGAATTTTTTGTAACAAAAAAGTAACACTGTAATTTTTTCTGGAAAAAAGTTCTTGTGCTCGTATATGAAAAATATATGAAAACCACTGGAGATTGTATTAGAAATGCATTTTATTAATATGGAAATTTATGTTACAACTCGTTAATCGTATATTACGAATGCTTTGTAATTGTGTGATTTCTAAAAATTCTAAAAATCTGTTGCTATAATGAAAATACGAAAACAAAGCAAATGGAGGCTATTCATGAAAAAATTATTAGGTATAGCAACAGCAGCAGTTTTTGGTCTTGGGATTTTTGCGGGTTCTGCTAAAGCGGAAACAATTGTAACAACAGACGTATTAAATGTTAGAGAAAACCCAAATGTAGAGGCAAAGCTTGTAGGTAAAGTGTTCAGTGGGAATACACTAGATGTTATAAATACAGAAAATGGATGGACAAAAATTAAGTTGAACGGTAAGGAAGCGTTTGTAAGTGCCGATTTTACAAAGAGCACATATTATGTAACGGCGGGCGTATTAAATGTTCGTGCTGGAGCGAATACTGATTCTGAAATTTTAGGTAAACTTAATAAAAATGATGTGATTGAAACGACGAATCAAGTTCAAAATGAATGGTTACAATTCGACTACAATGGAAAAGTTGGATATGTTCACGTGCCATTTTTAACAGGAACAGCACCTGTAATCGAAAAGAAAGAGGTTGTAGCTCAAGAAGAAGCGCCAGCTAGAACAAATACGCCAGTTAAAAATAATACAGTAGTTAAGAATAAAGAGTCTGTTAAGAGTAACGATTCTATTAAGAATGTAGAATCAAGTAAACCTGTGGTAAAAGAAAAACCGGCTGCAAAACCAGTTGCAAAATCTACTGAAACAAGTGCGCCTACTGGTGGTCGTGAAATTACAGTAGAAGCGACGGCATATACAGCAGATCCGAGTGAGAATGGTTCGTATGGTGGTCGTGTATTAACTGCAATGGGGCATGATTTAACAGCAAATCCAAATATGAAAGTAATTGCTGTTGATCCGAAAGTAATTCCGCTTGGATCAAAAGTATGGGTAGAAGGATATGGAGAAGCGATTGCTGGAGACACCGGTGGTGCGATTAAAGGAAATCGTATTGATGTATTAGTCGGTTCAGATGGTAGTGCTAATAGCTGGGGGCGCAAATCTGTAAAAGTGAAAGTTATACAATAGGTTATCGATATTAATATAAAAAGCGGTTGCTTGAAACTATGTAAGCAGCCGCTTTTTATGGATTATTGAAATGGATAAATAGTTTTACCTGTAATAATTTTATATGCACTGCAAAATTGCGTTTGTATATATTCTGTATTTTTATTTTCTGGATGTAATGTTGTTTCATGGAGAGTAGAATGAAAAGCCCGTAGTAAACAATTTAGGGCGAAGTATAATTCCTCTTGTGAACAATTTTGTTCTTTTGTAGAAGTGGCTAAAATGAGTTCTTTTGTCAAAGATGAAAAATTGATGGTGGATTGTTTCATAGTTAACTCATCCTCTCGAAACTATTTTTATCATGTATATGCAGAATTGGACAAACTATGTTCTTTTTTCTGTATAATTTCATGTACCGAAATGAAAGAACTTGCAATCATGCCGTTAAAATTGGTAAGATTGGGTATAATCAATAGATGGAGTATATTACATAAAGAGAGTTGAATGATATGGGAGAAGTGCAACGTGAAAAAGTTGCTGTCATCATTGGACCAACTGCTGTTGGAAAGACGAAGTTAAGTATCGATCTTGCCAAAGCGTTGAACGGTGAAATTATTAGTGGTGATTCCATGCAGATCTATCGAACGATGGATATTGGAACCGCAAAGGTAACAAAAGCAGAGATGGACGGAATTCCACATTATATGATCGATATAAAAAATCCGGAAGATTCATTTTCTGTCGCGGAATTTCAAGAACGTGTTCGCAAGCATATTCGAGAAATTACAGAACGTGGTAAATTACCAATTATAGTTGGTGGGACCGGTCTTTATATACAATCTGTTTTATTCGATTATCAGTTTACAGATGATGCTGGTGATGTGATATACCGAGAGCAAATGGAAAAGTTAGCTTTAGAACGCGGTGTGGAATATGTACATAAAAAATTGCAAGAAGTAGATCCAGAAAGTGCGGAGCGTATTCATGCAAATAATGTACGACGTGTCATTCGGGCGTTAGAAATTTTCCACACGACGGGTGAAAAAATGAGTGAACAAATTGAGAAACAAGAAAAAGAGTTACTCTATGATGTTTCATTAATTGGCTTGACAATGGATCGAGAAATGCTATACGATCGCATTAACTTACGAGTGGATTTGATGATGGAACAAGGCCTATTAGAGGAAGTAGAAGGGCTGTATAATAGAGGGATACGAGATTGTCAATCTATTCAAGCGATTGGATATAAAGAAATCTATGATTATTTTGAGAATCGAGCCTCTTTAGAAGATGCGGTGTCACAATTAAAGACGAATTCGCGTCGTTATGCAAAACGTCAATTAACGTGGTTCCGTAATAAAATGGATGTCACGTGGTTTGATGTTACAGACGGTGAAAAAACGTCAGAAATTTTACGATACATAGAAGGAAAGTTACAAGTAAAGTCGAATAATAGTAAGTAGAGAAAAAGAGGAGGATTCGACATGAAGCAATCAATCAATATTCAAGATCAGTTTTTAAATCAACTCCGTAAAGAAAATACGTTTGTTACGCTGTACTTATTAAATGGTTTCCAGCTTCGTGGACTAATTAAAGGATTTGATAATTTTACAGTCCTGCTGGAAACAGAAGGTAAGCAGCAGCTTATTTATAAACATGCAATTTCCACATTTGTACCACAAAAAAATGTTTCAATTGAATTAGAATAGTAATGAATTATTGTACATAACAAAAAAAGAGCGAGTTTCCTCGCTCTTTTTTTATTTGTCATAAACAATATATCATGAAATTTAAGCGATTCTAAATACAGTAAGGCGGATGTTAGTATTTCCTGTCGCAGGGATCGTAATCTCATTAAGAGTAGATTGAACAGAAATTCTTGCACCAGCTGCTAATGTTTCGATTGTAGTAAATGAAAGTGAGTCGCCTATTAAATTTGAAGAGAAATTATCAGTTGCGACTGCTCCATTAATTGAAATTCCTACTCCGAGTGGAGCGCATCCTGGCGCAGTTGTAGAAATGGATACGCTAATTACATAAATACCACCGTTAATAACAGTAACTGTATCTGTGCCGTTGAAGATAATATTGTTTACGTTAATTGCAGTACTAAAAATAAAGTTATTAAATTGCAGTACTGTTTGCTGAATATTGTTTGTTACAACAATTGTTGCTATAGGGAAGCTAGGTCCAGTAGGCCCAGTAGGTCCGGTAGGTCCACCAGAAGGTCCAGTAGGTCCAGTAACTCCTATACCAGTAGCGCCGGTAGCACCCGTTGGTCCTTGAATGCCTTGAGGTCCGGTAGCACCCGTGTTACCTTGAACGCCTTGAGGTCCAGTAGCGCCAGTAGCACCTGTGTTGCCTTGAACACCTTGAGGTCCAGTGGCACCGGTAGCACCTGTGTTACCTTGAACACCTTGAGGTCCAGTAGCGCCAGTGACACCAGTAGCACCTGTGTTACCTTGAGCACCCTGAGGTCCAGTAGCGCCAGTGGCACCAGTAGCACCTGTGTTACCTTGAACACCTTGAGGTCCAGTAGCGCCAGTGGCACCAGTAGCACCTGTGTTGCCTTGAACACCTTGAGGTCCAGTGGCACCGGTAGCACCTGTGTTACCTTGAACACCTTGAGGTCCAGTAGCGCCAGTGGCACCAGTAGCACCTGTGTTACCTTGAGCACCTTGAGGTCCAGTAGCGCCAGTGGCACCAGTAGCACCTGTGTTACCTTGAACGCCTTGAGGTCCAGTAGCGCCAGTGGCACCAGTAGCACCTGTGTTACCTTGAACACCTTGAGGTCCAGTAGCGCCAGTGGCACCAGTAGCACCTGTGTTACCTTGAACACCTTGAGGTCCAGTAGCGCCAGTGGCACCAGTAGCACCTGTGTTACCTTGAACACCTTGAGGTCCAGTAGCGCCAGTGGCACCAGTAGCACCTGTGTTACCTTGAACGCCTTGAGGTCCAGTAGCGCCAGTGGCACCAGTAGCACCTGTGTTACCTTGAAC